>JAIMBI010000024.1 GCA_023565505.1 Actinomycetes bacterium | reverse complement strand
CGACGTGACGTTCGGCGCCGTGGTGCGCCGCGACCCCCTGGTCATCGGGGTGGCGACGGGCGGCGCCGCGCCCCGGGTCGCGGCGCGCATCCGGGACCAGCTGGCCGCGGCGTACGGGCCGGAGTGGGGTCCCTACTGCCGCCTGCTCGGCGAGCTGCGGGCCTGGGCCCGGGCCCGGCTGCCGGCGGCGCTCCGGCGGGAGGCCCTGGGCCGCGTGGAGGCATTGCCCTTGCTGGAGTGGATCCGGGCCGGCCAGACCGACCGGGCCGTCCGGGCGGCGTGGACGGTCGTGCGGGAGGGAGGGGATCCCGACGCGCGGTGACCGGGTCGAGCGCCCCCGACCGGGCGTGGTGTACCTCGTCGGCGCCGGGCCGGGCGATCCGCGGCTGGTGACGGTGCGCGGGCGGGCGCTGCTCGCCGAGGCCGACGTGGTGGTGTACGACCGCCTCGTGCACCCGGCCCTGCTCGACTGGGTCCGTCCCGAGGCCCTCTGCCTGTACGTGGGCAAGGAGCCGGGCCACGCGCCGTGGCCCCAGGCGGCCATCAACACCCGGCTCATCGAGGAAGCCCGGCGGGGTGCCCGGGTGGTGCGCCTCAAGGGCGGGGACCCTTTCCTCTTCGGACGCGGCGGGGAGGAGGCCGCCGCTTTGGCGGCCGCCGGCGTGCCTTTCGAGGTCGTGCCCGGGGTCTCCTCAGCGTGGGCGGTGCCGGCCGCCGGGGGCATCCCGGTGACGTATCGCGGCGTAAGCCGCCAGGTCGTGGTGCTGGCGGGACCGCGCCCGGACGGGGTACAGGTGCCGGAACCGGGGCCCGTGACCCTCGTCGTCCTGATGGGGGCGGGCGAGGTGGAGCGGTGGGGCGCGCGCCTGAGGGAGGCGGGATGGCCGGACGCGACGCCCGTGGCCGCCGTGGAATGGGGCACGTGGGGCGACCAGCGGGTCGTCGAGACGACGCTGGCGGGTTTGTCCGACCGTCTGCGCGACACCCCCCTGGGCCATCCCAGCGTCATCGTGGTGGGCGACGTGGTGCCGCTCGGCGGACCCATCCGTCGGGGCATGCGCGGGCCGCTGGCCGGGACCCGGGTGGTCGGGGTGGCCGTGGCCGGGGAGCTGGACGGCCTGGAGGCCTGGCGGGAACTCGGCGCCGAAGTGGTGGTGGTCCGGCTGGTGGCCGCCGCTCCCCGGCCGGACCTCGACGCGGGGATGCTGGCGGCTTGGCTCCGCAGCGCCGCGCCGGTGGCCTTCGACAGTGCCGAGGCGGTCGAAGCGGTGCTGGACGCGTGGCGCGCGGCCGGGCAGGACCTCCGGGCGGTGGCCGCGCCGCTCAGTGCCCTGAGCCCCGACGCCGCCGCCGCCCTGGATGCCCGCGGGCTGGTCGCGGACCGGGGCTCCGGCGGCCCGGGCCGCGTCGTGTTTGCCGGCCCGGACCGCGGCGAGGCGAGACCCGGGGGGTGGCGCGGCGCGGAGTGGATCCCGGTCGTGCGCGAGATCCGGCGGGGCCTCGACCCCCTGCGGGCCTTCCACCTGTTCGAGCGGCCCGCCACGTTCGCCGTGTTCTCGTCGCCCCGGGCGGTGACCCTCCTGGCGGCGGCCCGGGATCCGGACCGGTGGGGGGCGCTCAGGCGGGCGCGGCTGTTCGGCGCCTCGCCCGCGACGGTGGCGGCCCTGGAGCGGCTGGGCCTGACCGCCGGCCACTGGGCGCCGGGCCGGGGGCCGGAGGCGGGGCTGCCCGCCCCCGAAGGGAGGACGACCCCGTGATCGCCTACGTCACCACTGCCGAGACGGACCTGCTCGCCCTGGCGGCGGCCCGGGAGCGACTGGCGCGGGCGGGCGTTCCCGTCCCGCCGGTTCGCGCCCACAATCTCACCGAGGCCGGGGAAGCCGCCCTCGCCGAGGTGGACGCGGCCCTGGCGGCCGCCCGCGTCGTGGTCCTGAGCCTCCTGGGCGGCAAGAAGGCCCATCCGGCGGTGTTCGAACGCGTCACGGCGCACTGTCGCCGGACCGGGGTCCCCCTCTTGGCGTGGAGCGGGGAACCCGAACCGGACCCCGAGCTCACCCGGGCCAGCTCCCTTCCGCCGCCGGAGCTCGAGACGTTTGCCGCCTACGCGCGCTACGGGGGAGCGGCGAATTTCGCCGAGCTGCTCCGACGGTTGTCCGACCGGTTCCTCGGCACCACGTGCGGATTCGCCCCCCCGCGGGCGGAGCCGTGGGAGGGGATCTGGTGGCCGGGGACGGACGCGCCGCTGGACGCGGCGGGGTGGCGGGCTGCCGTTCGCGCCGCTGGTCTGGATCCGGCGGGGCCGGTGGCGGTCGTGTTCTTCTACCGGGCCCACTGGTTGGCCGGCAACCTCGACTTTGTCGCGGCCCTCGCCGAGGCGTTGCAGGAGCGGGGACTCGTGCCCCTGCCGGTGTTCGCGCCGACGCTCCGGGCTGACGGCGCCGAACCGTTGCCCCGGCTCGTCCGGGAGGCGGCGGAGGACCGCCTCGCCGTGGCGGTGGTGACCATGAGTTTTGCCGTCGCCGGACCTGGGGGGCCGCCGCGCGGCACGGTGGGGCGTCCCACGGGGCGCCGCGCGGCCGGCTGGCTCGAGGCCCTGGACGTGCCCGTGCTGCAGGCGGTGGTCTCCCTGGCGCCCCGGCGCCGCTGGGCGGAGAACGGGCTCGGCTTGAGTCCGGTGGAGACGGCCATGTCGGTGGCCGTGCCCGAGTTCGACGGCCGCGTGGTGACGGTGCCGGTGGCCTTCCGTCAGGAGGTGCCCCAGGCGGCCGACGGCATCCCGGCCCGGCGGTACGAGCCCGATCCCGACCGGATCGCCGTGCTCGCCGACCAGGCGGCGGGCTGGGCGCGCCTCCGGACGAAGCCGCCCGCCGCCCGTCGGGTCGCCATCCTGCTCACCAACTATCCGGCGCGGAATTCCCGCGTCGGCAACGCGGTGGGGCTCGACACACCGGCGTCCGCCGTCCGTCTGCTCCGGGCGCTGGCCGAGGCGGGTTACGACGTCGGGCCGGCGGACGCCCTGCCGGCCGACGGGGATGAGTTGATGCACCGCCTCATCGCCGCCGGGACCCACGACACGGAGTGGACGATGGAGACGGCGGCCCGGGACCTCGGTCGGTGGGGGGTCGCGGACTACGCCGCCTGCCACGACCGGTGGCCGGCCGCGGCCCGGGAAAATCTGCGCCGGCGGTGGGGACCGCCGCCCGGGGCGGTGGGGGTGCTCGACGGCCGCTTCGTGATCCCCGGCCTCACCTTTGGCCACGTCTTCGTCGGCATCCAACCGCCGCGCGCGCCCGACGACGACCCGGTCCACACCTACCACAGTCCGGAGATCCCGCCCCCGCATCAGTATCTGGCTTACTACCGATGGCTTCGGGACGGCTTCGGAGCCGACGCCGTCGTGCACCTGGGCAAGCACGGGACGTTGGAGTGGCTCCCCGGCAAGAGCGTGGGCCTGTCGAACGCCTGCTTCCCGGAGTTGGCGCTGCCGGATCTGCCCAACCTGTACCCCTTCGTGGTGGACGACCCGGGGGAGGGCACCCAGGCCAAGCGGCGCAGCCACGCGGTCATCGTGGACCACCTGGTCCCCCCGGTGCAGGCGGCCGGACTCTACGACGATCTCGCCGAACTGCAGCAGTTGTTGGACCAGTACTACCAGGCCCGCGTCCTGGATCCCACCAAGCTCGACGCCCTCGCCGATGCCATCTGGGAGGTGGTCGAGCGCGCCGAGCTGAAGCGCGACCTGGGCCGGACCACGCGCCCGGAGGACTTCGACCGTTTCCTGCAGGACGTGGATGGGTATCTGTGCGAACTCGAGGCGGCACAGATCCGCGACGGCCTGCATGTCCTGGGGCAGCCGCCGGCCGACCCCGCTGCCCGGCGCGAACTCCTCTTCGGGTTCGTCCGGCTCGCCGGTCCGCACGGCCCCGGCCTGCCGGAGGTGGTCGCCCGGGCCCTGGGCGTGGACTGGGCGGCGTGCGCCGACGACCTCGGGGCGCCCTGGACGGGGCCGTTGCCGCCCGGCCTGACGGGTGCGACCTCCGTCACCCGCGGCGACGTCCGGGGGGAGATCGAACGACGCTGCCGCGCGCTCCTGGATGCGGTGGTGGGCGGTACCGACCCCGACCCGGCGCTCGCGGCCCACCCGGAGGTGGCGGCGGTCCTCGACACCGTGCGGACCGACCTCCTGCCCCGCCTGCTCCAGGCCGAAGACGAGATCCGGCACCTGGTCCGGGCCCTGGGGGGCGGCTTCGTGCCGCCGGGGCCGAGCGGGGCCCCCACCCGCGGCATGACCGACGTGCTCCCGACGGGCCGCAACTTCTACTCGGTGGATCCCCGGGGCCTGCCGAGCCGCCCGGCCTGGGCCGTCGGACGGCGGCTGGCGGAGGAGTTGGTGGAGCGCTACCGGCAGGCGGAGGGCCGGGAGCCGGAAACGGTCGCCATCGTGGTCTGGGGCACGGCCGCGATGCGGACCGGGGGCGACGACGTGGCCGAGATCCTCGCGCTCTTGGGCGTCCGGCCCGTGTGGCAGCCCGAGAGCCACCGCGTGGTGGACCTCGAGGTCATCCCCCTCGAGGAGCTGGGGCGGCCCCGGGTGGACGTCACCGTGCGGATCAGCGGCTTCTTCCGGGATGCCTTCCACAACCTGGTGGCGTTGGTGCAGACGGCCGTGGAACGGGTGGCGGCGCTCGACGAGCCGTTGGCCCTCAACCCCGTGCGGCGGCACGTCTTGGAAGACGAGTTGTGGGCCCGGCAGGCGGGGCGGGACGCGGAAACCGCCCGGCGCCTGGCGCGCTACCGCGTGTTCGGCAGTCCGCCGGGCGCGTACGGGTCGGGGATCCTGCCCGTGCTGCACAGCGGGCGGTGGGAGGGACGGGATGACTTGGCGGCGGTCTACCTGCGCTGGTCGGCCTGGGCCTACACCGGGACGGAATTCGGCGTCGCGGCCGAGGACGTGTTCCGCCGGCGGCTGGCCCAGGTCCAGGTGGCCACCAAGAACCAGGACAACCGGGAGCACGACATCTTCGACAGCGACGACTACTTGCAGGACCACGGGGGCCTGGCGGCGACCATCGCCTCGCTCACGGGCCGCCGACCCGCGCTGTACTTCGGGGACTCGGCGGACCCGGCCCGGCCCCGGGTCCGCACGTTCGAGGAGGAGGCCCGGCGGGTCGTGCGGAGCCGCGTGACGAACCCGCGGTGGATCCGGTCGGTGATGCGGCACGGATACAAAGGGGCCCTGGAGATGGCCAACACGGTCGACTTCCTCTTCGGGTACGACGCCACGGCGGACCTGGTGGAGGACTGGATGTACGACCGGGTCGCCCGGGCCTACGCGTTGGACCCCGAGGTCCAGGCCTTCTTCCGACGGTCGAACCCTTGGGCGCTCCGTGACATCGCCGAACGCCTGCTCGAGGCCCGGGCCCGGGGGTTGTGGGAGGACGCGGATCCGGCCGTCGCCGCGGCGCTGGAGGACCTCCTGGAGGACATCGAAGGCACGATCGAAGGGTGGCACGATCCCGGTGAAGCATGAGGGATTCCCGTTCTCCGCGGTGGTCGGCCAGGATGCCTTGAAGTGGGCCCTCCGCCTGGCCGCCGTTTCCCCCGCCGTGGGCGGGGTCCTGGTCACCGGCGAGCGGGGGACGGCCAAGTCGACCGCCGTCCGGGCGTTCGCCCGGCTGCTACCGCCCGTCCCGGTGCCGGCAGGGTGCCCGTGGGGGTGCGACCCCGCCGACCCGTTCCCGTTCTGCCCCGTCTGCGGCGAAAGCGTCCCGACTCCCGCGGAGTGGCGGGCGCCGCGCCTGGTGGAACTGCCCCTCGGCGCGACCGAGGACCGGGTGATGGGCCATCTCGACGTCCGGCGCACCCTGGAAGGCGGGCGGCCCGTGTTCGAGCCGGGCCTCCTGGCCTACGCGCATCGCGGCGTGCTGTACGTCGACGAGGTGAACCTCCTGGAGGACCACCTGGTGGACCTCCTCCTGGACGCCGCCGCCAGCGGCGTGGCCCGCGTGGAGCGGGACGGCTTCTCCCTCACGTACCCGTCCCGGTTCGTCCTGGTGGGGACCATGAACCCCGACGAAGGCGAGCTCCGGCCCCAGCTGCTGGACCGCTTCGGGCTCGCCGTGCGGGTGGCGGCGCCGCGGGATCCGGGGACCCGGGCCGAGGTGGTGGAGCGCCGCCTGTGGTATCACCGGGATCCGGACGCCTTCGTGCGCGCCTGGGCCGAGGCCGACCGCGAGGAGGCCGACCGCATCCGGGCGGCGCGGGAGCGCCTGCCCGGCGTGACCGTTCCCCCGGAGGTCGTCCGCTACATCGCGGAGTTGTGTGCCCGGGCGGGCCTGGAGGGGCTCCGGGCGGACATCGTGATGGCCGAGGCGGCGCGGGCCCTGGCCGCCTACCGCGGCCTGGACGCGGCGCGCTACGAGGAGGTCCTCACCGTGGCCCCCTGGGTCCTGGAACACCGCGGCGGAGTCCCCGTCGACCCGCCCGATCCTCCTCAGCCACCCTCGGATCCGCGACCCCCGGCACCGGAGACACCGGACGCCGAGGAGGCGCCGGGCAGCGACCGCGCCCCGCCCCCCGCGGCGTCCGCCGACGCCGGCACCCAAACGGGCAGGACCCCAGCCCGGCCGGATCCCCCCGCCCCGACCGTCGGCACGGACGCCGAACGGGTGGTCGCCCCGGACACGGTCCGCGCGGTCCTGCCGGACGCGGGCGGCCGCCGGCGGCGTCCCGGACGCCCCGGGCGGCGGACGGCGGCGGGCCCGGCCGCGCCGGGGGGAGCGGTGCGGCGTGTCGTCCCCTACTGGGAGCATCCGTGGGCGGGGCGGGCGGCGCTGCCGGTGGCCTGGGGCGCATCCCTGGCACGCGCCGCGGTACGGGTCGCCGGGGCGGCGGCCGGGCCGCTGAGGCTCGGGCCCGACGACCTCCGGGCCGTCGTCCGACAGCGGCCGGTCACGCCGCTGGTCGTCCTGGTCGTGGACGCCAGCGGGTCGATGGCCGGGCTCGGTCGCATGAGTCGGACCAAGGGATGGATCCTGGACCTCGCCCGCCGCTTGTATCCCCTGCGCCCGGCCTGGGCCCTGGTGGCGTTCCGCCGCGGGAGCGTGCAGGTGGTCCTGACGCCGACCACCAAGAGTCAACGGCTGCATCGGGCGGTGGCCACGCTGCCGGCCGGGGGCGACACCCCCCTCGATCTCGCGCTCGCCCGGCTGCCACGTTGGCTTCGGCGTTGGGGCGAAGGCGCCGGGGGGCGTTCGGGGTATCGGGTGCGGTTGGTGCTGCTCACTGACGGTCGGGTGCGCCCGTCGGGCGACCTTGCGGGGCGCGCGGCGGCGCTCCGCACGGTGCTCACCCAGATGGGAGCCGACGCCGTGGTGGTGGACGGGGAGAGCGGGACGGTGCGACTGGGACGGGCCCGGAGGTTGGCCGCCTGGTTGGGAGCGGCGTACGTGCCGTTGGACGACGGGACGCCGCCGGCGCGACGACGGGCCGGACGGGGCTGACACCGGAGGGGCTATGGCCAAGATCTACACGCGGACGGGCGACCAAGGCCTGACCTCGATCACCCACGGCCGTCGGGTCCCCAAGGACGACGTGCGCGTCGAGGCGTACGGAGCCTTGGACGAGGCCAATGCGGTGCTCGGGTGGCTCAGGGCACGGCTCGAGGCGGCGGGCGACCCCGCCGTCGGGTGGTTCGCGGAGGCGGCTCGAGCGGTGGAACGGGTCCAAAACGATCTCTTCAACGTGGGATTCGACTGGGTGTGGAACCAAGGCGAGCCGTCCATCACCGCGGCGCACGTGGAGCAGCTCGAGCGCGACATCGACGCGTGGTACGCGGCCATCCCGGCGGTGGACGACTTCGTCCTGCCCGGCGGCAGCGAGATTGCCGCGCTGGCACATGTCGCCCGGACCACGGTGCGGCGCGCGGAACGGCGGGGTGTGCGCCTGAACCGCGAGGCGGCCCTCAATCCGGAAAGCCTCCGCTATGTCAACCGACTCTCCGACTGGCTCTTCGCGCTGGCTCGGCGGGCGAACGTGGAGGTGGGTCGGGCGGAGACGATCGTCACCCGGCATGCTCGCAGGAAGCCCCCCAACCGACGGTTTTAGGGGGGACCAGGGGTCGGCCGGGAACCCCGGACCCCGGAGGAAGGAGGGACTGCCGGTCCCCGAGGCTCGGGACGGCGGGAGGAGAGGATGACGGAGCGCGAGCGATGGCGCGAGCGGATGCAGGCGCGGCTGGACCGGCTGACCAAACCGCCCGGCTCCTTGGGACGGTTGGAACGCTTGGCCGTGGACCTGGCCGGAAAGCTGGGCACGGACCGGCCGGAGGTCGACCCGGCCCTGGTGCTGGTGTTCGCCGGGGACCACGGCGTGGTCGAGGAGGGGGTGTCCCCCTACCCCCCTGAAGTGACCCGCCAGATGGTCGGCGGATTCCTGGCGGGTCACGCGGCCATCAGCGTGCTGGCCCGCGCGGCAGGCCTGGACCTCGAGGTGGTCGCGATGGGCGTGGCCGGCCCGTTGCCGGTGGCGCCGGGCCTGACGGCGGTGCAGATCCGACCCGGTACGGCCAACTTCACGCGCGAGCCGGCCATGAGCCTCGGCGAGGCCCGCGCTGCGGTCGAGGCCGGCCGCCATCAGGCGGCGCGGGCGGCGGCACGAGGCTATCGGACCATCCTGCTGGGGGAGATGGGGATCGGCAACAGCACGGCGGCCGCGGCGCTGACCGCGGCCCTGCTTGACCTGCCCCCGGAGGCGGTCGTGGGGCCGGGGACCGGCCTGGACGCCGCGGGCGTGCGGCACAAGGCGGACGTCGTCCGTCGGGGCTTGGCCCTGCACGGGCCGTACGTCCGGGATCCGTGGGAGGCTCTGGCCAGACTCGGGGGGCTGGAAATCGCGGGGATGGTTGGTGCCGTGCTCGAGGCGACGGCTCGAGGCCTTTTGGTCGTCCTCGACGGGTTCATCACCGGGGCGGCGGCGTTGGTCGCCACACGCCTCGACCCGGCGGCCGGGGAGCGGCTCTTGGCGGCCCACCGGTCGTCGGAACCGGGTCACGGCCGGATTCTCGACGCGCTTGGGCTCGAACCGGTACTCGAATGGGGACTCCGGCTCGGTGAAGGCTCCGGCGCCGCTCTCGCGTTCGGGTTGGTGCGGGCGGCCGCGGCCGTTCCGCGCGAGATGGCGACCTTCGAGGAGGCCGGCGTGTCCGACCGGCCCGACCGGGCCCCGGCCGACACCGGCCCGGATCCGGCCGGGCCGGCCGGCCGCCCCGCCCCGGGGCTGTCGGCGATGGACCGGGCGGCGGTGCTCCGGGTCATCCGGGCGCGCCGCGACATCCGCCGGTTCCTGCCGGACCCGATTCCGGTCCCCGTGCTCCGCCGGCTGCTCCAGGCCCTGGAATACAGCCCCTCGGTGGGATTCTCACAGCCGTGGGACTACATCGTGGTCACGGACCCCGCCGTCAAGGCGCGGCTGTGGGACTTGGCCGACCGCGAGCGCCGGAGCCAGGCGCTCTATTTCCCCGAGGCCAAACGGCAGGAGTTTCTGCGGCTGAAGGTGGAGGGGATCCGGGAGGCGCCGGTGATCCTGGTCGCGACGGCGGACCCGGAGCGCATGGGGCCGGAGGTGCTCGGCCGCCACTCCCAGCCGGAAACCTGCCAGTACTCGGTGGTGCTCGGGCTGGAGAACCTGTGGCTCCTCGCCCGGGCGGAGGGGATCGGCGTCGGGTGGGTTTCGTTCTACCAGAAGCCGCACCTGCGCGCCGTACTGGGCATCCCGCCGCACGTCGACCCGGTGGCCGTCCTGTGCCTGGGGTACACGGACCGTTTCGGCCCCATCCCCCAGCTGGAGGAGGTGGGCTGGGCGCCGCGGCTGGACTCCCGGGGGTGGGTGCACGCGGAGCGGTTCGGCGCCCCGCCGCCGACGTGGTGGAGCGACATCCGGTAGCCGGCCCGCGGCGGGTGCTGCTCCTGGTGGTCGACGGCCTCGGCGTGGGCGCGACGCCGGACGCGGCGGAGCCGTCGCGCACGGCCGACACCCTCGGCCACGTCATTCCGGAGGACCAGGAGGGCCGTTACCCGGCGTGGACGGCCCTCGGCCTGTTCGCCGTGCGACGGCGGGTCACGCGGCCCTTTGCCACGTGGACCGCACCGGGGTATCCGGGTGCGGACAGCTTTGCGGGTCACAGTGCCCTGGTGGGGCAGAGGCCCCTTGCGGTGGAACCGGGCGTGCTGGCGCGGTGGCGCGAGCGTCTCGAGAAGGCTTTGGGCGAGGCGGGGCATCGGCTCCGCCCGGCGCCGGGCGGGGCCCTGGTGGTGGACGGCCGGATCCTCGTCTACGACAACCTGGAGACGGCCCCGGGCGACGCGCTCTCGGTAGTCGGCCCGCTGGCGGCGGGCGAGCGCGTCCTGTTGGAGGTGGGCCGGACGGTGCGCCGCGCCGTGCCGACGCCGCGGGTCATCGTCTACGGCTTGGCCCGCGCGGCGGACTGGGCGGCGCAGGTGGTGGCGCGGCCGGACGGCCGGGTCGGATTGGAAGGGCCTCGAGCGGGTCTGTATGCCCGCGGCCGGCGGGTGTGGCACCTCGGCCCGCCCGCGGATCCCCGTGTCGGCCTGATCCCCCGGGTGCTGCAGGCCGGCGGCCGGGTGGCCGTGGTCGGCAAAGGCGCCGCCTTCCTGCATCCCGACCTGACGTGCGAACGCCGGCCCGTCACGGGCGTCGAGGCAGTCCTGGCCGCGGTGGAGGAGGTGTGGGCCGACCCCGGGGTGACGCTGGTCGTGGCCACGGTGGAGGAGACCGATCTGGCCGGTCACGCCGGGGACGCCGCGGGCTTCGCGGCCGTGCTGCGGCGGCTGGACCGCTGGTTGGCCGGACGGATGGCGTGCGCGCGGACAGGGGAGGCGCTGGTGGTGACGGGCGACCACGGCAACGACCCCGCCCTCGGCCGGGGTCATACCCGCGAGTATCTGCCGGTGCTGGGGCAGGGGATGACGTGGGGGCCGGGCCCGTTGGCCGGCCTGGAAACCGTTGGCCGCCGCGTCATGGCCTTCCTGGGGGTGGCGTGCGGCGGAACCGACGCGGAGGCCGACCCGACGGTCCGGCCGCGGGGAGACGCCACGCCGGGCGGAGACGGGGAGGCCGTCCGCCGGTGAGACCTCGGGCCAGGACGCGCGCCCCGACGGTGGGACCGTCGGGCCAGGCCTCGACGAGCGTCAGGGATCCCCAGGGAGGTTGGAAACGGCGCCACCAGCCGGGCGGCTCCCCGGTCCAGGTCGCCAGGGCCAACCCGAGCAGGGCGCCGTGGGTGACCACGGCCACCACGCCGCCGGGATGGCGGCGCACCACGTCCGCCAGCGCCCCGAGGAAGCGGCGGAGCGCGTCGCTCCGGCTTTCGCCGCCGGGGAAGGCGAAGTCGGCGCGCGTCGGATCGAGCGCTTCCGCGAAGAGGGCGGGCCAGCGCTCCCAAGCCGCGAAGGCCGGCCACCCGTCGACGATCCCGAGATCGATCTCCCGCAGATCCGGGTGAACCGCACGGGGGACGCCGGGGTGGCGCCGGGCGATCCCGTCGGCTGTGGCCCACGCGCGCCGGAGGGGGCTGTGGTAGATCCCGGCCAGCGGCCAGTCGGCCAGGTAGCGGCCGAGGGCCCGCGCCTGGCGGCGGCCTGCGGGGGAGAGCGGGAGGTCGGTGCGGCCCGCCAGGAGGTAGTCACGCCGGCCGACGGTGACCGCGTGACGGATGAGGACCAGGAGCGCGGACGGGGGAGCGGGGAGGCGGGGCGGACCGGCCGTCACGGCGCGGTGTCCTCCGACGGTCCCGCTTCGACCAGAATGAGGCAGTCCTCCGGCCGCAGGACCTCGTCGGCCGGCGGCGCCACGCGGATGCGGCCGTCGCGCCAGAAGCCGACGAGCAGCATTCCGTCGCCCAGGAGCGTCCGCAGGTCCCGCACGGGGCGATGGGCGAGGGGATGGTCCGGCCCGAGCTCCATTTCGTGGACCGTGACCCCTTCCTCGTTCACCAGGGCCATGAGCAGATCGTGGGCCGCGGGCTTGAGCAGGATGCGGCCCAGGCGCCGGCCGCCGGCCAGGTCCGGCAGGACGATGCGATCGACGCCGACCTGGCGCAGGTGGGCCGCGCTGTCGAGCGTCTGCGCTCGGGCGACGGTCAGAATGGTCGGGTTGACCCGCTTGGCGGTCAGGTAGGCGTACAGGTTCTGGGCGTCGTCGGGAAGGGCCAGGGCCAGCCCGCGGGCCTTCTCGACGTTGACCTTGCGCGCCGCCTCGGCGTCGAAGGTGTCCACTTGGAGCGCGAAGGCCTGCGGATACGCCTCACGGACCGCGCGGACGCGGTCCGGGTCCCGGTCGACGATGGCGACCGTCTGGCCGGCTTCCTGGAGTTCCTGCAGGATTCCCTGACCAACGCGGCCGGCTCCGACCACCACGTAGTGACCCGACAGACGCGCCAAGCGATCCAACATGCGCCGTTCCCTCCGTACGCCCGTGTCCACGGCCAGAAAGTGCGCCACCACCACGGACATCCAGTAGATCCAGCCGGCGGCGCCGAAGGCCAGGACGCCGGCGGTGAACAGAATCTCCGTCGGCGTCCGGGGCACCAGCCGGGCATCACCCACCGTGGTGACGACCGAAAGCGCCCAGTAGAAGGCGAGGGCCCAGGAGACCCCGTAAAGGCCATGGAACCCAACGGTCCCCAGACCCAGGACGAGCGCCACCAGTGCGGCGCCCAGGCCGATTCGGGCCACCCGCTCGCCTCCGTTTCCTCCACGTCCTGCTGGCAGTTCGCGGTGCGCCGGAGCCATCCCTGCTCCAGCCCGCGCGGGGCGGCGTCCGTGAAGCCAGACGATTGCAGCGACGGTGGGATACAATGGGAGCGTGCGTGGCCGGAGGATAGACCCCGGGCCAGCGAGGAGGTTCGGACCATGGAACTCACGGAGGCGTGGGTGGAGCACCGCCGCGACGGCCAGCCCATCAAGGCGTTCCGGGCGCAGCCGGCCAGGGTGGCGACGCCGCTTCCGGCCGTGTTGGTGATCCAGGAGATCTGGGGGCCGGACGCGCACATCGTCGATCTGGCTCGGCGGTTCGCCAGCGCCGGGTATGTGGCCCTGGCGCCGGACTTGTATTCCCGGGGGGGCCGACCGGCCGAACTCGCGCCGGAACGGATCGAGGATGTCAAGCGTTTTCTGGACACGGTTCCCCCGTCCGCGTGGACGGATCCCCAGGCCTTGCGCCAGGCCATCCAGGAGCAGCCGGCGCCGCGCCGGGATCACCTGCAGGAGACGGTGGGACGCCTCTTCGGTCCGCGCGACACCGAGGGGATGCTCGCCGACTTGGTGGCCTGGGTGGATTATCTCGAGGCCGATCCGGGGAGCCGGGGCCGCCCCGTGGGCAGCACGGGATACTGCATGGGGGGGCACCTCTCCTTCGAGCTGGCAGCGTGCGAACCGCGGCTGCGGGTGGCCCTGGTCTACTACGGGGCGGCGCCGGACGCCACCCGGATGGCGCACATCGGATGCCCGGTGTACGGTTTCTATGGCGAGCGCGACCCGCGCATCACCGACGCGGTTCCGGATGTCGCCCGGGCCATGCGCGAGCACGGCAAGACCTACGAATACCGCATCTACCCGGGTGCCCGGCACGCGTTCTTCAACGACACGCGCGCGGCCTACGACGTCGAGGCCGCACGGGATGCCTGGGCCCGGACCCTCTTTCTGTTCAATCAGTATCTGGGCGGCTGACGGACGGGGGCGGGGCAGCCCCCGTCGCCCCCTGGTCTTAACGTTCACGTTAACTGTATGGTATAGTCGGCGCGGAGGCGCGATGGTCATCCAGCAGGGGATGTCGATCGGGGAACTCGCCCAGAAGACGGGGCTGAGCCCGCGAACGCTCCGGTATTACGAGGAGTGCGGTCTGGTCGCGCCGGCGGCGCGCAGCGGCGGGGGCCGCCGCCTGTACGCCCCCGACGTGCTGGACCGCCTCCGGCGGATCCGGGAGCTCCAGGACCTTTTAGGCTTCTCGCTGGAGGAGATTCGGCAGGTCATCGCGGCGGAGGAACGGGTGAGGGAGCTCCGGGCGCGCTACCATCGCGAGGAGGACGCCGCCTCCCGGCGTCAGGTGTTGGAGGAGGCCATCGCCTTGGCGGAGGCGCTGCTCGCCTTGGTCGACCGGCGCCGGGCGGGATTGGAGGCCATGCGCGCCGACCTCGGCGAACGCCTGGCGCGCTACCGGCGGCTCCTGAGGGAACTCGAGGAGAGGGGGGAGTAGGCGATGGGCCAGCGCCGCGGATGGGTGCTGACACTGACCAGCTTGGGGGCGCTGTTGTCGTCGCTCAACTTCAGCACCCTCATCATCGCCCTGCCGGACTTGATCCGCAGCCTGCACGCCACCTTGCTGCAGGCCGTGTGGGTGCTCATGGCCTACATGGTGGCCCAGACGGTGATGGTCCTCATGGGCGGCAGTCTGGCCGACCTGTTCGGGCGTCGGCGGCTGTACCTCATCGGACTCATATTGTTCACCGTGGTGTCCTGGGTGGCCGGGTACAGCCCCAACGCCACGGACCTCATCGTGCTGAGGGTGCTGCAAGGCATCGGCGGCGCGTTGGTCATGGCCAACAGCACCGCCTTGGTGGCGGAAGTCTTCCCCCGTGACGAGTTGGGCCGGGCCCTGGGCGTCAACGTCATGGTCGTCGCGGTGGGGCAGATCGTGGGCCCGGTCCTGGGCGGCTGGTTGACGACGGACTTCGGCTGGGCCTGGACGTTCTGGTTCAACGTCCCCTTCGGGATTCTCGCGGCCGCGCTGGGGTGGGCGCTGTTCGGCCGTGAGGCGGCGCCCGTGGCGCGCTACCGGCAGCTGGACTGGGGCGGCATCCTGGCCTACGTCGTGGCCATCACGGGACTCTTGGTGGCCCTGTCCGAAGGGGCGGTGAACCGCTGGACGACGCCGCTCGTCGCCGTCGGCGGCGCCGCATTCGTAGTCGCGACGCCAATCTGGCTGTGGATCGAGCGGAGACACCCGGAACCGTTGCTGCACCTGCCGCTGTTCAAGAACCGGACGTTCGGGCTGGGCAGTCTCTCGGCGGCGCTCAACGCCATCGCGCGGATGGCGATCACCTTCCTGATGATCTTCTACTTCCAGGGGGCGAAGGGCGACAGCGCCCTGGTCGCCGGCCTGTTGTTGAGTCCTCTTGCGGTCGGCATGTTGGTGATGAGTCCCGTCTCCGGCTGGATCGCGGATCGGTGGGGAGCCGTGGTGCCGGCCACGGTGGGCGTGCTCCTCACGACGGCGGGGTTGGTCGGATTGGCCGCGGGGACGGAACTCGACACACCCTACTGGCAGCTTGCGGGCTGGATGGCGGTCGCGGGCATCGGGGCCGGCTTCTTCAACTCCCCCAACACGAGCAGCATGATGAACGCCGCCGGTCCGGCGCGGAGGGGCGAGGCGTCCGGTATCCGGGCACTGACCACCAACACCGGGATGATGCTCAGCATCGCGTTCTCGTTCGTCCTGGTGACCCAGGCCATCCCGCGACCGGCTATGCTGGCGATTTTCGCGGGTACCACCGCCGGGTTGGGGGCCGGCATGGCCACGGCTCTGCAGCACTTCATCCAAGGGTTGCACCTTGCCTTCTGGGTGATGGCCGGCGTGTCGGCCGTCGCGGCCGTCCTGTCCGGTCTGCGCGAGGAAGGGCGGCGCCGGCCGAACACGGACCTGCTGCTCGCCGTGATGATGGGTTTGGAGGCCCAGCGTCGCCTGCGGGCGGCCGAGACGCTCGAGGGAGACGACCTGTTGTTGGCGCGCCTCGCCCTGGCGCTGCTGCATCAAGCTTTGGCGGACCGGGGTGCATCACCCGCCGTGGCGCCGCGGGCTGATCGCGCGCCGGCACCACGGTCGGCGGAAGTCCGCATTTCCGGATGACGGTGATCGGCTTCGGCAAGTGGTCCCGTTGGCGAGGCGGCGTCTCGTGCCTTATATTTGAGGAGACGTGGTGCGCCCGTAGCTCAGTGGATAGAGCAGAGGTTTCCTAAACCTCGTGCCGCCGGTTCGATTCCGGCCGGGCGCTCCAGCCAAGATTGAAGCCCCGCAAGGCTGGCGGGGCTTTCCTGTTGAGGATTCCTGCCTATCGGGGCTGGCCCGTCACCACGAGCCGTCACTAACAGCGTGGTGGCGTGAATAGGGGGGATGTGCGGATAACGCCGGCGAAAGCCCATGGCCCTCGATGGGGAGTGGCGCCGGACGGCCAACTGCGCTGGTCAGGATGGCAATGGGCCGCCGCGCGAGGCGGGGCGGCCTTCCTTGACCATGGCAGATCCCACGACTCCCGCCGTTGCCGCTTCCCGGGCGCGCCGGAACCCCGCTCCCCGCCAAGGGCAACGGCGCGGGTGCCGAGCTGGGGCGGCACAAACGGCGGATGTCCCCCAACGGGCAGCCGCCGACATCACATCCCTGCCCTTCCAAGACAGGTCCTGATCGAGGCAAGATAAGAAGTGCACAGCGCAAACACAGGTCCATCGCGGGGGTCAAGGAACGTGGGCGCAGCGGAATGGGCGGCGGAGGTCAGGAGGCGACGGGCCGAGGCCCGGGAACGGCTCCGTTCCGAGGCGGAGCGGATCGCCGAGGCTTTCGCGCGCGCCGGGGCGCATCGGGTGATCCTGTTTGGATCGGTCGCTTGCGGCACGGCGAGCCCGACCAGTGATATCGATCTGGTCGTGATCACGCCGGCGGTCGCAGGGCGCCCTTTCCCCGGTCGTGGCGCCGAAGTGCTCTTGGACGTGAAGCCGACCGCTTCGGTCGATCTGCTTGTGTACACCCCCGAAGAGTGGGAGCAAGTGCGCCGACGTCCATTCGTGCGGCGCGAGGTGTGCGAGAAAGGGATGATCCTCTACGAGCGCGGAACAGGATCTCGAAGCGGCGCAGAAATGGTTGGAGCAAGCGGCGCTGGACCTTGACGCCGCGGAGGATGTCCAAAGCTCGCATCCCCACGTGGCTTGTTTTTTGGCGCAACAAGCCGCCGAAAAGGCGGTGAAAGCGTTGCTTTACGCCCAAGGTGCCGACAAGAAGACCGGCCACAGCATATCCGATTTGCTGACGCGGATCCGCGGCGCCGAAGATCTCATCTCGGCGTCGGATGCCTTGGCACTGGACTTATTGTCTCAAGCCACTCGTTATCCCGACGCTTTGCAAGGCGGCGTACCAGCCAAACTGTTTACCGCGACCCAGGCCGCGGAAGCCTTGGATCGGGCGCGCCGGATCGTGGGTGCCTGCGGCCAAATGTTGGCGGCGCTGGGCGAATCCGGACCGGATGGCGGCTGAACATTGACATCCTGGTTTGAGTTTGTAGGTGGTTGTTGCAGCCGGGGCGGGCGCCCGGGGCAGAAGGATCCGAGGATCTCTGGCGGCTGCGGAATGGTCCTTCGTCGGTCGTAGGCGAGGGATTTAGGCCTCCTTGGGCTGGCGGCCGCCTGTAGCCATGCTAGCACGGGCCCGCCTCCTGTCTTCGCTTGCTCCTCCCGCGGGCAACGCCCACCCACGGTCGTTCCCACGATCACCACGCCCCCGTCTTCCTTGCCTTTCGATGCCCCCCTGCGCCGTGCGTATCGGCTCACTAATAGCTGGCATGGGATGGTGTGGGTGGGCCGGACCCAGGCCGAGGTCTGCCTCGTGGCCGGCTCCCCTCGGCTGCACCCTGGTCAAGGGGTCGTGCTCACGGTCGAGCGGGTGTGGCGAGCGGACGGCTATCACACCCGGTGGTTCGGTCCGCTCATGACGGGCCTGCCCGGAGGGCTGACCGGGGCCGTGTCAATGCCAACTTAGTTTTGACCCACTGGTGCCAGTTTCCAATTGACCCGCCCTGGCACGACTAGACCGCAGTGGAGGGCCCCGCCCCATCCCCCCGGGTGGGGATGGGGCGGGGCGGTGCCCAGCCGTTCGCCACGCGACGCGCAGCTCCTCCCGCAGCGACCATCCGCGGGGCTTGACCCCCATCCTACCCAGACCACACCACACTCTGGGACTCTATCGATTCCGGCCGGGCGCTCCGGTCACATTTCAACCCCCGCAAGGCTTGCGGGGCTTCTTTGTTGGGGATTTCCGCCCATTGAGCCGGTTCCGTCACCGTTGGCGCGAGGATGCGAAAGGCGGCGTCGAGCCGACGCTTGTAACAAGCACCGGGCTCGGTTGCCGCACACTCGGGGTTCGTGGCCGTTCGCCGTTTCCCCGGGTTTAGCCGGGGCCGCTAACCGGAAAGCGGACGCACGGCGCTGTAGGCCCTACGGGCCCCGACCACCTCCATGCCGGGGTCCGACCCTTTCTGTTGGTCCTCTCCGCCGCGGCGATGCCATGCGCACGGCGAAGCTTTAACCGGTAGGAACAGCTGGATCCCTAGGCGAAGTCTGCCGTCGAGAGGTGACGGCCCGTGCATCGCGCTGTGGACGGGACGCTGTGGATCACCGCCTCGGACGTGGTGGACTTCCTCGCCTGCCGCCGACGCACCCGGCTCGAACTCGATCGGCTGGCAGGGGAGGCGGAGCGCCCGCCGACAGACCCACAGGCGGAACTGGTGGCGCGGGAGGCGCTGGCCCACGAGCGGGCCGTGCTGGACGGGTTCGCGCGGGACGGCCGACGGATCGCGCGGATTGAGACCGAGGACGAGGAAGCGGCCGCCGCGGCGACGCAGGCGGCGCTGGCGGCCGGCGCCGACGTGGTCTACCAAGGGCTACTCCGCGACCCACCGTGGTTCGGACGGCCGGATCTTCTGGTGCGGACGGCGGGGATCTCCCGCTTCGGGGCTTGGCGGTACGAGGTGTGGGACGCGAAACTCGCCCGGGCGGCACGGGGTTCGGCCGTCGCGCAAGCGGCCTTCTACAGCCTACTGCTGGAGACGACACAGGGGGTTCGGCCCGAGCGGTTTTACCTAGCCTTGGGGACGGGCACCGTCGCGGCCTACCGCGTCGGGGATTTTGGGGCGTACGCCGACTGGGCACGGCGGCGGCTCCTGGGCACCCTCGAAGCAGTGCGGCACGGGCCGATGCCCGAGCCGGACCCCGTGGCCGCGTGTGCGACGTGCCGCTGGCTGCTCCGCTGCGAGGCGGATCGGCGGGCGAGCGATCACCTTGCCCTGGTCGCGGATATCCGGCGGGACCAGATCCGGCGGCTGCGAGCGGCGGGGATCGCGACGGTGGCGCAGTTGGCGGCGGCCAGCCCCTCCCGGATGACTGGTGTCGAGGCTGCCGCCCTGGGCCGCTTGGTCGCCCAGGCTCGCCTGCAGGTGGCCGCCCGTGCCGGGAAGGGCCCGCTGTACGAACTCCTGCCGTCGGAGGCCGGCCGAGGGCTCGCCGCGCTGCCGGCGCCGTCGCCGGGGGACGTGTTCTTCGACCTCGAGGGGGACCCGTTTGCGGAGGGGGGAGGCCTAGAGTACCTGTGGGGCTGGGTGGAGGCCGACTCCGGCGAGTATCACGGCCGCTGGGCACACGACGCCGGCGCGGAGCGCGAGGCGTTCGCGGCGTTCGTGGACCGTGTGATGGCCCGACTCGACCGCTGGCCGGATCTCCACGTGTACCACTATGCCGCGTACGAGGCATCGGCGCTGCTCCGCCTGGCGGGGCGCCACGCGACGCGGGAGGCCGAAGTCGACCGGCTCCTGCGGGGCGGAGTGCTCGTCGATCTCTACCGGATCGTCCGGCAGGCCCTGCGCGCCTCGACGGAGTCCTATTCCATCAAGGCGCTGGAGGCGTTCTACCGTACGGGGGGACGGACAGGCCCGGTCAAGGATGCCGGAGCCAGCGTCGTGGCCTACCGGGCGTGGAAGGCTGCGGGAGACGGCGCCCTGCTGGAGGCGATCCGGGCCTACAATGCGGACGACTGCCGGTCGACGGCGGAGCTGCGCGATTGGCTGGAGCGGCTGCGCGCGGCGGCGGGGTTGGGCCCCGATGATCGGCCGGCGCGGCGGGATGACCGGCCGTCACCCGGCGTGGCGGCACGTGACCGTGCGGAGGGGGAATGGACTGCGGCGCTGGACAGGAGCGGGCGGGACGATCCGGCCGTCGTCACGCTGGCGGGCTTGGTCGGCTACCACCGGCGGGAGGGACGGGCGGCATGGCAGGCGCACTACCGCCGGCTGGCGGCCAGCGAGGAGGAGCTGTTCGAGGATCCCGAGGCTCTGGCGGATCTGCGGCCAGACGGCGAGGAGGATGGCGCTTGGCGGTTCCGCTTCGACCCGGCACAGGAGACGAAACGGCGGGCGGGCGACCGGGTCTGGGATCCCGAGACGGGGCGCATGGCGGGGGTGATCCGGCGGATCGATCCGGCCGCCGGGGTGGTAGTGCTGGAGCCAGCGCGGGATGCACCCCGGCCGCGGCATCTCATCCTCGCTCCGCCGGTCGACGACACGAACGTGGCGGCGGCAGTGGGGCGGGTGGCGGCGTCGGTGGCCGCCGCCGGGTGGGACGGGACGCCGTACCGCGCCGCCGTGGCCCTCTTGCGGTGCCAAGCGCCGCGTGAGGCGTTGGCTGCTTTGGATCCCGGCGGGGATCCGGTCGCCGCCGCGATCCAGTGCGCCCAGGTGCTGGACGGCGCCTGCCTCGCGGTGCAGGGGCCACCGGGCACGGGCAAGACCTACCTGGGTGGGGCGGTGGTCGCCGCCCTGCTGCGGGCGGGCCGGACGGTCGGCGTCACGGCGCAGAGCCACAAGGTGATCGGCCAGCTCCTGGAGGCCGTCTGGCGGGCGTGGGGGCCGGGGGAGCCGCCGCCGGCGGTGCAGAAGGCGCCCGAGGCCCAGGCCGCGCGGTTGCCAGGCCTGACGGTGGTCGACGACTACGCCCGGGTGGTCCGCGCCTTCACGCGGGGGGCTCAGCTGGTGGCGGGGACGGTGTGGCTGTTCGCCCGGCCGGAGTGGGATCAGCAGCTGGATGTGGTGGTGATCGACGAGGCGGGACAGTACGCCTTGGCGGACGCCGTCGCGGCGGCGACGGCCGCGCGGAACCTCGTGCTGCTCGGCGACCCGCAGCAGCTGCCGCAGGTGGTGGAAGGCCATCACCCGCCCGGCGCGGTCCTCTCGGCGCTGGGGCACTGGCTCGGGGCACACGCCACCATGCCCCCCGGGCACGGCCTGTTCCTGTCGGTGACGCGCCGCCTGCACCCGGCCATCGCGGCATTCGTCGCGGACATCGCGTATGAAGGGCGACTGGCATCGCTCCCCGCGTGCGGCCGGCAGCGGATCGTCGGCCCGGCGCCGTGGGGTGGGGCGGGGTTACGCTGGATGCCGGTGGCTCACGAAGGCCGGACCACGTCGTCCCCGGAGGAGGCCGACGCCGTCGCGGGGGCCGTGGACCAGTTGCTCCGCTGCCGCTGGGTCGGCCCCGACGGGGTCGAGCGTCCCCTGACGTTGGACGACATCCTGGTGGTGGCGGCGTTCAACGCGCAGGTGGGGCGGCTTGAGGCGCGGTTGCCCCGGGGCGCGCGGGTGGGGACCGTGGACCGGTTCCAGGGGCAGGAGGGGGCCGTCGTCGTCTACTCGCTGGCCGCCTCCGACCCCGAGCGCCTGCCCCGGGGCTTGGAGTTCCTCTACAGCCTGAACCGCCTCAACGTGGCGGTGTCCCGGGCGCGCGCGCTCGCCGTGTTGGTATGCAGCCCGGCGCTCCTGGAGGCGACGCCGGCCGACCCGGAGCGGATGCGGTTGGTGAATGCGCTCTGCGGATTGGTCCAACGGGCCGAACCCGTCCCCTGGCATCCCGCGCGATGAAGCGGCGATGCGACACCCGACCTGGACACTCGGCGACCTGTTTATGGGATGCTGGATACCGTCGGGGGTCGTTGCATTCAACCAGGTGGATTCCCACAGCCTCGCCAGACACGACCGGTGCGCAGGGTAGGCCTAAGGCGACACGCGTGACGCGAAACGCCTGGAAGCATTCCGCCTGGCGACGGCCCCGGGGTCGTCCCGCGTCGACGCCTTGTTCACCCGGCCCACCACGAACCCGGACGAAGCACTGTCGTTGTCGGCCAGGATAAGTGGTGAGGACGGTCGAAAAGAGCGGACCAGGAACCGGTGCGCCGCGGGCTCGCCCGTTGGGTCCCCGCGGCAGACCCGGGTACTGCTGGTGGTCCACCACGAGGAGGGGTGGGACGTATGCCTTCGACGAGTCGCCCCATCATTGATGTTCATGGGCACTTCACAACGGCTCCGCCGGAACTGGCGGCCGTTCGCGTCGCCCAACTGACCGAGCTCAATCGGCCCCGTAAGCAGACCTTGAAACTGTCCGATGATCAGGTGGCCGCGGCGGTTCAGGGCCAGCTGCAGGCGATGCGCGAACGCGGCATCACGCATCTGCTGTTCTCCCCCACGGCGGCCAGGATGGGCCACGATATCGGAGACGAACGGGTAAGCCTGTACTGGTCACAGGTCAACAACGATCTCATCGCCCAGGTATGCCGGCTGTTCCCGGACCAGTTCAGCGGCGTATGCCAGCTGCCGCAGAGTCCCGGCGTCTCACCCAAGAATTGCCTGGAAGAGCTCGACCGATGCATTTTGGAATTGGGCTTTGTGGGGTGCAACATCAACCCCGACGTGTCGGGAGGCGTGCCGCCGTTGACACCGCCTCTCAGCGACGAATGGTGGTATCCTCTGTGGGAGCGGATGGTGGAGTTGGACGTGCCCGGGATGATCCACGCCAGTGCGACGCGCGTGCCCTCGATGCATCTCAACGGATCCCACTACATCGCACAAGACTACGCCGCCGTGGTGGAACTCTGCGCATCCCGGGTCTTCGAAGACTTTCCGACCCTCCGCTTGATCGTGCCGCACGGGGGAGGCGGCATTCCCTTCCAATACAATCGGCAACGCGCCCTGCACCTGGGCGGCTACTTGCCGACGACCACGCCGTTCGAACAAGCCGTCAGCCACTTGTATTTCGACACCGCGGTCTACGATGCCGATTCCCTGGACATGCTCTTCCGCAAGATGGGGCCACGGAATGTCCTGTTCGGCAGCGAGATGTTCGGCACCGCCAAGGCCATCGATCCCCAAACCGGTCGGACGTTCGACGATATCATTCCGATGATTGAGCAGAGTCAGGTCCTGACGGACAGCGACAAGGACGACATCTTCTGGCGAAACGCCTTGCGCGTCTATCCCCGTCTGAAGAAACGGCTTTCCCTCGGCGCATGAACGTTTCGTGCGCGGCTGCCGAGTCGCACCGCGCGGTAACAAGTTCGTACTAGGGGCCGACCGGTTCGCTGGCCCTGATGTGAGGTGGGCGGGTCCGGATCCGCACCGTTCCGGCGGGAGTACCGCATCGCCGGGCGACATCCGCCGGAGGGCGCCGCCGGCAGTCGCATCGGGCGACCACCGTCGGCCCCCGCCGGTACTGCCCCTTGCCGGAGTCTACGGCCGGGCCGCCCAAGGACCGTGGCCAGAGTGTTCTTGGGGGGTGCCCCGCACGGGCCCGGAAACACGGAAGCGTGGGCCGGTGGGACTTGACCGCGAAGACGGCGTCCTCCAAAGCATGCCTGGGCTTGCAGGGCGGCAACCTCCGGGGTCCATGCCGGCGTGGCGTCGAGCGACTCGAACGGGAGGAGTGGCGAACAGGGCGGTCTACCGAACCCGGTGCTTCTGTTCGACCGCGGAGCAGAGCACCTGTACCTCGTGGCCGTGGACTCGGCCCACGTGATGCCCTATGTGGATGGCCCGGGCTAGACGCTGATGATGGCGGGTCGGACTCCAGCGTAGCCGTTCGCAGCGAAACACAGGGCATGGAGCGCGCGTCCTTTCTCTTGACGGATGCGCCTTAGGACCGGCCGTCTCGTTCGCGAAGGAGATCCCCCGAGGCGTCCGGATTGGGTTCCAGACCGTTCGTCGGGGTGCGTACTGCCGGGATCCGGCTCATGCCTGGCTCCGTTCCGTCGGACTAACCCTTCCCCGTCAGGCCGTAAGATGCCGACGCATCGCGACTCTGCCCGGTTCCGGCGGCCGACACCTTCGGCGTCGGAGACCCCGCGGATGCCGGACCGCCGGGCCGTCCGTCGCGCCGGGGGGATCGGGCCGAACACTGTCCGGGTCGGCGGGGTCCCGCGGTCGCCGCCGGGCCCGAGGCCTTCCGTGCGCCGGCCGGCACGACGGGCAACTCGGGATATACCATCGCCGTGCCGGCGCCCGACAATCCGTTACGGTTGCCAAGGGCCGGGCCATTCCGTCCCACCCACGACCCGACGCAATCCGGAAACCTGCCACATATCGTGACACCAGCAAGGTGAGTCGCCTCGCCATGAACCGGAAGGGGAAGACCGTTCGCCATGTACCAGGCCTACACGTTGCGCTTGGCGTGGGACCCCGAAAGACAGGTGTGGCGCGTCACGGTGCCCGCGGTGAGCGGGGTGGAAGCCGTCGGAACCACGCCCGCCGAGGCCTTGCGCGCGGCGGCGGCGGCCGTGCGCGCTTATCACGAGGGCGTGCGCGGCTTGCCTCCGGGTGGCGGCCGCCGGGCCTGACGGCGCCGGCTCGGTCGGAGGCGGCCTGTCGTGGTTTCCCGGGTCCGGACTGCCGGCGGCCTGCCGGGGACGCGCCGCTCGCCCCGGGACGAGCTTCATCGCGGCGAGGGATGATTGAGGGTCCAGAGATATGTCGCAACGGCCCGAGCCTGGTGCGGGGTCAAGGTTCCGGGGGCTGTGGCGGGCATGTTCCGGCGGATGAAGGAAGCCAGTGCCGCTTCCGTGCTGAAGCTCGCCAGACCCGTGTCCAGGCGCGGGGCTCCGCCGGCTCCGTCCCCGGCCGGTCCGTGGCAGGTCGCACAGTCTATGGCGTACAATTGCTGGCCCTCCGCCATTGTGACCGGCGAGACGGGGCGCGGGCCGGCTTCCGCGGCGGCTCGCGCCCAGAGGATGCCGGTCACGACGCCCAGAACGAGGAAGACCACGGGCCCGATTCGGGTGACCACAGACTTCAACACCCCGCCGCCCCCTTGCGCGAGGGTTGTGCCGGCGTGAGAAACTTCGGGGGATACGCACTCGCCAGCCAGTGGAGATAGGCGTCGAGGTCGGCGAGCCGGGGATCGTCCGCCTTGAGCGGTGGGGCTCCCATGCCGGCCAAACACCGATTGATCTGCGCGTCGAGGGTGAGGATTTGTCCGTCGCGCCACTTGGGGAACAGGGCGGCGGCCCCGACGAGCGGTGGGACGACCTGCCCGTGGGCTTCTCCGGGAAGCGTGCCCGCCCCGAGATGACACGAACTGCAGGTCAGCCCGGATGTCCCGAAATGAGTCTGGGTGAACACGGCTAGGCCCCGGGAGACGGCGGCGCTCTTGAATCCCGATCGCGGCTCAGGCAGCCACGGACCGCCGGTGCTCACGGCCCGAGCCCAGTCGGCCAGGGGCAGCGCCACCAGGACGCCGTTCTCGTCGGGTTCATAAAGCGTGGCGCCGACAATCACCGGGTAGTCGGCAGCCAAGCGACCGCCCAGTTGGCGAGCGGCGACCAGGGCCCCGGAACCGCCGTCCAGGGCGTACAGGGTACCGGTCGCGTCCCCGACATAGACCACACCGTCCGCGACGGCGGCGGACGTGGCGATGGGGCCGGCGGCGGTGAAACGCCAGCGGATGCGGCCGGTCCGCGCCGACAAGGCCACTTCGTCCCCGTTCAAGGGACTGCCGGCGTAAACCGTTCCGGCCACCGCCACGGGCGACCCGACTTCGATGTCGTCCGGCAGCGGGCCGGTGGCGATCTTGCGGGTCCAGAGCAGATCCCCGCGGGTGTCGAAGGCGAAGACCTTCGTCCACGCGCGGCGGTGCGTACCCCCCGTCCCTTCGAGAAAGATCTGGTCGTGGACGACGGCCAGGGACGAATCGTCGCTTCCCGCGAAAACCCCCGGAACCGGTCGGGACCACACCACCCGGCCTGCACGGGTATCCACGGCATAGAGGCGGTAGGGATGGGCGCCGGACACGAAGAGGAGGTGCCCGGCCATGGCCGGCGAGCTCATGCTGACATAGGAGCCGATGGGGACGGACCACAGTAGACGTCCGGTCCTTGCCGCCAGGGCGTAGACACGGCCGTTTCCGTTGGCCACGTAGATTACCCCGTCGCGGTACACGAATGTCGGCATATCCTCTCCCGGTGTCGGAAAACGCCATCGAACCCGACCGGTTGCGGCGGACAACGCATACACCGAATTCGGCCCGCGCCCGCGGACGATGTCGACGCTCTTCAACCGTAGAGTCCGGGGGAACTGGTCCGGGCGGAAATACTGGTTCCCCGTGCCGACGAAGACCAGACCGTCGGCTACGAGCGGCGTGGTCATGGACATGTTGTCGAGCTGCGTCTTCCACAACAGGGTGCCCGTCGCCGCGTCGAACGCATAGACGTGGCCGTCTCCCGGGGCCATGCCGTCGCCGGTGGCGTAGACGACGCCACCGGCGACCGATGCCTGCTGGAGCGGCTCCGGGACCCGGGTGGACCACGTGACGGCCCAGCCCCGTACGGGAGCCGCTTCATACACGGGATTGTTGCCGTTGTCCAACGCGTATTTGGTCCAGACAGGGGGGCCGACCGCGGTGAGCGGCCGCGCCGGGGTCGACGTAAAGCGCGTGATCGCCCAGCCGACCATCAGGCCCAGGGCTAAAAGGAATAGGGAGACGGCTTTACGGCTTAAGGACCCCCGTCGGCGCACCCGTGTTCCTCCCGGCGAGCAGTGTTTTCCAGCCCATAGAGTGTGCGGATCGGAGCCCTCCTATAGGGGGCAGGGAGCGGCAGCTCCACGCAGGCCGGGTGAAGGTTGTCTCGGGTCGACTCCGTGCGGGTTGATCTCTGGGGTCGGCCAACCATTGCAAACTCCGGCCTGCACGCCCAACGTCCCAGCTGCCTCGAAATTTAGGCGAAGACGTTGCGTTCCCGCGCTTGTCGCGCCATGATAGGCGCAGAAGGCTTCCCGCCGAACGTCCGAAACGCGGGAGGCCGAGCACTGCAAACCAAGAAGGGTAGGAGACGTCGACGATGCCTAGACGGTCCCGAGCGTCGGGTCCGACTCCCGCCGAGCCGGAACAGCTCGCCGCCGAGTTGCGCACGTTATTGCAGCCCGAAGCTCCCCCACCGCCGGCGGAGGCCCCCGCCGTGCCGGCTACGCCCGAAGCAGCGGCGGGGTCGCGCACGGAGGATATCCGCCTGCGGGACATCGATCCCCGCAGCCCCAACGTCCGGCGACGTATGGATCCGGGCGAATTGGAGAGTCTGGCGGCCAGCATCCGGCAGCACGGGGTCCTGGAACCGATCGTCGTCCTCGCCTTGCCGAAGACGCGCGGCTATCGTTATCGGCTCATCGCGGGCTTCCGGCGGGTGGCGGCGGCGCGCCAGGTCGGGCTCACCTGGATCCCCGCGCGGGTGATTGAAGGGCCGGTTCCGGAAGAAGTCATTCAAACGTGGCAGCTGACCGAGAACCTCCAGCGCGAGGCCATGCGGGTGCCCGACGTCGTGGCGGCCATCGACCAGCTGCAGGCGAGCGGCCTGGGCTTGGAGGCGATTGCCGAGAAACTCGGGTTGTCCGTGAGCACCGTGCGCCTCTATCGCCAGTTGGGGGAAGCCATGCGCCGGCACAAGGCCTTGGCGCAGGCGGTGGAACGGGGTCTCATCGGCGTGGCGCACTTCCAGGCGGCCGCGTCCCTGCTGGCCAAGACGCGGCGGCGGTTGGCCGAGGGCGAAGCCGACCCGGCCATCCGGGAGGCGGCGCTCAAGCGGGCGGAGGAGCTGTTCGCCGCCATGCTGGATCGCTTGGCGTCCCAGAAACGGTTGACCGTCAAGGCCGTGACGGCCGAGGTGAGCCGCCTGCTGGCTTTGGCCGGACTGGGGGAGCCGCAGCCGGCCGCGACTCCTCAACCCGCCCCGGTCCGGCGGTTGCCGCCGCGGGCGGTGTTGGCCCAGCTCAGGCAGCTGGCGGTCCGCGACTGGTCGGTACAGGACTTGGAGGAACTGATCCAGGTCGCCCAGGCGCAGGTGCGGGCGGCCAAGGCCCGCCTGAAGGAACTCGCCGGTTCGGAGGCCGGGGTCGCCGGCGGCTCCGACTGATTCCCGACGCTCCTCCGTCGTCGACGTCCCGGGACGACCTCGCGGTCGGAACCCGGGGCGTCGTGCTTGAGGGCTTCGCGCCGGAGGGCAGCGTCTCCGGACGGCGACATCAGGCGCGGGGCTCGATGAGGATCCGGATGTCGCCTTCCCGGCGCACGACATT
Organism: Actinomycetes bacterium; assembly: GCA_023565505.1. Taxonomy (GTDB): domain Bacteria; phylum Bacillota; class Sulfobacillia; order Sulfobacillales; family JAIMBI01; genus JAIMBI01. Next base: position 25,608 of record JAIMBI010000024.1, on the reverse strand, counting down.
GGCGAAGGTTGCGCCGCGTTCGCGGGCGAACTCGATGTCGAGCACCCCGCCGCCGATGCGGAAGTTCCGGAGATACAGGTGGCGGATCCAGGGCGGCAGCACGGGATGGTAGATGTGGACCCGGTTGCCTTGGCAGCTCAGCCCCAGCAGCAGGCGCAGGAGGAAGAAGGGCACGGCCGTGGACCAGGCTTGGGGGTCGCAGGCCACGGGATAAGGGACCGGCCCCGCTCCGGGGCGCCGGGTGAATCCGCAGTAGAGTTCCGGCAGGCGACCGTACGGGAAGTAACGCGACGCTTCGTACAGCTGGTCCGCGAGCGCCACGAGACGTTCGGTCTGGTCCAGAATGCGCAGCCCCCAGGCGATGATGGCGTTGTCGTGCGGCCAGACGCTCCCGTTGTGGTAGCTCATCGGGTTGTAGTGACGCACCGACTGCCCGAGCGTGCGGATGCCGTAGCCCGACAAAAGCTCGGGCTGGAAGAGTCGCCGCGCCAGGGCGCGGGCCGCAAAGGGCGGCAGGATCTCCGTGAAGAGGAGATGGCCGACGTTCGACGTCGCCTGGAACAGCGGACGCTTGTGGCCGTCGAGGGCGTAGGCGACCTGCCTCGCCTCCGGATCCCAGAACTGCTGCCAGAATCGCTGCCGGAGCCTGTCGGCGTGACGGCTGGCCGCCTCCTGGCCCCGGGCGTCGCCGAGGGTGCCGAACATCTCCGCGGCGACCCGGAGTGCCCGGTAGGCGTAGCCCTGCACCTCGACCGGCGCGATGGGCGGGGTCAGCGGACGTCCTTCGTCGTCGAGCACGCTGTCGGCCGAGTCTTTCCAGCCCTGGTTGTCCAGGCCGCCGGGGGCTTGGCGCATGTACTCCAAAAGCCCGTCCCCATCGCGGTCGCCGTAGTGGACGATCCAGTCCACGGCCCGGTGGAGCGCGGGAGCCATCTCCTCCAGGAACGGGCGGTCGTTGGAGAACCGCCACGTCTCGTACAGGGCGATGATCCACCACAAGGTGCTGTCGAGAGACCCGTAGTAGGGCGTATGGGGAATCTCGCCGCAGCGGGCCATCTCGCCGCGCCGCCATTCATGGAGAATCTTCCCCGGCTCTTCGTCCCGCAGGGGATCCACGCGGGTGCCTTGCAGGCGGGCGAGGAAGCGGAGGCTCATCTTGGCCAAGTCGGGCGTCAACAGCAGGGTCTCGATGCTGGTGATGGCGGCATCGCGACCGAACGGCGCCACGTACCAGGGGATCCCCGCGTCCACGATGTGGCCCACGTCGGGATATTCCGTCAAAAGCGCGCGCATGTCCGCCGTAGCCTGGGACAGCGCCGCGTTGACCTGGGGATTGTCCGTCTCGAAGTGGGTGCACTGGGCCTGCCAGGCCCGTTGGGCCCGGGCCTGGGTCAACGCGGCGGTCGTGAACTGCCGCCCCAAGAAGGCGGAGCGCGGCGGGTCCGCCGTCGTCTCGCCCACGTGGGGCGTCACCACGATATACAGGTAGTGGCGATCCCGAGGGGCCAGGGCCAAAGGAAAGACAGCCTCGACTCGGTCCCGATCCAGGACGTGCCAGGCGCGCGGAGCCGGCGCGACCTCCACCCGGGTGGTACGCGCGACCTCGTCCAGGCCGCGGTAGCGGAAGACACACAGGGTGTCCGCCGCCCGCGGAGGGTCTAGCTCTCCGCGTCGGGCGCGGGACCAGCCCCGCACCTCGAAGATGTCCCGGAAGTCTGCCTCGAAGCGCATGCGCAGTTCGGCCCGGCAGCTTTCCGTGGCGAAGTTGGTCACTCGGACGCGGAGATAGAGACGATCGGCCATCAGGACCGTCACGCGGAGATGCACCGTCCCGGGCGGGAACGTATGGCCGTCCTGCACGAGGGCCGGATTGGTCAGGTCGATCTGGGCCCGGCTTGTCCCCTGCACCGCCGAGGACAACGTCACCAGCGGCTGGTCCCCCAACTGCCAGGTCAGGCCGCGGAGGAAACGCGTGTCTTCATGATAGAGGCCGGCCGCCTCCCCGCCGTCAGTCGCGGTGAGGAAGGTGGCCGGCTGGACGAAGAACAGTTGGTCGGACTTCAGCACGACGGGCTCGTCGCGGGACGACAGCCGGCGTTGCCGAAGACGATGGGACAGCGCCTCTCCGTATGCGCGAGTGGGCACTCCCTAGCCGACCCTCCTTGTGACCTGCCGGGATGCGGCGACGAGCGCCGCCTCGGTACGGTCGATCATGTCCTCGGCACGAAACGCCCGCCGGACCCGCTCGCGGGCGGCCTGGCCCAGCCGCCGGGCGGTGACGGGGTCGTCGAGCAGCCGCAGGATCGCGTCGGCCAGCGCTTCCTCGGAGCCGCCCGGGACCACCAGGCCGCTGATCTCATGCTCGACAATCTCCGGCAGGCCTCCCCGGTCGGACACGATGAGCGGCCGGGCCCGGGCCATGGCCTCGATCGCGACGATGCCGAACGGTTCCGGCATGACCGACGGGTAGACCACCACGTCCGCCCCGTCGTACGCCGGCATCATCTCCTGCCAGGCGAAGGGCCGCCAAGCCACCGCCCCTTCGAGACCGAGCTCCCGGACGATCTCCATCATGCCGGCGATCTCCGCCGACTGTTGCTGGTGCCAGTCGACCGTCCGTTCGGTCCCCGCCAACAAGAGCCGCGCCTCCGGGTAGCGGCGGCGAACCCGGGCGAAGGCTCGGATCACGACGTCCGAACCCTTGCCCAGACTCATGCGCGCGGGGTGGAAGATCACCGGTCCGCCCGTCCGGGGCCCGGCGGCGACGGCCGGCGGTTTCTCCCACCACTCGTCCGGGACGCCGTGGTGGACCACCACGATACGGTCTTCAGGATACCCTAACCGGACCAGGTCGGCGCGGATGAAGTGGCTGACCGCGATGATGCGGGCGTAGGCGCCGGCCCGGCGGGCGATGTCGCGGAACCGCTCGTCGTGCCACGTGTTGTGCGCCGTCAGCACGACCGGGACGTCCTCCCGGGTCGCGAAGGCGAGCACCGCGTCGAGCGGGACGGGGGAGAAGTAGTGCAGGTTGTGGACATGGATGACGTCCGGGTCGACCTGCGTCAAAAACGTCTCAATGGTCTTTTCCGTGACGGCCCGCAGGGCCTGGAAGCGGTCGTCGTCCATCTGGTTCAGGTCCAGATAGGGGGTGCGCACCACCGGCACGCCCTGCCAGCTCTGACGGGACGGGGTGCCCTCGGGCTGACCCACCAGGAGCGAGACCGTGTGCCCACGGCGCAGCAACGCCGGCGTCAGGACGGCCAGATGCGTCTCCACCCCCCCGATGGTCGGCGGAAACGCCCAGTGGATCTCTGCGATACGCATCGCGACACTCCTTTCGTAACGCGGTGTCCAGCGGTTTGCCGACACGACCCGGCTCGCCGCGAAAGAACGGAAAATGCCCGATACGTGCCCTCGGTGCGGAGGGCATCCGGCTCGGACGCCCGTCCGAGCCCATAAACCTCCACATTTTCCGTTACCATGGCCGACCGTTGGAGTGAATTGGAATCTTGAGCCATGGCGGAGAAAATGATGCCGCGTCGGAAGAGATTTCCGGATGCGCATCGAAGACGTCAGGCTCAGGCTCAAATCCACGGACGGACGCTTAAAATTACGCTGAAACGTGACCGTCACGCACGAATGGAGGATATTGGCAGGCCCGACAGCGCCGGGCCGCCGTGCCACAATGAGGGCGATGGACACGTGGCAAGGCGGGGGACCGCCGGATCGGGACCGGGACGACGCCGGGTGGATGGACCTGGCCTTGGAGGAAGCCCGGGCGGCGGCGGAGGAAGGGGACGTCCCCGTCGGCGCGGTCGTCGTCCGCGCCGGGCAGCTCCTGGCCCGGGCGCACAACCGGCGCGAGGCCCTCGGCGACCCCACCGCGCATGCGGAGATCCTGGCGTTGTCGGCGGCGGCCCGCGTTCTGGGCGGGTGGCGCCTGGCCGGGACGACGGTGTACGTGACGCTCGAGCCGTGCCCCATGTGCGCCGGGGCGTTGGTCCTGGCGCGCGTGGAGCGGCTGGTGTTCGGGGCCGCCGACCCGAAGTCCGGGGCCGTCGTGAGTCTCTATCGGCTGGGGGACGACGCGCGGCTGAACCACCGGCTCCAAATCGTCGGCGGTGTGCGTGCGGCGGAGGCGTCAGCGCTTCTTAAGCAGTTTTTCCAGGTGCGCCGGAGGCCGAACGGGTGATATATTAGGGCCGGAGAGATGTCCGAGCGGATGAAGGAGCCCGACTCGAAATCGGGTAGGCGGGTGATCCCCGTCTCGTGGGTTCGAATCCCACTCTCTCCGCCATTCTTTGCGGAGGGATGGCCGAGTGGTTTAAGGCGCACGCCTGGAGAGCGTGTTGATGGGCTAAAACCTGTCTCGTGGGTTCGAATCCCACTCCCTCCGCCACTTTGGGCCGAGCGCCGCATCGATTGGGCCCCGTGCGTGTGACGCCTGTGAACCCCGTCAGGCCCGGAAGGGAGCAGCGGTAAGCGGGAGAGTCGCAGTGCCGCGGCCAAGCCTAATCGGTGCGGCCCTCGGCCCAGTCGCTCCCCTTGGGCCAGCGAAGGAGTGGAGGCATGCCGCGCCAGGCGCTATACCGCCGCTACCGGCCCCGGCGCTTCGCCGACGTCGTTGGACAGGACGTCGCGGTCCAGGTCCTGCGCGAGGCCGTCCGCCGGGACCTCCTGTCGCACGCCTATCTGCTGGCGGGACCCCGGGGCACCGGCAAGACCTCGGTGGCCCGCATCCTGGCCGAGGCGGCGGCCTGCCACGCGCCCGACGACGGGGAACCGTGCGGCCGCTGTCCCTCGTGTCTGGCGGCCGAGGGGACGGGGCACCTCGACATCGTCGAAATCGACGCGGCGAGCAACCGCGGCATCGACGAGGTACGGGATCTCCGGGAACGGGTGCTGCACGCGCCGGTGCTGGGCCGCCGGAAGGTCTACGTCGTGGACGAGGTGCACATGCTCACGACCGAGGCCTTCAACGCCTTCCTCAAGACGCTGGAGGAGCCGCCGGCCCACGTTCTCTTCATCTTTGCCACCACCGAGCCGCACAAGCTGCCCATCACGGTGTTGTCCCGGTGCCAGCGGTACGACTTCCACCGGATCCCGGAGCCGCTCCTCGTCGCCCGGTTGCGCGCGGTGGCCGAAGCCGAGGGGCTGGAGGCGGAGGAGGCGGCCCTGGTGCGCATCGCCGGAGCCAGCGACGGCGGACTGCGGGATGCCCTGTCGCTCCTGGACCAGGTGATGGCGGGCGGGCCTGTGACGGACGCGCGGGTCCGCGACATCCTGGGCGCCTTGGACGAAGGGCTGCTGGCCCCGGTGGTCGAGGCCCTGTTGCGCGGCGACCCCGCCGGACTGCTGGAGGCCGTGGACGCGGCTTACGATGCCGGCCGGGACCCCCGCCAGCTGCTCCGGGACGTGGCGCGCCGGCTGCGCGACATGTGGGTGCAGGAGCTGTTCGGCGCGGAAGGCGGGCGGCCGGGGGGCCCGCGGCCCACCGCGGCGTGGATTGCGGCATTGGAGCACCTGGCGGAAGCGGAGGCGCGGCTGCGCGGCACCTTTCCGCCCCGCCTGATCCTGGAACTCGGGCTGGTAAAGGCTGCCGAGGCGTTGGCCCCCCGGGAGGCCGCGGCCGCCGATCCCTGGCCGACAGCTTCCGCCGGCGGCGACGAGCCGGCGTCTTCCGCCGTGGCGGAGGCGAAGGGGATTTCGGGTGCACCCGACACACCCGCGACGGGCACCGTACCCGCCCCCGCATCCGAGTTGCCGGCGGCCTTCCGACAGGTGCTCGAGCGTCTGCGCCAACGACGGCAGATGACGGCTGCACTCTTCCGGCAGGTGACCGTGGAGGAGGGCGACGACGCGGTCACTGTGTGGTTCCACTACCCGGCCCATCTCAAAGTGCTCGAGGACGAGCGGAGCGGGCACCGCGCGCTGTTCCTCGAATGTTTTCGGGATGTATACGGGCCGAAAGCGGTACGATGGGCCGTGAGGGAAGATGCTGGGCCCCGCGGGCCGTCGGCCGCGTCGATGCTTGAACGGGCGCGGGCCGTGTTCGGGCCCGACGTGCCGGTGGAGATCGTGGAGGAAGGATAGCGCCACCACGGGGAGGGACGCCGGATGGGATTCAATCCCGGCAACATGAACAAGATGATGAAACAGGTCCAGAAGATGCAGCGGGAGATGGCCCGGGTGCAGGAGGAACTGGCCCAGGCGGAGGTCGAGGGGACGGCCGGGGGCGGCATGGTCCGCGCCACGTTCGACGGCCACGGGCAGATCCGGTCCCTGGTCATCGCCCGCGAGGCCGTGGACCCCGACGACGTCGAGATGTTGCAGGATCTCGTCCTGGCGGCCCTCCGGGACGGCCAGGCGAAGGTGCAGCAGCTGGCCCAGGAGAAGATGGCTGCCGTGACCGGCGGGATGTCCTTGCCGGGCGGTTGGCTCTAGGCGATGTACCCGACACCCATCGCGACGCTCATCGAGCAGCTGGCACGCTTGCCGGGTGTGGGGCCGAAAACGGCCCAGCGGATGGCGTTTTTCCTCCTCCACCTGCCTTCGGGTGAGGCGGAGCGGCTGGCCGACGCCATCGTCGAGGCGCGCCGTCGGATCCGCTATTGCAGTGTTTGCTTCAACTTCACGGAGGACGACCCCTGCACCCTGTGTGCGGACCCTCGACGGGACGACGCGCAGATCGTCGTCGTGGAACAGCCCAAGGACGTCATCGCGATCGAAAAGACGCGCGAGTACCGGGGGCGATACCACGTCCTGCACGGGGCGATCTCCCCCATGGACGGAGTCGGCCCGGACGACCTGCGGGTGCGGGAACTCTTGGCGCGGCTCCACGGCGGGACCGTGCGGGAGGTCATTTTGGCCACCAGCTCCAGCCTGGAAGGCGAGGCCACCGCCCTGTACCTCGCACGCCTGCTCAAGCCGTTGGGGGTGCAGGTCACGCGTATCGCCCGGGGGATTCCCATGGGCGGTGACCTGGACTACACGGACGAAGTAACCTTGCTGAAAGCCCTCGAAGGACGCCAGGCGCTCTGACCGCAGGAGGGGGTCCCGGCGGTCTAGTCCCGCCGGAAGGCTCGTACCCATGGCACGGGGGGCGAGCGTGATGCGGGACCTGGAGTGGCTGGCTTGGCTGGCCGGGGCCGGGGTGTTGACGGTGGTGTCGCGCCGGGCCGCGCGGGCGGTCGGGTGGTTGCTCCGCGCCGCGGTCAACAGTATCGTAGGCATGGCGGCGCTCCTCCTGTGGGATCGGTGGGCGGGTCCCGTCCACCTGGGCATCGGCGTCAACCCGGTTACCGCGATGGCGGTGGGCGTCCTCGGAGCACCGGGATTCGTGGTGCTGGTGACGCTCAAGTGGCTCGTGGTGCACGGCTGATCCGACGCCGGGACGGCGCCGAGACGACGAAGGGGAACGGGGCGGTAATGGACGTACGCGTACGGTATGCGCCGAGTCCGACGGGCACGCTGCACATCGGAGGAGCTCGGACGGCGCTCTTCAACTACCTGTTCGCGCGCCGCCACGGCGGCGTGATGATTCTCCGGATAGAGGACACGGACCAGGGGCGGGAGGTGCCCGGGTCTACCGAGGCGATCATGCGGGACCTGCGCTTCCTGGGCATCGTGTGGCAGGAAGGGCCGGATGTGGGCGGACCGTACGGCCCGTACCGGCAGTCCGAGCGCTTGGGGCTGTATCGGGAGGCTCTGGACCGGTTGGAGCGGGCCGGCTACGCCTACCGCTGCTACTGCACGCCGGAGGAACTGGAACAGGTGCGCGCGGCCCAGCGGGCCCGGGGTGAACCGCCGCGGTATCCGGGAACGTGCCGGCATCTCTCCCCGGCCGAACGCGCGGCCCGGACGGGACAGCCGTACGTGCTCCGCCTCAAGGTGCCCGAGGGGGAGAAGACGGTCGTCCACGACCTTGTACGGGGCGACGTCGTGTTCGACCACGCCGTGCTGGACGACTTCGTCGTCCAGAAGTCCGACGGCATGCCCGTCTACAACTTCGCGGTGGTCGTGGACGATGCCGCCATGGCGGTCACCCATGTGATCCGGGGCGAGGAGCACCTGTCGAATACGCCCAAGCAGCTCCTGGTGGCCCGGGCCCTCGGGATCCACCCCCCGGCCTTCGCCCACGTGCCGATGATTCTGGCTCCCGACCGGTCCAAGTTGTCGAAGCGCCACGGCGCGACGTCGGTGGGGGAATACCGCGACGCAGGCATTCTCGCCGAAGCCCTGACCAACTATCTGGCCTTGCTGGGCTGGTCGCCGCCCGACGGCGAAGAGTTCTTCGGCTTGGACGACGCCGCCCGCGTGTTCGACCTGGACCGGGTCCAGCACACCGCGGCCATCTACGACATCCGGAAGCTGGAATGGATGAACGGCCAATACCTGCGCCGGCTGCCGCCCGCACGGGTGGTGGAGGCGGTGCGGCCGTTCCTGGCCGCCGTCGGAATCGACCTGGAACGGCCGCCGGTGCGGCCGGCCGTGGACCCGGAGGGCGCCGTGGTGCTCGTCCGAGAGCGGGCACGGACGTTGGTCGAGTTGGCGGAGGCCCTGAAATTCCTCTATCTCCCGATCTCCGGCTACGACCCGCAGGGGGTGGCCAAGCACTTCACACCCGGGACCGGTCCGTACCTCGGCCGCTTGGCCGAGGCGCTGGAAGGCCTGGGAAGCTGGACCGCCAACGAGTTGGACGCCGCTTTCACCCGTTTGGCCGAGGCGTGGCAGGTTCCCCGGGCCCGGCTCATCCATCCGACCCGTCTGGCGTTGACCGGCCGGACCGTGGGTCCGGGCCTGTTCGAGCTGATGGCGGCGCTAGGCCCGACCGAGTCCGTCGCCCGTCTCCGCCAGGCGGCGCGCTGGCTGGAGACGGGCGGAACGGAGGCCGGCGCTACGCCCTGAGGACGAGGACCAACCGGGCCGGTCCCGCTTCGACGCGTCCGATGCGATACAGCGTGATGCCCGCCGCCTCGGCGGCCTCCCGCAGCTCTTCGCGCCGGGCGGGTTCCAGGGTGAACAGGAGCCCGCCGGCTGTGACCGCGTCGAACAACAGACTGACCAACGGGTCCGGGACACCGAGGTTCTCCAGATGCGGCTCGAAGAACCGGCGGTTGTTCCGGCTCCCGGCCGGGAAGGCGTCCTGGTCCGCCAGTTCCCGTGCGCCGGGCAGCACCGGCACCTGGTCCGCCTCCACCACGATGCGGACACCCGCCGCTTCGGCCATTTCCCAGGTGTGGCCCAGCAGACCGAACCCGGTCACGTCGGTACAGGCACTCGGGCCGCCCACCCGGTGCAGCACCGCCGCCGCGTCGCGGTTGAGCGTGAGCATCGCGGCCGTGGCCGCCGCTTCCCAAGCGGGATCGGCACGCTGCTCCTTGATGGCCTTGATCAGCACGCCGGTGCCGATGGGCTTGGTCAGATAGACGTCGTCCCCCGAGCGGGCGGTGCTGTTGCGCCAAATCCGGTCCGGATGCGCGATCCCCGTCACCGCGTACCCGATCTTGGGTTCCCGGTCGTCGATGGAGTGGCCGCCCAGAAGTGCGACGCCCACCTGGGCGAGCACATCCTGCCCGCCTTGCATCATCTCCGCGAGGACGTCCGGTCCCAGCCGATCCGCCGGGAAGGCCACCAGGTTCAAGGCCGTCAGGGGCCGAGCCCCCATGGCGTAGATGTCCGACAGGGCGTTGACGGCCGCGATGGCGCCAAACGTCCGGGGATCATCCACCACCGGGGTGAAGAAGTCCACCGTCTGCACGAGCGCCGTCTCGTCGTCCAAGCGAAAGACACCTGCGTCGTCGTGTGTTTCGTGGCCCACCAGCACCCGTTCGTCGGGTGGTTGGGGCCGCAGATGACTCAAGGCTGCCGTGAGGTCCGCCGGACCCAACTTGCACCCTCAGCCGGACTTGGACGTCATGGTGGTCAGACGGATGTCGGGCGGCATGCGGCTCCCCCCCTTCCGACAAGACTCCGCCTGGGTGGGTCACCCTGTACGGGCGGAGTAGCCTAAGGGTACCATATCCCCCGGGAGATGGTGGGGCGATGGCGGAGCGCGCAGAGGATCCCGCGCCCGGGGCGACCGACGGCATCCACGAGGTGCGTCTCAAGCCGGGGCGGCATCGGGCGCTCGAAGGCTGCCCGTGGATTTTCCGCGGCGAGCTGCTGCGGCACGAGGTGCCGACGGGATCCGTGGTCCAGGTTCTCGACAGCACCGGTCGGTTCGTCGGCCGCGGTTTGTACAGTGCGACGTCGGCCATCGCCGTCCGGCTGCTCAGCTGGACGAGGACGGTGGCGGTGGACGGAGCGTTGGTGCGGGACCGGATCCGCCGCGCCGTAGAGTTCCGCCGACGGCTGTACCCGGACCGCCAGGCGATGCGGTTGGTCAACTCCGAAGCGGACGGCCTGCCGGGGCTCATCGTGGACCGGTACGGGCCCATGCTGGTGATGCAGGTACTCGCGGCAGGACTGATGCCGTTCTACGACGACATCGTGGAGGCTCTGGTCGAGGCGGTGGATCCGGAGGGCATCTACGAGCGGGGTGCCGTGCCTGTGCGCCGGTATGAGGCCCTGCCGCTCGAAGACCGCCTGGCATGGGGGCGGTGGATCTCGCCGGTGGAGGTCGAGGAGCACGGCCTTCGGCTGACGGTCGATCTGGCCGAGGGACAGAAGACGGGCCATTTCTTCGACCAGTACGAGAACCGGGACCGGGCGACGCGGAACGCGGCGGGGCTCGACGTGGCCGACGTCTTCTGCTACACGGGAGCCTTCGGCCTCCTGGCCGCGGCTCGGGGAGCCGCCTCGGTGGTCGGCGTGGACAGCGACCCCGACGCCGTCGGTCGGGCCGAGGCCAATGCCGCAGCCAACGGGCTGGCCCACCGCACCCGCTTCGTCACGGCCAACGCGTTCGACTGGCTGCGGGCGGAGAGTGCCGGCGGGCCGGCGTACGACCTCGTCATCCTCGACCCCCCGGCTTTCACCAAGTCGCGGGCAAGCCGCGAGGCCGCCCTGCGCGGCTACCGGGAGATCAACCTCAGGGCGCTCAAGTTGGTGCGCCCGGGTGGGCAGCTGGTCACCAGCAGCTGCTCCTATCATGTAAGCCTCGACGATTTTATCGCCGTGGTCGGACAGGCCGCACACGACGCTCACCGCCACGTGCGGTTGCTGGCCGTCGGCGGCCAGGCACCGGACCACCCGGTCCACCCGGCGCTGCCGGAATCCCGTTACCTCAAGTGTCTCTTCCTCGCGGTCGAGGAATGAGACGCTCAGCCGGCCACGACGTGGCCGGACTCGTCGAGGAGGTGCTCGCCGCTGGCCACCTCCAGCGCCAGTCCTTTCGGCTCGGGGAGGCAGACGAGCGTGAGGATCGCACCGCCGACGGCCACCAGGGCCAAGAGTCCCATCAGGCCGCTGATGTGCAGACGCGTCAGCACCAAGGGGAACAGGAACGCCCCCACGAAGGCGCCGAATTTGCCCGTCGCGGCCGAGATGCCGTTGCCGGTGGCGCGGACGTTCACGGGGAAGACCTCGGCCGGATACACGAACGTCGTGGTGTTGGGGCCGAATTCGATGAAGAAGTAGCTCACCGCATAGATCACGAGGAAGATCACGGTGTGTGCCAACACGGCCGGGACGAGCCATATGCTGGCATAGGCCAGGGCCATGATGACGAAGCCCATCACCTGGATGCGCTTGCGGCCCATGTGGTCGATGGCCAGCGCAGCGACGCCGTAACCGGGTAGGGCGGCAAGGAGGAAAATCAGCGCCGACGTGAGGATGGTGTGCAGGAGCGTGGCGTGCGGCTCGAGGGCTTTGAGGATGAGTGAGGAGGACACGCCGTTGCCGTAGAAGGCGATGTCCATGAGGAACCACGCTCCGGCCGTACCGACGAGGCGGGTCAGGAACGGGCGGGCCGACAGACGCGCCCGCACGGGGCGGGCCGGCGGCGCGGCCAGGGTGTCGGGCCCCGCCACGGCCGACAGCGACTGGCGTGCGGCTTCGGCGTCGCCCCGGACGCCGGCCAGAAAGCGCGGCGTTTCCGGCATGGTGTAGCGCAGGTAGGCCACGACCAGGGCGGGCACGACGCCGAACCCCAGCATCAACCGCCAGGCGGTGTCCAAGGGTACGCCGAGGACCAGGAGCAGGGCGGCATATAGGGGACCCAGGACCAGTCCCACGCCCTGCATGGCGAAGACGGTGGCGATGAGGCGCCCCCGACTGCGCGTGGTGGAGAATTCCGAGGCGATGATCGAGCTGGTCGAGTAGTCCCCCCCGATGGCCACCCCCATCACGGCCCGCAGGGCTACGAGGACCGCGAAGCTGGTGCTGAGCGCCGAAGCGAGGGCCGCCGCGGCCAGGATGAGGGACTCCGCCAGCGCCATGGCGCGCCGCCCGAGGCGGTCCGCCAGCCTGCCGAAGAATACCGAGCCGACCACCGCGGCCAACAGGGACGTGCTGTTGAGCCACATGAGGTCGGCCGTCGACAGATGCCACAGGGGAGTCAGGATCGTCGTCACCGTGCCGATGATGAAGAGGTCGTACGCGTCGGTGAAGAACCCCAGCCCCGCCGTCAATACCATGCGCCAATGGCCCCGCGTCACGCGTTCCTCCGGCGCCGCCGCCATGCTGTCGCCTCGCCTTCGCGTTCGTGTCGCTGGGGCTACAATAGGGCCGGCGCGTTAACCCTCCGTGATGCTGACGTTAAGATTGGGTTAATAATCGCCAGAATCGGGCGGCGTCGCGGACGCCGGGGGAGGCGGGCGAGGACGGCCGCGGTCATCGAGGCCCGGGGGCTTGAGAAGTGGTACGGACCAGGGCGTCAGGACCCGCATGGGTATGCCGTGCGGGGTATCGACTTCACGGTCGAGGCGGGCACCTGCTTCGCGCTCCTGGGCCCCAACGGGGCCGGCAAATCTAGCACCATCCGGATGATAAGCTGCCTGACCCCCGTCTCGGCGGGAACGCTCAAGGTGTTCGGCATCGCGGCGCATCCGGAGGCGCGGGAGATCAAGCGCCGCCTCGGGGTCGTGGCGCAGGACGATTTTCTGGACCCGGATCTGACGGTCGAGGAGAATCTGGTGCTGCACGGTCTGCTCTACGGTCAGACGCGGGCAGAAGCCCGTCGCCGGGCCGCCGAACAGGCCGGGCGCCTCGGCCTCGGGGACCGTCTCGGCCACCCGGTCCGGTCCCTGTCAGGCGGCTTGCGGCGCCGTTCGGTCATCGCCCGGGCGATGATGGGACGGCCGGACCTGCTCGTCCTGGACGAGCCCACGACGGGACTCGACCCCCAAGCCCGCCTGGCCGTCTGGGCGGCCCTGCGTGCCCTTCTCCGAGAAGGGGTGACGCTTGTCGTCACCACGCACTACATGGAAGAGGCGGAGCGTTTGGCGGACCAACTGGTGGTCATGGACCACGGTCGCATCCTCGAGCGGGGAACGCCGACGGATCTCATCCGGCGGGTGGTGGGCGCGGATGTCGTCGAAGTGTCCGGTGTGCCGTTCGAACGGGTGTCGGACATCGTCGGGGATCTCGGGCGTGTGGAGCCGCGGGGTGATGCGAGCGCCGTGCTGACGCACGAGCCGGCGGCGGTGGTAGAACGGCTGCGGCGCGAGCTGGGACCGGGTCGTTGTCGTTGCCTGGTCCGGCCGGCCGACCTCGAAGACGTCTTCCTGCTGCTCACGGGGAAGGGGCTGGCCGAATGACCGCCAGCGTGCGCCGGCTCCAGTGGCCGTGTTTCAACCGGCAGGCCGCGGTGGTGTGGTACCGGAACTATCTCAGTTGGGCCAAGCACTACAAGAGTTCGGTGGCCATGAACTTCGGGGAGCCGCTCACCAACCTGGCCGCGCTCGGATTCGGCCTGGGAGCTTACGTGGCGAAGATGCAAGGGGTGCCGTTCGTCGACTTCATCGCGCCCGGCCTGCTGATGGTTACGGCAATGAACGCCGTGACCTTCGACATGGGCTGGGAAGCCTACGACCGGCTGAACGACTCGCGGATCTACCACGGGCTCATCGCGGCTCCGCTGACGCCGGCGGAGTTGGTCGGCGGCGAATTGCTCTGGGAGATGTCGCGGGCGTTGCTGTACGGCGGGGGTTTCTTCGTCGTCCTCCTGGCCCTGGGCCTCGTCCACTCCTGGTGGGCGATCTGGCTCCCGGTGCCCTTGGTGGCCGTGGGCATTCTGTTCGCCGCCCCGGCGCTGTGGGTGGCGGCGGTCGCACGGACGCAGGAACAGCTGTTCTACTACTACACCCTGGTGATCACGCCGCTGTTCCTGTTCTCCGGCGTGTTCTTCCCCCTCGGGCACCTGCCTGGCTGGGTCGCGACGGTCATCCGACTGCTGCCCCTTTACCATGCCGTCGCCGTGGCCCGGGGGCTGATGTTGGGCCACGTCGGCTGGGCACTCGTGGTCCACATGGCCTGGGTGGCGGCGTATGCCGTGGTCCTGACCGCCTTGCCGACGGGCGTGGTGGCGCGACGCCTTTTGGGGTGAGACGCCACTACGCCCGTCACGGACGGTCGTCCACCCTCAGTGGCTGCAGCTGTTGGGGTCGCCGCGGCTGTCCCGCGTCCGGAAGGAGTGGCCACACCCACAGGACGCCACAGCGTTCGGGTTCTCGATGGCGAACCCGCCGCCCATGAGGGAATGCACGTAGTCGACTGTGATGCCTTCCAGAAGGGGCATGCTGTCCGGATCGATGACGACGGAGACGCCCGCCTGGTCAAAGCGGTGGTCGTTCTCGCGCACCTCGTCGAGGGCCATGCCGTAGCTGTACCCGCTGCAGCCGCCCTTGCTGACGTAGATGCGCAGCGCGAGCCCCTCGTGATCGCGCAGAAACTCCTTGACCTTGTCGACTGCCGCTTCGGTGAGCGTGATCAGGAAGATCCCCTCCTTTGCCACCACCGTATGGCCGTCGGGATCAGACGATCACCGCGGCTCCTGCCCCTCATCATATCATCTCCTGGTCGTCGGGGGGTGCCTCCGCGCCAGGCGCTCCGAGCTGGTCCATGGCTCGCACCAAGGCCGTCAGCCCTCGCAACAGCAGCGCCCGTTCCTCCTCCGTCATCCGCTCGCCCAGCCGGACGAACTCACTTCGGCGACGGGCCAGGATAAGGTCGACGACTTGGCGGCCGTAGGAAGAGAGCCGGACCCGGACCACCCGCCGGTCCGAGGGATCTCTGAGCCGCCGGACGAGATTCATGCCGACCAAGCGGTCGACCATGCGTGTGGATGCCCCTTCGGTGAGGCCCAGGTCCCAGGCCAACTCGCCCATAGTACGGGTCCCGGGCGCCGCAGCCAGGGCGATGAGGGCGTTGCTTTGGGCCGGCGTCACACCGAGTCCGGTCAGCTCCCGCTGCTCCTGCGCGTCCAGGGCCCTTCGGATACGCGGAAAAAGGTCTTGGATCCGGTCGGCGAACCGTTCCAGGTCGGACGTGCTCATCCCCCGTGGTCAGTATAACAACCGGTGGCTCAGCCGGCCTGCCGCCCGAGCGGGGGCCGTGCCGGGACCGTCCGGCGATGGGCGGTGCGGGGGCCGTGCAACCAAAGCAGCGTGAACAGACCGCCGCACAGGGTGAGCAGGACCGCCCCCACGACAGGATTGATCCAGCCCTCGTGCAGCAACAGCCACAGGACCAGGGCCATGGCACCGGTCCAGCCCGAGGCGGGGCGGCGGAGGGCGGTCGCGATGCCCCAGACGACGAGACCGGCGAGTATGTAGCCCAGCCAGTACCATGGTCCCCCGGCGGCCTGGGCCACCACGATGGCGCCTACCGTCAACAGGCGGACGAGCGAGCGGGCGGGCATAGCGACCTCCTCCGGGCTCACATCGGCACGTCTCCCAAGGGTTTGACCCGTGCAACGAGAGAGGGGCGGGTCGCCCCGCCCCTCATACACCCGGCGGCCGTACGGCCCCGATAAAGTGAGAGAGCCAATAGGAGCTGCCGAGCGAATTCCTGTGCACGCCGGTGGCGTAGGTGTCCGCCGAGACGAATTCGCCGCCTCCGATGTAGATCCCGACGTGGCTGGCTCCCGGACCGTCGGTGGAGAAAAACACCAAGTCGCCCGGGGCCAGTTCGTCGTACGCGACGTGTTCACCTACGTTGTACTGCTCGTACGACGACCGCGGCATCGCGATGCCGAAGTGCTGGAAGACCCATTGGACCAGGCCGGAGCAGTCGAACCCGGTCGATGGAGAGGCTCCGCCCCATCGATAGGCGGTGCCGATCAAGCTCTGAGCGTAGCCGGCGATGGCTAACCCGGTACCCATCGACGCCGAGGGGGCACTGCGGCTGGTCGTCTGAGCACGGTGCAGGGCGGCCAGGGTACCGGGGCCGACGACCCCGTCGGCGGTCAACCCTTCCGCCCGTTGGAACGCGATGACGGCTGCCCGGGTAGCGGGGCCGAAGACCCCGTCGACGCCGTGCGTGTTGTAGCCCAACGCGGTGAGCTCGCGCTGGAGCACGGCGACGGCCGCCCCTCGTGAGCCCAGCTGCAGCCACGACGACGATGCGGTGGGACTGGCGGGAGCAGCCGAAGGGGCCGCGTTGAGGGCATGCATGGTCTGCGGACCGGCGACGCCGTCGGCGACGAGTCCTTGGGCACGTTGAAAGGCCAGCAGGGCCGCCTTCGTGGCGGGTCCGAAGTCGCCGTCCACCGGGATGTTGGCTCCGTGGGCGTTGAGTAGACGTTGGAGCTCGGCTACGGCGGGCCCGGTGTCGCCCTCGCGAAGGATACCCGACGGTGCCGCTTCGAAGGTGGGCGAGGCCGACGCGGAGTGGCTCAACGCGGCAGACAACGCCGCCCACGTCTCCGGCCCGACGATTCCGTCGGGGGCGAGGTGATGTGTCGCCTGGAACGTCCTGACGGCCTGGAACAACTCAGGACCGTACATCCCGTCGAGAGTACCGTGATAATAGCCGAGTTCTTGCAGGGCGCGTTCGGCGTAGGTGACGTCCGGCCCTCTGCTTCCATCTGTCAGGACACTCGCGGCCTGTGCGGCCTGCGAGAACGCCGGGACCATCGTGACGGCCATGCCGACGGCAACCGTGCCAAAATGCCTGCGCGGTTTGCGATGGGCTGTCAGCCTGCGTCATCCTTCCTTCTCGTTCTGCCTCCGGGGTTAGTTTTCTAGGGAGGGCCCTACGGTTCGGGGGAGAAGGTGCCCCCTACCGAACGATGTCGGATTCACCGGTCTTTGGTGTCGTTCCCCCGTACTCCGCTTGGAGATTCGGCACGCTAACGGCATTCATTTAGCCAGTTTTGGTACCTCGTGTCAAGAAAATATCAAGATTTTCCTTCGGAAACCGGCGTTGGCTGCCGTTTTTTGTAAGGGAAAAGCGATTTTCGTCTCGGGCAGGACGCCGACGTCGCCATGGGGGCCGGTCGGCCGGGTGGTATAATACCGGCAGAGTGGAACGAGCGCTCGAGGTGAAGCATGAGGCCCGTCGATGCAGCGTACGAGGTGCTGAAGTCAGCCGGCCAGCCTCTTCCCGTCTACGACCTGATCGAGCAGGTGCTGGAGACTTTGCGGGAGGAGCCGGAGCCGCGGCGGATGGCCCAGATCTACTCGGACATCAACCTGGATGTGCGCTTCGTCTATCGCGGCGACGGGCTTTGGGGGCTACGTGACTGGGCGCCCCGAAGCGGCCCGTCCCGAGGAGGCGGCGGCTCGACCGTCAAGGAACGGTTCCGCCCCGAGGAGGAGGCCGACGAGTTGGAGGAGGAGGAAGGCTGGGAGTAGCCGGCCCACCTCCTCCTCTTCCGTATGCGCCGCTCTGGGGGCCTTCCCGGCGGGAGGCTTTACGGCGCAAGATTCCCCGCTTCCGTCCGGGAAGGACTGAGGCCGTCTATCGGAGGAATGCCATGGCCAAGTTTATCTTCATCACCGGCGGTGTCGTCTCGTCCTTGGGCAAAGGGATCACGGCGGCGTCGTTGGGACGGCTGCTGAAAAGCCGGGGACTCAAGGTGACGGCCCTCAAGCTCGACCCGTACATCAACGTGGACCCGGGTACGATGAGCCCGCTGCAGCACGGTGAAGTCTTCGTCACCGAGGACGGGGCGGAGACGGATCTGGATCTCGGTCATTACGAGCGTTTCATGGATGTGAACCTCGGTCAGGCCAACAACGTGACGACGGGCCGTATCTACTGGTCGACCATCACGAAGGAGCGACGGGGGGACTTTCTGGGCGGGACCGTTCAGGTCATCCCGCACATCACGAACGAAATTAAAGAGAGAATCCACCGGGTGGGCGAAGCCAGCGGGGCCGATGTCGTGCTGGTGGAAATCGGTGGAACCGTGGGCGACATCGAAAGCCTCCCCTTCCTGGAAGCGATTCGGCAGATGCGCACCGACGTGGGGCGGGAGGCGGTCCTGTACGTCCACGTCACCCTCGTGCCGTTTCTGGACCGCGTCGGCGAGGCCAAGACCAAACCCACCCAACATTCGGTGAAAGAGCTCCGCAGCATCGGGATTCAGCCGGACATCATCGTATGCCGGGCAGAGAGCCCACTCTCGCGGGAGATGCGGGACAAGATCGCGTTGATGTGCGACGTGGACCGCCGGGCCGTCATCCAGAACATCGACGCCGACAACATCTACCGCTTGCCGCTGATGCTGCATGAAGAGGGCTTGGACGACATCGTGGTGGAACGGCTCAATCTCGACGCTCGACCCGCCGCCCTGGGCGAGTGGGCCGAGATGGTCTCCCGGGCCACTGCGGACGCTGAGACCGTGACGATTGCGGTGGTGGGGAAGTACGTCGCGCTTCACGACGCGTACCTCAGCGTGGCCGAGGCCCTGGCCCACGGCGGTATTGCCAACCGCATCCGGGTGGCCATCCGGTGGGTGGACTCGGAGGAACTCGAGACGGGTGACACGGGCCTGCTCGAAGGGGTGGACGGGATACTCGTCCCGGGTGGGTTCGGGTATCGCGGCGTCGAGGGCAAAGTGGCGGCTGTGCGGTACGCTCGCGAACGCCAGGTGCCTTTTTTTGGGATCTGCATGGGCATGCAGGCGGCGGTCATCGAGTTCGCCCGGAACGTGGCGGGCCTGGAAGGGGCCAACTCCACCGAATTCGAGCCGGATGCCAGGTACCCGGTTATCGACCTCATGCCCGAGCAGCAGGGTGTGGAGGATCTTGGCGGCACGATGCGACTCGGCAGTTATCCCTGTGAGCTCCGCCCAGGTACCCTCGCCGCGTCGATCTATGGGCAGAACCTGGTGTTCGAACGCCACCGCCACCGTTTCGAGGTCAACAACCGCTTCCGTGACCTGCTCGCGGAACGCGGGTTGATCCCGTCCGGGTTGTCGCCGGACCATCGGCTGGTCGAGATCATGGAGCTGCCGGGGCATCCGTGGTTTCTGGGGACACAATTTCATCCGGAGTTCCAGTCGCGGCCCAACCGGCCCCATCCGTTGTTCGCCAGCTTTGTGGCGGCCGCTCGGGTGTACCGGCAGGCGGGCCGTGAGTTGGCCGCTACCGGGGAGAAAAGCTGAAACAGGCGGCTCCATCCTCCCAGGTCTTGACCTGGTCACGGGCCCAGTCGGCGTACGACTCGAACTCGGTTGCGTATCCGGCGCGCAGTTGCCCGTCGTAGGCCGCCGCCGATGTCCCGAGGAGGGTGGCCCCGCCGGGGATCGGGGCGGGACTGATGCGGATTTCACCCAGTGTGCAACGGCGGCCCCCGTTGAAACGGCAGAAGGTGACTTCGCATCGGATGCTGGCCATGTCCTACCCTCCTCGTGGGACATCATGCCCCTCGCCGACCCCGGTTATCGCGGCGGCGTCGGCGGGGTCTTTTTGGCGGTATACTGAGGGCACGAGGGCGACCCGCCGGCAGAGGTTCTAAGGAGGCAAGGAGGGAGAGGACATGGGGCTGATGGCGCGCATGTCCACCATATTCAAGGCCAAGGTGTCCAAGGTCTTGGATCAGGTGGAAGATCCCAGGGAGACGCTGGAATACTCGTACCAGCGGCAACTGGAGCAGCTGCAGCAGGTTCGACGGGGAGTCGCCGATGTCGTAACGTCCAAGAAGCGCATCGAGCTCCAGGCCGCCCGTCTGCAGGAACAGGTCCAAAAGTGGGAGGAGGATGCGCGCACGGCGTTGGCCCAGGGGCGTGAGGATCTGGCCCGGGAGGCCCTGACGCGCAGGGAGACGGCGCGTCAGCAACTCGAGGGGCTTCACGCCCAGATCGCGGACCTGGAGAAAGAAGAAGCCAAGCTCGTGACGCTGGAGCAGAAACTGTCGGCCAAGGTGGAGGCCTTCCGGACCCAGAAGGAAGTCATCAAGGCGAAGTACTCGGCTGCCGAGGCCCAGGTGAAGATCGGCGAGGCGGCTTCGGGCCTGTCTGAAGAGATGGCAGACGTCGGGTTGGCGATGCAGCGTGCCCAGGACAAGACCGAGGCCATGCAGGCGCGGGCTCAGGCGATCGACGAGTTGCTGGCGAACGGCACGCTGGAAGACCCGACGACCACCGGGGACCGGCTTCAGGATGAACTGAACAGGGTGAAGGCGGGACAAAATATCGAAGCGGAGCTGGCACGCTTGAAGCAAGAGGTGGGAGGTGCCTCGCCGTGATCGTGCGGATCATGAGCGAGGGGCAGTTCGAGGTGGAAGGAGCCGACCTCGACGCGCTTCGGCACGTTGACGAAGAGCTTCTGGACGCTGTCCGACGGGAAGACGCGGAGGCATTTGCCCGGCACCTGGCGGAGGCCGTCGCTGTCGTCCGGAGGGGACGCCCGCTGCCGCTTGACGCCCTCGCTGAGTCGGAACTCGTGCTCCCGGCTCCCGATATGACCGTGCACGAAGCCCGCCGCCTGTTCGACGAGCACAAGATTCTTTTTTAGAGATTTTAGAGAGGGGAATCGGGGAACCCTGCCGACATGGAGGGCGTTCCCTGTGCGGCTACCAGGGCGGATCCCAGAGCGGATACCAGGTCTCGAGGTCTTGCTCAACGGGCAGGGTCCGTCCCAAAACGGCTCCGACCCGCATCTCCAGCGCGCGGTCCCGTTGGGCGGGACCTGTCTGGGCAAAAGGATAAAAGCTTCCGCGGCGGTAGCTCCAAACCAGTGCCCAACGGCCGAAGTCGAAGAGGGCGGCCAGCAGCGCGTCCGGGAAGCCCGCGTCTTCGGCGAGGTTCTCCACGAGCCGAATGGCGGCCAGTACGTCGGCGAGCTCGTCGGTCCGTAGGACGACCCAGCGGAACCCGAGGTTGTCCTCGGCCTGTTCTGCCTTGACGGGCAGATCCGGGCCTCCGATCTTCAGGATGTCCGCCAACTCCTGTTGGAGCTTCAGAAAATGCGACGCCTCCGTGGCCCTCAGGACGACGGCTGCGCGCCCTGCAAATCGCGCGCCGAGGCGGTCTTCGATATCGGGTCCGGCAGTGGCAAGGGCAAACAGCCGATCCCGCTTCGGCGGGGACGGGCGGACACGGCCGAAGAGGGCGTCGAAAAAGCCCATCAGCGCTCCATCTCCTGCTCGAGCCGTTCCAACTGCTCCAGCCGCACGCGGAGAGGCGGGTGGGTGGACAGGAGAGCCATTAAGCTGTCTCGGCGCAACGCCGGGATGATGAAGAAGGCACTGAGCGCTTCGGCCTGCCGCAGGTCACGATCCGGGATCCGTTGCATCGCCTGGGAGATCTTGATAAGGGCCGACGCGAGGACGGACGGCCGGCCGGTGATGAACGCCGAGCCACGGTCGGCCGCGAGCTCCCGATAGCGGGACAGGGCCCGGATCAGAAGGTAGCTGATCGCCCAAACGAGCACAGAAACCAACCATACCAGGACCGCGGCGTTCTCGTTCTCGCGGCGACGCCCTTCCATGGCGAAGCCGAACCAGAAGAATTGTTGGACGATGACAGACGCCACGGTGGCGAAGAAACTGGCAAACGTGATGACCGCCATGTCGCGGTTCTTCACGTGACTCAGTTCGTGACCGAGCACCGCCTCGACCTCGTCGCGGTCCAGCCGACGGAGAAGGCCTTCCGTGACCGCGACCACGCTGTGTTGCGGGTTACGACCTGTGGCAAAGGCATTCGGCATGTCGGTGGGAATGATCGCCACAGTGGGTTTGGGCAAGTCCGCCATCTGGCAGAGACGGTCCACGATCTGGTGAAGCTCGGGGGCCTCACGGGGAGACACCACGCGGGCTCCCGTAGCCAGCAGGACCAGATGGTCGGCATAGTAGTACTGCACCACAAGCATCAAGCCCACGATGACGACGAGCGTTCCGATGGGGACATGCAATGCGTCGAGGACCAGGATGAACGCAAGATAAAGGGCCGCGAGCAGCAGCATCACGATGAACATCCGGACGGACAGTCCCATGTCCCGTCCGTACCAGCGACGGCGAGCCACGTGTCATCCCTCCCCTCATCCACCGGATCCGGGTGGTCCGCGACGCAAGCCCAGCCTTCGCCGCCGGACCAGTCCTCCATTAGTCTAAGCGCCTTCCCGGGGCCGTTCAACCGCCGACGGCTCGTTCCCTGCCCACGCCACTTGTGTTCGGCCCCGCAAACGGGTATAATGCATCACGCTGCTGGGGGATGATGTAGCGGTAGCATAGGTGACTCTGGATCACCTCGCCCAGGTTCGAATCCTGGTCCCCCAGCCAAATGGCCCTATCGTCTAGAGGCCTAGGACGCCGGACCCTCATTCCGGAAACAGCGGTTCGAATCCGCTTAGGGCCACCACCATAGCGGACAGCACCCAAAGGCCGCACGAGCTGGCGGCTCTTTTTTTGTGCCGGATTCTTCTTCCGGCCGGCAGATGCGGGCCGCGGGTCATCTTCCCCTTGCATTAGAGTGTAAGCGGGGGGAGACAAGACCATGCCGGTTGCGCCGAAGTCCACGCCCTCGGGACCGATGTGCCAGATGAGGGTAACAGTCCGCTGGGCCGAATGTGATCCGGCCGGCATCCTATATCATCCCCATGTCTTCGACTGGTTCTCCGAAGGTCGTGTCGCTTGGCTGGCGGCCCGGGGCCTGCCCTACTACGAGGCTGTGCGTCCGCGGGGGATCGAGCTGTTGGTTCTGTCCTGTCGGGCGCAGTTTCATCGTGCCGTCCACCCCGGAGACCAGTTGACGGTGGGTGTCTGGGCGGAGGGGTTGACCCCGACGCGCGTCACCTTCCAATATCGCGTGTTACGGGACGGGGTGGCCGTCGCGTCCGGGACGACCGAGCATACATTCGTCCGTGCCGGACGACCAGTCAACCTTCGAAAGGCGGCACCGGACCTGTACGCATCGCTGGCGGACGGCATGGATGCCCCGGAAGAGGCATGAAGAGGGGGTCGAGTGGCGAGACTGCCGGACGAAGGGAGGCACAAGGGTGGTATTGCCGTACAGGCACCAGGCACTCACGGACTTCTCGGCGCCGGAGAACCGGCGGGCCATGGGGGCTGCGCTGGAGGCCGTGCGGGCGGCTATGGGCCGGTCCTACCCGCTGGTCATCGGCGGCCGTCGGGTGTTCACGGACGAGGCCATCGTGTCGACCAACCCCGGTCGACCCAACGAGGTCATCGGGCGTGTGTCGAAAGCCACGGCGTCCCACATCGACGAAGCCCTGGACGCGGGATGGGAAGCGTTCGGCATCTTTCGGCGGCAGCCGGGTGCGGTTCGGGCGCGATACCTCTATCGGGCCGCGGCCATCATGCGTCGGCGCAGGTTGGAACTCGCGGCATGGGAAGTCTTCGAAGCCGGCAAGAACTGGCCGGAAGCCGATGCGGATGTCGCGGAAGCGATCGACTTTCTGGAGTACTACGGGCGGCATATGGAAGAACTCGACCGGCCGGTGCCGTTGACCCCGCTGGAGGGTGAGGACGACACGGCTTTCTATGTCCCGCTCGGTGTCGGGGCCATCATCCCGCCCTGGAATTTTCCTTTGGCCATCCTGACCGGGATGACGGCGGGAGCCGTCGTAGCCGGGAACCCGGTCGTTCTGAAGCCGGCGAGCCCCACTCCCGTCATCGCGGAAAAATTCATGGACATTATGGAAGAAGCCGGACTGCCGCCGGGGGTGATTAACCTTCTGCCCGGAGACGGTGGGGTCATCGGCGACTACTTGGTCTCCCACCCCCGTGTCCGCTTCGTGTCGTTCACCGGGTCCCGGGAGGTCGGCCTGCGGATCAACGCGTTGGCGGCGCAGGCGGGCAAGGGACAGCGCTGGATTAAGCGGGTGGTCGCGGAGATGGGCGGGAAGGACGCCATCATCGTCGACGAGACGGCCGACCTGGATGATGCCGCGCAAGGAATCGTGACCTCGGCGTTCGGCTTTCAGGGACAGAAGTGTTCGGCATGCTCGCGGGCGATCCTGGTCGAGCCGGTTTACGAGGCGGTGGTCGAGCGGGTGGTCGCCCTCACCGAACGACTGCGCGTGGGCCAGGCGGACGATCCGGAGAGCGACATGGGGCCGGTCATCGACCAGCGGGCCTTCGACAAGATCATGGCTTACATCGACTGGGGCAAGCACCATGCCCGCCTGCTCTATGGAGGCGGTCGCGTCGGCAACGAGGGGTATTTCATCCAGCCGACGATCTTCGGCGATGTGGACCCCGCGTCGAAGCTGGGTCAGGAAGAGATATTCGGACCGGTGCTGGCGGTGATGAGGGCCAAGGACTTCGACGAGGCTCTCCGCATTGCGAACGGGACAGAGTACGGCCTGACCGGATCGGTCTACACACGGCGGCGGGATCGGATCGAGCAAGCTCGAGAAGAGTTCGAGGTCGGCAATCTCTACATCAATCGCAAAATCACCGGAGCGCTCGTTGATCGCCAACCTTTCGGCGGGTTCAAACTCTCCGGCATCGGTTCAAAAGCGGGGGGACCGGATTATCTCCAGCAGTTCCTGTTGCCTCGAGCTATCTGCGAGAATACGATGCGCCACGGCTTCGTTCCCTCCCCGCCTTCGATTCATTGACCCGTTTGTCGCGGGCCTCTGGAGTTTTGCCATGCGTCACACGATCTGGTGCTGCCTTCTCACCGCTCCCGTCGCTGCTCAGACCGCCCCCGAATTCAAAGGCCACTCGGACCTGGTGCATAGCGTCGCGGTGAGTCCCGATGGCAAACAACTCGCCACGGCGGGATTCGACGGCACCATCAAATTGTGGGAAATCGCCACCGGAAAAAACACCCACACTTTCGAGGGACATCAAGGTCCGGTCTACTGTGTCGCTTACCGACCCGACGGGACTTTTCTCGCCTCTTCCGTTCTGGACAAAACGATCAAACTCTGGAAGCTCGCCGAAGGCAAAGCGACGATCGAGATCAAAGGTCACGGCGACATCGTCGATGCGATCGCCTTCAGCCCCGATGGCCAATTTCTCGCCTCGGGAAGTGCTGATAAATCGGTCCGTTTATGGCAAGCGAGTGACGGCAAAGAAGTGAAGAACCTGGGCGCGCACGCCGGCTCCGTCTACGCGTTGTCATTCAGCCCGGACGGCAAATGGTTGGCCAGCGCCAGTCAGGATCAAACTCTCAAAATCTGGAGCCTCGCCGAGAAGAAAGAAGTCAAATCGATCAAAGCCTCGAATATGGCCCTGACGGGCGTTGCTTTCGCTCCCGATGGAAAGCAGGTCTTCGTGTGCGGCCTGGATCGGTTCATCAGATCCTTC
>JAIMBI010000003.1 GCA_023565505.1 Actinomycetes bacterium | reverse complement strand
GCGTGGGGGTGGCGGCGATCGGGGGCCTCGTGCTGCACCTGTCCGGCCTCATTTCGGTGCCGGCGGTGCTCATCTCGCTGGGCTTCGCGCTGCTGGTGGGGATCGGGTTCGGGGTGTGGCCGGCGCGGAAGGCGGCGCGGCTTGACCCCATGCAGGCCCTGCGGTTCGAATAGGCCCGTCCGGGGCGGTTCCGGCAATCCGCAGGCTGCCCTGGGGGGCGCCCCCGGGCGCCGGGCGCACCGGACCGCCGCCGGGCGGGTCGAGGCACGGCGGATACCCGCGCGGATCGCTAAGACGAGGCTGGCGCGTCTTCGCATGAGATACGGCGTCCCCAAAGACGGCCGACACAGGCCCGCCCTGACGAGCCACGATCGGAGGCGGGGTCGCGTAGACGGTGCCGTCGACCTGGCTCCCCACGGCTTGACGTCTTATCCTCCTCTTGACTGAGCGTTGCTGGCCCCCGGGGCTGTCCACCGGTCCGTGACGCGGCCGGTGATGCCGCCCCGCATCATGCCTCCTGAATAGGCGGGAACGGTCGTCCGGCGAGCCGGGACTTCCGACCCTGGACTTTGGTCACGACCGTCCTCCGCCCAACAGCCCTTGGCCTGGGTGTAACCGCCCGGATGCACGGGCCCAGTCGGCGCAATTGAGCACGACGTCGGACTGTTGGGGATTGCGCCATTATCCCATGGGGCGGTCGGAGACCGGCGGATAGAGTCGGAGGTGAACGGATCGCTGCAGTCCGACCGGTCAGGACGATCGTCGGGGAGGAGTACGCTATCATGAAGCGGACCTTCCACGCCGCCTAGGCGCACGGCGGCCGGCTTCTGTTCATTTCGGGCCAGACTGCGACCGACGCCGCGGGAAACGTCGTCGGCGTGGGGGACATCGTGGCCCAGAGCGCCAGGTGCTGCTGAACATCCAGGCGGTTCTCGCCGCGGCCGGGGGAGCCTCGCGGACATCGCCAGCGTGACGGTCTTCCTCACGGACATGCGCCATCTGGATCAGGTGCACCAGGTTCGGCGGGAGTTTTTCCCGCCGCCCTATCCCGCCAGCACGCTGGTGCAGGTCACCTCCCTGGTGGACCCCCGCATGCTCATCGAGATCAACGCCGTGGCCGTCATTCCGGACAAACCCTAGCGAGATCCGTCGCGAGCACCGGCGTGGCCCGGCGGCCGGGTCGGCTTCTTGAACCCGGAGCGGGTCCGCGCCGGCATCTTGTGGCGCTTTGAGGCAAGTGTCGCCCCGGGACGACGGACGGTTCGTCGCGCGGGCCCACGAATTCCCTGAAGAGGACGCACGCTTATCCGCGCTTCGTACGATGCATCGACTGGAGGCACAGACGCTCGGGGCGTGGAAAACCTCGGTGCGGCTTCGCCTCGGAGGGGAGCAACGCGATGGCGCCGTCCATTCCTCCGACCGAGGGAGACGCGTTCGGGCCCGGAGGCCTTCCGGCCCCGGCGCCGGCCGTCGAGGTCGAGGGGGCGCGGATCGCGACGGTCTTCCAACCCATCGTCTCCCTCGCCGACGGACACGTCATCGGCTACGAGGCCCTGGCGCGTCCGGAAGTGCACGGGCGCCCGGTGGCCCCCGACCGGTGGCTCGAGGCGGCCGCCCGGGCAGGATGGGGTAACCGCGCCGACCAAGCGTGCCTCTCGGCCGTAGAGGCCACCCTGGCCCGTCTGGCTCCCTGGCCCGCCCATCTCCGGCTGTTCGTGAACCTCCGCTGGTCCACCATCGCGGATGCCGACGCGCTCGGCACCCATTGGGCCGCGCTGTCCCGGTGGGTGGCGCCCGACCATCTGGTCGCGGAGGTCGCCGAGCACGGCACCCGCGACATGCCCGCCTGGGTCGGGGTGCGGGAGCGGTATCCGCACATCGTGTGGGCCCAGGACGACCTCGGCGTCGGCGAGGCGGACCTCGTGCGGTGGGTGGCACTCAGGCCCGCGTGGGTGAAGGTGGACCGGGCGCTCGTGGCCGGCGTGGTGGACGACGCCATGACGCGGGCGGTGCTGCGGGCGCTGGTGTGCGCCGCCCACGCGGAAGGGGCGCAGGTGATCGCCGAGGGGGTCGAGACCGCGGAGCAGGTCGAGGCGCTCATCGCTCTCGGCTTCGACGCCGGCCAAGGCTATTGGTTCGCCCGGCCCGCCTTTCCCCCGCCCGAGCTCCGCCGGGCGGGACGACCCTGAGCCGCCGGGCCTGAGGCGGGTCCGCCCTCCCGGCGGCCCGGTTCGTCGGTCCCCTGCCCGTCCGGAACCTCCGGGCGGGCCCCTGCGGCCTTCAGGGCCAGGTGGACGAACCGGTCCACCAGGGTGGCCGCGTCCAGCCCGCGGTCCGGTTCATACCAGTTGAGCGTCCAGTTGAGCGCTCCGAACACGAACGACCGAAGGGACCGGGGTTCCTCGGTGATGGCGCCCGCCGCGGCCGCCTCGGCCAAGGCGTCCTTGTAGAGCGCTTCGTAACCGGCGAGGCGTCGGTCGACCGCTTGGCGCGCGGATGGTTCCAGCGACCGCTTCTCGAAGAGGAGCACCTTGAGGGGGTAGCGCGTCTCCGGGTCCAGGAGCGCCTCCAGGTGGGCCCGGAAGAGCGCGGCGAGCCGCACCACCGGGTCCGGACCGGCGGCCCGGGCTCCTTCAACGCGCTCCAGCGCCCGGTCCAGGCCGTGGTGCATGACGGCCTCGAGCAGGGCCTGCTTGGAGGCGAAGTGGTAGAAGACCGTGCCGGTCTGGATGCCCAGACGGTCGGCGATGTCGCGCACCGTGGTCCGCTCGAAGCCCTGCACGAAGAACAGCTCCGCCGCGGCCCGCAGGATGTCCGCCCGGCGTGCCTCGGCCGCCGCCCCCCGCCGCGTTGTCACACGTATCCCCCTCTTTCGTCCCGTCGCGCACTTCTTGTTGACTGTCTGGTCAATCAACAATTACACTATATCCCACCAGGCGAGGAGGGGACATCGTGGAGCGCGCGTTCCTGACGCCGGAGCAGGCGGCTGTGGTGGAGGCGGCGGAGACGGTCATGGACCGGCTGCGGCCGCGCCACCGGGAGTATCTGCGCACCATCTTCGAAGAGCAGCGGTTTCCGGAAGAGGTCTGGGAGGAGATGGCCCGGGCCGGGCTTCTGGCGGCGATGATACCCGAGGAGTACGGAGGATCCGGCCTGGGCCTCACCGCCATGGCGCTGGTGATGGAGGTGTTCAGCCGCTACGCCCTGTCCAACACGCTGGTGCTGCTCACCACCATGGACGCCATGGCCATCCTCAACGGGGGCACGGAGGCCCAGAAGCGCCGGTGGCTGCCGCCCATCGCGGCGGGGCGGATCAAGTTGGCGTTCGCCATCACCGAGCCGGACGCCGGCACCAACACCTTTCGCATCCGGACGGTGGCGCGGCGCGTGGACGGGGGCTACCGCCTGAACGGGCAGAAGGCCTGGATCACCGGGGTGGACGTGGCCGACGGCATCCTGGTCGTGGCGCGGACGGTGCCGTACGCCGACGTCGTGGCCCAGGGCCTGCCGCGCCAGTACGGCCTGTCGCTGTTCCTGGTGGACCGTACGGCGCCGGGCCTGCGCTACCAGGCCATGGAGACGGTGGGCATCGAGGGCTTCCGCCAGTTCCAGCTCTTCTTCGACGACGTCGAGGTGGAGGAGGACCGCCGCATCGGGCCGGAGCACGAAGGGGTACGGCTGCTCTTCGAGGCCCTGAACCCCGAGCGAATCATCGGGGCGGCGATCGGCGTGGGCATGACCGGGTACTGCCTGGACAAGGCGGTGGCCTACGCCAAGGAACGGCGGGTCTTCGGCGACACGCCCACCGGGGCCTACCAGGCCGTCCAGCATCCGCTGGCCCGGATCCGCATCCTGCAGGAGGCCGCCTGGATGCTCACCCTCCGGGCGGCGGAGGGGTTCGACCGCCGCCTGGATCCCCGCACCGTCGGGGCGTGGGCCAACATGGCCAAGTACCTGGCCGCGGAGACCGCCTTCGAGGCCATCGACCGGGCCATCCAGACCCACGGCGGGAGCGGGTTCGTCAAGGACTACTACCTGGTGCAGATGCTCGCGCCGGTCCGGCTGCTCAAGACGGCTCCCGTCAACAACGAGATGATCCTCAACTACGTGGCCGAAAACGTGCTGGGACTGCCTCGGTCGTACTGACGCGCCCTGGGGAAGGAGGCGCAGGACCATGACCCAGGATCTCGGACGGCACCTCATCCACCGGTGGAACGTGGGCGACGCGCTCCGCCGGTCGGCCGCCCGCCACCCCGACAAGCTGGCGATTCGCTTCGGGGACACGACGCTCACCTACCGCGACCTCGACCGCCGGGCCAACCAGGCGGCGCGCGTGCTGGAGGACGCGGGGATCCGGCGGGGGGATCCCGTCGCCGTGCTCGCCCTCAACTCCCCCGACTTCGTCGCCCTGTTCTTCGGCGCGGCGCGCATCGGGGCGCCGCTGGTACCCGTCAATGCCCTCCTCCGGGGGCGGGAGATCGACTACGTGTTGGAGTTCGCCGGCATCAAGGCCCTGGTGGTGGACCCGGCCCTCGCCGGGAGCCTCAACCGCGAGGGGTCGGCGGTCGCGGGCGTGCCCGTCCGCTTCGCGTTCGGCGACCGGGATCTCCCGGACGGGTTCGCCGCGTTCGGGCCGCGGCTCGCGGCGGCGCCGGACGGCCCCGTGGAGCGGTACGTGGACAACGAGGATGCGGCCACCATCCTCTTCACCAGCGGGACGACCGCCTTCCCCAAGGCCGTGGTGAACACCCACCTCAACTACTACGCGGCCCTGCTGGCGGCCGTGGCCGACCTGGAGATGAACCGTCGGCAGCACTCCTGCATGGGGCTGCCCCTGTTCCACTCCGCGGGGCTGTTCCAGACGTTCTCGGTGATCGGCGTCGGCGCCGGCATGACGCTGTTGCCGCGTATCGAGCCGAAGGCGCTCCTGGAGGCGGTCGCGCGCGACCGGGCGACCACCATGGCGCTGCCGGCGACCGTCTGGGCCGGGTTGCTGCAGCTGCCGGGCATCGAGCAGGCGGACCTGTCGAGCCTCGAACTCCTCATCGTGTTCCAGTACCTGCCCACGGAGGTCTTCCAGCACTGGGCCGCACTGGTGCCCCGGGCCCGATGGGTCAACTACTGGGGCCAGACCGAGATGATCCCCCTCGGGGCCTCCACGCCGCCCGAACTGCTGTTCGCCAAGCTCACGGCGCCGGACCCCATCGGCTATGCCCACCTGCCGGTGGAGATCCGGGTGGTGGACGAGGCCATGAACGACGTCGGACCGGGCGAGGTGGGGGAGATGGTGGCGCGGGGACCGTCCGTGACCCCCGGCTACCTCAACGACCCCGCGGCGACCGAGGAGCTGTTCCGGGGTGGGTGGCACCACACCGGCGACATGGCGTTCCGCGACGCGGACGGGTTCCTGTACTTCGTGGACCGCAAGAAGGACATGGTCAAGTCCGGCGGCGAGAACGTCTCCAGCCAGGAGGTGGAGGAGGTCCTGGCGCGGCATCCCGCGGTGGCGGAGGTGGCCGTGTTCGGCCTGCCGCATCCGTATTGGATCGAGATGGTCGCCGCGGCGGTGACCCTGAAGCCGGGCGCGACGCTCACGGAGGCCGAGCTCATCGCCTTCGCGCGGGACCAGATGGCCCACTTCAAGGCGCCCCGGAAGGTCTTCATCGTCGACGACCTGCCGCGCAGCCCGGCCGGCAAGATCCTGAAGCGGGAACTCCGGGAGCGCTTCGCGCAGGCGGCCGAGGCGTGACCACGGGCGGGCCGCGAGGGCCCGCGGGGAGGCAGACGACATGAGCGACGTGGTGTGGGAGGTCGAGGACCGGGTCGCCGTGGTGCGGCTCGCGCGGCCGGACAAGGGCAACGCGCTGTCGGACCGCCTGGTGGCCGAGTTGGTGACGGCGCTCCGCGAGGCGGACGGGCGGTCCGACGTGGGGGCCGTGGTGCTGGAGGCGGAAGGACGGCACTTCTGCGCGGGCGGCGACCTCAACGACTTCCTGGCGGCGCAGGCGAAGCCCGTCGAGGCGGGCTACGAAGACATCGCGCCCGCCATGGAGCTGTTCCGCCTGGGCTTCTCGCTGCGCACGCCGGTCGTGGCGGCGGTGCACGGCGCCTCGCGGGGCGGCGGGGTGGGGCTTGTGGCCCTGGCCCATCTGGCGGTGGCGGACCCGGGGGCGACGTTTGCGCTGCCCGAGGTGAGCCTGGGACTCTTCCCCTTCGCCATCTTCCCGCTGCTGGCGCGGGCCATGGGACCGCGCCGGAGCCTGGAGCTGGCCCTCACGGGCCGGACGTTCGGGGCGGAGGAGGCGCTGGCCTACGGCTTGGTGCAGGCCGTCTCGGAGCAGGCCCGGGAGCAGGCCCGCGCGTGGGCCCGCACGCTGGCCGGCCGAAGCCCCGTGGCCGTGCGCACGGGGCTCGAGGCGTACGGGCGGCTCACGGATCCCGGGGCGTGGCCCTTCGACTACCTCGGCCTGCTGCGGTTGGTGACGTTCAAGAGCGAGGCGCTCGGCGCCAACGTGCGGCGGTTTCTGGGCGGCGCCCGGGGCGGGGACGGAGGCGAGGCGTGATGGACACCGTCCGCATCGGCGGCGGGCTGGGTTTCTACGGCGACACGTTCCTGCCCGCCGTGGACATGATCCGGAAGGGCGCCGTGGACTTCGTCTGCTTCGAGGACCTGGCGGAGCTGACGCTCGCCATCTTGGAGAAGGACCGCGAGCGGGATCCCGACGCCGGTTACACCAAGGACCTGGTGCCCATGCTCCGCGCGTGTCTCAAACCGGCCAAAGAGCACGGCGTGCGGCTCGTCACCAACGCGGGCGGACTCAATCCCCGCGCGGCCGCCCGCGCCGCCGAGGCCGTGGCGCGCGAACTCGGGGTCCCGATCCGCATCGCCGTGGTGGAAGGCGACGCTCTCCTCGACCGGCTGGACGCCTTCCTCCCGTTCGCCCACATGGAGACCGGCGCCCCCCTGCCCGACACGGTGCGCGCGCGGGCCTTGTTCGCCAACGTGTACCTGGGCGCCGCCCCCATCGTCGCGGCGCTGGACCGGGGGGCGGACCTCGTCATCACCGGCCGGGTGGCGGACCCTTCCCTCTTCCTCGCCCCGTTGGTGCACCGGTTCGGCTGGTCGTTCGACGACCTCGAACGGATCGCCCGGGGGACGGTCGTGGGCCATCTCCTCGAGTGCTCCTCCCAGGTCACCGGCGGCAACCACGGCGGCCGGTGGTGGGAGATCGAGGGGTTGGACCGGATCGGCTTCCCCATCGCCGAGGTGCGCGAGGACGGCGACATCGTCGTCACCAAGACGCCGGACAGCGGGGGGCGGGTGAACTTCGACACGGTCCGGGAGCAACTGCTCTACGAGATCCATGACCCGTCGGCGTACGTCACGCCGGACGTCGTGCTGGATCTGTCCGGCGTGCGGCTCGAGGAGGTCGGGCCGGACCGGGTACGGGTCGACGGCGTCCGCGGCCACCCCCGGCCCGACCGCTACAAGGCGCTCCTGGGCTATCAAGACGGGTACATGGGCCAGGCGCTCATCGGCTACAGCTGGCCCGACGCGCTCAAGAAGGCCGAGGCCACCGCGGAGATCCTCCGGCGTCAGATCGCGCGGATGCGGCTTCCGGTGGAGGAGGTGCGCGTCGAATACCTGGGCTGGAATTCGCTCCACGGCCCGCTCGCGGACACGCGGGGCGCAGAGGACCTCAACGAGGTGTATCTGCGTTTTGCCGTGCGCACGCCGGACCGGCGGGCGGCCGAGCAGGTCAGCCGGCTTCTGGTGCCGCTCGCGCTCGGCGGGCCGCCGACGGCCGGCGGCATCATCGGGTTCGACCGGAGCCGGCAGCTGCTCGGCCTGTGGCCGAGCCTGGTGGCGCGCGGGCCCGTGGACGAGGCGGTCACGGTGGATGTCCTGGAGGTGACGCCGTGAAGATCCGGGATCTGGCCTTCGCCCGCTCGTCCGACAAGGGCGACCACGTGGACATCGGCGTGTTCGCCTACACCGCGGAGGGGTACGCGACCCTGCGCGCCGTGCTCACGGCGGAGCGGGTGCGGGCGTGGTTCGCGCCGCTCGGCGTGGGCGCGGTGGAGCGGTACGAGGTGCCGGGGATCCTGGCCCTCAAGTTCGTGATCCGGAACGCGCTCGACGGGGGGGCGGCCCGATCCATCCGGGCCGACAACCAGGGCAAGACGTGGAGCGGGGCGCTGCTCCGCATGGACGTCGAACCGGCGTCGTAGGACCGAAGGAGGACGGTGGGGGACGGCGATGGGCGAACGGGAACGACGGGTGGACGAGGCCGTCGCGCGGATCCTGCAGGGGGGGCCGCCGCGGGGCCACGAGCGGCAGCGGGCCGCCGGCAAACGCTTCGTGCGCGACCGGCTGGCGCTCTTCTTCGACGACGGCGCGCCGTATACGGAGTTCGGGCGGTTCGCCCGCTTCGAGGATCCCGAACTCGCGGCGGACGGCGTCGTGACCGGATCCGGGCGCATCGGGGGCCGCCTGGTGTTCTTCACCGCGAGCGACTTCACGGTCAAGGCGGGGTCCATCGGCCGCTACCATGGAGAGAAGTTGGTGCGCACCCAGGAGGCGGCCCTGCGCGCGCGCAAACCCATCCTCTATTTGGTGGACTCCTCGGGGGCCCGGATCGACGAGACGGGCGGGCACCACGTGGACCGTGACAGCGGCGGCCGGCTCTTCTACCTGCACAGCGTCATGTCGGGTTCCGTGCCGCAGGTGGCGGTCCTGTACGGCACGTGTTTCGCCGGCACCGCCTACACGCCGGTGTTCGCGGATCTCCTGGTCATGATGAAGGACGCGGCCATGGCGATCGCTTCGCCCCGGATGGTGGAGATGGTCATCGGGCAGAAGGTGACGCCCGAGGAACTCGGCGGCGTGGACGTCCACACCCGGGTCAACGGATCGGCCCACTTCGTCGCCGAGACGGAGGAGGAGGCGGCGGACCTGGTGCGTCGCATCTTCTCCTACCTGCCCGACTCTTGCGAGACGGCTCCGCCGGCCGCCCCACCCCGGGATCCGGCCCGGGATCCGCGGGAGATTGACGAGATCATCCCGCCGGACCCCAACCGGCCGTACGATGTCCACGCGCTCATCGAGGCTATCGTGGACGCTGACAGCTTCCTCGAGGTCAAGGCGCGCTACGCCGCCGAACTTGTAGTGGGGTTCGCCCGGCTCGGCGGGCGGGTCATCGGTGTTGTGGCCAACCAGCCGGCGGTGAAGGGGGGGACCCTGTTCCCCGAGTCCTCCGACAAAGGGGCGGAGTTCGTCTGGCTCTGCGACGCCTACAACATCCCGCTCCTATACCTGGTCGACACGCCCGGCTTCATGGTGGGCACGGCCGTGGAGCGCAACGGCATCCTCCGGCGGGGCCGGAAGTTCATCTTCGCTACCTCCTCGGCCACGGTGCCGCGGATCTGCGTGGTGGTGCGGAAGGCCTACGGCGCCGGCATCTACGCCATGTCGGGGCCGGCGTACGATCCGGCCGTGACCTATGCCCTGCCGTCGGCGGAGATTGCGGTGATGGGCCCCGAGGCGGCGGTCAACGCCGTGTACTACAACCGCCTGATGGCCATCACGGATCCGGAGGAGCGGCAGCGCACCGTGGAACAGCTGCGCGCCGAATACCGGGCCGGGTACGACATCTTCAAACTGGCCGGGCAGCTCGTGGTGGACGAACTCCTGCCGCCCCGCGAACTTCGCCATGAGCTCCTGCGGGCGTTCGAACTGTACGCCCACCGGCGTGTGAACCTGCCGCCCCGCAAGCACGGGACGATTCTCTGAATCGGCGTGGGAGGGCGCGGGTAGGGGACGTTAAGCAGACGAGTCCGGAACGCTACGACCCGGGCATCGAGCGCCCGACGGAGCGCCGACGCGGCGACGGTCTTGTGCCGGTTGGCGGCGGATCCGACGTCTCCCATCCGGGTCGGCTCTTGGAGCGGAAGCCAGAAGCCGCCGCAGGGCGCGGATGAAGCGGGACCATCGGCGCCCGACACGCCCCCGCCTGTCGTCCGGATCAGGTCCCTTATTGGCGTCGGGCCGGCATCCGAGCGTCCGAAGCCGGCCGGTCCCTCGGGACGGGGGGCGCTTGCAGATGGACCCCCAGATCCGGATGGGCGGCGAAGGTCGCAATGAGTCCCGCGTGTCGTTCCTGCCCCGGCGACGGTTCGGGCGCCGAACCGAATGGGATGCTTGCGACTGCCGCCCGACAGACCAGAACGTCTGCGTGTGGCAACGGAAGGGCGTGGGCGTCGATATCCTGCATCAGGGGGCGCACGGGCTGCGGAACCACGGGCACCTGAACCCGCGGCGTGTCGACGGCCCCTGCGCCGGCGCAACCTGCCCTGTGGTGGGTGTTGGCGGCGTTCGGCTGGCCGCCGCGTCTTGGCGGCCGAGGCAACGGGGCCCGGTGGGCAGAGCTAGTGGGCCGTACCGGGAGGCGCACGGGGAGGACTGCCTGTGGGGGGTGTCGAAATCCCCCGAACCCGACTGGGTCGATCCTGTTGAGGGGGAGAGACACCAAGGGAGGCGGTGCCCCGGTTAGAACGCGGTTGCCGGGGAGTCAAGCCCCTCAGCCGACGTCTGCCAAGGAGGCGGTACCATGGCCCGCATCACCGATGTCACCGTCCAGTTCTTCCGGTACCGACCTCCGAACCCGCTGGTCAGCAGCCTGGGCCAACGGACCGATCGCGTCTGGTGCCTGGTGGCCGTGCACACCGACGAGGGGGTGACGGGCTACGGGGAAAGCTGGGTTAATTTTCCCGCCTGGGCCCCACAAGAACGGCGCGCGACCCTCCTGGCCGGGATCCGGCCCTTGATTATCGGGGAGGACCCCACGCAGGTGACCGTTCTCCATGCCCGATTGGAGGCGGCACTGGGACGGGTCGGCCTGCAGTGGGGGAGTCCCGGCGCGATCGCGCAGGCTCTGAGTGGGGTGGACCTCGCGTTGTGGGACGTGACGGGTAAGCTGTACGGCGTACCCGTGTACCGGCTCCTGGGGGGTGGAGCGGCTCGCGTACCGGTCTATGCGTCGGGCCTCGGTCCCGGGCTTGACGAGGACGTCGTACGTCAGCATCAGGCCTGGGGCATTCACGTGTTCAAGGTCCGCGTCGGCTTTGGGCGGGAGCAGGATATCGAGGCTGTGGCCCGCTTGCGCGAATGGGTGGGACCCGCGGCGACGATCCTGGTCGACGCCAACCAGGCCTGGACTCCCCGTGAGGCCGTGGACCGCATCGGCGCGCTGGAGCCGTACGGCATCGCCTGGGTGGAGGAACCCATCCGGGCGGATGATCTCGATGGGTACAAGTGGGTAGCGGCGCGCGTGCGGGTGCCGTTGGCCGCGGGGGAGAATTGGTACGGTCTTAGGACCTTCGCCGGGGCGCTGCAGTCCGGGGCCGTCCAGATCATCCAGCCGGACGTCACCAAGGTCGGGGGCCTCACGGCGGGCTGGGCGATCGCGCGGTGGGCCGCCGCCTGGGGGTGTCGGTGGGCGCCCCACTTCCTGGGCCATCGGGTGGGGCTGCTCGCGTCGGCGCATCTCATGGCCGCGGTCCCGGGCGGGCTGTGGCTGGAACTGGACACGGCGCCGAATCCGCTGCGGACCGCCAGTGCCCGCGACCCCCTTGTCATCCGCGAGGGCCAGCTGGACCTACCGGACCGGCCGGGGTGGGGGGTCGACCTCGACGAGGACAGCCTAGCGCCGTTCGCCTTCGATCCGCGGGACGAGATCGACGGCTGGGAGCGCGCTTGACGGACGGGGCGGCGGGATCAGGAGGGAACGACCCGCGGCATCCAGGTGAGCGCACTCGAGGGCGAAGCTGGCTCCAGTTGGAGGGCCGGGGAGAGGACGCGCTCCAGCGCCAGATACCCCGCGGCTTCGACAGGAAATGGCGCACGCGTGTCGGGGACCAGAGCCGGCTCGGCCCAAGGATAGTCCGTAGGCAGGGCGGCCCGGTAAGCCGCTTGGAGGTACGGCAGGTCCTCCGCCGTGATCGAACCGGTCACCCACAAGCGAGCGGGGTCGTGCATGACGGCCGCGACGGCCAAAAACGTGCCAGCATGCTCAGCCCGCTGGCGCAGAAGCTTCCGGATGCGCTCGTCGGTGCGGGCGATGAACCGCAGTGTCTCGATACGGTCGGCGGACGGCACGCCTAAGGTTTGCGCCTGGGCGAGGAGCGCCCGGTCGGAGAGCAAATCGGCCAATCGCTGCCAGCCGCCATGCGCATCGGGCCACGGCAGGAGTTCCAAGAAGCCGCTCCGGTGATGCGCGCCGCGTAGCACCTGGCGATCCACGACGACAGCGAGTCCAATGGTACTCCCGACGTTCAGCAGCAACAGGGGCCGCCCGGTCGGCGGCGGGTCTTTGAGACTGGCGGCGAGAGCCATCGCGTAGACATTGGTGTCGACGACCACCGGGACAGCGAAGGCGGCCTCGCCCCAGGCGCGGAGCGGCACCGTGGGCCAACCTAGCGCGTTGTAGCCAACGACCGCGCCTGTGGTGGGGTCGACCTCGCCGTTCAACGTGACGCCGATGGCCAGGATCTGACGTCCGGCCGTCTCCCCGAGTGCTTGGAAGAGGGCGACGGCCTGCTGCCAGACCGCCTCGGGCGGCCCGGCCACGCGGGCCTCGCGCCGATGGTGCAGGACCGTCCCCTGCAGGTTCAGCACCGCGACGTCCACCCAGAACCAGCCCAGATGGATGGCGCCCACGCCGTACCGGTTCGGCGTCAAGGAAACCGGGATGGGCCGCGGTCCGCCGCGTTCGCTGGCCACACCCGGGGCGCCTTCTTCCACCAAACCGGCCGCCAAGCACTCGGCGACAATGCGAGACACGCTGGCGGGCGTCAGACCCAACTGCCGGGCTAGGAGCTGGCGGGGCTGCGGACCCCGTTCGAACAGCAGCCGCAGGACGCGGGCGCGGTTGTGAGCCCGTGAGACTTCTCCACCTGTTGCCACCGTGGCCTCATCTCCGTTGTTGCGTGCTGTAACCAACTATGATATATCCCACTTGACACCTGTTGCGTCAACACTCGGGCAAACCCGGCGGGCGCCGCGTTTGCCCCCTACACAGGATGATCTGGGAGGGAACACATGGCCACATCCGTTGCGCCGGCCGGTCCACCCCGTCGCACCTATCGCTGGGCCGCCGTATTGGTGGCCCTCGGGGAATTCGTGGACGGCTATGATCTGATTGTCATGGGCGCGGCGCTATTGTTTCTGCAGCCCGAATTCCATCTGACGCCTGCCGTGACGGGTCTTTTGGGGGCTGCCGCGTTCCTCGGGGCCGCGCTGGGGCTCTTGATCTTCGGGCCCGTGACCGACCGTCTGGGGCGGCGCACTATCTTCGTGGTCAATCTCATCATCTTCGTCGGATTCGCGGTCCTGTCGGCTCTGATCACCAACGTCGTGGAATTGTTCCTCGTGCGCTTCTTCATCGGCCTAGCCGTGGGCATGGACATCCCACCCTCCACCGCCTTCTTGGCGGAGATCGCCCCGCCCGAACAACGGGGACGGTTTCTCGGCATTTTACCCAATGTCTTGTGGGTGTTGGGGTTCATCACGGCGGATCTTGTCGGCTTGGCGTTCTACGGCAGCGGTTCAACGGCTTGGCGCTGGATGTTCGGCTTGGCGGCCGTACCGGCGCTGGTCGTCCTCCTGGGACGTCAGGCGTTGCCGGAATCTCCGCGCTGGCTGGTTCAGCGCGGCGACCTCGAGGGGGCGCGGGAGGCTGCGATGCGGCTCGGCATCCCGATGCCGCCCGTTACCGACGTCCGGCAGCCGACGCGGTACCGTGACCTCTTCAGCCGCGCTTACCGCCGTCGTACGGTGGTGATGGCGGCCGTGTTCGGCTTGAACTGTTTGGCGGGGCCGATCACCACCTTGGCGACCCCGTACATCCTGCGCATGGGCGGACTCCTCAGTGTGCAGAGCTCGATCCTCTTCTCCCTGGCGGTTTACGTCGTCGACCTGCTCGGCGTGTTTACCGGCTTCATGCTGATTGATCGGTGGCCGCGACGACGCCTCGCGTACGCCTCGGTCGGCGGGTCGGGTGCGCTGGCCGTGGTCATGGGACTGATCGGGTTCCATGCAGGGCCCCTCCTGATTGTTCTCTATCTGTTGCTGGCGTACACGCTGTGGTCGGGGTCCGCGACGCTGGTCTGGGTCTGGGGTTCGGAGTTGTTCCCCACGCGACTCCGAGCCACCGGGCAAGGGTTCACCAATGCGATGTGCCGCCTCATGATCGCGCTCAACATCTACCTGGTCCCCGTCGGCATTGCCGCTCTGGGCGTGCAGAACACGATCATCGCGTTCGCGCTCCCTCTGTTCGCGATGGTGGCCCTCATCGCCACGCATCCCATGTTCGAGACCCGAGGGCGGATGCTGGAGGACATTAGCGGGTAAGCGTGAGGAAGGATGAGGTGGGAATGGGGACAGGCAGCATCGTGGTGACCGGCGCGGCGCGCGGTATCGGCCGTGCGATCGCGGAGCGATTGGCCGCCGAGGGCTACACCCTCATCCTGAACGACGTCCAGGACACCCGTGCGACGGCGAAAGCCGTCGCAGCGGCCGGAGCGGTCGTGCAGATCGTGAACGGGGACGCGGCCCAGGCGGCGACGCAGGCGGACCTTCTGCAGGCGGCGGCTGACGCCGGGACCCCGGTGGTGGGCGTCGTCAACAACGCGTTCGCGGAGGTCCGCGGGCCCTTCGCTGCCCTCGACATCGACGCGTGGACGCGCACATGGTCCGCTACGCTCCTGACTGCCGTCCAGACTACGCGCACCTTCCTGCCCGCCCTGCAAGCCTCCCGGGGCAGCGTGGTGAATGTCTCATCCGTACATGCGCTGGCGGCGGGGTGGGGGTTCGCGCCGTACGAGGCGGCCAAGGCCGCTCTGAACGCGCTCACTCGCGCTTTGGCGGTCGAATGCGGCCCCCAGGGGATCCGGGTGAATGCCGTGCTGCCGGGATTGGTGCTAACGGAGCGGAACCGCGCTTGGTGGACACCGGAGCGGCTGGCCACCGTGCTCCGGGCCTACCCCCTCCGAAGGGCGGGGACACCCCAGGACGTGGCGGAGTGTGTGGCCTTCCTGCTGTCGGAGCGTGCGCAATGGATCACGGGCGCCTGCATTCCGGTCGACGGCGGACTCTTGGCGCAGCTTCCGGAGGCGGCGGTGCTGGAACCCTGGCTGCCCCCGGGAGCCGGGGGGACGCCGCAGTGACCATCAGCCGGGTGCGCTTGTTCCAGGTGACCCTGCCGGAGGACACGTGGATCTGGCTGGCCGTGGAGACGGGCGACGGCCGGTGCGGGTGGGGCGAGTGTTGGTCATCAGGGTGGCCGTCCGCGGCGCTCGGTGCGTGGGCGGACGCCTGGGCCGCCCGCCTCGCCGGCCGGGACCCGCGGCGGCTCGCGGAAGCCCGCGCGGAACGTCCCGATCCCCCGGACGGGCGTGCCGGCGGTCCAGCGGCGACGGTTGCGAGCGCGATCGATCAGGCTTTATGGGACCTTTACGCGCAGGCCTGGGGTGTGCCCCTCGCGGTGGCGCTGGGGGGGTTCGGACGCACCACGATCCCGCTGTACGCCAACCTGAATCGGGGGCTAAGGCGGGACCGGAGGCCGGAGGCCCTGGCTGCTCGGGGAGCGGCGGCCCGTTCCGCCGGGTTCGCTGTGGTGAAATGCGCCCCATTCGACGAAGTCCGCCCCGACACGGGGACGGGGCAGGTGGAGGCGGGGCTCGCGCGGCTCTACGCACTGGCTCAGGAGGTGCCGTGGGACCGGATCGCCATCGACTGCCACGAGCGGTTCACCGGGCGGTTGTTGGCCGCGGTGCTCGACGCCTTGCCCGGTACCCCGTACTGGATCGAGGATCCTCTCGCTCCGCCGGCTTGGCGGGACTGGCGGTGGATCCGCGAGCGCCACCCGACGATCCGGTGGGCGGCCGGGGAACGCGCCGACACATGGACCGCCCTGGAGCGTCTCCGCCGCCGGGGCGTGGACGTGCTGATGCCCGATCTGACGTTGGCGGGCGGTGTGAGTCCGGTGCGGGCCTGGATCACCGTGTGGGAGGACCTGGGCGGGCGGCTGTCGTTGCACAATCCGTGGGGCCCCATCGCGACCGCGCATGCCGCACACGTGATGGCCACCAGTCGGGGCGACGTGCCCCTGGAGTGGGCCTGGGGCGTCACGCCCCAGCGGGCGACGGCCACGATCCCGCGGGAGCCGGTGCGGGCAGGGCACTACGTGATCCCCCCGACGCCGGGGATCGGGATCGCGCCCGACCCGGCCTTCCTGAGCTTGTACGCTCAGGAATGGACCGCCAGGGGGTGGCGACCTGTTTCCCCAGACACGGCCTGTCCCTACCCGAAGGAGGACTAGTCCATGACACCGTCGCCGAGCTATCAGGTGGAATGGCTCGCCGTGGGATCCACCCGAGTCCCGGAGCAGATCCTGTTCCATCTGGGATCCAGTACGACCCTCCACCCGGTCACGGCCTATGTGTTCCTGCTGACCGGGCCGGACGGCCGCGTTCACTTGGTCGACACGGGCGTGCGCGACCCGGCGGAGATCAATGCCGGACGACCGCCCGAGCGCCACTGGCACGTGGCTCCCGCCCAGACGTTGGCAGCCCGCCTCGCGGCGCGCGGCATCGCCCCCGAGACCGTCGCCACGGTACTGCTGACGCATCTGCATTACGATCACTGCTCGCAGGTGGCGCTGTTCCCCCGGGCGACGATCGTCGTCAGTCGGCCGGAGTGGGAAAGTGTCGTGGCGCCGGCCCATCCCGACCTCCTCCGCTTCACGCGCTATCCCCGGGATGTCTACGGGTGGATGGTGACGACCGGG
This sequence comes from Actinomycetes bacterium, assembly GCA_023565505.1. Lineage (GTDB taxonomy): Bacteria > Bacillota > Sulfobacillia > Sulfobacillales > JAIMBI01 > JAIMBI01. The sequence goes on along the minus strand of JAIMBI010000003.1, from coordinate 143,961 downwards.
TGGTCCCGGCTCAGGTTGGTCGCCGACGATGAGGAGGTCCTGCCGGGGATCCGAGCCTGGATCGTCGGCGGACACACACCGGGCAGCACCGCGTACGTGGTACCGACGCGGTCCGGTCCGCTGGTACTGGCCGGCGATATGCTGAACACGTACGCCAACTGGGAGCACGCCCACCCGCCGGGCCTGCTGGTGGACTTGGCCGGATGGTTCGCCGGATATGAACGTCTGCGGCGGTTCGGGGCGCCGGTCGTGCCGTCTCACGACCCCGAGCTTGCGCGGCGGGCCCCGGGCGGGCTCATCGCTTGACGGCGGGCGCGACCGTCGCAGCCCTCGCCAGGGGGATGAGCATCCATTGGCGCACGCGGCGGCTCAGCCGCTCCGTCCCGGCCCCGAGACCGACGGGTGACCACCGATGGTTGGGGGCGCCCTCGGCGATCTGCAGTAGTGGGGGAGGACTTCGGTCGGCCGACGCCGAGCGGCGCATCTTCGGGGTGAGCGTCGACCGCCGGGTGCGGCGGGCGGGTGCCGGCGGGTTTCCGCGGCCCCGGACCCGCGCACTCGGCCCGCCGGCCGTCACGCGAGCGCGTCCACGCCCGTCTTCAGGATGAGCGCCACCGCGAACGCCCCTGGGTCCACGTGGCCCACCGAGCGGGTGGCATTCCAGCTGGCCCGGCCCGTCCGCGGCTGAAGCGCACGGGTTCGTTCCGCTCCCGCCTGGGCGGCCTCGACGGCCTGTTTGAGGGCCACGGGCAGCGTGAGACCCTGCGCCTCGGCCGCCTGAAGGGCCCGCCAGGCCGGGATCAGGGCGTCGAGCACGGTCTTGTCCCCTTCGTCCGCCCCGCCGGTCCGGCGGACGGCGTCGACCGCCGCGCCGAAGGCCCGCACGAGGTCGGCCAAGCCGGCGGCCGCGACGTCCTCCAGGGCAGCGGCCGCGGCTTCCAGCCCGGTGGACAGGGTGACGCCGTACGTGGACGCCGCGGCCGAGCCGAAGAGGGCGGCGCACCGCGCGAGCACGCCGCCCCACGTGGGGGCCTGGATGGTCTCCGGCCCGGCGATGGCGCGAAAGGCCAGACGGTGGGTCAGCCCCAGGTCACCGTCGCCGGCCACGGCATCGAGTTCGTCGAGCATGGGCGCCAGGTCGCCGATGGCCGCCTTGACGCGGAGGACGGCCTCGACCAGGGCGGCGGCGGGAATCCGGTCCGTCATGCGCCGCCGCCTCCGGAGCCCGCGGCGGGCAGCGGGCGGAGCCGGATGGCCTGCAGCAGGGGCGAGTACGCCGGCCGCTCCAGGAGCGGTCGGAACGCTTCCTCCAGCCGGAGGACCGACAGGGAACAGCCGGCCATCTCCATGGAGGTGGCGTACCGCCCCACCAGGGCGTAGGCGACCCGGGTGCCGTGCGAGGCGAGGGCCTCGTGCACCGCACCGTAGAGGACGTACAGTTCCTCCGGGGACGTGGCGCCGAGGCTGTTGAGGAGGACGGCCACCTCCGGCGCGTCGAGGGCCCCGTCCGCCGCCAGGCGCTCCACCAGCAACGCCGCCACTTCCCTGGCCGGGCGGAGCGGACCGCGCTCGATACCCGCTTCCCCGTGAATCCCCATGCCGATCTCCATCTCCCCGGCCGGCAGGGTGAACGACGGCCGGCCCGTGCCGGGGATCTCGCACGGGGAGAGCGCCACGCCGATGGTGTGGGTGGCCGCGTTGGCCCGGCGGGCGAGGCGGCCGACCTCCTCCAGGGACAGACCCGCCGCGGCCGCCGCCCCCGCGATCTTGTACACGAAGAACGCCCCCGCAATCCCGCGGCGACGCTCCCGCGCGTCGGGCGGGGCCGAGGCGACGTCGTCGGTCACCGTCACCACGTCCGCGGGGATGCCTTCGGCGGCGAGCAGTTCCGCGGCCTTGCGGAAGTTGGCGACGTCGCCGAAGTAGTTGCCGATGAGGAAGAGGACGCCGTGGCCGGCCGACACGGCCCGGCCCACCGCCGCGATGTCGATGGCCCCCGGTGAGGCGAACACGTTGCCGACGGCCACGCCGTCGGCCAACCCGTCGCCCACGTAGCCGAGGAAGAGCGGCAGGTGTCCGAAGCCACCGCCGGTGACCAGGCCCACCTTGCGGGGCAGGGGGGCGTCGGCGCGGATCAGGCCGCGCGCCGAGACGCGGCGCAGGTCGGCCGGGTGCGCGCGGAGGATGCCCTCCAGCGCCTCGTCGACGAAGTCGAGGGGATCGTTGAGGAATTTCTGCACCAAAGCCACCCGCCTTCCTCGCGGCCCGTCAGACGAGGGGCACGTCGGCGGCTCGGAGCGCCCGGCGGATGGTCTCCGCCGTACCGGCGTCGACGGCTCCGACCGGTTGCCGCGCCACACCGCCGCGGCGCCCCTGCAGGCCCAGGGCGTACTTGATCCGGGCGGGCATGTTGGGCCCCTCCACGGCCCGCCAGACCGCCAGGAGTTGGTGGTGGAGCTCGAGCGCCTCGTCGTGGCGGCCTTCGCGCACCGCGTCCCACAGACGCACGCTGTGGCGCGGCAGCACCGTGAGGATGCCGGCGATGGCGCCCCGGGCGCCCAGCAGGAAGGACGGGTAGAGGAGGTCGTCGATGGCGGTCATGATGATGTCCTCGGCCTGGGCGTGCGCGAGGAGATCCGCCAGTTTGTGCATGTCCCCGCCGCTCTGCTTGACGCCCACCACCAGGGGCACTTCGCGCAGGACGCGGAGCAGCACCGGCGGGGCCACGGCGGCCCACGGGATGACGTTGTAGATCATGATGGGGAGCCGTACGGTGTCGGCGACGGTGCGGTAGTAGGCCACCGTGGCGTCGGCGTCCGGCGGGAAGAGGTAGTGCACGGGCGTGATCTGCAGCCCGGCCACGCCGGTGTCCTGCACCGCCCGGGCATACTCGACCACCACCCGGGTGGAATTCTGGATGATCCCGCAGATGACCGGGCAGCGGTCCCGCACCTGGTCGACGACGATCTGCGCCACGCGCCGGGTCTCGGCGGCCGTGAGCGTGGCACCCTCCCCGGTGGAGCCGGTGACGCACAACCCGTGGACGCCGGCGGCCAGCAGATACTCGACTTCGTCCCGGAGCGCCGCCTCGTCGATGTCCTCGGACGCGGTGAACGGGGTCACCATGGGCGGGATGATCCCAGCGAACTGCATGCGCAAGCCCTCCCTCGCTATGCGGGACAACGTTGTCCCGCGGAGAACATAGCATGTCGGTCGCCGTGCGTCCAGAGCACGCGGACTATTCTGAGAGGGTTCAGCTGCTTTCTCCGATGACGGCGATCCGATCGGCCGTGGTCGGAGCGAAACCGCGCCGGGTGGCAAGAGCCCGCGCCGCGGCCGTGCCGTCGCGGCCGTCCGGTCCGGCGAGCGACTGACCCAGCACGAAGCGCGGGACCAGGACGTGGGTGCGGGGCCGGTGCGGCGCGCCCAGGAGGCGGGTCAACAATTGTTGCCCGGCGGAGCGGCCCATGGCAATCGCTTGATGCTCGAGCCCCGTCACCTGGACGTAGAGCAGCGGGTTGTCGGCGGGGATGCCGTACGAGAGGACGCTCACGTCCTCGGGAACCCGGACGCCCAGGAGCTTCAACTCCAGGAGGGCCCCGAGGGTCATTTCGTTCTGGAGGGAGATAAGGACCGTCGGACGCGGCTCGCCGTGCATGAGCTCGCGGGTGGCCAGACGGCCGCCCTCCACGCCCCAGGGCGAGGGCGCGGAGGGACGCAGCACGATGTCCGGCGCGTCCGCCGCGAGCACGCCCGCCATGCGCTCGGCCGCCGGATAAGGGCGGTCCGGGCCGCGCAGCACCCCGATGACGCGGTGGCCGGCCGCCCGGGCCGCCTCCACCAGGAAGCGGGCGCCGTTGGCGTTGTCTTCGACGAAGGCGTCGAACAGAGGCTCCTCCACCACCCGGTCGACCAGCACCACGGGCGGGCCTTTCCGGGCCAGCGGCACGTAGTCGGTGGCCACCCCCGAGGGGGCCAGCACGATGCCGTTCACGCGGTGGCCGATGAGCGCGTCGAGGATGGGGCCCTCCTTGTCGGGGTCGCCCTTGGTGCTGGCCACGATGAGGTTGATGCCGAGCGGCGCCGTGGCCTCCTCCACCCCGTGTACCACCTTGATGAAGAACTCGTTGGCCATGTTGGGCACCACCACCCCCACCAGGTGGCTCGGGTCGCCGCGCAGCATGCGGGCGGCCGCACTGGGGCGGTAGCCGAGCCGCTCCACGGCGGCCAGGACCCGCTCCCGCGTGGCGGGATCCACGCGCTTGGTGCCCCGGAGGACCCGGGAGACGGTCGAGGGAGAGACGCCCGCTTCGCGGGCCACGTCCTTGATGTTGGCCACGGTGCCTCCTCGGGAGGGGGATGGGGCCGCCGGTCCGGCCGGGGTCCCTGCGGGTTCCATATTACATGACGCCGGCGTCCAGCGGGAGAAGGACAAGGATTGCCCGCCGGGCGTCCCGACGCGGGCCGCATAGGAGGAAAGTCAAGCGGAAAAAGGTCGATGGGACCAAATCGCATGTTGACACCGCGCAAATCGAGGCGGTATCGTTTTCCCGACGCAACCGCGCACACTGCATGAATTATGGAAACCCATGTGACCTCGCACACACCACATCGGGCTCGTCCCGTAAGGAGTCGTGGAACACAGATGTCGAAGTCAACACGGTGGAAGGCCTGGGTCCTGGCGGGTCTGGTGGGGTCGCTGACCGCCGGGTGCGGCAGCGCGGCCGGCAACTCGTCCGCCGCCTCGAAGCCTCCCATCAACGTCGGCGTGTCGGCGCCTCTCACCGGGCAGTTCGCCCAGGACGGGGCCTGGATGAAGAACGGGATCACGCTCGCGGTCAAGAACATTAACGCCCACGGCGGGATCGATGGCCGGAAGATCCAGCTGTTCTTCGAGGACGACCAGGGTCCCAACCCCACGGCCGCCGTGAACGCCGTCAACGCGCTCATCACCCAGGACCACGTCGTGGCGGTCATTGGGCCGCACTTCACCCCGGCGATGCTGCCCGCGGAGACGATCTTCGCCAAGTACCAGGTCCCGGCGCTGACCGGCGCCACCGGCCCCGTGATCACCCAGCAGGGCAACCCCTGGATCTTCCGGATCCGCCTCGACGACGCCATCGGGGCCAAGCTCCTCGTCAACTACGTCCTGGATCACCTGCACTGGAAGCGGATCGGCTTGGACTACGTGAACACCTCCTTCGGCCAGAGCGGGATCCAGGCGGTCAAGGAGGCGTTGGCGGCCCGGGGGGTTCAGCCCGTCGCCGTCCAGGATCACCTGGACACGACCAAGGACTTCACCCCGCAGATCCTGGCCTTCGAGCAGGCGCACGTGGACGGCATCATCGTGTGGACCGACGACCAGCCGGGGGGCCTCCTGGCCAAGCAGATGGCGACGCTCGGCGCCAAGTTCGGCCTGGCCGGATCGACCACCTTCAGCCAGCCGCCCTTCCTGACGCTGGCCGGCAGCGCGGCCAACGGGGCGGTGGCCATCACCGACTTCGTCCAGAACAACCCCAGCCCCGCCATCCAGGCGTGGGACAAGCAGTACCGGGCGGTCTACGGCTACGATCCGGAACTCTACGCCTCCACGTACTATGACGCGGCCAACCTCCTCGCCTACGCCATGGAGCACGCTCGGAAGATCGACGGGCCGGACATCCAGAAGGCGCTTGCGGCCATCTCCGGCTACAAGGGGGTCATGACCACCTACACGTACAGCTCCAACGGCGACATGGTCCACGCGGGTCTCATCACCAAGGTCGAGAACGGACAACCGGTCATCCTGGCCCGGGTGCAGGAGTGACGCCCGGGCCCGGGCGGGCCGGGCCCATTCTGGTCCATCGGGGTGGAGGAAGGGCATGCTGCTTCAGTTGGTGGTCTCGGGTCTGGCCATGGGCGCGATCTACGGCCTCATCGCGCTCGGCTTCACCCTCATCTGGAACGCGGTCGGCATCGTGAACTTCGCCCAGGGCGACCTGGTCATGCTCGGAGCCTACATCAGCGTGGGTTGGCTGGACCACAGCCTGCATCTGCCCTGGACGGTCAACGCCCTGCTCATGCTCGCCGCCATGGCGGTGGCGGGGTTCCTGCTGGCCCGGTTGGTGTACCATCCGGTCCGCAACGCCGCCCAACTCGCCGCCATCGTGGCCACGTTGGGCCTGTCCCTGGCGTTGGAGAACGGCGCCGTGCTCGTCTGGGGACCGGAGCCGATGACGTACCCGGGCCCGTTCGGCAACGCCACGGTCACGCTGGGGACGGCCAAGATCTACGACCAGGACCTGCTCATCATCGCCGTGCTGGTGCTCCTGATGGCGTTGCAGACCTTGATGTTCCGGCGCACGACGTGGGGCAAGGCGATGCGGGCGACGGCCCAGGACCGCGAGATGGCCCGCCTGATGGGCGTGCGCACCGACCGGGTCATCGCCGTCATCTTCGCCTATGCGGCCGTGCTGGCCGGCGTCGCCGGGGTACTGCTGGCCCCCATCTTCTATGTCTCCTCCACGATGGGCAGCCTCGCGGCCCTCAAGGCCTTCGCCGCCTCCATCATCGGCGGCTTCGGCAACGTTGTCGGCGCGGTGGTCGGCGGGTTGCTCCTGGGCGTGGTGGAGAGCCTGGGGTCCTACTTCCTCACCCCGCAGTACATCGACGTGATCTCCTTCGGCCTGCTCATCCTCTTTCTTGTCGCCCGACCGCAGGGCATCTTCGGCGAACCGGAAATGGAGCGGCCGTAGACCATGGGACGACGAGGCCTCTCCTTCTTGGCCGTCGCGGCCCTGCTGGCGGTCGTGGACGCGGTGCTCCCGGGGATCCTGGACGTCTACTACCTGCACGTCGTCAACGTGGCCCTGGTGAACATGCTGCTGGCCCTGGGGCTCAACTACATCGTCGGCTTCGGGGGGCAGATCTCGCTGGCCCAGGCGGCCTTCTTCGGCATCGGGGCGTACACGTACGCCGTCGCCACACTGCACCATCTGCCCCTCGGCGCGGCGGTGGGGTTGAGCCTGCTCTTCGCGGTGGCCGGCGGGCTCGTCATCGGCTGGCCGTCCCTGAAGCTCCGGGGACACTACCTGGCGCTGGCCACGCTGGGGTTCGGGATCATCGTCAACGAGTTCCTGGTCAACCTGAGCGGGGTGACTGGCGGGGCCAACGGCCTCATGAACATCCCGCCCCTGGCCGCCGGCTCGGTGGTCCTCGGCAACGACGCCGCCATGTTCCGCTTCATGCTGGTCGTCGCCGCCCTGGCGGTGGCCGCGTCCGCCGCCTTCAGCCGGACGCCGCTCGGGCTCAAAGTGCGCGCGTTCCGCGACGACGAGACCGCGGCCGAGGCCGCGGGCGTCAACGTCCGCGGCATCAAGCTGCTCCTGTTCCTCGCGTCGGCGCTGTATGCGGGGCTGGCGGGCGTGTTCTACGCGGCGCTCATCGGTTACGTCAGTCCCGACGTCTTCGCCTGGGACACCACCTTCACCTACCTGGTGATGATTGTGGTGGGAGGGCTCGGCAGCACCGCGGGCGCCGTCGCCGGGGCGGTGCTGCTGACCCTGGTGCCGGAGTGGCTTCGGTTCCTGCAGAATTCCTACCTGGCCGTGTTCGGGGTAGTGGTCATCGTGGTGATGGCGTTCTTCCCCGGCGGCCTGGCTCATGCCGGCGGGGGGGTGCCGGGGTGGGTCCGGGCCCGCGGCCTCGTGCGGGCGTTCGGGCGCCGGCCTGCCAAGTCGGTCGCGGAAGACGAGGCGAGTTGATGGTGTTGGAGATCGTGGGGGTGACCAAGCGCTTCGCCGGGGTGACGGCGCTGGCGGACGTCAGCTTCCGGGTCGGGGACGGCACGATTCACGCCGTCATCGGCCCCAACGGGTCGGGCAAGACCACCCTGTTCAACGTCGTCACCGGCGTCTACAGGCCGACGGCCGGGGAGGTCCGGCTCGACGGCGTCCGGCTCGACGGGCGCGACGTGTTCGAGATCGCGCGGCGGGGCGTTGCGCGGACGTTCCAGAATCCGCGCATCTTCGGGAGCATGACGGTGGCCGAGCACCTCTGGGTGAGCGGCGAAGTGCGGGGATCGCCGTGGCGGTTCAGCCGCCTCGTGCGGGAGAAGGCGCGGGAGCGCCTGGCCTTCGTGGGGCTCGAGGCGCTGGCGAACCACCCCGCGGCGGGGCTGCCGCAGGGGCAGCGCCGGCTGCTGGAGATTGCCCGGGCGCTGATGCTCGACCCGCGCGTGCTGCTGTTGGACGAGCCGCACGCCGGTCTCAACCCGGTGGAGAAGGACCGCCTCATGGCGGTGATTCAACGGTTGCACGAGGCGGGTCTCACGATCATGTTGGTCGAGCACGAGATGCGGGTGGTCATGCAGCTCGCCGACCGGATCACGGTCCTGAACTTCGGGCAGGTCATCGCGGAGGGCGCCCCGCGGGAGATCGCGGCCGACGAAGCCGTGGTGCAGGCCTACCTGGGACGACACCGGGAGGCGGTGCGCCATGGCTGAGACGCCGTTGCTGTCCATCCGGGGACTTACGGTGCGGTACGGCGACGTCGAGGCGGTTCGCGGAATCGACCTCGACGTATACCCGGGCGAAATGGTGACGCTGCTCGGCGCCAACGGAGCCGGCAAGAGCACGACGCTCAAGGCGGTCTGCCGCCTCCTGGAGCCGGCGGGCGGGGACATCCGGTTCGAGGGGGCCTCCCTGCTCGGCCGGGCGCCGGAGGAGCTCGTCGGCCTGGGCATCGCCCTGGTGCCCGAGCGTCGTCGCGTCTTCCCCGCCCTGACCGTGACCGAGAACCTCGAGATGGGCGCCTACGGCCGGCCGCGCGAGTGGGTTCGGGCCGCGATGGACGACATGTTCGCGCTGTTCCCGGCCCTGGCGCGTTACGCCCGCAAGATGGCGGCGGGCCTGAGCGGCGGTGAGCAGCAGATGCTGGCCATCGCGCGGGCGCTCATGAGCCGGCCGAAGCTGCTCCTGCTGGACGAGCCGTCGCTGGGTCTGGCCCCGCTTCTGGTGGACCAGCTGTTCGAGCAGCTCCGCCAGATCAACGCCGGCGGCACCACGGTGCTGCTGGTGGAGCAGAGCGCGTGGCTCGCGCTGTCGGTGAGCCACCGGGCCTACGTGATGGAGTCGGGGGCGATCCGGACCAGCGGACCGAGCCGGGCGCTGATGCAGGACGACCACGTCCGGGCGGCTTACCTCGGGGTGACGCCGGAATGGCTGAAGACGCCCTGAACGGTCGGGTCGGCAGTCCAGCCGGGGACGTCCCGGCGCGGAGGGATGACGGCATGGAGCGGGACACGGTGGTGCAGGCGGGGCCGGGCCGTTACCTGCACGGGGCGGGGACGGCGGGCCGGCTCGGCGAGCTGCTGCGGCCCTACGGGACGCGCTGGCTCGTGGTGACGGGCCGGCGGAGCTGGGACGCGGCCCGGGAGGCCGTGGAGGCGGGTCTCCGGGCGTCCGGCGGGCAATGGGCGGTGGTCCGCTACGGCGGCGAGTGCTCCGAGGAGGCGGCGCTCCGGGTGCTGGACGAGGCGGGGCCGGCCTGGGACGCGGTGGTGGGCGTCGGTGGGGGAAAGGTGCTGGACCTGTCCAAGGTGGTGGCCCGGGCGCTCCGGGTGCCGTTGGCCACCGTGCCGACCCTGGCGTCGAACTGCGCCGCGACGACGCCGGTCGCGGTCGTCTACGGCCCCGACGGGGCCTTCAAGACGTCCCGGGTACTCGAGGCGCCGCCGGCCGTCACCGTGGTGGACGACGCCATCCTGGCGCGGGCGCCTTGGCGGTACTTCGTCAGCGGCATCGGGGACACCCTGGCGAAGCCCTACGAGGCGGCGGTGGGCGCCGGGGCGAACCTCGACGTGTTGGCCCGGGCGGGCCTGGCGCTGGCCGAGCTGGCCGGCGCGGTCATCACCGCCAAGGGGCCGGCGGCCGTGGAACAGGCCGTGCGCGGCGAGGTGGGGCCCGAGGCCCGCGAGGTGACGGACGCGGTGCTCCTGCTCGGGGGGATGGTCGGCGGCGTGGGCGGTGACGCGTGCCGCGCGGCGGCCGCCCATGCCGTGCACAACGGGCTGACGCTCCTCGCCGAGACGCACGCGGCCCTGCACGGCGAAAAGGTGGCGTACGGGCTTTTGGTGCAGGAGGTGCTGCTTGGCCACGGGGCCGACGGGGTGCGGCGCCTGGCGGCCGTCCTGCGGACGCTCCGCCTGCCCGACCGGTGGCAGGCCCTGACGGGCGGCCGGCCGCTCCCGGACCGGCGGGTGCTGGCGGAGGTGGCGCGGAAGAGCCTCGCCCCGGACGACACGATGCACCGGATGCCCCGGGTGATCACGGTCGAGGACGTGGTGGAAGCGTTCCTGGAGGTGGAGCGCGTCGCCGGCGGCGCCTGAGGCGCGCGGGACCGCCCGCCGGCCGGGCCCGTGTGGTAGGCTGGGGACGAGGGGACGCACAGTGGCGGAGGATCATCGCGTGGGCGCCAGCGCCGGCGGCGAGCCCGACCTCCGGGCGGCCGTGGCCGCCCGCGTGCGTCGGGCGGTCGGGCCGGCGGAGAGCGGGCGGCGCCGGTACCGGCTGGCCTTCGGCTGGTACGGCGGCAAGTATTCCCACCTGGACTGGCTGCTTCCGCTCCTGCCGGCCACGCACGCCTACTGCGAGCCGTTCGGCGGCAGCGCGGCGGTGCTCTTGAACCGTCCGCCGTCGCCCGTGGAGACGTACAACGACCTGGACGGGGAGGTCGTGAACTTCTTCCGGGTGCTGCGCGACGCCCCCGAGGCCCTCATTGCGGCGATTGCGCTGACGCCCTTCGCCCGGGAGGAGTTGGTCCGGGCCGTCCGCGACGACCCCGGGACGCTCGACCCCGTCGAGCGGGCCCGGCGGTTCTACGTCCGGGCGCGGCAGACCCGCACCGGCCTGGCGCAGACGGCCTCGGAGGGGCGGTGGGCGACCTGCCGCCGGACCAGCCGCCGGGGCATGGGCGGGGCCGTGTCGCGGTGGCTCGCCAGTCCCGACACGCTCGCCGACATCGCGGCGCGGCTCATCCGGGTGCAGATCGAGCACCGGCCGGCCATCGACGTCATCCGGCGGTACGACTCGCCGGACACCCTGTTCTACTGCGACCCGCCGTATCCCCACGCGGTCCGGGGCGACCGGAAGGCGTACCGCTACGAAATGAGCGACGCCGACCACGAGGAGCTGGCGGCCGTGCTGCACGCCGTCCGGGGCAAGGTGGCCGTGTCGGGCTACCGGTGCGACCTCATGGACCGTCTGTACGGGGACTGGCGGCGCGTCGACGCGCCGCCCCGGACCGCGCACAGCGTCAAGACCCTGCGCCGCGAGGCGCTCTGGGTCAACTACGACCCCGACCCGCCGGCGGCGGGGTAGGCGCCGGCGGCCTCCCTGTCGCCGCCCGGGGACCCCGGCCCGGAACCCGGTGCGGCCGCCGGGCGTTGACCGGACGGGCGAGGATCGCCGGCGCAGGGGGCGGGACGCATGGGAATCCCGCGCGCAGGCGCCGTGGCGCTGGCCGTGGGGCTCCTGCCGGCCGGCTGCGGGGTCGGACCGGGGGTCTTGCCGCCGCATCGGGTCGGGCGCAGGGACGGCGCGGGTGGCGGCGTGGGCCACCGACACCCACCCGGCGTACGAGTTCACCCTGCGATATCCGCCCTCCCGGCGGAAGGTTTCCGGCTAAGGCAACCGCTAGGCCGGTCGCGACGGGCTCTTCGCCGTAGGCGGGCGGGCCTCCGAGGGGCGGTCCCTGGAGGCCCTGGCTGGCGGACCGGGAAGCACATCACCCGCTCCAACCCGACGGCTTGCACCCTACCGTCACCCCCGGCCGAATGGGCGGGCGGCCCGCCCGCCTCGTGATGCCGTCCGCCGACCAGCTGCCCGACATGGGCGGCCAAGCCGCCTGGATCGTCCGGCTGCCGCATCCCGCCCCGTGGGGGCATGGGGGTCGACACCCTCGCGCTGCGGGACCGCGGACACGTCCGAACCCTGGCCGACACCGTGGTGTGGACCCGACCGGCACCTGAGGCCGGTCGGGTGCCTTTTGCGGTCGCGAACCCGGATCCCCGCCGTCCGGCTCCGGGTCCGAGGGGATCCGGCCCTTCGGTGGGTTGCGCATCGATTCGAACGGCGGCCGACCCGGGCGCAATGGTTGGGCCGGTCTTCACCCCCGTCGGCCCCATTCGGAAGGCGCGTCCCGCCGGGACGCGGTGCGGACGGGCCGGGTCGGATGGCGTGTCAGGGCCGGCTGCCGGACCTGGGGCCCGGGACGACCAAGGCGCCGCGTGCGCGGCGCCCTGACCGGTGAGCGGATGGAACGGTGCCGAGTGTGCGTCGTCGACACCACGAAAAAATTGATGGGAGTGCCGTCCGGTCGCGCCGGACGTCGAAAGCAGCACCGTCGCCCGGCGCCGGCGCCGCGGGCCGGAAGGGGCCGGCTGCGCGGCGGTCGGACGGACTACGGTGGGGACGGCCGTTCGTGCCCATCCCCCCGGGGATGGGGCCGTCTCCGGCATCCCTCAGAATTCCCCGGTTCTTTCTCACTTGCGGTATAGCATGCCGGGCATGATAAGTGAAATACGTATAAACGATAGCATCCATCGGCTGAGACTATGGAAAGGTCTTCCTGACCCCGTCTTCGCCTCGGGGCCCCTGTCCGGCTCCCGGTCGGGCACCGTAATACAATGAGAGGCAAAAGACGCGTGCCACGGACGCGACGGAGGGGGGATGCCGGTTGTCGTACAGCGTCGGCGCACGCTACCTGGAACTCTTGACGGAGGGCGACCTGGCGTGGGTGGCCCGGGTGGCGCAGCGGGAAGGCGAGGAGGCGGCCTCGGCCGCGTGGTGGCGCACGCACCCGGACCGGCTGGAGCACTGGGTCGCTCACCCCGCCCTGTTCCGGGCCCTGTTCGCGGAGGGCGGGGCGGACCTGGAGCGGAGCCTGTCCCCGTTCCTCCTGTTCCTGGCCGTGGTGCATCGCACGGCCGCGGACCTCCGGGACGCGAGCGCCGTCCAGGAATGGGTCGGCCCCCGGCAGCGGGTGTTCGTGTTTGACGTCGAGCCGCTCCGGGCGTTCCTGGCGTCGGCCGAACGGCGCCTGTTCCTGGCGGAGCTGCTCGCCTCGTACACGCACGTGACCAGCGGCGCGGTGCGGGTGCGGACCCGGCGCGGCTGGCGGCGGCAGCGGGTGAGCGAGCTGGATCCGGTCCAGCTGGCGGCGCTGCTCGACGTGGTGCCCGAGGCGGAGCGGGTGTGGGTCTTCCGCCGCCTCGGGGACCTGTCCCTGTTCCTGGCGGGGGTCTTCCCCGACCACGTGACGCGCTACCCGCCGCTCGACGCGCGCGGGCGGACCCGTCTCGGCCGGATCCTGGGCCTGGCGCCCGACGGGATCCCGACGGACGACGTCGTCCGCTTCCTGGAGCAACTCGGGCGGCGCTGCTACGAGGCGGCGCTCCGGCTCGCGCCGGTGCTCTCGGCGGGGCTCGGGCCGCTCGCCGAAGTCGCGCGCGAGTTCGCGGCCGCCCGCCGGGTGCTCAACGTGGCGGTGGACCGGTACATCCTGCCGCAGCGCTACCGGTGGTTCCCCAACTGGAGCGCGTAGGGCGGCCTCGGGCAGGAATGCGCCGGGGACATGGGGAAAGCCCGGACGGGCCGGCATCCGGTCCGGCCGACTGCGGGAGGAGGCACAACGGTGGACGAAAGGCGCTTGGCGGTCATCCCGGGCGACGGCATCGGCGAGGAGGTCGTGCGGGAGGGCCTCAAGATCTTGGACACGGCGGCCGCCATCCACGGGGGATTCCGGTTCCGGTACGACCACTATCCCTGGAGCTGCCGCTATTATCTCGAGCACGGCCGCATGATGCCGGAGGACGGCCTGACCATCCTGCGGGACTACGAGGGCATCGTGCTGGGGGCGGTGGGGTTCCCGCCGGTGCCGGACCACGTGTCCCTGTGGGGGCTCCTCTTGCCCATCCGGCGGACGTTCGACCAGTACGTGAACCTCCGGCCGGTCAAGCTGCTCCGGGGCATCACGTCGCCGCTTAGGGGCAAGGAGCCGGGCGACTTCGACTTCGTCGTGATCCGCGAGAACACCGAGGGCGAGTACTCCAACATGGGCGGCAGCCTCCGGACCGGCACGCCGCAGGAGATCGTGGTCCAGAACACCATCTTCACCCGCTACGGGGTCGAGCGCATCATCCGGTACGCGTTCGAGCTGGCCCGGGCCCGGGGCAAGCGGTCGGTCGTGGGGGCCACCAAGTCCAACGGCATCAACTACACCATGCCGTTCTGGGACACGGTGTTCCGGGAGGTGGCGCGGGACTACCCGGAGATGACCACCCACCTCTACCACGTCGACGCCCTGGCGGCGTACTTCGTGACGCGGCCCGAGAGCTTCGAGGTGGTGGTGGCCTCGAACCTGTTCGGGGACATCCTGACCGACCTCGGGGGCGCCATCGCCGGCGGCATCGGTCTGGCGCCCGCGGCCAACATCAACCCGGAGCGCCGCTACCCGTCGATGTTCGAGCCGGTGCACGGCTCCGCGCCGGACATCGCCGGCCGGGGCATCGCCAACCCCATCGGCATGATCTGGACAATAAGCCTGCTGCTCGACCACTTCGGCTACGGGGATCTCGCTGCCAAGGTGGTCGAGGCCGTCGAGGACGTGACCGTCGCCGGGATCAAGACGCCCGACCTCGGGGGCCGCGCGCGCACCAGCGAGGTCGGCGACGCGGTCGCCGAGCGGCTCAAGGCGTTGGCCGAGGCGTGAACACGCTCTACTTCGACGCCTACTCGGGCGTCGCGGGCGACATGCTGCTGGCCAGCCTGGTCGACCTGGGCGCGCCGGCGGCCCTGCTCGAGACGCTGCCGGCGCGGCTCGGGCTGGTGGGCGAGGTGGCGGTCCGCATCGGCGAGGCCCGGCGGGGCGCCGTCCGGGCCCGGCGGGTGGAGGTGGTCGTCACCGGCCCGGCCGTCCCGCGCCGCCTTGCGGACATCGTCGCGCTCCTGGAGCGGGCCGACCTGCCGGATGCCGTCCGGCGGCGCGCCCGGGAGGCGTTCACCCGGCTGGCCGAGGTCGAGGCGCGCCAGCACGGGGTGGACGTGGAGGCTGTCCACTTCCACGAGGTGGGGGCCCACGACGCCCTCGTCGACGTCGTCGGCACTCTGCTGCTGCTCGACGCGCTGGCGCCCGACGCGGTGCTGGTCTCGCCGGTCAACGTGGGGGGCGGCCGGGTCCGCACGCAACACGGCGAGCTGCCGGTGCCGGCGCCCGCCACCCTGGAGCTGCTCCGCGGCTTTACCGTCTACGGCAGCCCGGTGGACCGGGAGCTCGCGACCCCGACGGGGGCGGTGCTGCTGGCCACCGTGGCCCGGCCGGTGGCGGCGTTGCCCCGCGGGCGGCCCGTCCGCGTGGGCTGGGGCGCGGGGGGGCACGAGTTGCCCTGGCCGAACGCGCTCCGGGCGGTGTGGCTGGAGACCGACGGACCCCGTCCGGAAGGCGTGGGCGTCCGCGAGGCCCGGGTGCTGGAGGCCAACATCGACGACATGACGCCGGAGATCGCCGCGGCGCTCCTGGCGGCGCTGATGGAGGCCGGGGCCCGGGACGCCTGGGTGACGCCGGTGGTCATGAAGAAGGGGCGACCGGCGATGACGGTGTCGGTCCTGGCCGCGCCGGAGACGGCGACCCGCCTGGCGGAGGTGCTGTTCCGGGAGTCCACCACCCTCGGTCTCCGGACCTATCCGGTCGAGACGTGGGAACTGGCCCGCACGGTCGAGACGGTGGACACGCCCTACGGGCCGGTCCGGGTCAAGGTGGGCTGGTGGGCCGGCGCCCGCCGCTCGTGGGCGCCGGAGTTCGAGGACGCCGCGCGGGCGGCGAAGACGGCGGGCGTGCCCGTGCGGGCGGTCATGGAGGCCGCCTGGAGCGCCTATCGGACCCGGGTCGAGGAGGGGGACGAGGCACATGGACCCGACGAGGTTGTATGACGCGCTGGCCGCGGAGATCCGGCCGCTCGAGAGCGCCGTGGTCGCCTACTCCGGGGGTGTCGACTCGACGCTGGTGATGGCCGTGTGCCATCGGGAGCTGCCGGGGCGCACGCTGGCCGTGACGGCCGTCTCGCCGAGCGTAAGCCGCCGGGAACTGGAGGCGGCGGGCCGGATCGCGGCGTCGCTCGGCGTGCCGCACCGCCTGGTCGACACGCACGAGCTGGACAACCCCGAGTACCGCGCCAACGCGCCCAACCGGTGCTACTTCTGCAAGTCCGAGCTGTTCGGCACGCTCGAGGCCATTCGCGCCGCCGAGGGGTTCCGGGTCATCGTTGACGGCTACAACCGCGACGACGTCGGCGACTGGCGGCCGGGGGTCAAGGCGGGGGAGGAGCACCACGTCGTAAGCCCGCTGAAGCGGGCCGGCCTGGGCAAGGCCGAGATCCGGGAGCTGGCCCGGTGGCTCGGCCTGCCCAACTGGGACAAGCCGGCGGCCCCCTGCCTCGCCTCCCGCATCCCCTACTTCACCGCCGTCACGGTGGAAGGGCTGCGGCAGATCGAGGCGGCGGAGGACGCGCTGCACGACCTGGGGTTCGGCGTGGTGCGGGTGCGCCACCACCGCGACCTGGCCCGGATCGAGGTGCCCGTCGAGGACCTGCCGCGCCTGGTGGCCCTGGGGCCGCGGGTGGAGGCCGCCCTCAGGGCGGTGGGCTACCGGTACGTGACGGTGGACCTGGGCGGCTTCCGCAGCGGGAGTCTCAATCGGGTACTGGAGGTCAACGGTGGAGCCGTCAACGCTTGAGACCGTCCTGACCGCCGTCGCGGCCGGGCGGCTCACCGTCGCGGAGGCGCTGGACCGTCTCAAGCCTCCGGAGGTGCGGTGGGACCACGACCGCCGGCGGCGGCGCGGGTTCTCCGAGACCGTCCTCGGCACCGGCAAGACCTTCGACCAGGTGCTGGAGGCGGTGGAGACGGCCCGGGAACGGCCCGTCCTGGTCACCCGGGTGGATCCCGCCTGGGGTCCGGAGCTGGAACGGCGGGTGCCCGACGCCGTCCACCACCCGGTCGCGCGCGCGGTCACCGTGGGCCCGCTGCCGCCGGTGCGGACCGGACCGCCCGTGGCCATCGTCACCGCCGGGACGGCCGACCGGCCGGTGGCGGAGGAGGCCCGCCTCACGCTGCGCGTGGCCGGCATCCCGACCGAGGTGGTGTACGACGTGGGGGTGGCGGGCATCCACCGGCTCTTCGGGGTGCTCGACACGCTCCGTCGGGCGCGGGTGGTCATCTGCATCGCCGGCATGGAGGGGGCCCTGCCGGGCGTGGTCGCGGCCCTGCTGGCGGTTCCGGTCATCGGCGTGCCCACCAGCGTGGGCCTGGGCGCGCACGCCGGCGGGTTCGCGCCGCTCCTGACCATGCTCAACAGCTGTGCCGAGGGGCTGGCGGTGGTCAACATCGACAACGGTTTCGGGGCGGCCCGCCTCGCCCAGCTCATCTGGCAGACGGCCGCCCCGCCGGAGGAGGCGTGACGTGGGCGCGCGGACGACCACCGTCGGTCTCGACGTGGGAACCTCGTTCGTCAAGGCCGCGCGGGTGGGCCCCGACGGCACGGTCCAGGGGATCTGGACCCGTCCGGTCACCGTGACCGAGTGGCCCGACGGCCGCGCGCTCATGGACCCGGAGGCGGTCCGGCGCGAGGCGGAGGCGTGCCTCGAGGCGGCCCTCGACGCGTCGGTGGGCGCCATCGGGCTGTCCGCCGCGATGCACAGCCTCCTCTGGGTCGACGCCGCCGAGCGGCCGGTGAGCCTAGCGAGCACGTGGCTCGACCGCTCGGCGGCCGCGGCCGCGCCCACCTTCCGTCGCGCCCACCCGGACTGGTGGGCCCGCACCGGAACCCCGCCCCACCCCATGGCGCCGGTGGTCCGCATCTGGGCGCTCCGGGCCGCCGGCCGCCCGTACCCCGGTCGGCCGCGGGCCCTCAAGGACTGGCTCGTCGCCCGCTGGACGGGGGCGGCGGCGACCGACTTCGCCACCGCGGCGGCGCAGGGTCTCCTGGCCCGCCGGGAGCGGACCTGGGACCCCGAGGTGCTGGGGGCGCTGGGCCTCGACCCCGGGGAACTCCCCCGGGTGTGCGAGCCGACCACGGTGGTGGGCACCTACGCCGGCGTGCCGCTGGTGGTCGGGACCTCCGACGGCGCGGCGACGCAGATCGGGCTCGACGCGGTCGGCGCCTGGGGCGCCCTGAGCCTCGGGACCAGCGGAGCGGCCCGCCGCCTGGTGCCGGAGGCGGGCCAGGCGGTCGAGGCGTCCGGCCTGTTCGCGTACGCCGTCACGGCGACGCTCACGCTCGTCGGCGGGGCCTTGTCGGACGCCGGCAACCTGGTCGAGTGGTGGAGCCGCGTGACCGGCGCGCCCGTCGACGTCCTGCTGGAGGAGGCCCTGGCCCAAGGGCCGCCCGCCGACGCCCTGCTCGTGGTGCCCTACCTCCACGGGGCTCGGGCGCCGTTCTGGGACGCCCGGCTGACCGGGCAGGTGGTGGGGTTGTCGGCCCGCCACACCCGCGCCGATCTCGCGGCGGCCCTGGTGGACGGGATCCTGCTCTCGCTGGCGCTGGTGGCCCGGCGGCTCGAGGACGACCTCGGACCGCCCCGGGGCTTTCGCGCGGCGGGCGGGCTGTTCCAGCACGCCGCGCTGGCGCAGTGGGCGGCCGACGTGCTGGAGAAGCCGGTGGCGCTCCGCGGGGGGCGGGACGCGGCCGTGGTCGGCGCCGCGGCGCTGGCCCGGGAGGCGCTCGGCGGGCCGCCCTATCCCCCGCCGCCGGAACAGGTGTTCGTGCCGCGGCCGGGGCGGTCCGAGGCCGAGCGACGGGAACGGCTCGCCGCCCTCGCGGCGGCGATGCAGGACCGGTTCGCCGCCGATCCCCCGGCCTGAGTCCCCACGTTTGCGAAAGAGGTGACACGCATGCCCCGATTCGCCGCCAACCTGAGTCTCCTGTACACCGACCGTCCGTTCCTGGACCGGTTCGCCGCGGCCCGGGCCTCGGGCTTCCGGGCGGTGGAGTTCCAGTTCGCCTACGCGTTCGACCCCGAGGAAGTGCGCCGGGCCGCGGCCGACGCCGGCGTGGAGGTGGTGCTGTTCAACCTGCCGGCCGGGGACTGGGAGCGCGGCGAGCGCGGCATCGCCGTCGACCCGGCTCGCCGCGAGGAGTTTCGGGAGGGCGTGGAGCGGGCCGTGGCGTACGCGCGGGCGCTCCACTGCCCCCGGGTCAACTGCCTCGCGGGCATCCGGCCGGCCGACGTGCCGCCCGAGGAGGCGGACCGGGTGCTGGCGGACAACCTGCGCCTGGCGGCGGAGCGTCTGGCGGCCCACAACGTCCGGCTGCTCACCGAGCCGGTGAACCCTTTCGACATCCCCGGCTTCCACCTCAACACCACCGCGCACGCCGTGCGGGTGCTGGAGGCCGCGGCCCACCCGAACCTCGGGATCCAGTACGACATCTACCACGCCCAGCGCACCCAGGGGGAGCTGGTGGGGACCTTCGAGCGGCTGCGGGAACGCATCGGCCACATCCAGGTCGCGGACAACCCGGGCCGGCACGAGCCGGGGACGGGGGAGATCGCGTACCGGTACGTGTTCGAGGCGCTGGACCGCCTGGGGTACGCGGGGTGGATCGGACTCGAGTACATTCCCGCCGGGCGGACCGAGGACGGTCTCGCCTGGGTGGGTCGGATGGGGTTCGTGCTGTAGGAACCCGCCCGGCACGAGGACCGGAGGGGGCCGTAAGGCGCCCGGCCCCCTCCGGCGCCCACCGGAAGGGGCGGTTGCCCCCCGGGTCCAGGGCCTCGGGGTCCTCGGGGCGGGCCGGGCGGGTGGACAGGATCGTGACCGTCGCGCGCGGGAAGATCGGGCCAACCATCGGACACATGGACGATCGGACGCTGCTGGCGGTGCGTCGTGCCCTCGCCCTGGGGATCGGGCTGGCGTAGAGCGACCTGCCGCCCGCCAAGGGACGAGCCCGGCCGCCATGCACTTACGGCTGATTGCAACGGTAGACCGGCTCCCACGCCCCGACGGTCACCGGCACGGTGTACGGACGGGCTGCGCCGCGGTCAGGGCGTCTGGGTGCCGGGGCTTACCCAGACGGTGCCGGTGACGCCGTCGGGGCCGGTGGAACCCGTGAGGGCCACCAGGACCGTCCAGGTATTCCCGGCGGCGTCCTGCACGGACGCCGTCACGCGGTCGCCCCGGACGGCCTGGACCGCTCCGTGGTCTGCCGTGGGATTGGACGGGGGGCCGAAGGTGACGGTGCTCCCGGTGATCACCGCCCCGCCGTCGTCGGTGGGGGCCGCGTCGAGCCGGACGACCAGCCGCCCCCCGGGCGCGGCCAGGAGGCGGAGGGAGAGGGTGACCACCAGCCCCTGGCCGTCGGCGGACGGAGCTTGGCTGAGGGTCCCGGCAGCGGGACTCGAAAAGGCCGCCGTCGGCCAGGCGGCCGGTCGGACCGTGGGCGTCCGTGCCGGGGCCGCGTACAGACCGCGCCCGCCCGAGCCGTGTCCGTTGTTGGCGACGGCGTTCCACCCGGGCTGGAGGGGCCCGCCGTGGGCCCAGGCCACGCCGGCCAGGCCCAGCGCACCCACGCCGGCTGTCACGGCCGCCCGGCCCAACACGGGCCACGTGGTCACCTTGGCCACCCGCACCACCGTCAAGCCCAGCACCAGGAGCGTGGCGGCGCCGTAGACGGCCGTGGCCCACCCGGTCCGGGTGTCGCTGCCGTCCCCGAGGCCGTGGACGGTGGCGAACGCCCAGACCAAATAGGTCAGGTAGTGGACGAGCCGCCACGTCCTGAACCCGATCCTCGGCCTGAGCCAGGTGCTCAAGCCCAGGGCCAGGCCGAGGTAGCCGGCGAGGATGCCGAACGCCATCCAGAGCGGCCGGTAGTGACTGAGGCCGGGGACGAGTACCTCGCGCCAGGTGAAGGCCGTGAACGGGTCGATCCGGACCGAGAGCCCGTGCACCACGGTGAAGACGCCGGCCAGGATCACCAGGAACTGGTGGAGCTCGTTGTTGATGAGCCGGGGCCAGCGCGGGCTCTGCCAGCGGAGGGAGAGCGCCAGACCCAGGGCCACGGCCACCGTCACCAGTCCGTAGGCGGTGAACCCCGTGGCGCGGGCGACGAGCCACGTCCAGGTCTCCGGGGTCGTCACGGTTCATCCCTCCCTGCCGAGCCTCCGAGGACGGGCACCGGCCCGGCCGTGCGGACGCTGCCGTCGGCACCCACGAGCCAGCCGGCCAGTCCCCACGCTGCGATGAGGGCGGCTCCACGCTCCGGTCCGAGCACGAAGGCGGCGGTGGCGGCGACGTCGGCCCGCCCGCAGCGGTCGGCGACCACCACCACCGCGGCCAGACCGGTTTCGGCGGGCAGTCCGGTGCGGGGATCCACCAGGTGGTGGCGGAGCCACGGCCCTTGCCGCCAGCGCCGGCGGGACGGTCCCGAGGTCGCCACGGCTCCCCGCACCAGCCCCAGCACCGGGTGGCCCGGCAGCGCCGCGAGTTCGACCGGCCAAGCGTCCAGTCCCGGCGGGAGTCCCAGCACGGCGAGGTCCCCGCCGCCGGACAGCAGGGCGGAGGGGATGCCGGCGGCGGCGAGCGCGCAGATCCCCGCGTCCACTGCCAAGCCCTTGGCGATGCCGCCCAGATCCAGCCCCGATCCCCTCGGCACCTCCACGGTGTCCCGTCCGATGCGCACCGCCCGCCATCGACCGGCCGGGACCGGGTCCGCGGGAGCCGTTTCGACCAGGGCGTCGAACGGCCGGTCGTAGCCCAGCCGCAGCAGCGCGGGCAGGACGGTCGGGTCGAACGCGCCGTCGCTCGCCTCGGCTGCCTCGAGGGCGGCCCGGACGACCTCGCGGAAACGGTCGCTGGTTCGCACGGGGCTGCCGGCGGCCGTGTTGACGCGGGTGAGCTCACTGGCGGGGTCGAAGCGGCTGAACGTCCGCTCCCAGTCGGCCACCACGGCGGCCACATCCCGGCAGGCCGCCTCCGCCCGGTCGGCCGGGGCCACCAGCTCGAACGTGGTCCCCATGGCCCGCCAGCTGCAGCGCACCATGCCCGGGGGCGTCCACATCTTACGAAAGGGTGCTCTGGCCGATGGGAGGAGCCGTCGGGGGATTGGCGAAGCCGAAGGAACCCTGGGGCGCCGGTGCGCTGAAGTTCGGCGCGCTGCCGCCGAACGTGGGCGAACTGTCACCGAACGAAGGGGGCGGGGCGCCCGAACCGACGGAGGGACCGGGCGTACCGGCGGCACGGGCCGTCACCCCGACGACATGGTGCGCCGCCGCGAGGGCGAACGCAGCCGTGGCTGCGAGCGAGGCCCAGACGATTCCCCGCTTGTACAGCCGGACTCGCTCGAGTGCTTCTTCCCGGGCGCTGGTGGCAGCCATCCGCTTCCCTCCCGTGCGCGGACGCGGCGCACCGACCGTGACGGCGCGACGTCCGAATCGTTTCCGAACGGTAGTCTAGCGGCGGAATGTTACGAAGTTGTAAACCGCCCTTAAGAATTTCCTTGGATTCCCCGGCGGCTCGGGCGTGTTCCGACCATGGCGGGCGGACCCCGCCGCCTCCTCGTCGACCGGAATCGGAAGGGGGAGCGGGACCCGGCGGCGAAAGAGACGGCATCAGCGGGGGCGCCGAGCGTCCCGGCCCGGCGGTGGGGATGGACGCGATGACGATGCGGCCGACGGTGGTTCGCCTCGAAGGCTCCGTGACGACGCACGACGAGATCCGGCACCTGTTGGCGGAAGCGGACTGCACCACGTCCAGAGCGCCGGAGCAGACAACTCCCTCCCTGTGGTGGGGGATCCGGGGAGCGGAGGGATGGGAGGGGGTGGCGGCGGCCGACACCGACGGGCGCACGGCATTCCTGCGCACGATCCTGGTCCGGGCCGGCCGGCGCGGGCAGGGCTTCGGGGCCCGGTTGGTGTTCGCGGCGCTGGAGGACCTCCGGGGCGCGGGCCACGAGCACGCCTACCTCCGGGCGGCCAGCACGGCGCCCTACTTTGCGGCGTGGGGGTTCGAGCGCGTCTCCGACCGGTCGGTGCCGGCGCCTTGGCGGCGCCGCGGCGGACCGCCCGGGGCGGAGGCGGCCGCCTGGATGCGGCTTTCCCTGGCCCGCTCCGTGGTGCGGATCCGGCCGGCCCGCCCGGCCGACGCGGCGGCCATCGCCCGGATCTACAACCAGGGCATCGAGGACCGCATCGCCACGCTGGAGACGGGACTCCGGACCGAGGCGGACCGGATGGAGTGGCTCCGCCACCGGGACCCCCGCTACGGCGTGCTGGTGGCCGAGACGGCCGACGAGGTCGTGGGCTGGTTCTCGCTCAACCCCTTCAGCGTGCGCCAGGCCTATCGCTTCGTGGCCGACTTCTCCCTCTACGTCGAGCGCGCCTGGCGCGGGCGGGGCGTCGGTGCCCGGCTGCTCGACGCCGGCATCCGGCTGGCGCGGCGCCACGGCTTCCACAAGCTGGTGCTCACCATGCTCCCGGAGAACGAGGCGGCCCGCCATCTGTATCGGCGCTACGGATTCGAACCTGTGGGCGTCTTCCACGAGCAGGGGTGGGTGGACGGGCGCTGGCGCGACACGCTCGTCATGGAACGCATCCTGTGAGGTCCGGGCGCGGCCGGGACGGTTTCCCCGGCCGCGCCGCGGCTCACCGCACCAAGCCCCGTGCGGCGATGAGGACCGGGTCCCACACGTCCGAGAACGGCGGGGCGTAGGCCAGGTCGAGATGGACCATGTCGTCCGCCCGAAGACCCGCGTACAGGGCCGTCGCAATGGTGTCGATGCGTTTGCCGGCACCCTGGGTGCCGATGATCTGGCCGCCGAGGATCCGGCCGCTCGCCCGGTCGGCGAGGAGCTTGACCGTGATGGGGCCGACGTCGGGGAAGTAGCCGAGCTTGGTCTCGGCCGTGATGGTGGAGGCGACGACGTCGTAGCCCAGGTCCCGGGCCTCGGACGTGGACAGCCCCGTGGTCGCGATCTCCCACCGTCCGGCCCGGGTGATGCTCGTACCGACCACGCCGGGGAAGGTCGCCGGGATGCCCGCGAGGTTGAGCCCCGCGATCCGGCCCTGCTTGTTGGCCACCGTGCCCAGGGGCACGTAGGTCGGCCGCCGGCTCACGAGGTGGAACGACTGAGCCACGTCGCCCGCCGCCCAGACGCCCGCGACGGCCGTCCGCATGTGCTCGTCCACCACCACGGCATCGCTCACCCCGAGCGGGATCCCCGCCTCCCGGGCCAGCGCGACGTTCGGGCGCACTCCAAGGCCCAGGAACACCAGATCCGCCTCCACGACGCCCTGGTCGGTCTCGACGCCCCGCACCGCCCCGTCGCGGACCACGAAGCGGCGGACCGGCTGCTCGACCAGCACGCGCACGCCCAGCTCCGCGACCGCCTCGGTCACCTTGGCGCCCATGTCCGGGTCCAGTCGTGGCATAAGGGTCGGAGCCATCTCCACCACCGTGACTTCCAGCCCTCGATGGGCGAGATTCTCCGCCATCTCGACGCCGATGTAGCCGCCCCCGACGACGACGACCCGGCGCGGCCGGCGCGCCTCGAGAAGCGTCCGGATGGCCTCGGCCTCCGGAAGCGTCTTGACCGGAAAGATCCCCTCGGCGTCGCGACCCTCCAACGGGGGGACGACGGGCAGCGCGCCGGTGGCCAGGACCAGTTCGTCGTACGGTTCCGAGACCGGCTCGGACGCGCCCGGCGGCAGGACCGCGACTCGGCGGGCGGCCGGATCGACCGCCACCACGCGGTGGTGGACGCGGACGTCGATGCCCTGCCGCGCGAACGCCGCCGGCGTGCGCGCCACGAGCCGATTGATGTCGTCGACCAAACTGCCGACGTAGTATGGAATGCTTCAGGCCGAGTACGAGATGTACGGCCCCTGCTCGAAGGCCACGATCTCCAGCTCCGGGCGCCGGCGCTTCGCCTGGGAGGCCGCGCTCATACCGGCGGCGTCGCCTCCTACGATGACTACCCGTGTCGCCATGGTTGCCTCGCCTCACTGCCGCTAGTATGCGCCGGGCGACCGGCGGGATCTGGCGCACCTGGCGCATCCATGTATCGGATTCGCGGCGGACGGCCGGCCTCCCTGCCGCAGAGCTTCCGACCGGCGGCCATTCCGGGGATCCGAGCGTTCGGCCATGTTATCGGCAATGTTTCGGCAATGTTAGACTTTTGCCCAACACCAGCTGTCGGCTCTGCTTCGGACGAGAGACGAAGCGAGGCGGCATGGCCCAGGCGGCGGGCGTGGGGGGGCGACGGGCTCTGGACGGATGGAGGGGACGCGGACTGGGTGCGTGTTCTCATCGATCGCCCGCCGGTTCGGGACGGCCCGGACCGACGGGACCTCGCTGCGCGCATGCAGCGCGACGGGGCAGCGTTCCCCCGCACCGGCGACCCGACCGCCGGGACGGACGGGGAGGCGTGGCCGCTCACCGATCCCCAACGGCATCCGGCCCGCCTGTTCGACCGGGAGATCCGGCCGGCGGAGGACCCGGACGGGGAGGAACGCCGCCTGCGGGAGGAGGTCCTGGGACAGTGATGGTCGTCGGGAGGAAAAAGCGGCGGATTCCGGGGCCTTCCCCTCGAGTGGGCACGACGGCGCGGACCACGTCCGGCGGCGCGCCGTGGGACGGGGAGGATTCCCGGAGGGGCAGCTCTGTCCCTGGGAGGCCGTCACCGTATCCGTCGGCTTGGATTACTGGGACCAACTCGGTGTACTCTCTTAACCGCGCATCGCGGGTCAGGAGCTTGAAAGGCCCCTCCAGCGATACGGCCGCGCAGGAACTCCGGTCGGCGTTGGGGGCTGCCGTCCCGATTCGCCGCCACGAGCCGGGCGAGAGGCCTCCCGGCGCGGGCGGTCACGACGTCCTCGCCCGCCTCGACCTGTCCTAAGAGACGGGAGAGCGGCGTCTTGGCCCCCTGCACATTCACGCCTCGCACCGGATCACCCCCCTTTTTTTGAACTAAGCTTAGCTTGGTCAAGGCGAGTCATGACGCAAGCCGGTTAGGGTCCCGTCGGCTCCCCCAGGGTCCATGGCCGCCCTCCGGGGGCCGCAACTTTGTCTCACGACCGGGAAGCCGCCACGGGATCGCCGTCCCCCGCTTTCGCCTTATTGTTGAGAAATCTCAACGAACGGGTTCCGGATGTGAAATCCGGGAGGAATTCACCGCGCCGGAAGAGAAGGCTTCACAACGCCCGCAGTTTGCGTCATGGAGCACGGGGTTTTAAGGGGGCCAGGAACATGTTGCGCAGCCAGCAGCTCCGGCGGGTCAACTTCCAGGGCGACGGGCTCCGCCTGGGGATGGACTGGACCCGGGAGGATCTCGCCAAGCCGCAGATCCTCGTCGACAGCGTCTACGGCTCGAGCCATCCCGGCAGCTTCCACCTCGACATGGTCGGCCGCGCGGTGAGCAAGGGCGTCATCGCCCACGGCGGCAAGCCGGCGCAGTACTTCGTGACCGACATCTGCGACGGCATCGCGCAGAGCCACGACGGCATGAACTTCTCCCTGCTCTCGCGCGAGATGATCTGCTCCATGGTCGAGATCCACGCCATGGCGAGCCCCTACGACGCCCTGGTGCTGCTCTCGTCCTGCGACAAGGCGGTGCCGGCCCACCTGATGGCCATGGCCCGCATCAACCTGCCGGCCATCCACGTGCCGGGCGGCGCCCAGGTGACCGGCCCGGAGTTCTACTCCTCGGACCTCCTCTGGGCGCTCGGCGACCGGTGGGTCAAGGGCGAGGTGAGCGACGAGGAGTTCCTCGCCGCCGCAGAGAAGAGCTGCCCCTCCTGCGGGGCCTGCCAGTTCATGGGGACGGCCTCGACCATGCAGGCGATGGCCGAGGCGCTCGGGCTGGCCCTGCCCGGGACCGCGATGCTGCCGACCACCCTGAACGACCTCCAGCGCCTGGCGCAGGAGGCCGGCCGCAAGGTGCTGGAGCTGTTGGAGCGGAACATCCGGCCGCGCGACATCCTCACCCGCGAGGCGTTCGAGAACGCCATCATGGTGCACGCGGCCATCGGCGGCTCGTCCAACGCCACCTTGCACCTGCCGGCCATCGCCCACGAGGCCGGGGTGGAGCTCGACGCGTTCGCCTTCGACCGGATCCAGCGGGAGATCCCGGTCATGGCCAACGTCAAGACGGCGGGCAAGTACCCCACCGAGTACTTCTGGTACGCCGGCGGGATCCCGTACATCATGGAGCTCCTCAAGGACCGCCTGCACCTCGACTGCCTCACCGTGACCGGCAAGACCGTCGGGGAGAACCTGGAGGAGCTCGCGCGGAGCGGGTACTACGAGAAGGTCCGGGAGCATCTGAAGGGCCGGGGCGTCGACTGGCGGGACGTCATCCCCGGCTGGGAGCGGCCGGTGTTCGTGGGCGGCGACATCGCCGTGCTGACGGGCAACCTCGCCCCCGAGGGCGCCGTGGTCAAGGCCCGCGCGGTGGCGCCGGAGATGATGCGCCACGTGGGCCGCGCGGTGCCGTTCGACTCCGAGGAGGCGGCCCTGGAGGCCATCCTGGCGCGGCGCATCCGGGTGGGCGACGTCATCGTCATCCGGTACGAGGGTCCCAAGGGGTCCGGGATGCCGGAGATGTTCCACACCACCGAGGCGCTCATGGCCGTGCCCGAGTACGCCGTGGGCTGCGCGGTGGTCACGGACGGCCGGTACTCCGGGGCGACCCGGGGTCCGGCCATCGGCCACGTCTCGCCCGAGGCGGTCGACGGCGGCCCCATCGCCCTGGTGGAGGAGGGCGACCTCATCGCCATCGACATCCCGGCGCGGCGGCTGGACATCGTGGGCATCGCCGGCGAGCGGAAGTCGCCGGCGGAGGTGGAGCGGGTGCTGGCCGAACGGCGCGCCCGGTTCGTGCCTCCGGCCCTGGATCTGCGGGGGGCGCTCGGGATCTACCGCCGGCTGGCCACCTCGCCCATGAAGGGGGCGACCATCGGCTGAGCGGGGCGCCGGGCCGGCGCGGATCCGGACGGCGGGAGGCGGGACACGCGGCAAGGACGAAGGAGGCGGACGAAGTGGCCGGTTTGGCGGAGCGGCTTCGGGCCGGCGAGCGGGGCCTCGCGGCCCTGTTCCTCGGCGGGACGGATCTGACGCTGGTGGAGATGGCCGGGGCGGCGGGGTTCGACTTCGTGGTGCTCGACGCCGAGCACGGGATGGCGTGGCGGGAGCTGCCGGCGCTCTTGGTGGCCTGCCGGGCGGCGGGCATCCCGGGCATCGTGCGGGTGTTGCCCAAGCGGCCGGACATGATCCACCTGGCCCTCGACTGGGGGGCGGACGGGGTGCTGGTGCCCGGCATCGAGAGCGTGGACGAGGCGGCGCGGGCTGTCGCGGCCGGGCGGTACGCCCCCGAGGGGCGCCGCGGGGTGGCCTTCTCCACCCGGGGTGCGCTCTACGGAAAGCGGAGCGGCCCCGAGTTCCTGGCGGAGGCGAACCGCACCCTCGCCATCCTGCTGCAGGTGGAGACCCAGGGGGCTTTGGACCAGCTCGACGCGCTGCTGGCCCTGCCCGGGTACGACGGCATCTTCGTCGGCCCCACGGACCTGTCCGTGGCGCTCGGGGAGCAGAGTCGCCTCACCCCCCGCGTGGACGCGGTCATCGAGGATGTGGTGCGGCGCGCCGAGGCGGTCGGAAAGCCCTGGGGCCTCTTCGCCGGCCCCGCGGCCCGCTACAAGCTGTGGCGGGAGCGGGGCGCCGCGTACTGCGCCACGGGCATCACCTCGCTGGTCTACGGCGCCTGCGAGGCGTGGCTGAAGGAGGGGCGGGGCGCGTGAGCGGACGCGTGCGGGTCCTGGTGACGGAACGCATCGTGGACGCGGGCATGGCCGTGCTGCGCCACCCGCAGGTGGAGGTGGTCGGCCCGCTGGCGTCGCCGGAGGAACTGCCCGACGCCATCCGTGACGTCGACGGGCTCTTGGTGCGGACCATGCGGATCCCTGGCGACCTCATCCGGTCCGCCCCCCGGCTCAAGGTCATCGCCAAGCACGGGGTGGGGACCGACAACATCGACCGCCAGGCCTGCGAGGAGCGGGGCGTTAAGGTCACGGTGACCGCCGACGCCAACAAGGAGACGGTCGCGGAGTTCGTGCTGGGGCTGTTCATCGCCGTGGCGCGCCACCTCGTGGCGGCGGACGCGGCGGTGCGGGCCGGTCGGTTCTCCGACCGCGACCGGTTGATGGGCCGGGAGTGGATGGGCAAGACCATCGGGATCGTGGGCTACGGACGCATCGGCCAGGCGTTGGCGCCCCGACTCGTCGGCGGTCTCAAGGCCCGGGTGCTGGTCTACGACCCCTACTGGCCGGCGGGCGCCGTCCTGCCGCCCGAGGCCCGGCGGGTGGACGCCGTGGAGACGCTCTTGGAGGCGTCGGACGGGGTGACGGTGCACGTCCCGCTCGGGCCGGAGACGTATCACCTCCTCAACCGGGAGCGGATCGCCCGGATGCGGCCGCAGAGCTACCTGGTCAACGCCGCCCGGGGGGGCGTGGTCGACGGGGCGGCGCTGTACGAGGCGCTCCGGTCGGGGCACCTGGCGGGCGCGGCGCTCGACGTGTTCGACCCCGAGCCGCCGCGGGCCGACGACCCGCTGCTGAGCCTGCCCAACGTGGTCCTGGCGCCGCACCTGGCGGCAACCACGGCCGAGGCCATGGAACGGATGGCGCGGGCGGCGGCGACCTCCATCCTCCAGGTGCTCGGCGTGGCCTAGCGCGCGGAAGGAGTGAGGCCGGTGGGCGGTCTGTACGACAAGGTCACGCGGTACGGGGATCCCGGCTTCTCCCGCTTTCTCCGCCGGGCCATGAGCCGCAACCTGGGGTTTTCCGCCGACGACTTCGAGCGGCCGGTAGTGGGCGTCCTCAACACGTTCTCCGAGGTCAACCGGTGCCACGCCCACTTCGGCCCGTTGGTGGAGGCCGTCAAGCGGGGGGTGCTGATGGCCGGGGGCGTGCCCCTCGAGTTCCCCACCATCTCGCTCGGCGAGCCGTTTTTGGAGCCGTCGGCCATGCTGTTCCGCAACCTCGCGGCGATGGACGCGGAGGAGATGATCCGGGCCCAGCCGTTCGACGCCGTGGTGCTGGTGGGAGGCTGCGACAAGACCCTGCCGGCCCTGGTGATGGGCGCGGCCAGCGCCGACCTCCCGGCCCTCGTCGTGTCGGGCGGGCCGATGCTCGCCGGAGACTTCCAGGGCGAGCGCCTCGGCGCCTGCACCGACTGCCGCCGCTACTGGACCGAGTGGCGCGCGGGGCGGATCGACGCGGACACGCTGGAGGCGGTCAACCGGGAACTCGCGCCCACCCACGGCCACTGCATGGTCATGGGCACGGCGAGCACCATGGCCATTACCATCGAGGCCCTTGGGCTGATGCTGCCCGGGGGGGCGGCCATCCCGGCGGTGCACCAGGAACGGCTGGCCCACGCCGAGGCCAGCGGCAAGGCGGCGGTGGCGCTGGCCCGGGCGGGCCTCAGGCCGTCCCGAATCCTGACGCCGCGGGCCTACCGCAACGCGCTGACGGTTCTCGCCGCGATCGGCGGGTCGACCAACGCCGTGGTGCACCTGACGGCCATGGCGGCGCGGTCGGGGATCCGCATCGCGCTCGACGACTTCGACCGCATCAGCCGCCGGACGCCGCTCTTGACCCAGGTGAAGCCGGTGGGGCGCTACCATCTCGAGGACTTCTACCACGCCGGCGGCGTGCCCGCCCTGATGTGGCGGCTTCGGGCGCTGCTCGAGCCGGACGCGCTGACGGTGACGGGACGGACGCACCGGGAGAACTGGGAGGCGCTCCGGGTGGCGGAGCGGCCCGTGCCGGAGGCGTACCGGGAGGTGCTGGCCGACCCGGAGCGGCCCTTCAAGCCCGACGGGGGCCTCCGGGTGCTCCGGGGCAACCTCTGCCCCGACGGGGCGGTCATCAAGAGCCACGCGGCCACGCCCGGCCTGCTCCGGCACCGCGGCCCGGCCCTGGTGTTCGAGAACGAGGCGGACCTGGAGCGGCGCCTGTCCGATGTGGCGGCCACGCCGGAGCACGTCCTGGTGCTGAAGTCCATCGGTCCCGTGGGCGGCCCGGGCATGCCGGAGGCGGGGATGATCCCCATCCCCCCCGCGGTCCTGCGCCGAGGGGTGCGCGACATGGTGCGCATCTCCGACGGTCGGATGAGCGGGACGGCCTACGGCACCGTGGTCCTGCACGTGGCCCCGGAGGCGGCGGTGGGCGGCCCCTTGGCGGCCGTGGAGACGGGCGATATGGTGAGGTTGGACGTGGAGGCGGGCGTCCTGGAGGTGGAGGTGGCGCCGGAGGACCTCGCCCGGCGGCTTCAGGCGCGTCGGCGGCCGCCGCGGCCCGCCCGGGGCTACCGCCGGCTGTATTTCGACCACGTGCTGCAGGCGCCCGAGGGCGTGGACTTCGACTTCCTCCGGCCGCCGACGCCGTGGTCGCTGTGGGACGACCCGCCGGAGGCGGAGCTGGACGAGGCGGCCCGGCAGCGCGCGGCGGACGGGTATTGAGGCGGCCTCGGCCGCAAGGAGGGGCTCATGGGAAGCTTGGACGAGTTCTGGGGATTCTGGCGCGCCGACGGGCTGGCCGGGACCCGCAACCACGTGTTGGTCCTGCCCTTGGCGCCGGGGGCCAACCGGGCGGCCACGCTGGGCCGCGAGGCGGTCGCCGGGGCGGTGGGCGTGGAGATGCACCAGGACGTGGCGCCGGCCATCGAGGGGTACGACTTGGCCGTGCGGACGCTCCGCGGGTGGGTGGATCACCCCAACGTGTACGGCACGGTGCTGGTGGCGCTCACCCCCGACGACCCCCTGGTGGCCGACGTGACGCGCGACCTCGGGGCGCACGTGCGCTACGAGGTGGTGACGCTGGAGGAGGCCGGCGGGACGCGGCGGGCCGCCGAGCGCGTCGCCGCCGTGGCGCGGCCGTGGGCGGAGGCGGCGCGCGCCGCCCGGCGCGAGCCGGTGCCGGTGGCGAAGCTGCTGCTGGCCACGGAGTGCGGCGGTTCGGACGCCTGCTCCGGCCTGTCGGCCAATCCCGCCCTGGGCTACGCGAGCGACCTCATCATCGCCCGGGGCGGAAGCAGCATCCTCGCCGAGACCACGGAGCTCATCGGCGCGGAGCCGATTCTGCAGAACCGCGCCGTGACGCCCCGGGTCGGCCAACTCCTGGTCGACACGGTGGCCCACGCCGAGCGCGCCTCCATGCGCATGGGGGTCGACTTCCGGGGGGCCCAGCCGGCGCCGGGGAACATCGAGGGCGGCATCACCACCATCGAGGAGAAGTCCCTGGGCTGCGTCCACAAGGGCGGGACGAGCCCGTTGACGGACGTCATCGACTACGCCGAGCGACCCAAGACCCAGGGGCTGGTGGTCATGGACACGCCCGGCCACGACGTCATGCAGCTCGTCGGCATGGCGGCCGCGGGGGCTCAGGTCATCGTGTTCACCACCGGGCGGGGGACCCCCACCGGGTCGGCCATCTGCCCGGTGATCAAGATGTCGACGCGGACGGCGCTCAAGCGGGCGCTGCCGGACCTCATCGACATCGACGCGGGGCCCATCATCGACGGGCATCTCACCGTCGAGGAGGTCGGCTGGCAGCTGTACCGCAAGATCCTGGCGGTGGCCAACGGGGAGCTGGTCGCCGCGGAGCGGCTCGGACACCGGGAGTTCGGCATCTTCCAGGGATGGGGGGCGGAGGCGGTATGACGGCAATGCGGCTGTTCCGCTGGGCCGACGAGGAGGGACGACCCCGGCTCGGGGTGTCCGGCGACGGCGCGGCGGCGGTGGACCTGACGGCGGCGCTCGGTGTCCGGAGCATCCCGGAGCTGTGGGAGCGGCACCCCGAGGCGGGGGCGCTGGCGGAGGCCGTCGCCGCGTGGTGGGCGGAACTGGACCACCGGCCCATGCCCTCC
Source organism: Actinomycetes bacterium (assembly GCA_023565505.1). Lineage (GTDB taxonomy): Bacteria > Bacillota > Sulfobacillia > Sulfobacillales > JAIMBI01 > JAIMBI01. Next base: position 111,016 of record JAIMBI010000003.1, on the reverse strand, counting down.
GCCCTCCTGCTGCCGCTCGACCTCGACGAGCTGTGGGCGGCGGGCGTGACCTACGAGCGGAGCCGCGAGGCCCGCAACGAGGAGACCGAGGTCAAGGAGAGCATCTACGACTGGGTGTACGAGGCGCCGCGGCCGGAACTGTTCTTCAAGGCGCCGGCGGGGCGCATCGCGGGGCCGGGGGAGGCGGTGGGCCTCCGCCGGGACGCCACCTGGCACGTCCCCGAGCCCGAGCTGACGGTGATCCTGGGCCCCGACGGCCGCATCTTCGGCTACACGGCCGGCAACGACATGACCGCCCGGGACCTCGAGGCCAAGAACCCGCTCTACCTCCCCCAGGCGAAGATCTTCCACCGGAGCGCCGCCGTCGGGCCGACGGTGGCCCTGGCGGGCACGGTGGACCCGTACGCGCTCACCGTCCGGCTGGTCGTCCGGCGGCACGGGGCGGTGGTGTTCGAGGGGGCCGCGGAGGTGCGGCGGCTCAAGCGCTCCCTCGACGAGCTGGTGGCCTACCTCGCCCACGAGTGGCCGCTCGCGCCGTGGACCGGACTCATGACCGGAACGGGCATCGTCCCGCCCGACTGGTTCGCGCTCGAGGACGGCGACGAGATCGCCGTCACCGTCGACAGTATCGGGACGCTCACCAACGTGGCGCGCCGCATCGACGCCGACTGGGCGAAGGTGGGGACGCCGCCGCCGCGCCTCCTGCGGGTCGACCCGCGCGACACCGTGGTGGTGGCGCTGGGCCAGCTCGAGCCGGGGATGCGGCTTCAGGTGGGGGGCGGCGGCGAGCTGGTCGTGCGCGACCCCATCCCCTTCGGCCACAAGGTGGCGCTCGTGGCGATGCAGCCCGGGGATCCGGTGATCAAGTACGGGGAGGTCATCGGCGTGGCCACCCGGCTCATCGAACCCGGCCAGCACGCCCACGTGCACAACATCGACTCGAACCGCGGGCGCGGGGATCTCCTGGCGCGGAAGGAGGCGCACATCGGATGACGGGGTACCTCCGTGAGAACGGGCAGATCGGGATCCGGGACCATCTCCTCGCCCTGCCGTCCGTCGTGTGCTCCAACCGCGCGGCCCTGGCCGCGGGCCAGGCCGTCGGCGGGGTGTGGGTGGAGCACCCGCTGGGCTGCGCGCAGATCGGGGCGGACAAGGAGCAGACGTGGCGCACGCTGGTCGGCATCGGGGCGCACCCCAACGTGCGCCGCACGGTGGTCATCGGGCTCGGGTGCGAGGGCGTGCAGGCCGCGACGATCCACCAGGGCATCCTGGACCGGGGCCGCGAGGCCGCGGTCTACTCCATCCAGACGGCGGGCGGCACCGACCAGGCGGCGGAGATGGCCGCGGCGGCGCTCCGGAACGCGCCGCCGGCCGACCGGGTGCCGCTGCCCCCGGAGCGGCTGATCCTGGGCGTGGAGGGCCTCGGCCTCTTCGGCGGCCGGGCCGACCCCGTCGTCGCCGCCTTCCGGGAGGCGGGCGGCCGCGTGGTGCGGGCGCTCGCGCCGGGCGAGACGGCTCCCGAGGGGGCGGTGGTCATCGACTACGCCGAACCGGTCCCCGACGGGGTGCCGGAGGTGTTCATGCGGGCCGGGGCGGGCGACAGCGAGACCATCACGGGCCTGGTGGCGTCGGGCTGCCACCTGGTGCTGGCGCCGGCCGACGCGGCGCGCATCGGCGGGCACCCCATCGCCCCGGTGGTGCGCCTCGGATATGATCCCGCGCTGGCGCGGGCGCTGGCGGACGACATGGACGGGATGGTCGACGCCCGCACGCCGGACCAGTGGGCCGCGTTCCTGCTGAGCGTCGCGGACGGTACGCCCACCGCCGCGGAGGAGGTCGGCGCCGCCCTGTTCGCCATCGAGCGGCTGGGCCCGACGCTGTGACCGCGTCCGGTCCCGCCTGGCTCGCCGTGGCGGACGACCTGACCGGGGCGGCCGAGGCGGCGGCGGTGTGGGCCCGCCCGGGGCGGCCGGTGCCCGTTGCGGTGCGCCCCAAGGCCCTGGATCGGGCCGACCGGGCCGCCGGGCTGGTGGTGGCGACGCGCACCCGCGACGCGGACGCGGCCGGCTGGGCCGCCCGCTGGGCGGCCTGGGCCGAGGCCCTCGCGGGGGTCCGGCCGGGTCTGGCGATGGTCAAGATGGACTCGCTCCTCCGGGGCCGTTGGGCGGACGACGTCGGCCGGCTCCGGGCCGTCTTCGGCCCCGAGGCGGTCGTCGTGGCCCCGGCCCTTCCGGACCAGGACCGCGTGGTGGTGGGCGGCCGGGTCCGCTGGCACGGGCGGCTCCTGGAGGCCACCGAGGTGGCGGGGTCCGTGCCCAGCTCGCGCCTGGCGGACTACTTCCCGGACGAGCCGGCGGCGTCCTGGACGCCCGGCGCCCCGTGGCCGGCGGGTGCCGCTCTGGTGCTGGCCGACGCCACGTCGGACGCGGACCTCGACGCGCTCGTGGCTGCGGCCGGCGGCGCCCGGCCCGGCCTCCTGTGGGTTGGCACCCGGGGACTCATTGCGGCCCTGGCGCGGGCCCACGGCGCCGGCGGGGCCGCTCCGCCGGCGGTCCGGGGCCGGCCGGTCCTGGTGCTGGTGGGCAGCCGGACCGCGATGGCCCGGAGCCAGGTCGCGGCCCTGGAGGAGCGGTACCCCGTGCTGCGGATGGCGTTCGGGGAGCCGCTCGGCGCGCTCCCGCCGGCGCCGGTCGTGGTGGTGACCAGCCAGGATGCCGCGCCGCCGCCGGGCGGCGCGGCCGGGGTCTTCGCCGGCTGGGTCGAGGCCGTACGGGATCTGTTGGCGCGCCGGGCGTGGGCGGCGCTGGTGGCCGCGGGCGGCGAGACCGCCGCGGCCGTGCTGGAGGCGGCCGGGGCCGACGGCGTGGAGGTGGTGGCGCTGGACCGCGAGGGAAGCGTCGCCGCCCGGATCTGGGGCGGGCCGTACGCCGGCCTGCCGCTGTGGACCAAGTCGGGGTCGTTCGGTCGGCGGGAGACGCTCGCGGCCCTGGCGGACACGGTGGTCCGGGCGTCCTGAGGACGGCGGGCCGACGGGTCGACGTTCCGTGACGACGACGAGGGGGGGCGCCATGACAGGCGGATCCAACGGGCGGCCGGCGGCCGCCGTGCATCTCGGCATCACGATGGGGGATCCCCTGGGCATCGGGCCGGAGGTGGTGGTCAAGGCGCTGGCGGCGTGGGCCGCGGATCCGGACCGGCCGGCCGTGCGCTGGGTCGTGTTCGGGGACGCGCCGCGCCTGGAGGCGGTCCGGGCCCGGCTGGCGCCGGCGCTCGCGTGGGGGGTGGCCGAGGACGAGGCGGCCTGGGCCGACCGGCCCGAACCGGTGGTGGTGGTGCCGGGCCCGGCGGTGGACGAGCCGTGGGGCCGGATCTCGGCGGCCGCGGGCCGGGCCGCCTACGCCTACATCCAGGCGGCGGTGGCGGCGGCCCTGGCGGGGCGGCTCGCGGGGGTGGTGACCGCCCCCATCCACAAGGAGGCCATCCACCTGGCCGGCGTGAGCGAGCCGGGGCACACCGAGATCCTGCAGCAGCTGACCGGAGCGCGGGCCGTGGCCATGATGCTGGTGGGCGGCGGGCTGCGCGTCGCCCACGTCAGTACCCACGTCAGCCTGGCGGACGCGCTGGCGCGGGTGACGCCGGAGCGCATCCGGGCCGTGACGCGCATGACCCTCGACGCGCTCCCCCGCTTCGGGGTGACGGCCCCGCGGGTGGCGGTGGCCGGCTTGAACCCTCACAACGGGGAGCACGGGCTGTTCGGCGACACCGAGGACCGGGTGATCCGGCCGGCGGTGGAGGCGATGCGGGCCGAGGGGTGGCCCGTGGTCGGGCCGGTGCCCGCCGACACGGTGTTCGTGCGCGCCCGGGCGGGCGAGTTCGACGCCGTGGTGGCCCAGTACCACGACCAGGGGCACATCCCGGTCAAACTCCTGGCGTTCGACGAGGCGGTCAACCTCACGTTGGGGCTGCCCATCATCCGGACGTCGGTGGACCACGGGACCGGATTCGACATCGCCGGCACGGGCGTCGCCCGGGCCGAGAGCATGCTCGCGGCGATGCGCGTGGCCGCCCGGCTGGCCGGGGCCCCCGAGCCGGGTCGGATGGAGGCGGGCCGTCCCGGCGGCGCGGTCTGAGGTCGGCGGCGGCCGCCCGCGGCGCGCGAGCGGCCGAGCAGCAGGAAAGGGGGGAGCCGGGGCCGGCGGTGAGGGACCGACCCCGGCACGGACGTGAAGATTGTCGCGGTGCGGACCATCCCGCTGCAGTACCGGGGCGAGCGGCTCGAGCGGGACGCCCTGGCCGTCCGCTTCGGGGCGGAGCATCCCATGGACGTGCTCCTCACGGAGGTCGTCACCGACGAGGGGATCGTCGGCGTCGGGGAGCACTACGCGTACGCCGCCCTCAAGACGGTGAGCGCGGCGGTGCACGAGCTCGTCGAACCGCTCATCGTCGGGGAGGACCCGACGCAGATCGGGCGGCTGTGGGAGAAGGTGTACAACGTCAACTTCCGCCTCGGCCGCCGCGGGCTCCTGATGTGCGCGCTGAGCGGGGTGGACATCGCGTTGTGGGACATCCTCGGCCAGGTGACCGGCCGGCCGGTGGCGAGCCTCCTCGGCCAGTGGCGGCGGACGGTGCCGGCGTACGTGACCGGCGGCTACTACCAGGAGGGGAAGGGCTTCGAGGAGCTGCGCGCGGAGCTGGAGGACATCGTCCGGCGCGGGTTCTTCGGGATCAAGCTCAAGATCGGGGGCGACGAGCGGGCCGTCGACCTGAGGCGCCTGGAGCTGGTGCGCGAGGTCGCCGGCCGTCACTTCTTCTTCGGGGTGGACGCCAACAACGGGCTCACCTACCCCGAGGCGCTCCGCTGGGGGCGCGACCTCGAGGCCCTGGGCATCGACTTCTTCGAGGAGCCCGTCTCCACCGACCAGCCGGAGCTGTCGGCGCGGCTTGCGGCGGCCCTCGACGTGCCCATCGCGGGCTACGAGACCGAGACGGGCCTCTACGGCATGCGGGAGTTCATCGTCCGGGGAGGCGTGGACATCGTCCAGACCGACGCCATCTGGGTCGGCGGGCTCACGGAGGCGCGGCGGGTGGCGGAACTCGGGCGGGCGTTCGGGCTGCCGTTCATCCCCCACTACTCGGCCGGGGCGGTGGCGCTGGTGGCCAACCTCCACTTGGCCGCGGCGATGCCGCACGCGCTCTACCAGGAGCTGCACCTCCGCACCAACCCGCTTCGGGACGAGCTCCTGGAGCAGCCGCTCCAGGTCGAGAACGGCCACCTGGTGGTGCCCGACGGGCCGGGACTCGGCATCCGGCTCAACCCGGACACCGTCGCGCGCTACCGCGTCGACCGGTAGGCCGTCGCCCGGGCGGCGGCCCAGAAAGAGCGGAAAAAGGAGCGAAGACATGCGCTGGGGAACGGTGGAACACAACGGGGAGCAGTCGGCGGCGATCTGGCGCGCCGGCCGGGTCGCCACGGTCCGGTCGCTCAACGCGCGCTTTGGGCGCACGGACGCCCTGGATCTCGAGACCCTCATCGCCACGGGGGCGGCCGACGGCTTGGCGGCCTGGCTCGCCGACCGTCCGGAGGCGTTCGACGCGGTGGCCGTGGACGAGCAGGCGGTGCGGGTGCTCGCGCCGCTCCGCCACCCCGAGCGGATCGTGGGCATCGGCCTCAACTACCGCGCCCACGCGGCGGACCTGTCGGAGAAGGTCCCGGAGGAGCCGGCGACGTTTCTCAAGCCCCAGACGGCCATCATCGGGCCCGGCGACCCCATCCGGCTGCCGCGGGTCTCGGAGCGGGTGACGGCCGAGGCGGAGGTGGCGCTGGTCTTCGCCCGGACGGTGAAGAACGTGGCGCGGGACGCGTGGCGGTCGGTCATCTTCGGGGTGGTGCCGGTGCTGGACATGACGGCGGAGGACATCCTCCGCAAGAACCCGCGGTTCCTCACCCGCGTCAAGGGCTACGACACCTTCATCAGCCTCGGGCCGTGGATCGTGACGCTCGACGAGATCCCCGACCTCGAGGGAGTCCGGGTCCAGACGGTGGTCAACGGGGAGGTCAAGGCCGAGAACGTGGTCGCCGGGATGACCTACGACTGCCCGCGGCTGGTGGAGTTCGTGACCACGGAGGCGACCGTCGGGGCGACGGCCATCCTCTCCACGGGAACGCCCGGGGCGGCCGTCATCCGGTCCGGGGACGTGGCGGAGGCCCGGATCGCGGGGATCGGGACGCTGGTCAACCCGGTGGCCTAGGGGTCGACGGGTTCGGCATCACGGCAAAAGGGGAAGGAGTACGAGCATGAAGTTCGCCAACATCACGTGGGAGGGGCGGCCGGCGGTGGCCGTGGCCCGCCCCGACGGGACGCTCGCGGTACTCCCGGAGACGGTGGCCGGGATGACCGTGCGCGCCACCGACGACGTCATCGCCGCCTGGGACCTGCTCCGGCGGCCCATCGCGGACGCATTGGACGGGAGTCTGCCGACGGTGGCCGCCGACCGGGCGACGTTCGCCCCGGCGGTGCGGCGGCCGCCGAAGATCTTCTGCATCGGGCTCAACTACCGCAAGCACGCCGAGGAGACCGGCTCCCCCATCCCCGAGTACCCGGTCGTCTTCAGCAAGTACCACAACACCCTCGCGGCGCACCGGGAGACCGTGCCGCTGCCGGAGGAGTCGCGGCAGGTGGACTACGAGGCGGAGCTGGCCATCGTGATGGGTCGGCCGGCCCGCCGGGTGTCCGAGGCCGACGCGCTGGGGTACGTGTTCGGCTACACTCCCGCCAACGACGTCTCCGCCCGCGACCTGCAGTTCCGAAGCGGGCAGTGGCTGCTCGGGAAGTCCTGCGACAAGTTCGCCCCCGTCGGACCGTTCGTCGTCACCGCCGACGAGGTGGGGAACCCCAACGCGCTCGAGATCCAGCTCCGCCTGAACGGCGAGGTGCGCCAGGCCTCCAACACGGCCGACATGATCTTCTCCTGCGCCCAGATCATCGCGTACCTGTCGAAGTTCTGGACGCTCGAGCCGGGCGACCTCATCCTGACCGGCACGCCGTCCGGAGTCATCCAGGGCTTCCCGCCCGACCGGCGGGTGTGGCTGAAACCCGGCGACGTGGCCGTGGTGTCCATCGAGAAACTGGGCGAGCTCGAGACCCGCTTCCAGTAAGCTCCGTCGGAAAGCGCACCGCCCGCCCGGAGGTCCCGGGCGGGCGGTGCGGCGTTTGGGGGCGAAGGGCCGCCCCGCTCAGCCGGCCGGCGTGTACCGGAGTGTCCACCGGGTACCGGCCTGAACCAGGTGCCAGTGCGCCAGCACGTCCTGGCCCAGCAGGACGGCGACCCCCTGGGAGGCCAAGACCGTCCCCGCCAGGCCGCCCGGCTCCGTGGCGCGTACCAGGAGGGGCGGGCCGCCCGCGACGGGCCAGACGTACAGGGGGCTGTAGAAGCCCACCGTCACCGCTCCGCCGACACCCCCGTAGGTGGCCCGGAGGCCGGGGACCGGCCGCACGCCGACGGCGACCGCGCGCTCGGGGTCGACCATGGTGTGCGCGGCGCCGGTGTCCACGAGGGCCGTGGCCCGCATCCGCGGCCCGGCGGGCGCGGCCGCGATCCACACGGGGATGCGGATGGCGCCGTCGGTGAGCGTGCCGTGCAGCACGCCCACCGGGACGGGCGCGGGGGCCGCGGCCGGGACGGGCGGGGGCACCTGGAAGCGCGCGAGGACCCCCGACGCCGCCGCTAGCGGCGCGGGGCCGCCGGGGAGCAGCCCGACCGCCAGGATCCCGAGCAGGAACGGGACCGCGAGGGATACGGCGGCCCGCGGCCTGCGTCCCGCCGGCGGGGCGGGGCCGCCGGCGGCTCCGGCGGAGCGACGAGACGGACAGGCGATGCGGGTCATATGGACGCCCCCTCGGCTCGGCAGGGGCCGTCGCGTCGGGGCCGGCGCACCGGGCCTCGCCGCGACGGCCCGGCGCGCTCCTGCCGGGTGCGGTCTCGTCTTGAATGTACACCCGGCCGGAGGCGGGGGCTCCCCCGACGGGCCGGGCGGGAGGTGGCGAGGCTGCCGCGGTGGCGCCGGCCTCAGGCGGGACCGGTCTCGCGCAGCCGGTCGAGGAGGACCTGCACCGGCCCGCCGCCGGTCATGCCCCCCAGCGCGAACCGCGCGAACAGCTCCTCCACGGCGCCGGGCGAAAGCGGCCCGTCGGGGTCGTACCATTGGGCCACGGAGTTGCACAGACCGAGCAAGGCGAAACTCAGGATCTTGGGGTCGAACGCGGGATCGACGGCGCCGGCGCGCTGGGCCGCCTCGACGAGCTCCTGGACCCGCCGGGTGTAGCGGCGCCGGTCCTCCAGGGTGTCCTCCGCGGCCGTGGCCTCGCCCAGCAGCACCAGGACCAGCGAGCGGTGGCGGACGATGACGTCGATGTGATGTTTCACCAGGGCCGCGAGGCGCTCGGCGGGACCCAGCGGGGACGCCAGGACGGCCTCGAGGCGGCGGTCCAGGGCCTCGATGGCCCGGCGGTGGATCTCCCGCAGCACCTCGCGCTTGTTGTTCCAGTAGTAATAGAACACGGCCTTGGAGACCCCGAGGGCGTCGGTGATGTCCTCGATGGTGGTGCTGGCGAAGCCCTTGGTGGCGAACAGGTTGGCCGCGGTCTCCAGGACCAGGGTCCGCCGCTCCTCCGGGGCCATCGTGTGCAGGGGATGGGTGCGGGCGTGGGGCCCCGAACGCGGAGGCCGACCGACTCGTCGCTGCAACCTGACCGCCCCCACCCTGGACGCTGAGCTAATCGCCCCCATTATAACAAGCCGGCGGGATCCCTCTGCGGGGATATATAAATCACCGGTTAGATAATTTATGATGGACGTGTGGGGACACTTGGGGGAGGGGGATGAGCTGATGAACTTCCAGGACATTCTGTACGCGAAGCGGGACGGCATCGCGTTCGTCACCATCAACCGGCCGGAGGTGCTCAACGCCTTCCGGGAGGAGACCGTGGACGAACTCATCGCGGCGTTCGAGGACGCCTGGGACGACAACGACGTGGGCGTGGTCATCCTGACCGGGGCCGGCGACCGGGCCTTCTCGGTCGGCGGCGACCAGAAGGTACGGACGGAGGGCGGCTACGGGACCGACCGGGGGCGCAACATGGGCATCGGGCTCCGGATCGCGGAGCTGCACGAGATCATCCGGCACATCCCCAAGCCGGTCATCGCCGCCGTCAACGGCTACGCCATCGGGGGCGGGCACGTGCTGCACGTGCTGTGCGACCTGACCATCGCGGCGGACACGGCCCAGTTCGGCCAGGTGGGACCCAAGGTGGGGAGCTTCGACGCCGGCTACGGGAGCGCCTATCTCGCCCGGGTGGTGGGACAGAAGCGGGCCCGCGAGATGTGGTACCTGTGCCGCCGCTACACCGCCCAGGAGGCGTTCGCCATGGGCCTGGTCAACAAGGTGGTCCCGGCCCAGGAGCTGATGGCCGAAGCCGAGCGGTGGGCCCGGGAGCTGTTGGCGCGGGGACCGTTCGCGCTTCGGATGCTGAAGGCGTCGTTCAACGCGGACACGGCCGCCATCGGCGGCATCGACGACATGGCCATGGGCGCGCTGGCGCTGTACTACGAGACGCCGGAGTCGCTCGAGGGCCGGGACGCGTTCCTGGAGAAGCGGCCGCCCCGGTTCCGCGAGGCGGCGCGCCGGGCGAAGAAGGGGGCGGGGGCCCATGTTTGATCTGACCGGCAAGGTCGCCCTGGTAACCGGGGCGGCGCAGGGCATCGGGCGGGGCATCGCCGCGGCGCTCGCGGCCCAGCGGGCGACGGTGGTCCTCGCAGACGTCCAGCAGGAGGCGGCCGAGGCGGCGGCCGCGGCCATCGGCGGGGGGGCCTGGGCCGCGCCGGTCGACGTGACCGACCGCGCCCAGGTGTTCGCCTGCGTCGAGCGGGTCCGGGCGCGGCACGGGCGCATCGACATCCTGGTCAACAACGCCGGATGGGACAAGGTGGCGCCGTTCCTGGAGTCGGACGAGGCCGACTGGGACCGCGTGATCCGCATCAACCTCTACGGCCCGCTGTACTTCCTGAAGGCCGTCCTGCCGCTGATGGTGGCCCAGGGCGGCGGGCGGGTGGTGAACATCGCCTCCGACGCCGGCCGCGTCGGGTCGAGCGGCGAAGCGGTGTACTCCGCGACCAAGGGCGGCCTCATCGCCCTGTCCAAGACCCTGGCCCGGGAGATGGCCCGGTATCGAATCACCGTCAACGCGGTGTGCCCGGGTCCGGCCGACACGCCGCTGTTCGCCGCGGTGCGGGCGGAAAACCCCGGCCTCGGCGACGCCCTGGTCCGCGCCATTCCCCTCCGCCGACTGGCGCGACCCGAGGACGTCGCGGCGGCGGTGGCCTACCTGGCCTCGGACGAGGCGGCCTATGTGACCGGCCAGACGCTGTCGGTGAGCGGCGGCCTCACCATGGTCTGAAGGGGCGGCATCGGGCCACGGCCCGGTGCGGCGACGACATCGGCGCGGCGGCGCGAAGCGAGGCGGAGCAGGTGCTGGACTTCAGTTTCACGGACGAGCAGGAGGAACTCCGCCGGGTGCTGCGCGAGTTCGCGCAGAAGGAGCTGTCGCCGCGGTACGCCGAGTGGGACCGGACGGGCACGTTCCCCCGGGAGCCGTGGCGGCGGCTCGGCGAACTCGGCGTGACCGGCCTCACCGTGTCGGAGGCGTACGGCGGGGCCGGCCTCGGCCCGGTGGAGGCGGGCATCGCGGCGGAGGAGATCGCCCGGGGGGACTTCAACTGCGCTTACGCGGTCGTGCTGGGCGGCCTGGTGGGCGGCATCCTGGAGCGGCACGGGAGCGACGTGGTGCGGGAAAAGTACCTCGTGCCCATGGCCCGCGGCACGCGGGTGGTGGGGATCGCGGTGACCGAGGCCGAGGCGGGGTCCGACGTGGCGGCGATCCGGACCCGGGCCGAGCCCACCGGCGCCGGGGTGCGGGTGTTCGGCGAGAAGACGGGCATCAGCCTGGCGATGGCAGGCGACGCCTTCGTGGTACTGGCGCGCACGCCGGGCGAAGGGGAGCGGCCCGGTTTCTCCGCCTGGCTGGTGCCGGCGGACGCGCCCGGCTTCTCGCGGCAGCCGTTCGACGACGCGGGCAACCGGCCCATCGGGCGGGGAACGCTGTTCTTCGACGGGGTGGACCTCGGGCCCGAGTACCGCCTGGGGGCGGACGGGGAGGGGCTGCGCATCATCCTTGCGAGCTTCGACTTGAGCCGCGTGCTCATCGCCCTGCAGTGCCTGGGGGCGGCGGCGGCGAGCCTGGACGAGACCCGGGAGTGGGTGGGACGGCGTCGGGCCTTCGGCCGCGCCTTGGCCGACTTCGAGGCGGTGTCGTTCCGCCTGGCCCGGCACTACGCCACCCTGGAGACGCTCCGGTGGTACTGTTACCGCGCCTTGTGGCTCCGTCAGGAGGGCCGGCCCCACACGGTGGAGGCGGCCGTCTGCAAGTGGCTGGCGCCCCGGGCGGCATTCGAGGCGATCCACGACGCGCTCCTGCTCCACGGGCAATACGGCTACACCAAGGATCTGCCGTTCGAGCAACGGTTGCGCGACGTGATGGGGCTCGAGATCGGGGACGGAACCCGCGAGGTGCAGGAACTCATCGTCGCCCGCCATCTGCTGGGACGGCGCTGACGGCGAGGCGCGACGGTCGCCAGGAGTTCGCGCGGGTCCTGTCGAATGGCACGCCGGCCGGCAACGGGCGCCGCGCAGGAGGGGGCGCCGGCGCCGAGGCAGCCGGCTAGGCAGGAGGGAGGACGCGCGATGCTTCCGGAGAGCCTCTTTACGTTCGACCAGATCAAGAAGTCGAAGGCGCTCGGCGGCCGCCACTACGACTGGGTGCAGTGGGACCTGCTCAAGCAGAACGCCCACCTCTACGGGACCCGCGAGGCGTTGGTGGACATGGTGATGGGGGCCGAGCGGTCCCGGTGGCGGCGCAAGACCTGGGCCGACGCGTTCGCCGAGACCAACACCCTCATCTTCAACCTGCTCGACCGGGGGATCCGGCGGGGGGCCCTGGTCCTGTCGCACCTCCCGAACTCCATCGAGAGCGTGTACCTCGACTGGGCCACGTCGAAACTCGGCGCCATGCACTGCGGCCTCAACGTGGACCTCGGGCGGGCGGAGACGCTCGGGACCATCGAGAAGCTCCAGCCGGACCTGGCGGTCATCATCCCCGAGTGGCACGGACGGGACTTCGCCGAGTGGTACCGCGAGGGCCAGCGGCGGGTGCCGGGCATGCACCTGGTGGCCCTGGTGCGGCCGGGCGAGCCCGTGCCGGACGGCTACGAGCCGCTTGAGGCGCTGTTCGACCGGTCGGTGTGGAACCGCTACGAGGAGAGCGACCTGGACTACCTCAAGACGGATCCGCTCGACGTGCACGAACTGTTGCCGACCGCCGGCACCACCGGCGTGCCCAAGATTTCCCGGCGTACGACCGTCGACTGGTTTCATGTCCACAGCACGGGTATCGCTCAGCGCGCCGGCCACACGGTCTACGACTCCCGCATCCTCATCGGCCCGCTGTCCGGGGGATCGGGCCGGTTGTGGGCGGTCCACACCCCTCTCTTCACCGGCGGGCGGACCATCCTGCCGCTCGAGTTCGACGAGGAGATGGTGTGCCGGGTCACGCAGGAGGAGCGGCTCACCATCTGGGTCTGGAACCCGGCGCTCATCACGCGGGTGGTGACCAGCCCCCACTTCGAGCGCTACGACCTCGCCACCCTGCGCTTGGTGAGCTACTCGGGCGCCCCGATGCCGGGCGACGTCATCGAGAAGCTGTACAACCGGGGGGTCATCAGCTTCAACGTGTACGGCACCTCGGAGGTGGGCGGCTGCATGAGCCCCATCCTGCCGGGGATCAGCAAGGAGCACCTGCTGTCGGCCGCGGGCGTGCCGTTCGAGGGGTTCGACGTGCCGGTGGTGGACGCGGAGGGCAACCGGCTGCCGCCCGGCGAAGTGGGCGAGATCCTCATCTGGAACATCCACCACGGCTACTTCGGCTCCCCCGAGGAAAGCCGGGCGACGTACCACGACGTCGAGTACGGCGGCAAGTGGGAGGGCTACCAGCACACCGGCGACCTCGGCGTCTACGACGAGCACGGGTACCTCCGCGTCGTAGGGCGGAAGAAAGACATGATCCTGCGCGGCGGCCAGAACATCTTCCCCAAGGAGATCGAGGACGTGCTGAGCCAGCACCCCATGGTGCGGGACATCGCCATCGTGGCGATGCCGGATCCCGTGCTGGGGGAGCGGGCGTGCGCCTTCGTGGTACCCCGGGAGGGCGCCCGGCCCACGGTGGAAGACTTCGCGGCCTTCCTCGAGGCCCGGGGCGTGGCGAAGTTCAAGTGGCCGGAGCGGGTGGAGCTCATCGACGCGATGCCGCTGGGGCCGGGGGGGAAGATCGTCAAGCAGGAACTGCGGGAGCGCATCGCCGCCAAGGTCAAGGCGGAGGCGGAGCAGTCCGGCTGAGCCGGAGCGGAGATCGAAGCGAGCGGCAGGCGGGGGACACCCCGCCTGCTTAGCGTATGCATTCTCCTACGACTTTCCCGGCGGCGAGTGGCGGGACATCAGCGTGTTCAGCGCGAGCGTCGAGACGCCGGCGGGCCAGCTGCCGGGGCTTCCGTGGGCGGCCGCGCTGCCGACGTTGGGGGGCAGGCCGTTTCTCTGGGCTGCGCTCGCGCGTTGCAGGGCGAGGGTGCGACGTGGCGGCAGGGAGCTTGGCGGCGCCCGTGGCCGGAACGCCGCGTGTCGGCTCGCCTGACCCGGTGGGCCCTGTTCGCCCCGCGGCCGCCCGTCGTACACGCGGTGCCGCCGTGGCGGAACGCGTTGGGCCGATACGCCTACTGGCTCCCTTGGCGGAGTGGCTCTGGACGATGGCGGCCCACCGTCCTGTAGAGAACAATGCTCCAATTATGTCAGAACCAGCCACTTCCTAACCAGGCCGCTTCGTGTGACCCATGGCGAGACTGCCTCTGTGACTCACGGGTCACCTGACCGCTGGGAGCCAACTCGGCGCCGCGACATCAGATGCTCATTCCCTCCCCCCCTCGGCGAGGCCGGCCCCCCTATGTGACGGAATGGGAGCGGCCCCACCAAAATCCCACGGGGTGTCGACGAACGGCCGGCTGGTCCCCCCGGTCGCCCCATGGCATCATGAGGGAAAGGCGTCTTCCTTGGGGGGTTGGGAAAGATATGTTGAAGACATTCGTACTGGCCACCGACGGCTCCGAGTCGGCCAACGGGGCCCATCGGCTGGCCGCCGACCTGCTGCAGGCGGTTGCTGATGGACGGTTGACCGTGGTTTACGTGCGAGCCGATGCCCAGTACCTGCTGGCTCCGGACATCGTGGTGCCGGACGCGTTGATCGAAGCCGAGGAAGCGTTCGAGAAAGCGCTCGAGGAGCGCATCTACAAGGAATTTGCGGCTTTTGCCGGCCGGGTGACCTTCGTGCGGCGGCAAGGCCACCCGGCGACCGAGATTTGCCGGGTCGCGGACCAACTGGATGCCGACGTGATCATTGTCGGGAGCCACGGACGTGGGGCCTTGGAACGGACCTTCATCGGCAGCGTGAGTCGGGCCGTGCTGAACCAGACGCGGCGGCCGGTGTTGGTGGCGCGCTGACACGGGTCTGACGCCCTCATGCCTCGCACCATTGCTCGGGGGCGGGGACGGAACGGGCACGCACGGGGAACGACAATGCCTCCGATTCGGGTCCTTGACCGACGCCGGGGGGAATGATGCGGTCGGTGGAACGCGTCCTCAGGAGTCCGTACCGGTGGGCCAGACGGACCGCCTCGTAGCGCGAGCGGACCGCGAGCTTGTCGAACAGGTGCTCCAGATGCCGTTTCACGGTATGGGGCGAGATGACCAGGATCCGGGCGATCTCTTCGTTGGTGAAGTCACGGTCGAGAAGTTCCAGAATCTCTTGCTCGCGCGGCGTGAGGGGGAGCGTGGGTGCCGCCCGGTGCGGCAGCGGACGTGCCCGGAAGGTCCCCAGCCGTTCGAGCATGTCTCTCGGAAGGAGGACGATGGGCTGTTCCGTCGGGCGCGAGCGCCGGGCCTCCGCGAGAACCTGGAGGATCAGCTCGCCGGGGAGCGGGAGGACCGCGACGGCATGGACCTCGGTCCGGACGAGATCCAGCACCAACGGCCAGGACGGTTCCATGAGCACGGCCACAACCGGCGGCCGCCTCGGCCCGCCGCTCATGGCCCGCACCACGTCGAGGTCGGCGGCACATTCCGCGACCAGTACGACCGATCCGGCCGTTTCGCCGCTCTTGAGGGCATCAGGGTCGACGATCCCGTCGACGGAGCCCCCGATGTCCCTAAGCCACTGTGCCACCATTTGACAATGTCCTTTGGCATGGCCCGTCACAATGACGGCCTGGGTTTCCTCTCGCACTTCCATGTACGCCGGTCCTCCCTCCGACAACTTGGGGACGTTGTGGACACACATCGCCGAGGTCCGGCTCCCGAGGGGCGGGCGGGTCGTTCCGCGTCCGCTCCTGACGCTTGGGCGGAGGGTCGTATTCGGCAGGCTCCGCCCCCCTTCCTTCCTGAAAATGGGTCTCCTGACAAAAATAGGTCCCCGGGCCTACCCCTCTGGGTCGGGCGACCCATGCCGACGAGCCGGAAAATGGGAACGCAAGGGGATGTCCCTGGGTCGCTGGCGGTGTAGCGTGAAGCCGGCCGCAGCACCGGCCGGGGAGAGGCCCCCGAGTCCCTGCCCGGTATCCGGAGGCTGTGGTCGAGGTGGATCGCAAGGGAGGCAGAGGTGGTGGGCTGGCCTTCCACACGACCCGGGCGAATCCTGGTGCCGCTCCTCCTGACGCTGGCGTTGGGGGGATCGGCCTACGCCTACATGGCCAGCAACGGGGTTTCCGCTTCCAGCGCCGGGAGCGGCGGGGGTCCAATCAGCGGCTACACCGTGGGAGGCATCACGTACGGCTTGAACATGACCCCCGGTGACCCCGACGGCCTGATCAACGTGGCCTTCAGTGTGACGCCGGCTCCGGGCGGACAACCGGCGACCAGCGTGGCCGTCTGGTTCGACAACGATCCCTCGCATGTCGCCTCCAGCACGCAGGGGACGTGCAGAAAAATCGGCGGGCCGACCGATGAGGGCGTCACCTACTGGAGCTGCGACCTGAATCTCTGGAATCCGTCGGCCGGCGCGACCGTGCTCGACGTCGCCGCGGCGCACTGACGGCGCGGAGATCGACGGACCTGGACCGAGGCGTAAGCCAATGCCACCCGGCCGGGAGGTTCGGTGACTCAACCGGGGGTGTCGGGGAGATCTCAAGGTGTGCAAACCGGGGTCGGTACAGGCGCACGACCAAAACGCCCCGTTTCGGGTGCACAACGATAGAAGGAGGGACTTTCATGCGACTCTTCTCGTCCAAGGCGGGCAAGATCCTCGCGCCCGTCGCGATGACGGTCCTGCTTGGGGGATCGGCCTATGCGTTCATGGCGTCGAATACGGTGAACAACTCCAGTGCAGGCACCGGAAGCGGAACAATCAGTGGCTACACGGTAAGCAACATTTCATACAAACTGGACGGGTCGAACAATAATCCCGATGGGATCGACTCCGTCACGTTTACCCTTACGCCGGCTGACGGCACTGATCCCGCTACCAGCGTGGCAGTGTGGTTCAACGGGAACACCGCGGCCGTTGCATCGACGGCAAACAAGGACTGCAGCCTGGCTGCGAATGAGAATCAACCCGCTTCGCCTGCTACAACGTGGACATGCAACGTAAGTAGCTTGGGTGCAACGGCCGGGAACGGAACGACGCTGGATGTCGCAGCGGCCCACTGAGTGTGAGGGGAGAGAGGGCGGCTTTGCCCTCTCTCCCGGCTACGGTCGTGGCGCGGATGGGGGGAGCACGTGGAGGGTGCAGCCATCAACCGCAATAGCCGGGCGGCCGTGTGGATCGCCGCGCTGGCAGCCCTGGTCGTCCTCTGGAGCCAGTTCGCCCCGCCGCGACTGGGGGGGTGCACCACGATTCTGGTCGTGCGGGGGACGAGCATGCTGCCCCGCTTCCACGCCGGCGACCTGGTGTTCGTCCGCCGGGCCGGGGACTATCCGGTGGGGACGCTGGCTGCCTACGAGGACGTTCCGCTTCATGCAATATTCTTCCACCAGATCATCGGGCGACAGGGCAGCCGGTACGTGTTCAAAGGAATCCACAACGATTTCGTGGATTCGTACCGGCCTACCCGGAGCCAGATCATAGGGCGCTTCTGGTTCGCCCTGCCCCAGGTGGGGTCGTGGTTCACGTTCTGGCGCGAACCGCTGCACGCAGCCCTGTTGGTGGCCGGCATAAGCGTTGTGACGACGGTGTGGAACCCGAGGAGGCGGCGTAAAGTGGGAGCTTCCAGTCAGCAGGACCGCCGGGTGCGAGCCGGCCGCGGGCTCTCCTGGGGGATGGCAGGCGCGGGGATCCTGACGGCGCTGGCGGTCGCCGGTGCCGGATTCAGCTTCTGGTCCTTCCGGCGTCCGGTGGTGGCAGCCGTCTCCCGGCCGCTCACCTACCGTCAGGCCGGGCACTTCCGGTATTCGGCTTCCGTGGCGAAGAGTGTCCTGTACCCCACGGGGGCCGTGACGCCGGGGGATCCGGTTTATGTGCCGCCGGCGAGCACGATGACGGTTTCTTATACCTACCATTTGGCCCTCGCCGGCGGTGCCCAGGCGGTGACCGGCACGGCCGGTCTCGACGCCGAGTTGGTCGGCACCAACGGTTGGCATGACACGTGGTCGGTGGTTCCGCCGTCCCGGTTCCGCGGGGACAGCGTCACGCTCGCCGGGCCCATCGACCTCAAGCAGCTCTTCGGGACCATCGCACAGCTTGAGAAGCTGACGCAGGACAGCTACGAGCGCTACACCTTGTACCTCAAACCGTCGGTCACGGTATCCGCTTTGGCCAATAAGCGGCTGGTGTCGACACGTTTCGCGCCTTCCATCCGGTTTGCCGTTCAATCCAACTGGATCCAGTTGGAAGTGCCCCCATCATCTACCCTGGCGCAATACCTGAATCCCACTGAAAGCGGGAGCGTGCCCCGGGTGGTCGGCGTTCCGGGTTCCATCGCCCTGCTGGGCCGTCAAATCCCGATTGCGTCGGCGCGGACGTTCGGACCGCCCGTGGCGTTCGCGGCCGGCGTCGCTGCGGGCATCCTGACGTGGACCGAACGGCGGCGTGAACGGCGGCTAAATCCGGCGGCCCGAATCGCCCGGCAGTACGGCGGGATGCTGGTCGACGTCGACCAACTGCCGTTCTCGCCGGTCGAGCGCAGCATCCGCGTGGGATCCATGGAAGGTCTGGTACGCTTGGCGGACCAGTGCGAGCGCATGATCCTCCACGCCTACCGTGACGGACAGCACGTCTACCTGCTGGAGAACATCGGGGAGAGCTACTACTTCACCACCGGCGACGAGTCGGCGGACACCCCGTTGTCTCAGCAGCCGAGGCCGAAGGCCATCAGATCGGAATCGGTGGCATCCCCGTGACCGAAGGGGCTGCCTTGCCGACGTCGTCCGGTAGGTAAGCATCCTTATATCCGCGAGGCCGGGGCGCGGAAGCGATGCCAACCATGCTTGCAGGTGTTGAGGTCGAGGACGGGCGGTCCGAGCTCGTCGGCGCGACGCGCGCGTGACGGCCTCGGGCGTGGTGCCGCAGCTTCCCGGAACCCCAAGTGTCTCCTTCCGCTCGTTGTTGTTATGACCGCAATGGATGAGCGGGATGGGACTGGTGCTCGGGGGCGGCCGCCGACGGGTCTTCCCCGCCCGGCGCGGAGACGATGTCGGGCCTTTCGGTTTAGGTTCGGGAGCTCGGAACTGATAGCCGTCGCGGCTTACCGGTGACTTTCGAGTTCCAGTGGAATGGTCCGGGTCGCCACGTGTGGCGCGCCCGGGATCCATGGGGCAACAGCTGACCCGGGTTGCCGGGGTGCCGAAATCCGAGCCACCGGCACCGGCCCGATAGGCTCCGGCCAAGGACCGCGCGCTTCGGCGGTGGACTTGCCCAGATTTTTCATCCGGCAATCCCAGCGTTGAGGGAGGACGACGGTGGAGGATGCGGCGGACGTATTGGACTTGGGCCTGCTCCCTGGCGGGCATGGCTATCGGGACGTATTTGACAGTGTTGCATTACGCGGCGCTCCCGGTCGGATGTCCGGCCACGCCTACTATCAACTGCCAGACGGTGCTGTCTTCTTCGGGAAGCATGGTGGGTCCTTTCCCGCTTACCGCCTGGGGGCTTGTGTGGTCCCTCGGTCCCTTGGTGCTGCGGCGCGGCTACGCGCTCTGGGCGGCCGTCGGTATCGCCGGGCTCCTCTGGGCGGTCGGCCATGAACTGGCCCTCGGCGAGATCTGCCTGTGGTGCACTGCCTTTCAGGTCTGCGTCCTGGGCGACATCGTGTCCGCCCGCCCGTATCGCCTGCGAACGGGCTCGCGTCCGTCGGTGGTCCACCGACGGTGGGTTACTGACGACCGATGACGGTCCCTTCTTAGCCCCGACCGAGCCCATAGGGACCCTTCATGGCGCGTGCGGTCAGTCGTCGCGAGGGCGTCGGCGCAGCCTAAGCAGCACGCCGCGTGCGAGGACCAGCGGAAGCGCTGCGTACGGTACTTCGGGCAGCTGGCCGAAGGGTAGATTTTGCGGGTCCAGCGGGACGGGGTCCGACTCCTGCCCCAGCTCTTCGAACGACGTGCTGCTGTCCGGCTTCTGGTCGATGTTACGCCGGACGTTGGGTTTTGGGACGGCTGCCAGATGGTCGTGCCGGCGTCGGCGTCGCGCCCCCTCTCTGACGGTTCTGTGACGTTGCGGAAGACGACGACCTGGGCCGTGTGGAGCACGTTATTGAATCGCTCACCTATGACCTACCGGGTGCCGTCGGGGTTCTTGAGCTGGTCGACGGCGATGTGGATACTCTCGCCTTCGGCATTCGGGTTGTCCTGATCGCCGGCGGCCGAGGACGGCAGGCTTGGGGCCAGCGCCAGGCCCAGGGCCAGTAGGCCTGCAGCGGGTACGCCGAGTCGCCGGGTGACACGTGAAGAATATCCATGTGGCCTCCTTCTGGGGATGATCCGCCCGGAGGGGGACACGACGCCGGCCGCGTCGCCGTGTCCGGGGGCCCCACTTAAGCAAGAGGAAGAGGAAACGAAGGGAACCGGTTGGGGCCTCTCCCATCGTAGGCCGACGACACAGTAACGGGCGGCGTCTTAACGTGCGTCTCAGCGGGGTGTGCTCCAACAGGGCGGGTGACGGGGCCCGAAACGTCCACGGGCGGGCCTGTGAGCCCGCCCGTTGGGTAGGAAGGAGGGGCGGAAACTAACCGACCGCCTCCGTGTCGGTGACGTAGTCCTCCTCGGCCGTGTGGTCCACGCCGTTGGAGATCCGCATGGCGTTGAAAACGACGGACAGCACCACCGTCACGATGATGTTGGCCAGTACGGCCCAGACGGCCGCGTAACCCGGGATCACGGAGGCGCCCAGGTGGAGCGGGTAGACCGAGGTCTTGAACTGCTCCGCAGCCGCCATGGCCGTTCCGGTGATCATCCCCACCAGCCAGCCGAGCAGCAGCGCCCAGCGGTGGAACCAGCGCGTGTACAGCCCGAACATGATCGCCGGCAGCGTCTGCAGGATCCAGATCCCGCCCAGGGTCTGCAGGTAGATGGCGTACTGGGTGGGGATGGCCACCACGAAGACCACCGCCCCCAGCTTGACGATGAGCGAGACGAACTTCGCCACCCGGGCCTCCGTCTGGTCCGTGGCGTCGGGCCGGAAGTACTCCTTGTAGATGTTCCGCGTGAAGAGGTTCGCCGCCGCGATGGACATGATG
The DNA here is from genome assembly GCA_023565505.1 of Actinomycetes bacterium. Taxonomy (GTDB): domain Bacteria; phylum Bacillota; class Sulfobacillia; order Sulfobacillales; family JAIMBI01; genus JAIMBI01. The sequence continues at coordinate 90,139 of JAIMBI010000003.1, read as the reverse complement.
GCCGCCGGCACCAGCGCCCCGATGGCGACCGCCGCGAAGGCGATGCCGACGAACCAGGACGGGAACATCTTGAGGAACAGGAGCGGCACGACCAGGCTCGTCACCTTCGTCTTGATTCCCGCTGCGATGGCCATGTACCCGAACAGCGCGATGAACGCGAGCGCCAGCGAGTAGGTGGGCAGGAGCGCCGCGTTGCGCTGAATCGTGCGGCCGCTCTTGGCCCCAAGGGCGCCGGTCACCGAGTGGGGGTACAGCAACAGCGCGAACGCCGACCCCAACGCCAGCGTGGCGAAGGCCGAGTACCCCTTCGGTCCCAGGATCACCGGCACCTTGGCCTTGGCCAGCGTGGCCGTGGCGACGGCGAAGATGTGGCCGTAGCCGCCGAGCTGCATGGGGATGGCGATGACCGCGACGATGACCGTGATGTAGATGAGGAGGTCCTTGACGATAGCCGTCAGCGCCGGGGCCCGAAGCCCGCTGGTGTAGGTGTAGGCCGCCAGGATGGCGAAGGCGATGATGAGCGGCAGGTCGTTGAGCCAGCCGCTGCCCTTGATGCCCATCGCCACCAGCACGGCCTGGATGCCGACGAGCTGGAGGGCGATGTACGGCATGGTGGCCAGGATCCCCGTGATGGCCACGGCGAGGGCCAACAGGGAGCTGTCGAACCGTCCCCGCACGAAGTCGGCCGGCGTCACGTAGCCGCGCTGCTTGGCGACGCGCCACAGCCGCGGCAGGATGACGAACATGATCGGGAACACTACGATGGTGTACGGCACCGCGAAGAATCCGGTCGCGCCCGCGCCGTAGACCAGGGCGGGCACGGCGATGAAGGTGTACGCGGTGTAGAGGTCGCCCCCGATCAGGAACCAGGTGATGAGCGTCCCGAAGCGCCGACCCGCGAGACCCCACTCGTCGAGGAGGTCGAGGTCGCCCTGGTGCCAGCGGGCCGCGTAGAACCCGAGCACCGCGACGAACACGAACAAGATCAAGAACACGATGAAAGCGGTCCAGTTGATACGAGGTCACCCCTTCCTCGGCGCCCCCGGGCGCCCTGATCCCGGCCCGGCTAGCGCCGCGGCTGGGTCGCGAAATAGATGATCCCGCTCAAAATCCCCACCAGGACGATCCACAGGATGAGGTACCAGTACATGAACGGGAAGCCGGCCACCGCCGGTTCGGCCGACGCGTAGAACGGGGGCCAGAGCGTGGCGATGAACGGAATGAGGAAAAGCCAGTACCATCCGGTCCGCTCCCGGTTGCCCAAAGACATCCCTCCCGTCACAAGGCACTCCGCAGGGTGCCGGGCGTCCGCCCCGGAGTCGGGACGGACCATAGTTGCCCCAGGAAACCACGAGCAGTGTCGCATACCCGAGGTGTTGCGTCAATATTGCGCACTTGTCTGGAAGGATACGGGACGGGGGTAGGGTCCCCGGAAAAGGAGAGGACGCTATGGGACAAGGCTTCCGGGGACCCCTGCCGGTAGGGAGGTCGGCAACCCTTACCGGCCCGCGTCGAGGGGTTCCTCGCGGCCGCTGTAGATCCAGAGGCGGTAGGCCCGGTTGTAGCGGGGGTCGACGTTGTGCTCGCGGACTTCGAGGCGACTGCCGTCCAGCACGAACGGATCATGGCGGGCGCTCCACCGGGTCAGGCCGGCGGACAGCCCGTCCACCAGCTTGAAGATCCGGAGCATGGGGCGGAGGGCGTCCGGGAAGTCGGGGGGCAAATCGGACTCAGGGGTGTGGTGATGGCGGATGAGGGCCTCGACGTCCGGCGCGACGCCGTAGTACTTCCGGGCCCAGTCGGCGCTCCGCTGGGCGTGGAGATGGCTCGGCTCGAACGTCTCGTGCGGGATGAAGCTCTGTCCCACCTCGAGCACCGGCTGTTCCTTGCCGACGTCGTGGAAGATGAACGCCTGCACCAGGGTGTCCTTGTCGAGTCCGACGAGCTGGAACAACCCGAGGGCGTTCAGCTCCGCGAGCAGGCGGAGGCCGTTGACGACATGGCGGTAGGTGCCGTCGGGAATCACGCCCGTCACCACCGCCCGGCCGGTCTTGGGATCGTAGACGTCCTGGTATTCGGGCGACGACTTGAGTTTCGCCTCCACCTTGCTGTTGGGGAGCGTCAGGGCGAAAGCCTTCTCCAGTTCGTCCGCGTAGGCCACGGCGGCGGCCTCGGCGGCACGGATCGGGCTCACGTCCATGAAGGTCACGAGGATCCCCGCGAGTTCGCCCGCCTCCCGGACGGCGGCGAACTTGAACAAGAGTCGGCGTCCGTTCTGCACCGTGAGTTCCCGTTCGCCCTGGGATGCCTCGAGGCCGAGGAGGACGCGGGGGATCGCGCTTTCGGCGAGGTAGGCCTCCACGTGGGGGAAGATGGCGGCGGCGACCACCTCGTAGGGGCGGCCCACGACCCGGTCCGCCGCGACGCCCAGGAGCTCGGCGCCGTGCCGGTTCAGGAAGCGTACCGTGCCCGTGCTGTCGATGACCATCACGCCGGTGAACACCGCTTCGGGCAATGCCCGCCACAGCGGCTCGAGCGGGGTCGGCGCGGCGCCGACAGGTTTGAGATAGGGTTCCAGGGCCCGCCGGCGGACGATCCCCACGAGCCGCCGCGCATCGTCCACCACCGGCATCAGCTCCCATTCCGGATGGTGGGCGAAGGTCCGCACGAGCTCCTCGTGGCCGTCCCGGGGCGAGAGCATCGGCAGGGCGTCGACGGGATGCATGACCGCGGCCACGGTGGCGCTCCGCCGGACCCGGTCGGGGGGTTCGCGGACGGCGCCCACGAGGCGACCTTCGCCGTCGGTGACGAAGAGGACCCCGTCCGGTTCGGTCTGAAGCCGCCACGCGGCCACGAGGCCCGGTTCCTCGGCGCGCGCGGACGGACAGGCGGTCTCCATCAAGAACCGTACGGTCATGAGCCACTCCTCCCCTCGCAGCGTGGCGGCCGCGTCGTGTGACGCGGCGTCTCCTCTCATGATGGCACCGCCGGGCTGCCTCGGGGCAACTATTGTGGCGGAATTACGACGAGGCGGGAGACTCCGGGGAGGCGGTCCGGGCCAGCTCCGCCAGGACGGGTTCCGGCGGGCGGGGCACGAAGCCCACGACCGCTTGGAGTTTGGTGGTGACCAGGCCCGCGCGCAACGGGCGGGGCGCCCGTTGGCCGAGATCCCGGGTCGCGACCGGCCGGATGAGGTCCGGCGGCCCGCCCAAGGCGGCCCGAATCGCCTCGGCGAAGGCCGCCCGCGTCATGACGGTGGCGCCGGCCACGTGAAAGAGGCCGGCGGCGCGGCGGTCGACCAGGGCCAGGACCGCGTCGACCAGGTCCGGGGCGTAGGTGGGGTTGCCGAACTGGTCCGCCGCCACCGCCAGCGGTCGCCCGGCCGTGAGGGCCGCCCGTACCTGCTCGAAGAAGTTGGTGCCGCCGGGATCGCGACTGTATACCCAGGCCGTCCGCACCACCAGGGCCCGGGGTCCCAGGGTTGCCGCCAGCACCTCTTCGGCGGCCTGCTTGTGGCGGCCGTACACCGACAGCGGGTGGGGCGGGTCGGCTTCGGTATAGGGACCGGCCCGACCGTCGAAGACATAGTCCGTGGAGAAGAACACGACGCGGCAGCCGGAGGCCGCCGCCCACCGGGCCAGGACGGCGGGGCTGTCGAGGTTGATCCGGCGGGAGCGGTCGGGGTCGGCCTCGCAGCCGTCGACGTGGGTGTAGGCGGCGCAGAGCCACAGGATGTCGGCGCGGAGCCCGGCCAGGGCCTGCGGGAGCGTCTCCGGCCGGTCGAGGTCCAGGAGGAGGTCGGCCGGTTCCCGCCGCCCGGCCCGGACCACCGGCTCGCCGCGGGCGGCGAGCGCCCGCACCAGGTGCCGCCCCACCTGGCCGTGGGCCCCGACGACCAGGTGCCGCTTCACGGACGGAGCCGCTCCCCGTACTGCTGCCGGTAGTAGGTCCAGAACGTGGCGTCGCGGCGACGCTCCCACCAGGCGCGGTGGGTGGCGTACCACCGGACGGTCTCCGCCAGCCCTTCCGCAAACGGCACCCGGGGCCGCCAGCCCAATTCCGTCTCGAGGCGTGTCGGGTCCAGCGCGTAGCGCCGGTCGTGCCCCGGCCGGTCGGCCACGGACCGGATCCGGGCCGGGTCGACCCCCAAGAGCGCGCAGATGCGTTCGGCCACGGCCCGGTTGGGCTGTTCGTTCCGGGCGCCGATGTTGTACACCGCCCCCACGCGCCCCCGTTCGAGCACCGTCCAGATGGCCGCCACGTGGTCGGTCACGTGGAGCCAGTCGCGGATCTGCAGCCCGTCGCCGTAGAGGGGAAGGTCGCGGCCTTCCAGGGCGTGGGTGATGAACAGGGGGATGAACTTCTCGGGATGCTGGAAGGGGCCGTAGGTGTTGGTGCCGCGGGTGATGACCGCGGGCAGGTTCCAAGTGGCCACGGCCGCGCCCACCAACAGGTCGGCGGCGGCCTTGCTGGCCGCGTAGGGGCTGCGCGGGGCCAGGGCGTGGGCCTCCGTGGCCGGCGGCTCGTCCGGGGCCAGCGCGCCGTAGACCTCGTCGGTGGAGACGTGCACGAACCGGCGGACCCCGTGGGTCCGGGCCGCGTCGAGGAGCACCTGGGTGCCCAGGACGTTCGTGGTCAGGCAGGCCTCGGCGCTCAGGAGACTCCGGTCCACGTGGGACTCGGCGGCGCAGTGCACCACCGCGTCGACGCCGGCGGCGAACGCCCGGGCGACCGCCTCGGGGTCCCGGATGTCGCCGCGGATCCAGGTGTACCGGGCCGGGTCGACGTCCGCCAGGTTCGCCGGGTCGCCGGCGTACGTCTGGGCGTCGAGGTTGACCACGGTGACGGCGGGGTCCTGGGCGAGGGCCCAGCGGATGAAGTGGCTCCCGATGAAGCCGAGGCCGCCGGTGACCAGAAGCCGCATGGGGATCCTCCTGTCGCTCAGCGGAACCGCGTGGTCCAGTCGAACCCGATGGTCGGGTCGTCCCACGGGATTCGGTACTCGTCGGGGGCAGCGGGATTGTACGGCTCCGTGGTGAAGTACACGATCTGGAGCGGGGTGTTCCCGAGCACCCGGTAGCCGTGGGCCACCCCGGCGGGGATCAGCACCAGGGCGGGGATGTGCTCGCCCAGGTAGAAGACGTCCGTGACGCCGTGGGTGGGCGAGTCCGGGCGGCGGTCGTACAGCACCACCTGCGCGTGGCCCACGGGGAAGAACCAGAGGTCGTCCTGGCGTTCGTGGTAGTGGAACGCCTTGATGACCCCGGGGTAGCTGAGCGAGAGCGACGCCTGGCCGAAGCGGCTCAGAAGACCCTCGTCCGCGCGCAGGATCTCCTGGAAGAAGCCCCGGTCGTCCGGATGGCGGACCAGGGGCTTGTAGCGGACGCCCGCGATGCGGGGCGGCGGGTTCACCTCACAACACCTCCACGTGCGACTGGTCGCCGAGCACGAGCCGGAACGCCCGGGGGGCGTCGCGCCGGCGGGCGACCCGGACGCCCCGGCCGAGGAGGCACCCGTCGAGCCGGCCGGGGACCGCCTCCAGCACCGTGTCGGCCATCACCACGCTGTGCTCGATCTCCGTCTCGCGCACCACCACCCGGGGGCCGAGGCTTGTGAAGGGGCCGACGAAGCTGTCTTCCACCAGGGCGTCGGGACCGATGATGGCCGGGCCCCGCACCGTGCTCCGGACGATCCGGGCGCCGGCCTCCACCACCACCCGCCCGTCGAGCCGGGAGGCGGCGTCGACGGTGCCGGCCACGCGGGGGACCAGGTCCTCGAGCACGAGGCGGTTGGCCTCCAGCACGTCCTCCGGGCGGCCGGTGTCCTTCCACCACCCGGTCACCGTCTCGGCATGGACGGTCCGGCCGGCGTCGATGAGCCGCTGCAGCGCGTCCGTGATCTCCAGCTCGCCCCGCCACGAGGGGGTGAGGGTGGCGATGGCGGCGTGCACGGACGGTCGGAAGAGGTAGACGCCGACGAGGGCCAGGTTGGACGGCGGGACGCGCGGCTTCTCGACCAGGCGGACGACGCGGCCGCCCTCGACCACGGCCACGCCGAACTGCTCCGGGTGGGGCACGGGGGTGAGCAGGATGGCGGCGTCCCAGTCGGCGGCGCGGAAGGCCTGGACCAGCTCGGTGACGCCGCCCTTGAGCAGGTTGTCCCCGAGGTACATGAGAAAGGGGGCGTCGCCCAGGAACGGCCGGGCGGTCTGGACCGCGTGGGCCAGCCCGAGGGGCGCGGGTTGGCGGATGTAGGTGATCCGACAGCCGAAGGCGCGGCCGTCGCCGCAGGCCGCCTCGATCTCGGCTGCGGTGTCGCCCACGACCATCCCCACGTCCGTGATGCCGGCCGCCACCACCGCCTCGAGGGCGTAGTGCAGGATGGGGCGGTTGGCCACCGGGAGCAGCTGCTTCGCGCCGGTGTAGGTGAGGGGGCGGAGCCGCGATCCCGTCCCCCCGGCGAGGATGAGTCCCTTGATGGCGCATCCCTCCGTTGTGTGCCCCGGCGCCCCGCGACGCCTGTCGTCTCCTAGGTCTTCGCGGCCAGGCGGCTCAAGTCCTGGTCCAGGTGGCCGAAGAGCCGGCCGTAGAGCACCGCGTAGCCCAGCTGCACGGCCGCACCCAGGAAGAACGGCAGGGCGAGGTTGCCGCTGTCCATCAGCCAGCCGGCGACCAGCGGCCCCACCGACGCCGGCAGGCGCATCGACGCGGTGCTGAGACCCGCGGCGAGCCCGCTCCGGGTATCGCGGGTGAGGCTCACCGACACGGCCTGACGCAGGCCGAGGGAGCCGCGGTTCACGAGCTCGCGCGACGGCTTCCGGGCGCCCTGGCCCTTCCGGCCGCTGTTCCTCCTGGTGGCGCTGGGCTCCGGCGTCAACCCGGGGCTCTTGGCCCCCCTGCCCGGCCCGCCCTCCGTGCCGACCGGTCGACCGGCCCTGGGTCCGGTCCCGACCGGGATCCCGTCACGCGGCGTGAGAACCGGGATCTCCTCCGGCTGGCCCGCGTGCCACCCCAAGGCCCGCAGGTATAGGGAAAAGTCCACCACCATCAGCCCCTGACCCAGGCTCCGGAAGCCCCGGGCCAACACGAGGCGGCGCACGGCCGGGGGATAATGGCCCCACGCCGTGCCGAGCCGCTCCCCGTCGGGCGCGCACCCTGTCGTCATGTCGCGAGTTTAGCACACACCCGCCCGGGGCCTCAGGCAACCCAGTGGGCCGTCGTGAACAAGGCGACGAGGACCAGGCCGGCCGCCCCCGAGAGCCAGAGGTAAGCCTTGAGCGCCGTCGGGGAGCCCGCCAGGCGGTCCCCCAAGGCCAGGAACAGCGGCCAGGCGGCCAGGAGCAGCCGGGGGACGGACATGAGCGGCACCGCGGCCGACGGGTAGGAGAAGGGGACGGCCACGACCAGCAGACTGAACAGCCAGTACTCCCACGGCAGGCGCCGGATCGCCAGGACCAGGAGCCACACCGCAACGGCGGCGAACAGGAGGTTCCACACGTTGCTCGCCGTGTCGGTGGGCTGGCCGGTGGCGAACAGCCGCGGGAAGGACACCACCGCGGGGACGTTGGCCACGGCTTGCGTTACCGCTTCGCGGACGGTCACCCAGAGCGGCGCGAAGGCCCGTCCCCAGTTGCTCTGGACCGACTGGAAGATGATGGGGTTGCCGAACGCCTCGAAGAGGGTCGCCATGTACCCGAGCAGGCCCGCCGGCACGAGCGCCAGCCAAAGCCACAGGGGGGCGGGGGCGCGGCGGCGCCAGAGCGCGGCGGCCAGCGGGACGGCGAGGAAGAGGCCGTAGATGGACGTGGCCGAGGCCAGGCCCGCCAACCCCGCGGCCAGGCCCAGCCGGCCGCGCCGCGCGGCCAGGTACGTGCCGGCGGCCAGCAGGAGGAACAGCGACTCGGGGTAGACGGCGTTGAAGTAGAAGCTGGTGGGGAAGAAGGCCAGGGCCAGCACCGTGAACCACGCCGCGCGGGGCGAGAGCACCTCGGCCGCGAGGCGGTGGATGATCCCCAGGGCGACGACGAACGCCACGGTCGATGCCAGCACGCCGGCCAACACCGTCCCGCCGAGGGCCCGCAGCAGGAGCGGGTACAACGGGAAGAAGGCCGTCGCCAGCGGTCGGCCGGCATAGCCGAGGTGGGCGATGGACAGGTACCAGTATCCGTCCCAGTGGGCCCACGGCCCCAGAAGCGTCTGGAACCAGAACCCCCCGGGCGGCGGGAGGTAGCCCGGCACGTCCTGCACCCAGGCGTGGGGCAGGTACAGGAACGCCAACGCGCCCTCCTCGAAGACGAGGAGGCGGGAGAGCACCACGATGGCCGCCAAGAGCCCCCAACTGCGGATCTCGAGGGCGGGGTCGCGGACCCGGCGCCCTTCGGCCCGGGGGCGGAGCGCGGGTGCGGCGCGGCTCATCGTCCCACCCCCTTCGCCGGCGCCAGTTCCAGCGTGTCGCCCCGGATGTAGGTGGCGAGCATGAACATCTGATAGAGCGACAGGTTGGTGTGCGAGGCTTTGAGCGCCACGTTGAGCAGAGGGTCCTGGCTCGGCGGCAGCTCCGGCAGGCCGGTGATGATGGCTTGGAGCGCGTCGAGCTGCCCTTGGGCCCCCGGGATGCCGTAGGGCCAGCCCAGGGCCCGCAGCAGCTGGTCGGACGTCAGGTGGGCGGGCCAACCCGGGGCGCTGGCCGCCAGCGCGCTCAGCACCGCCTGGGCCTCCGGCGCGTCGACGATGAAATAGCCCGAAACCGGGATGTGGAGGTCCCGGCCGACCACGGCGGCGATCTGCCTGGGCGTCAGGCGAGGGGCCTCCGACCACAGGGGGTCGCTCGGCGCGACCACGGGCAGGGTGCCTGGTACCGGGACCACCTTGACCACCCGGCTGGCCGGGTTCAGGATGGCCAGGAATCCGGCGAATCCGGGCTGTTCCGGAGTACCCGACATTGCCACCAGGACGACCCGCGGCGTCTCGGCCAGCTCGTCGACGCCGCGGTTGGGGCGCACCACCGAGAGCACCAGGAGCACCGCGCCCACCAGCACCGCCGCGACGAGACCCCACAGGAGGCGCGACGCGAAGGTCGGCACGGATGCGACGGTCGGCGGCTTGCCGGCGGACGGTCCGGTCTTGAAACCCACGCGGCTTTCCCACATCCTTCCTGCGCTCGCCGACACCCGGCCAGCCGGCGGCGTGCGCCGGCCAGGCCGGGGCCTCCGGCCCCGGAACAGATGGGCGACCGCCCTCGGGGTGCCGTACATCTTTCAAATCGTCGGCCATGGGCAGAGGCTTGTCAATCCGCGCTGCCGGCCGAGCATCCCGGTACCCGCTTGCCTGTTAAGGTCTCCAGGAAATTCCTCTTTCATACGGCCCGTCCGGCGGGCACGGGGGCGGCAGTGTCGTGGGGAGGGGGACGCCGAGGCGTTCGGGGTGGGTGTACACGGTGGCGCGGCCGTCGCGGACGAAGCCCACCACGGTGAGGTTGAGCGTGTCGGCCAGCTCCAGCGCCAGCGACGTCGGGGCGGCGTTGGAGAGGATCCAGGCCGCCCCCATCCGGGCCGCCTTGACCACCACCTCCGAGGAAACCCGGCCGGAGAAGACCACGGCGTACCCCGCGGGGGAGCGGCCGGTGAGGAGGCACCAGCCGGCGACCTTGTCCAGGGCGTTATGGCGGCCGACGTCGGCGCGGCGTACCCACAGGCGCTTGCCGTCGCCGACGCCGGCCCAGTGCAGGCCCCCCGTCTGGCGGAGCGCCGGGGGGCCGTCCTCGAGGTCCGCCATGCGGGCGAAGATGGCCGCGGGGTCCAGGCGGACGCCCGGCCCGACGGGGGCAAGGTCCGCGTCGTTGGCGAAGTACAGCGTCGCGCGGGCCCGGCCGCAGCAGGCCGTCAGCCAGCGGCGCCCCAACTCGACCCCGGAGATGGTCCGGCCCGGCACGTGGAGCCAGATCTGCCCGGCCTCGGGATCCACGACGCGGGTGGTGACCTCGTCCGCCCGGGCAATGAGCCCTTCGTTGGCGAGGTAGCCGAGCGCAAGCTCGAGGAGATGGCTCGGGGAGGCAACGATGGTCACGAGCTCGCGCCCGTTGACGTACAGCGTGAACGGGCGCTCGACCGCGGCGGGGCGCGAGGTCGGCTCGAGCGTGCCGTCGGCCCGAAGCGTCCACGCCGGCCGTTCGCCCCTCAGGTCGGCCGGGGTCACGGAGGCGTCCGATCCCGCGTGCTCGCCCATGCCCGCACCCCTCCCACTGCGGCAAGGTGTGAGAACTTTTGGGCCCAGTATACCGCCGCGGGTTTCCCGGTGCTGTGCTATCGTGGGGGCGGAACGGAGGCGGGGCGGCATGGCGGCCGAGGGCGACCGGCCGGCGGGCTTCGCCGGTTGCCGGGGACTGTTGCTGATGGGCGGTCGGTCGGCGCGGTTCGGACGGGACAAGGCGTGGATCGAATGGGAAAGGGAGCCGTTGTGGCGGCGGCAGGTCCGCCTCCTTGCCACCCGGGTGGACGAGGTCTGGCGGGCCTTGCCGTACGGCTCCCCCGCGGGTCCGGACGATCTGGTGGACCCGGTGCCGTATCCGGGGCCCTGGTGGGCGATCCGGGCCGCCCTCGCGCGGCTCGACCCCGCCGCCCCGTGGCTGGCGGTGCTCGCCGTGGACCTCCCGGGCGTGCCGGTCGCCCTGCTCGACCGCCTGTGGGCCGCCCGGATCCCCGGAGGCGTGGCGCTTTCGGCCGCCGGCGCGGTGCGGCAGCCCCTCGCGGCGGTCTGGCATCGGGGGGTCCTGGACGCCACCGAGGATGTGCCGTCCGAGGGCATTCCGCTCGGGCGGGTCCTCGAGCGGGTCCCCTGCCGTGCGGTGGTCCTGTCGGGGGACGAGGTCGAATGGCTCCACAACGTCAACACGCCCCGGGACTGGGAGCGATGGGCTGAAAGGGGGCGGCGCCCGGCGGAGGCACGCGACCGCGATGGGTGAGGCGGCGACCCGGTGGCTGCAGGTGGTGGGGTTTTCGGGCGTCGGCAAGACCCGGGTGCTTGCGGCGCTGGCCGCGCGGATGACCGCCCGGGGAGAGCGGGTGGGGGCGATCAAGTTCTCCCACCACCCGCTCGAGCCGGACGCCAAGGACACCGGGCGTCTTCTCGCCGCGGGGACGCGCGCCGGGCTTCTCGTGGGAGCCGACGGCTTCCTGTTCCGCGGGAGCGGCGGGACCGGCGTTCCCGAATGGTTCTGGCGGGTCGCCGCGGACTGGGACTGGGTTCTGGTCGAAGGGGGCCGGCATCTGGCGACGCCCAAGGTGGTCCTCGGGTCGGGGTCGTGGCCGCCGGTCCGCGGCGTGGTGCTCGCCTCGGCGGGCCCGGACCCCCCGCTGGCGCCCTACCACTGCCGGGCCCGACTGCCCGCGGAGGCGGAGGACGTGGCGGCGTGGGTCGACCGGTGGCGCCACGTCTGTTCGGTGACGTTGGAGGCGGTGCGGCGAGGGGTGCGGGACGACGATGGTGAGCGTTGACGAGGCCCGGCGGCGGCTCGGGACGGTCCGGCCGCATCTGGAGCCGGAGGCGGTGGCGGTGGCGGCCGCGCTCGGACGCACGCTGGCCGAACCGGTCTACGCCCCCGTCGATCTGCCGCCCTTCACCCGCGCTGCGATGGACGGGTTCGCGCTGCGCGCGGCCGACACCGCGCGCGCGCCGGTCGTCCTGCCGGTGCGGGGGGAGACGCCGGCGGGCAGTCCCCCCGGGCGTCTCGAGCCGGGCACGGTCCACCGGATCTGGACCGGGGCCCCGCTGCCCGCGGGCGCCGACGCGGTGCTGGAGCAGGAGGCCGCCGGGGTGGAGGGCGACGCCGTCCGCATCCTCCGGCCCGTGCCGGCCGGCCGCAACGTCATGCCCCGCGGCCACGAGGTGGCCGCCGGCCGGCCGGTGTTCGGGGTCGGCGAACGGCTGTCCAGCACCCACCTGGCCCTCCTGGCCAGCCTGGGGGTGACGACGGTGACGGTCCGGCGTCCCCTGCGGGCGGCCGTGCTGCAGACCGGCGCGGAGTTGGTCGAAGCGGGGAACCCTTTGGCGCCCGGCCGGATCTACGCCACCCACGGGGTCTGGCTGAGCGCCCTGGTGCGGGAGTGGGGCGGCGAGCCGGTCGCCGTGGAGACGGTGGGCGACGACGCCGACCTCATCGCGCGCCGGCTCGAGGCCCTGGCCGCGGGGGCGGACCTGGTCCTCGTGACCGGCGGCACGTCGGTCGGGCGGTACGACCACGTGCCCGGGGTCCTCGAGCGCTTGACGGACCGGTTGTTCTGGTGGGTGCGGATGCACCCCGGCCGCGCCGTGGCCGCCGGCCGTCGGGGCGAGACCCTGGTGTTGGCCCTCTCCGGCAATCCCGGCGCCGCCATGACGACTTGGTTGGTGCTGGCCGCTCCCTGGTGGGCGACGGTCCACGGCGGGCGCCTGGTGGAACGGACGGAGCGGCTGCCGCTTCGGGACGCCTATCCCAAGCCCAGCCGGGAGCCGCGCTACCTGCGGGTCCGCCGGACCGCCGCCGGGTTGGACTGGGACCTCCCGCAGGGTGCGGACGTCTTGACCGCCTACCTGGACGCCGACGGGTTCGCCGTCCTGCCCGAGGGACCGCCGGTGCCGGCGGGGACCGTGGTGGACTACTGGGAACCCGTGGGCATGGGGGGACGTTGGCCCCGGTGGTCCGGCGCGCGGTAGCTCAAGGCGCGTGACCGCGGGCGCCCGGGCCGTGGGGGGAACCGTGCGCCGGCGGGGGGCGGTCCGCCCGGCAGCCCGCGCGCCCGACGGTGCGGCGTCGTCCCCCGTCGACCCTTCGCGGCGGCGGACCGGAGCCGCCGGCGTTCGGATCCGGCCGGGATGCCGTCCGGGCGCACGACGGGCATCCTCGTCGGCACCGTCCCGCTGCCCCGCCGTCGCCCGGCCCGCGCACGGAGCCGCCGGGTTCGCTGGGGACTGAAGATCATGACGCGGGGGACATGACGCGGAACCCGCAATCGTAAGAAATCCGTCGCGATCCGGAAGGATTTTGTGAGCGGAGCCGTCCGGCCTGCCAAATCACTCCAAAGGCTATTCCCTTCCTGAAATACGCCCTGAGCCGTCCGTGCACATTCGGACGTGACAGACAATAGTGTCAAAAGCGACGCGTATTGCTGTATACATGTGCGCCGCAAGGCAGGCGGATCCGAATGCCCGACGTGGTCATCGTCGACGTGTTCCCGCGGGACGGTCTTCAGGCCGCCGTGCACGAGCCGGCGCTCCGGCTGCCCACGACGGCGGAGAAGGCGGACATCATCGCCGCCCTCGACGCCGCCGGGGTGCCGGAGATTGAGATCACGGGCTTCGTGCACCCGCGCGTCATCCCGAGCCTGGCCGACGCGGAGGCCGTGGCCGCGCTGGCGACGGCGGCTCCGCATCGAGCCGTCCTTCGGGCCCTGGTGCCGAACCTCCACGGCGCCCGACGCGCCCTCGACGCGGGGATGACCAAGCTCGCCGGTCTCGTCGTGGCCAGCGAGACCTACCAGCGCCTCAACGCCAACATGTCCGTCGAGGAGAACCTCGAGCAACTGGCCCGCATCAAGGACGAGGGGGACCGCCGCGGGGTCGCCGTCATGGTGGGGGTGGGCACCAGCTTCGTCTGCCCCTATGAGGGCGTCGTCCCGGCGGAGCGGTTGCTGTGGCTGGTCGAACGGTTGGTGCGCCTGGGCTACCGCGAGGTATCGCTCGCGGACAGCGTCGGGTTGGCCGTGCCGGCCCTGGTGCGCGACCGGGTGGCGCGGATCCTGGACCGCTGGCCCGACCTCGAGCTGGGGCTGCATCTGCACACCTTGGCGGGCACGGCCCTGGGGAACGCCTGGGTCGCCTACGAGGCCGGCGTCCGCCGGTTCGAAGGCAGTGTCGGCGGCATCGGCGGCGGCATCGCGATGCCGGTCCACGTCACCGAGATGGCGAACGTCGCCACCGAGGACCTGGTCTACCTGTTCGAGGCGAGCGGCGTGCGCACCGGGATCGACCAGGCGCGGCTTACCCGTCTTGCCGAGTGGGTGACCGCCCGCGTGGGGACCGGCAGCGGGCGGACGATGTCGTTCGGGGACGTCGCCACCTTCGTCGGGCGGAACCGCGCGCGGTTGGCGGAGCTGGAGGCCCGGCGTCCCGGGGACTCGAGGGTCGCCCATGAGCCGTGACGATCTCCTCGACGGCGTGGTGTGGCGGGTCTCCAGCGGCGAGGCGGTCTACCGCGTCCTGCGGGACGCCATCATCCGCGGCGAGCTGCCGCCCAACGCGCGCCTCAGGGAACCCGACCTTTCGCGCCGGCTGGGGGTGAGCCGGACGCCCGTCCGCGAGGCGCTGCGCCTGCTCCAAGGACAGGGCTACGTCGAGCGCGCTCCGACCGGCGGCTTCTCGGTGGTGGGACTGGACGCCGAGGAGGTGCGCGCCTTGTACGGCGTCCGGGCCGTCTTGGAGGGGCTTGTCGCCCGCGAGGCGGCCCAGCACGTCTCGCCCGAGGATGCCGACCAGCTGCGCCGCCTCTCCCGGGAGATGGAGCGAGCCCTGGACTCGTCCACGGACATGCTGGAAGCGGGCGGACAAATGCATGCGTACCTCCGTACCATGGCGCGCAATCGTTGGGCCGTGGCGTTGCTGGACGTCATCTACCGCCACGTGGATCGCGTGCGCATCCTGACCACGGCCGAGCCCAAGCGCCGCGAACAGATCATCGCCGAGCACCGGCGGGTCATCGACCGTGTGATCCGCGGGGACCCCGACGGCGCCGAGCAGGTCATGCGCGAGCACATCCTCGCCGGCATGGACAGCGCCGTCCGGGCTGCCGACCGCTATCTCCACAGCCGCCGTCCGCCCCGGGAGACCTCGGATCCCGCCGCGACGGTGCCGGAAGGAGGGGACCCGCGTCCATGAATCCCACTGAACCGTCCCGGATGCCCCTGGAAGGCATCCGCGTGCTCGACATCGCCACCCTGGCGGCGGCCCCGTGGGCCGCCAGCTACCTGTCCGAGTTCGGCGCGGACGTCATCAAGGTCGAGCTGCCCGGCCGCGGCGACCACCAGCGGCATTGGGGCTCCCGCAAGCAGGACATCGGGCTGTTCTGGAAGTCCATCGCCCGCAACAAGCGGTCCGTCACCCTGGACTTGCGCCGCCCGAAGGGGGCCGAGCTCTTCCTGCGGCTGGCGGAGACGGCGGACGTCGTCATCGAGAACTTCCGGCCCGGCACGCTGGACCGGTGGGGACTGGGGTACCCGGTGCTGGCGGAGCGCAATCCCCGCCTCATCCTGCTGCACATCACCGGCTTCGGGCAGACGGGGCCGTATCGGGACCGTCCGGGCTTCGGCACGCTCGCCGAAGGGATGTCCGGCTTCGCCCACCTGACGGGTGAGCCCGACGGGCCGCCCACACTGCCGAACCTGCCTCTGGCCGACGGGATCGCCGGGATCACGGGGGCGTACGCGGTGATGATGGCCCTCTACTGGCGCGACGCCCGGGGCGGCCGGGGGCAGGAGATCGACGTGTCCCTGTACGAGCCGCTGCTCCGGCTGATGGAACCCAGCCTGTTGGACTGGGACCAACTCGGCATCGCCCGGGGCCGCGTCGGAAACCGGTCCGACCATGTCGCGCCCCGCAACGCCTACCAGTGCGCCGACGGCAAGTGGATCGCTCTGTCGGCGAGCGCCCAGCCCATCGTCGAGCGCCTGTTCCAGGCGATGGAGCGGCCCGACCTCGTCGAGGACCCCCGCTTTGCGACCAACCAGGCCCGCGTGGCCCACGTGGAAGAATTGGACGCCATCATCGCGGCGTGGATGCGCGAGCGCCCGAGCGCCGAGGTTCTCGCCGTCATGGAGCGGTACGAGGTGGCCGTGGCTCCCATCTACGACGTCCCCGACATCTTCGCCGATCCCCACTTCCACGCCCGCAACACGTTCGCGGAGGTGCACGACCCGGACCTGGGACCCATGCGCATCGTCAACGTCGTCCCCAGGCTCAGCGCTACGCCGGGGGTCGTCCGGACCACGGGACCGCGCCTGGGCCAGCACAACGAGGAAGTGTACCGGGAACTCGGGGTGACGGCCGCCGAACTGGAGGCGCTCCGACAGGACGGCGTCGTCTAGTCGCCCCGAGACGGCAAAAGACGCCAAAGGAGGCTCAAATGGTCGTCCGCAGCGCGTTGTTCGCACCGGCCAATCACCGTCGCCACGCGGAGAAGGCCCTGACGGGAAACGCCGACATCGCGATTCTGGACCTGGAGGACGCCGTCGCCCGGGATGAGAAAGTCCGGGCGCGCGAGGACGTCCGGGCGCTCCTCCGCGGCCGCACGGTCCGCCGGCCCCAGGCTTACGTCCGGATCAACGGACTCGAGACGGGACTGACGTTCGGAGACCTCGAGGCAGTCGTCGTGCCGGGTCTGGACGGCATCGTCCTGCCGAAGGTCGAGGACGCCCGGCAGGTGGCCATCGTGGATTTCCTGCTGACGGAGTTCGAGCAGCGGCAGGGTCTCGCCCCCGGTACGGTGGCCATCCTCCCGGTGGTGGAGACGGCCCGGGGATTGATGCAGCTCGAGGCCATCGGCCAGGCGAGCGCCCGGGTCCGGCGCCTGTCCTTCGGGGCCGGCGACTTCACCCTCGACACCAGCATGGCCTGGGAAGTCGGCCAACTGGGCGTCCGCTGGGCCATGGTGCAGCTGGTGGTGGTCTCGCGGGCGCTGGGGCTGGACCCGCCGCTCGACACGGTGTTCCCCAACCTGGAGGACCTCGACGGCTTGGCCGAGGAGGCCCGGTGGGCCAAGAGCGTCGGGTGCCAGGGCAAGACGTGCATCCATCCCCGCCAGGTCGACGTCGTCAACGCCATCTTCACGCCGACTCCCGACGAGGTGGCCTGGGCGGAGGAGGTCGTGGCGGCGTTCGAGGCCGCCCTCGCGGCCGGGGTGGCCTCCATCCGGGTTAAGGGGCGTTTCGTGGACTATCCCATCGCCGAGCGGGCGAAACGGGTGCTCGCGGTGCACCGGGAACTCGCCGAGCGGGACGGGGAGGATGGGCAAGCATGAGCCTTCTGGGCATGGCGGTCGGGTTCGGCCTGGTCACGGCCTCGGTGCTCGCGTTGGCGGCCGTCGGACTGAGCCTGCAATTTGGCGTTACCAACTACGTCAACTTCGCCTATGGCGAATTCCTCACCCTCGGCGCGTACTTCGCCTGGATCGCCGAGGTGAGCTGGCACCTGAACTTCTGGGTGGCCCTGGTGGTGGGCGCCCTCCTGACGGGCTTCGTGGCGGTCGTCGCCAACCGCCTGATCCTCCGCCCGTTCGTGCGGCGGCGGTCGCCGCTCCTGTTCCTGCTCATCGTGACGCTGGGCTTGTCCCTCATCCTGTCCAACCTGACGCTCGCGATCTTCGGCGCCGACTTCCGGCGATACAACCTCGGCGCGTCGCCCTCGGTCCACGTGGGGCCGATGCTGTTCACGGTCCATCAGCTCATCGTCATCGGCATCGCCGTGGTGGCGATGGTGGGCCTGCACCTGCTGCTGAGCCGGACGAAACTCGGCAAGGCCATGCGGGCGCTCTCGGACGACCCGGAGCTGGCCCGGATCAGCGGGATCGACAGCGAACGGATCATAGGCTGGACCTGGATGCTGAGCGGTTTCCTCGCGGGTCTGGCCGGGATCGTGCTGGCCATCAACATCACGACCTTCCAGCCCAGCTTCGGCGGCGACTTCCTGTTCGTCATCTTCGCGGCCGTCATCCTGGGCGGGATCGGCCAGCCCTACGGCGCCATGCTGGGCGCGCTGGTCATCGGGCTGGCCACCGAGATCTCCGCCGTGTTCATCGACCCGGCCTACAAGAACGACGTCGCGTTCCTGATCCTGGTGGTCATGCTGCTCCTCCGACCTCAGGGTCTCATCGCGTCGCGGGGGAGGGCGTAACGTGTCTGCGGTCGTCTACTACCTGGCCACCCTGGCGGTGTACTTCATCATCTACAACATCCTGGTGTGGGGCCTGAACATCCAGTTCGGCTTCACCGGGATCCTCAACTTCACCTACATCACGTTCATGGCCATCAGCGCCTACTTCACGGGGGTGACCGGCCTGGGTCCCCCCAACGCGGCCAACCAGGAACAATACATCCTCGGTCTCGGCTGGCACTTCCCGTTCACCCTGCTGGCCGGGACGGTGGCCGCCGGCCTGCTGGCCCTGCTCGTCGGCGCCATCGCGCTCCGGCGGCTTCGGAGCGACTACCTCGCCATCGTGACCGTGGCCCTGGGGTCGGTGGTGTTCGACATCGTCGGCAACGACGTGTCCCTGTTCAACGGGCAGGACGGGATCAGCGGCGTGAACCCGCCCCTCGAAGGCGTGCTCAACCTCAACTACAACACCTACATGTTCTTCTTCATCGGGTTGAGCCTGGTCATCATGCTCATCATGTGGTGGATCGCGAGCCGGATCTACGACTCGCCGTTCGGGCGGACGCTCCGCGCCATCCGCGAGGACCCGGACGTCGCCGAAGCCTTCGGCAAGAACACCTTCCGGTACCAGATGATCGCCTTCGTGGTGGGGTGCATGTTCGCCGGCGTCGCCGGGGCTCTGACCATCGAGTTCATCGGGTCGTTCAATCCGAGCGGTTGGCAGGCGGGCGAGACGTTCGTCATCTGGGCGGCGCTCCTCCTCGGCGGGCGCGGGAACAACAAGGGAGCGATCCTGGGCGCCCTCCTGGTCCCGGTGGTCTTCTCCGAGGCGACCCGGTTCCTGCCGGCCATCCCCGGCCATCCCGCGCTCATCGAGGCGCTGCGCAACGTGGTCATCGGCTTCCTGCTCATCGCCACGCTGTGGTTCCGGCCGAACGGCATCCTGCCCGAACAGCGTCCGCCGTTCTACCAGATCCTCCTGCGCAGCCAACTGACGGGGAAGGAGGCCCAAGGCGTTGTCGGCGGATGACATTCTCACCGTATCCGGCGTGCGGCATGCGTTCGGCGGGCTGGTCGCCGTCGACGACTGCTCGTTCGCGGTGCGCCGGGGGGCGCTGGCCGCGCTTATCGGACCCAACGGGGCGGGCAAGAGCACCATGGTCAACGTCATCGCCGGGGCCCTTCCGCTCCAGGCGGGCCGCATCGTGTTCGACGGGCGCGACATCAGCGGGATGACCAGCCACGACATCGCCCGCGCGGGCTTGATCCGGACGTTTCAGATCTCCCGCGAGCTGGGTCGCATGACGGTGCTGGAGAACCTCATGATGGCCGCCCACAATCCCGTGGGCGAGACCCTGACCGGCGCGCTGTTCCGGCGGCGGCAGTGGCTCGCTTACGAGCAGAAGCTCCTGGCCAAAGCCTTGGACCTGCTCAAGACCTTCAACCTCCTGCACCTGCGGGACGAGTACGCGCAGAACCTGAGCGGCGGCCAGAAACGGCTGCTCGAACTCGCGCGGGCGGTCATGGCCGAACCGAAGCTGCTGCTCCTGGACGAGCCCATGGCCGGGATCAACCCGGCGCTCGTCGACGAGCTGGGCGAACACATCCGGGCACTCCGGGACCAGGGCATCACCTTTCTCATGGTCGAGCACAACCTCGGATTGGTCGAGCGGCTGTGCGACCAGGTCATCGTGATGGCCGAGGGGCGCACTCTGGCCTCCGGGACCATGGGCGAGCTCAGGGCCAATCGGGCGGTGGTCGACGCTTACCTGGGGGGCGCTGTGCGTGAGCATACTGGCAGTTGAGAACCTGACGGCCGGCTACAACCGCGTCCCTATCATCCAGGACGTCTGTATCCAGGCCGACCCGGGCCAAGTCGTCACGCTGATCGGCCCCAACGGGGCCGGCAAGTCGACGCTGCTGAAAGCCATCTTCGGGGTCCTCAGGCCGACGGCCGGACGGGTGACGGTAGCCGACCGCGACATCACCGGTCTGCCGCCGCACCTCGTGGCCCGGCAGGGGATGGCCTACGTGCCGCAGGTCAACAACGTGTTCCCCTCGTTGACGGTCATCGAGAACCTGGAGATGGGCGCGTTTGTCCAAAGCGGGGACGTGCGGCCGCGGATCGAAGCGGTGTTGTCGGTGTTCCCCGACCTGCGGGCGGCCGCGCGGCGCCGGGCCGGCACCTTGAGCGGCGGCCAACGCAACATGCTGGCCATGGCCCGGAGCCTGATGCTGGACCCCAAGGTGGTGTTGCTCGACGAGCCCACGGCCGGCCTTTCGCCCGGGTACACGCGCGTCGTGTGGGAGCAGATCCGCCGCATCGCCGCGCTCGGGACCGCCGTGGTGGTGGTGGAGCAGAACGTCCACATGGCCCTGGAGCACGCGGACTGGGGGTACGTCCTGGTCGCCGGGAGGAACCGCCTCGCGGCGAGTCCGGCGGAGCTTTTGCGGATGGACCTGGCCGCGGTGTTCCTGGGCGCCGCGGAGGAGGTGGTTGCGGGACAACGGCGGGTCGAGCACTAAGACGCCCGATGCGGCGTCGCGGGATACCCATTACGACAGGAGGGATGAAAGCCGTGAACTGGAAGAGTAAGGCGGCGGGCGGGCTGGCTCTGGCCGCGGCGGCGGCGCTTCTGGCCGCGTGCGGATCGACGCCGGCGGCCAACGGAGGGGGCGGCGGGGGGTCGTCGTCCAGCAAGTCGCCGATCATCGTCGGGGAACTGTTCCCCATGACGGGGCGGGAGCCGTTCGTGGGCCAGTGGTTCCTGCACGGAGCCAAGGCCGGGATCTACGATGTCAATCATAACGGCGGGGTGATGGGCCATCCGTTGCAGGCCGTGCTGGCCGACACGGGCGGCGACCCGGTGGACGCCGTCCCCGCCTGGCGCCAACTCGAGACGCACAATCCCACGTTCGAACTCGGCCCGTCGTCGCTCGAGATCATGGGGGTCATCAAGCTGTATGACCCGGCGCACCTGGTCGACTTCATGGAGGGCGGCACCACCCAGGTCGACCACATGCAGTACAAGTACGTGTGGCGCACTACCCCGTCCGACTCCACGATGGCGAAGGCCATGGCGTACTAC
Organism: Actinomycetes bacterium; assembly: GCA_023565505.1. Lineage (GTDB taxonomy): Bacteria > Bacillota > Sulfobacillia > Sulfobacillales > JAIMBI01 > JAIMBI01. Next base: position 69,156 of record JAIMBI010000003.1, on the reverse strand, counting down.
GCGCTCCAGAAGCACTACACCCGGGCGGCCTTCCTGTTCGAGTCCACGTCCAACGCCCAGACCCTCGTGCCGCCGCTCATCGACGCCTACACCCGGCACGGCGGGACGGTCGTCGCGAACATCCAGCTGGTGCCGCACCAGAGCTCGTATCGCAGCGAGGTGCTCCAGGCGTTCCAGAACCATCCCGACTGCGTGTTCATCCAGACCGACCCCCAGACCGCGAGCACGCTGTTCGCCAACATCAAGCAGCTGGGCGACCTGAACGTGCCTTTCATCGGCACCGACGCCGGGGCGACCATCGAGTTCGCCAAGGCCATGGGGCTCAGCGACGCCTCGAGGTGGCTGGTCGGGATGGCGGGGGCGCCGCCCTCCGGGCCGGCCTGGTCCCACTACGTGCAGGTCTACCAGAAGGTCTGGGGTTCCAACCAACCGGTGGAACTGTCCCAGAACACCTACGACGCCGTGATCATCGCCGCCCTGGCCATGACGGCGGCCCACTCGACGGATCCGAAAGTGTGGGTCAACGACATCACGAAGGTGTCCAACCCGCCGGGCGTGCCCGTCTACACGTACGCGCAGGGCGTCAAGGAGCTCCAGGCGGGGAAGAAGATCAACTACGAGGGAGCCACCGGGCCCGACGACTTCAACCAGTACCACAACGTCTTCGGCGGCTGGGACGTCGCCCAGTTCGACACCAGCGGCAACCTGCATCCCGTGTTCCACGTGACGGCCCAGGACATCCAGAACTTCTAACCGCCGCGCCGGGGGCGGGGCCGCTTGTGGCCAGCCCCCGGGCGCTCGCGGCGCGCGGAGTCCGGTTCGATACCCAGGACGCGCGAGGTGAGGCATGGACGACGACGGACAGGAGGCGCGCGGGACTGCCCTGGCGACCGGCGACGCGGTCTTGGCAACCATTGCGGACTACGTCGTGGCGCCGCTCGGCGGCGCGGACGCCGCGCTCCGGATGGCGGGATGGGACTTCATGGACGCCATGGCCGTGGCGATGGCGGCGCTGGACGATCCGGAGTGCTGGAAGCTGGTCGGCCCGTTCTGGTCGGACGGCGCCGGCGCGACGGCGGGCGTGCGGCTGGTGGGCACCCGCTACCGTCTGAACCCGGCGGAGGCCGCCTTCGCGCTCGGGAGCATGATCCGCTGGCTGGACTTCAACGACGCCTTCTTGGGGCGCGAATGGGGCCACCCGTCGGACAACCTGGGGGCGATCCTGCCGGCGGCCGAATGGGCCACCGCCGCGCGGCGGGCCCGCGGCCGGGAGCCGCTCGTGATGCGGGACGTACTGGAGGCGATGGTGCGCGCCCACGAGATCCAGGGCGCCCTGACGCTGGACAACAGCCTCAACGCCGTGGGGATCGACCACGTGGCGTTCGTCAAGCTGGCGAGCACGGCGGTGGTGACGCACCTTTGGGGCGGGGACCGCACCGCGGTACTGCACGCGCTCTCCCAGGCCGTCGCCGACGGCGGCACGCTCCGAGTGTACCGCCACGGCCCGGCGACGGGATGGCGCAAGTCGTGGGCGGCGGGCGACGCGGCCAGCCGGGCAGTATGGCTGGCGGCCCTCACCCTCCGGGGGGAACGGGGCTACCCGGAGGCGGTCGCGATGCCCCGCTGGGGCTTCCAGGACGTGGTGCTGCGGGGATCCCCGCTCCGGCTGGAACGGCCGCTGGGACACGACGTCATGGAGCACGTCCTCTTCAAGGTGCCGTATCCGTCCGAGTACCACGGGCAGACCGCCATCGAGGCGGCCGTCCGTCTCCGCCCGGCGGTCGCCGAGCGCCTGGAGGCCGTCCGGCGCATCCGCATCCGCACCCAGGAGTCGGCCGCCCGCATCATCGACAAGCGCGGGCCGCTCGACAACCCGGCCGCCCGCGACCACTGCCTCCAGTACATGGTCGCCGTGGCGCTCCTCTACGGTCGGGTCGACGCCGAGCACTACCGGGACCCCGTCGCGCAGGATCCGCGGATTGACGCGCTGCGCGACAAGATGGTCGTCGAAGTGGACGCGGGCTTCACCCGGGACTACCTGGATCCGGCGAAGCGCTCGGTGGCCAACGCCATCCGGGTGGAGTTCGACGACGGCTCGACGACGGAGGAGGTGGTGGTGGAGTATCCGCTCGGCCACCCACGGCGCCGGGCGGAGAGCCGCGAACCCCTCGAGCGCAAGTGGCGGGCCGGTCTGGGCCGGCGTCTGCCGGCGGCCCGGGTGGACGCCCTGTTCACCCTGTTCGACGACTGGGACCGGTTCTGCGCCACGCCCGTCGACGAGATCATCGATCACCTGGTCCCCTGAGGGCGCGCCGGACGACCCGTCCGGGCGGCCGTCGGGGGCGGGAAGGAGGCCACATGACGGACGGCAGGGGACCCCTCGCAGGCATCCGCGTGTTGGACGCGGCCACGCTGTTCGCCGGGCCGCTCATCGCCACGATGCTGGGCGACTTCGGTGCGGACGTGATCAAGATCGAGCACCCCCAGCGGGGCGATCCGGTCCGCGGGCACGGATACGCCAAGGACGGCCAGCCGCTGTGGTGGAAGGTGATCGGCCGGAACAAGCGGTGCATCACGCTCAACCTGGGCGACCCGGACGGGGCGGCCCTGTTCCGGCGGCTGGCGGCCACGGCCGACGTGGTGGTGGAGAACTTCCGCCCGGGCACCATGGAGCGGTGGGGATTGGGCTGGGACGTCCTCCATCAGCTCAATCCGCGCCTCGTGATGGTGCGCGTGACCGGCTTCGGGCAGGACGGGCCCTATGCCCGCCGGCCTGCCTTCGGCACCTTGATGGAGGCGATGACCGGCTTCGCCCACATCACGGGGGAGCCGGACGGTCCGCCCACGTTGCCGCCCTTCGGGCTGGCGGACGGCGTGTGCGCCATGGCGGGGACGTGGGCCACGGCGTTCGCCCTCTACGAGCGGGACACGCGGAGCGGGGAGGGTCAGATGATCGACATGGCCATCTACGAGCCGCTCCTGACCGTCCTCGGGGCCCAGCCCACCGTGTTCGACCAGCTCGGCATCATCCAGCAACGCACCGGCAACCGGACCGCCAACAACGCGCCGCGCAACACCTACAAGACGCGGGACGGCCGCTGGGTGGCCCTGTCCACCAGCGCCGACACCATCGCCGAGCGCGTCATGCGCCTCGTGGGCCATCCCGAGGTGGTGGAGGAGCCGTGGTTCCGTACCGGCCGGGGACGCGCGGAGCACGGGGACCTGCTCGACCGGATGGTCGGGGAGTGGATCGCGGCCCACGACTTCGCCGAGGTGATGGAGCGGTTCGAGGCGGTGGAGGCCGCCGTCGCCCCGATCTACGACGTGCGGGACGTCCTCGAGGATCCCCACTTCCGGCATCGGCAGAGCATCGTGACGGTGGAGGACCCGGTCCTGGGTCCCATCCGGATGCAGAACGTGTTGGCCCGCCTGTCGGCCACCCCGGGACGCATCCGGTGGCCGGGGCGGGATCGGGGCGCGGACAACCTGGCCGTGTTCCACGACGAACTGGGGCTCACGACCGAAGAGGTCGCCGCCCTGGCGCGTCGCGGTGTGATCTAGGCGCGTCCCGCGGCGGCCGTCGGCGCCCGGGGACGCCCTCCGAGGGAGAAGGGAGGGGGCGATGACGGTGGGGGTGCTGCAGGACAAGGTGGCGCTGGTCCTGGGAGGGACCTACGGGATCGGGAGGGCCGTCGCGCGGCGTTTCGCGGAGGAGGGGGCCCACGTGGTGGCGACGGGCCGCCGACCGCGTCCGGAACTCGAGGCCGAGGCCACGGCGGCCGGCCTGGACCTGTCCGTGCAGGTGGGCGACATGACCGTGTGGGACGACGTGCGGCGGGTGGTCGAGGCCACCCACGCGCGCCACGCCCGGCTCGACGTCGTCGTGGTCGCGGGCAAGCCGGAGCGTCCGGCGGCCGACCTCTTCCTGGAGACCGACCCGGCCACCTTCCCGGATTATTTCGTCGGCCGGACCGTCTCCCGCTTCTATGCCGCCCGGGCGGCGGCACCCTTGATGAAGGCGCAGGGCAAGGGCAAGATCCTCTTTCTCACCACCGACGCCGGACGCACGCCGACGCCGGCCGAGGTGCTGATCGGGGCGTCGGCCGCCGCCGTGATCTTCGGCACCCGCGCCCTCGCCCGGGAGCTGGCGCGGTTCGGGATTCGCGTGAACACCATCGCCCTGAGCCTGACCCAGGACACGCCGATCTTCGCCGAGTACCAGCGGCAGAAGCAGTCGGGCGCGGTCATCTGGAAGGCCTTCGAGAAGATCGAGCGGACGGCTCCCTTCGGGCTCAACCGCCCCGAGGACGTCGCCAACGTGGCCGCCTTCCTGGCCAGCGACGCCGCCGATCAGGTGAGCGGCGCCACCATCAGCTTGAACGGCGGCATCGCCTTTCCGGGCTGAACCCGGCCGGGAACGGGGGTCAGGCCGAGGGGACGTCGGGGGACGGGGTCGCGTCCGCCGTCAGCGTGGCCAGAAACCGGCGCAGAGCGAAGGGTTGGTACCGCTCGGCGTCCCACACCACGCCCAGGGTCCAGTGGAGCGCGGGCCGGACGAGGGGCCGGACGGTCCAGGCGCCGGGCGCGAGCCGGCGGGTGAGGCTTCGGGGCAAGAGGGCCAGACCCAGTCCGTGGCCGGCCAGGCGGCCGAGCACGTCCCACTGGGAACTCTGCCCGACGACGGCGACGGTCACGCCCTGGCGCCGGCACTCCTCGCGGATCCGATCGTGCAGCGCGTAGTCCTCCCGGTAGAGGAGCAGCGGCTGACCGTCGAGGTCGGTCCAGCTCACCGCCTCCCGGCGGGCGAGGGGGTGGTCCGCCGCCATCACCGCGGCGAGCGGCTCGTCCCAGACGGGGATGGCCCGGAGCGGCTCCCGCACGGGGAGCACGGCGAATCCTACGTCGAGCTCGCCGGCCAGGATGCCCGCCTCCACGGCCTTGCTGCCCACTTCGTGAAGCGCCAGAGCGATGCCCGGGTAGCGGCGATGGAAGCGGGCCAGGATGTCCGCCGCCACGCTCGAACCCACCATGGGCGGCAGCCCCACGGCCAGGCGGCCCCCGGCGCCGTCGGCGAGGTCCGCCAGCTCCCGGTCCAACTGGCGCCGGAGACGGTCCGCTTCCTCCGCGTAGCGCAGGACCACGGCGCCAGCGTCGGTGAGACCGGGCGGCCGTCGGCTCCGGTCCAACAGCACCGTCCCCGTCGCCCGTTCCAGGTCCTGGACCGCCTTGGTCAAGGTCGGCTGGGCCACGTGGATGGCCTCCGCCGCGCGCGAAAAGCCGCCGTGGCGCACCACGGCGCGGAAGTACTCCAGGTGCCGCCATTCCACGGTGCGACCCCCCTGATTATTCGCGGTACGAATAGTATCCATCATGACGATTCATTTCTCAAATAAAGATGTCCGCCCTAAGCTGGTGAGCAGCAAGGGGGGGTGTCGCATGCCGGCACCGCGAGCGCTGTCGCAGCCCCGGCGACGTTGGGTACGGCGCTTCGCCGGGATGGCGTTCGTGGCGGCGTGGACGGCCGGTGCGGGATGGATCGGGCACCGGTGGGGTTGGGACTGGCCTTCCGGGGTGCTGGGGCTGCTGTCTTTCGCGGTGGCGCTGGCCACCGGACTCGTGCCGCTCCGCTGGTTGGAAGAGGGTGCGGCCGCCTGGGTGACCCTGCTGCCCCTCTTCTTCGTCCCCTCGGCCGCGGACGCGGTGATGGCCGTGGGGCGCCTCGGGATACGGGGCGCCGTCCTGGCGGGCATCACCGTCCTGACCGTCACGACGGTGCTGGCGGCGACCGGGCTGCTTCTGCGCCGCCGCAGCACGGGCGGCGGGACCCGGTCCGGCGGAGGCCGCTGGACATGAGCGTCCCGACGGGACCGGTTGCCGGGATGGCGGGGCCGCTCGTCACCGTCGGCGCCTGGCTCGCCGCGCGGGCGGCGACGCGGCGTCTGGCGCAGCCGTGGCTCTCCCCCGTGGCCCTCGCCGTGGCCGCCGTGGTCGCCCTCGTCGCCGCCGGCGTCGTGCCGGGCGGCTTCGCCGCCTACCGACGGGACACGGCCGGCCTGAGCACGCTGCTGGAGCCCGCCACGACGGCCCTGGCGTGGCCGCTGGTGCGCTACGGCCCGGAGGTGGCGCGCCGCTGGCGGGCGTTCGCGCCGGCGTTCGCCGTGGGGGCCGGCCTCGCGGTCCTGTTGCCGGCGGGCCTGGGGTGGCTGTGCCGGCTGCCCCGCCCGCTCCAGGCGACGGCGCTGCCGCTCGAGGCGACCTCGCCCATCGCCATGGCCGTGGCGGCCCGGCTCGGAGGGGATCCGCACCTGGCGGCGGTGCTGGTGATCGGCGGGGCCATGTGGGGGGCGGCCGTCGCCCCCTGGCTGCGCCGGACCCTCGGCGTCCCGCCCGGTCCGGCCAGCGGAGCGATGCTGGGGATCGCCGCGAGCGCCATCGGCACGGCGGCCGCCTTCGCCGAGGACGAGGCGGCCGGTGCGGCCGCGAGCGTGGGCATGGTGTGGACGGGCCTGGTAGTGCTGGGGGCGGCGGCGCTCCTGGGGCCGGCGCTCGGGGCGCGCGGTTGACAAGCTTCCGCGGTTTTTCCAGGATGGAGCCGAGTCGCGCGGGCCGGCCGGCCCGCGCCGCATGACCAGAGGGGGGCTTCGTGTGACGCCGAAAGTCGTCGTCTACGTCCAGCCGGGGTGAAGCGCCTGCCGAGCGGAGGAAGCGTGGCTTTCTCAAAGGGGAATCCCGTTCGAGGACCGCGACATCACCACCAACCCGGCCTGGCTCAACGAGCTCATCGAGATGGGCTCCCGGGGTACGCCCACGACCGTCATCGGGGAAGGCCCCGACCGGCAGATCATCATCGGGTTCGACCAGCGGAAGCTCGGCCGCGCCCTGGGGGTCTAGCCGGGCGCGGCCGCGGGGCACGCCGCGGATGGATTAGGATTTAGAACGACCGCTCCCTCAGCGGCGGAAGGAGAGTTCAGATCGATTCAGACCGAGATCGATCTGAGACACAATCCCCGCAACGCCTGCGGGGTTTCTTCGTCGGGGAGACCTGGAATCCGGCCAGCCGAATCACGCTCCGATCCACTCTCCAAGTGTCGGACCAGTTTGACGCGAATCGGGGCAACCAGCGGAGAAGCCCGGCCAGTCGCCGAGAACCGTCGTCCGCTGAGCGCCCGCCGCAGCGACGCCGGGCCGGGTGCTGCGGATGGGGCTCGGGTGGGACCGAGCGGCGGCCGCGTGGGACGTGGGCGAGGCGGACCGGGGCCGGCGGGAGGACGGCGGCCCCGTGCCGCTCGACGCGCTGACCCCCATCGCCCAAGCGGCGGGCCGGCCGCTGCGGGGGTGGCTCGGCGGGATTGCGGCGGGCCGCGAGCCCGGTCGAGCGCATCCCCCCGGCCGGCCCCTGCGGGACTTCCTGCCCGTCCGGCCGTGCCGGTGCGGGCGAAAGCCTCGCCGGCGTTCCGGCCGGGGCGCAGGAGGGCCGGGGGGAGGCGTGGGTGACCACGGACCCGACGGCGGACTTCACCTGGAAGTCGAGGCGTCTCGACGGACGGGGCGGGCATCCCTCCCGGGGACCTCGTCCTGGTCCGGCGCGTGGAGCAGTGGGACGGGGTTGGGCCGCCGGGCGGGGGGTCTGGACGGCATGGGATCTCGTAGGCCGCCATAGAGCGGGCTGGGCGGGACAGCGGTGAGCGAGCCCTGCGAAATAGGCGTCCCAGCAGGGATCCGCACACACGAGGACTCAGCCAGAAGGAGTGTCACGATGAATAACTCCGTGTCGCAGGCGTCGGCGATGACGGCAGATCAGCCTGCCCCAGGACGCACGTTGGGGGCACTCGTTTGGGAACACTTCCTGAACGACGGGATGGCCAACTACGTTCCCGGCATCTTGCCGTTGCTGGTGTCCGAGCGACATTTTTCCTTGGTGCTGGTAGGTTCGCTCCTGTCTTTGATTACGTTGGCCCAGATGCTGCAACCGATGTTCGGGATCGTAGCGGATCGGCTGGGCGGTCGCTGGTTTATGCTCTGGGGTCCCGTCTGTACGGCCTTGGGTGGCATCGGCGTGGCGATTTTTCCCTCCGTGGCCATGGTCTTGGCGTCCTTGGTGTTGATCGGGATCGGCAACAATGTGTTCCATCCGCAGGCCCTCGCCACGGTCCGTCGTCGCGTCCGTGCGGGGGCCGCCGGGCTCGCGATGTCGATCTTTCTCATCGGGGGGGAACTGGGCCGAGCCCTGGGGCCGGTGATGGTGGGCGCGTTGGCGGTGGCCTGGGGATTGAATCGCGTGTGGCTGATGGCGCTGCCCGTCGTGCTGACATGGCCCTTCGTGATGCGATGGATTCCGTCTTTGCCCGCGACGCGCAGCGCTCGATGGAGCCTGCGCGGACTGCCGTTCCGGCCGGCGGCGCCGCTCATCCTGTACGCGGCGCTCCGCGCGGTGTTGGTCCTCGGCCTCAGCACTTACATGCCGCTTGTGTGGCGGGCGGAAGGCGGGCAGGTCGTGGCGGGAGCCTCCCTCGTGACAGCCCTCATCGGTGCAGGGACCATCGGCAACGCGGCCGGCGGCGCGCTGCGGGATCGCGTGGGGCCAGGCCCGGTCGTCTGGTTTAGCCTTGGGCTGATCATCGTGCTGCTCGCCATCTTAATCTTTCACGTGGCCCATGGGGTGTGGATGTGGCCGGTCCTCGGGGGGATCGGGGCCGCTCTGTTCGCCTCGTGGCCCAGCGCCATCATGGCGGTGCAGGACATCTTCCACGCCAATCCGTCGATGGGGTCGGGGATCGGCCTCGGCTTCGGCAACGGGATTGGCGCGGTGCTGTCGTTCCCGTTGGCGTTTGTGGCTGCGCACTGGGGGCTGGGGCCCGCTGTCGATGCCTTGTTAGGCGTCGCGATGCTGATGGTGGTGCCGGTTTCGTTGGTGCCCGCCTGGCGGTTGAACCAGTGGGGACCGGGGTCGGCGACGCTCCGCAGCCGTGGGATGTGACCGCGCGCAGGCAGCTGGGTCCCAGGTCGAGAGGGGGGCGTAACGCCTGGCAACCCGCGGCGGCTGCAACAGGCCGCCGGGGCAGGACTCCGCACCGGCGGTGGCCCATCGCTCCCCTACGGGTGGGAAGACGGGTGCCTTCCCCTTGGTCCCGGCGCGGACGCAACGCCGTGGATGCCCGCCCTCCGCGCCTACGGGCTCGACGGAGATCGCCGTGGGGCGGACCTGCTCCGGGTTCTGCGGCCGGACGACGTGGCAGTGTTGCCTGCAGCGGAGCCGTGCATGGTCCACCCGGCGCGCCGACCGTCGGCTGTGGCCCGCGCTGAACGGGCAGCCTAGGGCGCCGAGATCGCCCGTCGTGTTCGGGATGTCGCCGAGATCCGCCACCTCACCCTCGCCGGTGTCAGCCTTTCGTGGCGGCCCCGCTCGACGCCGCGTTCGGTGATGCCCGGCGGTTTCGGATCCCCAAGCCATGCAGGGTATTATGGGGCTGTCCCGACTGCCCTCGAAACGGGGCGGATCCGCCTGTGCCGCGCCGCTACTTCAGCCAGGAATCCCCAGCGAAACGGGGACCTCCCGCGGGATCGGCCCTGCCTACGTACGGCCTTGGCGACCGATCCCTCGTTGCTTTGGCTCCATCACCACCGCCCCGACCAACCGGCGCCCGCGGGGACGGTGACGACGCAACCCGCCCGCCGTTGAGCGGATCCCCGTGATCCGCGGCGGCGGCGGCCGGAAAGGCCCGGTGGGTCGCCCCATCGGTTAGAATGATCCCATCATCTCGCGAGGTGGGGATAACGTGGCACACACCCAGGAGCCGTTCGGCGCGCGGACCGAGCAGCTGTTCCGCGGCCGGCCCTTGACCTTGTACCGACTCCGGGCGCTCGCCGACTGGGCCGACCCGGACCGCCTGCCGGTCAGCATCCGCATCCTGCTGGAGGCGATGCTGCGGAACTTCGACGGCCGCGCGATCCGCGAGTCGGACGTCGAGAACCTGGCGAAGTGGAATCCCTCGGCAGTGGGCGCGCGGGAGGTGCCCTTCCGTCCGGCGCGCGTCGTGCTGCAGGACTTCACCGGCGTGCCGGCGGTGGTGGACCTGGCCGCCATGCGCGACGCCGTGGCCCGCCTGGGCGGGGATCCCAAGCGGATCAACCCGCTCGTGCCGGTCGACCTGGTCATCGACCACTCGGTGCAGGTGGACCGCTTCGGGTCGCCCGACGCGCTCGAATTCAACATGGCCCGCGAGTTCGAGCGCAACGACGAACGCTACCGGTTCCTCCACTGGGCCCAGAAGGCGTTCACCAACCTGCGCATCGTGCCGCCGGCCACGGGCATCGTGCACCAGGTCAACCTGGAGTACCTGGCCTCCGTCGTCACGACCCGGACGGTCGACGGGCGGACGGAGGTCTTCCCCGACTCGGTCGTCGGCACCGACTCCCACACGACGATGATCAACGGCCTGTCGGTGCTGGGCTGGGGTGTCGGCGGGATCGAGGCCGAGGCCGCCATGCTGGGTCAGCCGCTCTATTTCCTCACCCCCGAGGTGGTGGGGGTCAAGCTGGTGGGCGAGCTGCCCCCCGGCGTGACGGCGACGGACCTGGCGCTGACGGTGACCGAGATGCTCCGCCGGCACGGCGTGGTGGGCAAGTTCGTCGAGTTCTTCGGCCCCGGCCTCAAGCACATGAGCCTGGCGGACCGGGCCACGGTGGCCAACATGGCGCCGGAGTACGGGGCGACGGTCGGCTACTTCCCTCCGGACGAGGAGACGCTCAACTACCTGCGGCTGACCGGGCGCTCCGAGGAGCACGTGGCCCTGGTGGAGTGGTACCTCAAGGAGCAGGGCCTGTTCCGCACCGACGACACGCCCGACCCGGTGTTCTCGGAGGTCCTCACCCTGGACCTCGGCTCCCTCGAGCCGTCGCTCGCCGGGCCCAAGCGGCCGCAGGATCGCGTGCCCCTCAGGGCGGCGAAGGAGGCCTTCCAGAAGGCGCTGGTGGCGCCCGTGGCCGCCCGCGGCTTCGGACTCGACGCCGACCACCTGGCGCGGACGGCCACGGTCCGGCATCCCTCCGGAGCCACCTCCACCCTGCGGGACGGCTCGGTCGTCATCGCGGCCATCACCAGCTGCACCAACACCTCCAATCCCACGGTGATGCTGGGGGCCGGCATCCTGGCGCGGAAGGCCGTGGAGCGGGGGCTCACGGTGCCGCCCTACGTCAAGACCAGCCTGGCTCCCGGTTCCCGGGCGGTCCGCCGGTATCTCGAAGACACAGGGCTTCAGGCGGCGCTGGACCAGCTGGGCTTCGCCGTGGTGGGGTTCGGCTGCACCACCTGCATCGGCAACAGCGGGCCGCTGCCCGACGAGGTGGCCCGGGCCATCGTCGACCAGGATCTCACCGTGGCGGCGGTGTTGTCCGGGAACCGGAACTTCGAAGGGCGCATCCACCCGCTGGTCAAGGCCAACTACCTCGCCTCGCCGCCGCTGGTGGTCGCCTACGCGCTCGCGGGACGCATGGACATCGACCTCGTCAACGAGCCGCTGGGGCACGACCGGGAGGGACGGCCGGTCTTCCTGCGGGACATTTGGCCCACTCCCGAGGAGATCCGGGCGGCGCTGGAGCAGGCCGTCCGCCCGGAGGTCTTCCGCCGCGAATACGAGACGGTGTTCACGGCCAACCCCCGCTGGAACGCCATCGAGTCGCCGTCCGGCGACCTCTACCAGTGGGACGAGGGTTCGACCTACATCCGCCGGGCGCCCTACTTCGACGGCTGGACGCCCGGCGCCAAGCCGGTGACGTCCATCGTCGACGCGCGGGTGCTCGCCGTGCTGGGCGACTCGGTCACGACCGACCACATCTCGCCGGCGGGGTCCATCGCGCCGAAGAGCCCGGCGGGGCAGTACCTCATCGAGCACGGCGTCGCCCCGGCCGACTTCAACTCCTACGGGGCGCGGCGCGGCAACCACGAGGTCATGGTGCGGGGCACCTTCGCCAACATCCGTATCCGCAACCTCATGCTCGACGGGGTGGAAGGCGGCTACACCAAGCATCTGCCCGACGGCGACGTCATGCCGATCTACGACGCGGCGGTCCGATACCAGGCGGAAGGCCGCCCCCTGCTGGTCATCGCCGGCAAGGAGTACGGGACGGGTAGCTCCCGGGACTGGGCGGCCAAGGGTCCCATGCTGCTCGGAGTCCGGGCGGTGCTGGCGGAGAGCTTCGAGCGCATTCACCGCTCCAACCTGGTCGGGATGGGCATCCTGCCGCTGCAGTTCGAGCCGGGGGAGACGGCCGCGAGTCTCGGCCTGACGGGCGACGAGACGTTCACCATCGATCTGGACGACTCCGTCGCTCCGCTCCAGACGGTCACGGTCACGGCCACGAAGCCGGACGGGCGCACCGTGCGGTTTACCGCCACGGCCCGGCTCGACACGGTGGTGGACGTGGACTACTTCCGGCACGGCGGCATCCTGCAGACGGTGCTCACCCATCTGGTCGGCGCGTGACGGCGGCGGCCCCGGAGGGCGGATCCCCTTCGGGGCCGTCCTGTTTTTCCGCGGGAGGGTGACCCCTGTCATGGCCGCAAGGCCGCGTCGGACGGCGGCGCCGGGCCGCGGGCGGGCGGTGGCCGGGGTGCTGCTCGGCGCCACGCTCTGGGGACTTTCCGGCACCGCCGCCCAGGAACTGTTCCGCCATTGGGCCGTCGCCCCGGTCTGGCTGCTCGCCGTGCGCATGCTGGCCGCGGGGGCCGGGCTCGCGGCACTCTCGGGGTCCCGGGGCGGCGCCGGGCTGCCCCGCATCGGCGGGGCCGACCGCGGGCGCGTCGTCGGGTTCGGGATCGCGGGGCTCGCCGCGGTGCAGTACACCTATCTCGCCGCCATCCGGGACGGCAACGCGGTGGTGGCCACCCTGCTGCAGGACCTCGGCCCCGTCCTGCTGATGGGCTGGACGGCTCTCCGCGAACGGCGCGGCCCGACCGGGCGCGAGATCGCCGCCTGGCTCCTGGCCCTGGGAGGGACGGCGCTTCTGCTCACGGACGGGCGCCTCGGCCCTCTCTGGGTTCCGCCGTCCGCGGTGGCGTGGGGACTCGGCTCGGCCGTGGCGGCGGCCTTCTACACCGCGTATCCCCGCCCGCTGATCCTCCGCTACGGGGCCCGCCGCGTCGTGGGATGGGGCCTTTTGGCCGGGGGCCTCCCGTTCGCGCCGGCCCTGGTGCTCGTGCCGCCGCCGTCCGCCCCCGCCGCCTGGGCCCTCGTGGGGTGCGTCGCGCTGTTGGGCACCTTGGCGGCGTTCACGCTGTACCTCGCGAGCCTCGCCTGGCTCAGACCGCTCGAGACGAGCCTGCTGGCGACGGCGGAGCCGCTCGCGGCCACCGCGGCCGGCGTGGGCCTCCTGCACGTGCCCTTCGACGGCTGGATGGCGCTCGGCGCCGCGGGCATCGTCGCCGCGGTGGTGCTCCTCGCCGGGACGCCGCCGGGGCGGGCCGCGGGACGGTCGTCCGCGGTGGCGCAGTAGCCGGCGCCCCGCCGGACCCGGGAGACGGCGGGACGCCGCGCCCCGGGCGAACCACTTCGCACCCCGAAAGGTTCCCGGCGATGCGCGCGCCCGGTGCGGCTAGCGGCGGCGCCGGTTCCGTGCGGCCTTGGCCGGCGCGGTCCGGCCAGGTTCCGCGTCGGCGGGCGGCGCCGCGGCGGGCCGTGCGGGCCCGGCGCGTGCGCCCGCCGCCGACCCGCGTGCCCGGTCACGGCCGGATGCGCTCCGACGGCGCGTCGGGGCCGGGGTCCGCGGCCGGCGTGGCCGGGACCGAAGCGGGTGCGCGGCGGCCGAGGAGGGCGCCTCCGAGCGTGGCCGGGACGACGAAGCCGAGGGCCGGGCGGTGGAGGGCTGCAGCGGCGAACAGGACCAGGCCCGAGGCGATCAGCGCTCCGGCGTGGGCGTCGGGGCCGCCGGCCCCCGGATCCTGTCGGCGGAGGGCGGCGAGGCCTTCCCCCAGCCACCAGGAGAGGACCAACGCGAGGAGGAAGAGCGCGGCGTCGGGCCGGGGCGGGACGTCCGCCGGCCAGGCCAGCCACAGGCCGAAGGCCGCGACGACGACGGCGGCGAGCGGCGTGAGGCTCACGGCGAGCCACCGCCGGGCCGGATCGTCCATCCAGAACTGCCGCCGGAAGGGGTCGCCCAGGTCGCGGAGGAAGAGGTAGGCCAGACGGCCCTGGGGGAAGCGGTAGGCGAGGAGCAGCCAGAACAGCCACGACCAGCCGCTGTGGGGGACGAACACCGCGATCAGGCCCGCGCGGAGGAGGAGCGCCAGCCGGAGGAGGACCCACGCGTCCTCGGGCCGGCGCACGAGGCCCAGAAGGAACCGGACCGGTTCGAAGGCCGGGGACTGGGTCGGCACGCGGCCCCACGCCCGGCGCCGGGCCATCCGGGCCTCCTGCCCCAGCCGGCGCACCAGGTCCGGATTGGGCAGGTAGCGCGTGCCCAGGTCCTGGACGGCCGCGTAGAGGCCGCTCGCCTCGTGGACCGTGACCTGGTTGACGCGGCCGGCGACCGCCGCCGCGAGGAGCACCGCCACGAGCGCCAGGCCGCCCAGTTCCCCCGCCGCGCCGCCGACGCGCCCGGACGCCACCGTGGCGGCGAGGGCGGCGGCCGGGCCCCACACCGCCCCCGGGACCAGACGGGCCAGGACGGCGAGGCCCAGGGGCGCCAGGAGCCACGTGCCCCGGCGGGGACGGCCGCGCCGGGCCCACCGGAGGGCGGCCACGGTCCACCCCAGGGACCGGGCCAGCACCATCCACATCCCGAAGAGCATGCCGGTCGGCCAGGGGGCCGCGGCATGGACCCCGGTGGCCAGGACCACGCCGGCGAAGCCGGCGACGACCAGCGTGCGGCCCCCGAGGGCGAGGAGGGCGGGGAGGGCGAGCGCGCGGCGTGACACGGGCGACGGGCCCAGCCACTCCAGGTCGCCGTGGCCGAGGAGCAAGGGGGAGCGGGCGGCGTCCCAGGTCAAGGCCGCGCCGGCCGCGAGCACCAGGAGCAGGGGCCCCGCCGCCTCTGCGGGCGGGCCGAGGGGCCCGCCGATCCGCCCCGCCAGCGCCAGGACGGCCGACCCGGCCACCACGACCCAGCCCGCCCCCAGGGCCACGAGGTAGACGGCATAGAGGCGGGTGACGGCGTCCGCCTGGCGGAGGTCCGCGCCGAGGACGCGGAGCCAGTACCGGAGGTCGTTCGCCCAGGCCCGCCGGCGCGGCCCGAGGACCAGGAGCAGGTCACGCATCGGGATCGGCCGTCCGTCGGCGCAGCACCTCGAGCAGGACGTGCCGGGGCAGGTGGGCCGGATCGCCCCGGCCGGCGGACGCCTCGGCGACGGGCAGGTCCCGGACCAGACGGCCCCCTTCGAGGACCAGGAGCCGGTCGGGAGGCACCTCGGGCGGGAGCAGGTGGGTGCTGGCGACGACCGTGGTGCCGGCGGCGGCCAGCCGGCGGAGGTGGGCGGCCAGATGCAGCTGGGCCGCCGGATCCAGCGGCGCGAAGGGTTCGTCGAGCAGGAGCAGGGCCGGGTCCGTCACCAGGGCCAGCACCAGGGCAAGCTTGTACTGCATGCCGCGTGAGAAGGCGGCGGGGTACGCGCGGGACTGGGCCCCAAGCCCGAAGGCCCGGAGCAGCCCGTCGGCGGTTTCCCGGTACGTCGGAGCCAGCCGGTGGGCCCGCGCGACCAGGTCGACGTGCTCCCGGGCCGTGAGGTCCGGATAGAAGGCCGGGGTGTCGGGCACGAACTTGAGGCGCGAGCGGACGGCCCGCTCGTCCTCCTCCAGCGGCCGGCCGTCGATGCGGACGGTCCCCCGCGTGGGGCGCGTCCATCCCGCCAGGCAGCGGAGGAGGCTCGACTTGCCGGCGCCGTTCTCGCCCAGGAGAACGACGTACTGGCCCGCCGGGACGGTGAACGAGACGGCCTGCAGGGCGACGAAGGACCCGTAGTGGAGCGTGACCTCCTCGGCCGTCAGGCGCGCCGGCGCGGTCGTCACGGTGATGGTCCCGCCTCCTCTTCCGCCTGTTCCTGGCCCGCTCCCGGCCTCACGGCAAGGGTCCCGACGGCTGCCAGGGCTTGCCCGTCCAGCCGAACGGCCAGTCGAAGTTGCCGCCGTACACGCTGTCGAACACGGCCTTGGCCGCCGGGTCGGCCAGGTGGAAGTACTGGTCGTAGATGGCCCGGGCGACGAACCCGGAGTACGCGCCGAACACGCCGTCCTTGATGTACACCAGCACTTCGAGGCGGGGGGTGGGCGGGGGTCCCGGCTGGTTGTACGGGTTGGCGGGGGCGAAGGAGGTGAAGAAGGCGTCGTTGACCTGGCCCGCCCCTTTCTGCGCGGTACCGGTCTTGGTGGCCACCGGAAGCGGGATCCCGGCCATGGCTTCGTACCCGGTCCCGAACGGGAGCTGGGCGGACTCCTCCATCCCGAGGTGGATCACCTGGTAGACGGAAGCCGGGATGCCGGTGCGGCCCTGGACCACCGGCCGGAAGACCTTGACCACCCGGCCGTCGGGGGCCGTGATCCGGGCGACGAGGTGGGGCTGGTAGAGCGTGCCCCCGTTGGCCACCGCCGCCTCGGCCCGGGCCAGGCCGATGAGCGTGTAGAAGGAGATCCCCTGCCCGATGGCCGCGTTGAGGTTCTGGCCCCAGGTCCAGGGCGTGCCGTACAGGCGTTGGTAAGCCGCCGGCGTGGGCATCTGGCTGGCCCGTTCGCCCGGCAGGTCGATGCCGGTCTTGCCGTCCAGGCCGTACAGCTGGATGTAGTGGTCCATGCGCTGGATGCCCATCCAGTAACCCACCCAGTAGAAGTAGGTGTCGTCGGAGACCGCGAGCGCCTTGGCCATGTCGACGGAGCCGAAGCCGCGGGGGTTCCAGTTCTTGAACGTGGGCAGGGGCGGGAAGTAGCCCGGGTCGAAGATCTGGGTGGAGGGGGTCACCACGCCGGACGCGAGCGCGCCGCTGGCGATGATGGGCTTGAAGATCGAGCCGGGGGCGAACTGACCGGCGATGGCCAGGTCGGTCCACTCGTGGGCGGCGGTGATCTGGTCGATTGTCTTCTGCGAGACGGGCGGCAGGAGCTGGTTGGGGTTGTACGAGGGCACGACCGCCATGGCCCGGATGGCCCCCGTCTCCGGGTCGAGGACGATCACCGCCCCCTGCGTGGCGCCGGCGGAGTGGGCCGGCCCCGTCGTAGTCTGCATGGCGTGCATGACGTAGGCCAGGGCGGCCGTGGCGACCTCCTCCAGGTGGGCGTCGACGGTCAGGTGGAGGGTGTCGCCGGGGACCGCCGGCTTGGACCCGTAGATGCGGACGAAGTCGCCCTGGCGGTCCACCTCCACCAGCTGCTGGCCTTCCTGCCCGCGGAGGTACGCCTGGTACTCGCGCTCCAGTCCGTCCTGGCCGAAGAGGGAGGTCGGGCGGTATCCCTGGTCGGCGTACTGCGAGAGTTCCTGCTGGCTGATGAGGTCGACGTACCCCAGGATGTCGCCCATCATGGCGCCGAAGGGGTAGGAGCGCACCGGCACCTCCACCAGGTGCAGGTCGGGGAACGCCTGGCGGTTCTCCTCATACCGCGTGATCTGCGCCGGCGTCAGGGGCTGGGCCGGATCCAGCACCACCGGCCAGTACGGCAGCTGCAGCCGCTCCTCGCGGTGCACCGTACGGGCGAGCTGGGCGGGCGTGGTGCCGAGCAGCCGCGCCACCGCCTCCGCCTCCTTCGCGGGCAGCGGGCCGGCCTGCGGGTTGAGGTACTCCAGCTCCCAGGCGGGTTTGTTGCCGGCCAGTACCACCCCGTCGCTGGACACGATATCGCCCCGCGGCGCGGGGACGGGCACGCTGCGGAGATAGTCCTGCTCCGCCAGCGCCACGTAGTGCGACCGGTCCACGATCTGCAGCTGCCACAGGCGCGCCGTGACGGCCAGGAAGGCCGCCCCCAAGGCGAGGCCCACCGCCAGCGCCCGACGGGAGTTGGCCTTGTCCAGCACGCGCGTCCCCTCCCGCACGTGTAACGCTCCGCGACCCGCTCAGGACACGGGGCGGTCCCAGCGATCGGGGTGGAACAGCGGCGCCGCCGCCGCTGCGAGCGTCACCACCCAGGACGCCTCGCGGGTCACGAATCCGCCCGTGAGCCATCCGATGGCCCCGGGACCGACCCGGGCCGCCTCGCCGGTCCACGCCTCCATCACCGGGGCCAACTCCTCGCCCCGTCGCACCGCCTCCGCGATCGGCGGCGGCAGGGGCACGGTCGGGCCGGCGGCGGTCCCCACGAACACCCCGGGCCCCACCACCGCCGCGACGCCCACCAGCCAGCCCCGTCCCGCCCGGTCGAACACCACCCCGCCTTCGAGGCCGACGCCCACCGCGGCCGCCGCCGCGGCCCGGGCCCGCCGGGCACGCTGCAGCGCGCCCCGGCGGGTCTCGGCCCACCCGATGGGCTGCGGGCGCACCCCGCTCGGCACCGCGACCGCCTCCACCCGGGCGTCGGGCCACAGCCGGGCGAAGACCCGGCGCGTCGCGTCGACTTTGGTCGGGTTCGCGGAGCCGACCGCGACCAGGCGCTCAGCGGAGCTCAAGGCGCCGGGGCAGGCTCCACCACAGCTGGTCCAGGATGGCCAGGTCCTCGTCGGTGAAGCGCACCGTGGGGGCAATCAACGCGCTGTCGAGCTGGGCGGCCTTGGAGGCCCCCAGGATGGGGATGACCAGCGGATCCTGGTGCATCACCCACGCAATGGCGGCGGCGACCGGGTCCAGGTCCCGCTCCCGGCAGAACGCCAGGTACCGGTCCACGGCGGCGAAGTTGGCCGCGGTCCAGTACCGCTCCTGGTACATCGGGCCGGCGTTGGGCAGCGAGAACCGCGTCAGGCCCGCTTCCGGACGGTCGGGCCGATGGCGCCCGGTGAGCAGCCCGCCGGCGAGGGGGTTGTAGGCCAACAGGCCGAGTCCCTGGTCGCGGCACAGGGGCAGGATGTCCTCCTCGACCATGCGGAAGAGTAGGTTGTAGCGCATCTGCACCGCGACGACCGGGGCGAGGCCCCGGCACCGCGCCCGCTCCAGCGCCATCGCGACCTGCCACGAGCGCCAGTTGGAGACCCCGACGTAGCGCACCTTGCCCTGGCGCACGACGGTGTCGAAGGCCTCCAGCACCTCGTCCAACGGCGTCTTGGGGTCGAAGTGGTGGGCCTGGTAGAGGTCGAGGTAGTCCGTGTTGAGGCGCCGGAGACTCGCGTCGACGGCGTCGAGGATGTGCCGCCGCGACAGGCCGCGGTCGTTGGGCGTGGGTCCCGTGGGCCCGAACACCTTGGTGGCCAGGACGACCTCCTGGCGCCGGCCGGGGAGCCACCGCCCGATGATCTCCTCCGTGAGGCCCGTCTGGGACAGGGTGGAGCCGAGCGGGTAGACGTCGGCGGTGTCGAAGAAGCGGATCCCCGCGTCGAAGGCCTTGTCCATGATGGCAAAGCTCTCGCGTTCGTCCGCCTGGATGCCGAAGGTCATCGTCCCGAGGCAGAGCCGGGTGACGTAGAGGCCCGAACGGCCCAGTGGCACGTAGTCCTGCATGGAACAAGACGTTCTCCGTCGCGTCCGGCTTTCCTGCCGGCCGGGACGGGTCCGGGGCGCGGCGCGGACGCGGCCCGGGGACGGTCGGGGGCACGGAGGTGGGCGGCCGCGCCCGGTTCGCCACAGGATCCTCGGCGCCCGGTGCCGAATTCTTCCGCGAGTCTGACGGGCATACGGCCGATGCGAGCGATTCGGAGGATGCGAAGGAGGTTCGAAGCCGCGTCGGAGACGCTGGTCACCGTGGAAGCACGCGAAGCGTGACGCCGTCGCCGCGCCCCGGGGTTCCGGGAGCGCCCGACGCGCGGCGAAGGAGCGCCAGGAAAAGGTCGCCACAATCAAACAGGCTCTGACCGCAAGGATCGAGCCGTTCCGAGGGAAGGGACAGGGACGACCCGCCGGGTTGAGGCCCGCCTGAGGTGCCCCGACGACAAGCGCCGCCTGCCGCGACGGCCCCCGCCGTGAAGGCAGGAGGGGTGGACCTCCGTCCGGGGCGACCTCAGGTCCGGGTCTCGACCTTGCGGTGACCCCGTTCAGGCGGTGTCGGGAAAACCGCCAGGCGTCCTCCCAGGACGCGGGAGGCGGACCCCCTCGCGGGGCCCCCCGGCGGGTCCACACGGATGGCGGACGCGTCGCTTCCCCGCCCCGGCGGTCCGCGCCCTCCGTTCCCCGTCCGGCGCCGCACTCCCGTCCGGGTGAGACGCCCGGGCCGAGGCCCCCGGTCGGCCGCCCCTCGGGGGCGGATCACGTGTCCGGAAAGAGGCGAAAGCCTGGTCGGGGGCCGGCTCGGCTGCTGGAGGAGAACCGTCAAGTAAAATGCACCAGGGTGGTTCGATGCGGTGGCAAGTCAAGCGCGGCGACATCACCCGCGAGGCGGTGGACGCCATCGTCAACGCGGCCAACACGCGCCTCGCCGGCGGCGGCGGGGTGGACGGCGCCATCCATCGCGCGGCCGGCCCGGCGTTGGCCGAGGCCTGCCGCCGCCTCGGCGGGTGTCCCACGGGGGAAGCCCGCATGACTCCGGGCTTCAACCTGCCGGCCCGCTACGTCATCCATGCCGTGGGGCCGGTCTGGCAGGGCGGCGGACGCGGCGAGGCGCGCCTGCTCGCCGGGGCCTACGCGTACAGCCTCAAGCTGGCGGAAGAGGCCGGCCTGGCTACGGTCGCCTTCCCGGCCATCAGCACGGGCGCCTACGGGTATCCCCTGCGCGAGGCGCTGGCGGTGGCCACGGCGACGCTCGTCGGCGCGGCCGCCTGGGCCCGGGCGGTGCAGGAGATCCGGTGCGTGGCCTTCGACGAGACGGTGTACGCCGCCTGGTGCGAAGCCTGGGGCGGGAGCCGGGGCGAGATGTGAGACGGCCGCGGGATGGCCCGCGGCCGTCGCCCTGGCGCCGCTACGGCGCCAGGACGTAGACGGACACCGGTTCGATGCCGAAGTTGGAGACCGCCCGGGGCCCCGCGTCCATATAGATGTCGATCCGGTTCCCCTTGATGGCCCCGCCGGTGTCCATGGCCCGGCCCACGAAGCCGCCCGCGGGCAGGTTCGGGTCGGTGTAGCCGGTCACGTACACCAGTGATCGGAGCGGGATGACCGACGGGTCCACGGCTACCATCCCGGGTTGGAGCGGCTGGCCGAAGTAGTCGGTCGGGCCGTAGGGATAGTTGTCCTGGAGGCTCGGTCCGTAGGCCGTCGCCAGCATGTGGTGGACGGCCACCACCCGGTGCCCGGCGATCATCGTCGGCGCGGCGGCTGGCCCGGCTTGGGCCGCCGGACCGGCGGAACTCTGCCCCTGGGCCTCCGGCGCCCGGGCCACCGCCTGCACCAGCGCCTGCCACGTGGCCCGGTCCACCGTCCCCGTCGCCGGGAGGCCTTCGTGCTCCTGGAAGGCGCGCACGCCCGCCGCGGTCTTGGGCCCGAAGATGCCGTCGACCGGACCGGTCACGGTGTAGCCGAGGCGGCGCAGGTCGGCCTGGAGCGTGGCGACCCACCGGCCCCGGTCGCCCCGGGCCAGCAGGGGCGTGGCGGTCGAGTCGGCCGGCGCGGCCGCGCCGGCGGATCCTGTCGAGCCGTCCGCGAGACTCCGCGTCAGGGCGGCCCACACCGCGGCCGTGACCACGCCGGTGACCGGCAGTCCGTGCGCGCGCTGGAAGGCGCGCACGCCCGCCGCGGTCTTGGGCCCGAAGATGCCGTCGACCGGACCGGTCATGACGTAGCCGAGGCGGCGCAGGTCGGCCTGAAGCCGCGCGACGGCCTTGCCCCGGTCACCCCGGGCGAGGACCGGCGTCGTCGCGGCGGCGGACGGTTGGTGGGCGACCGCCTCCGGGGCGGTCGAGGCGGCGAACGTGCTGGGGGCGGTGGCCAGGACCCCGAGACCCAGCGCGCTGCTGGACAGGGCGGCCACCCAGGTCCGCGATGCTTTCGGCAAGTCTAACCCTCCTCGCGTGGAGCCGCCGGGGTTAGCTGGCGGGTTGGGGCGCGCGAGAGTCGCCCCTCCGCGGTGTGGCGGATTCACCCCTGGGAGATTGGGTCCCCCGGTCGCGGGCCGGGCGGCCCGCGATTTGGCTCGACGCCGAGTCTACCGGCCGGCGACCCGGTTTGTCAGACCGCAGGACGGGACATGCCCGGACCTTGCGGGCGATGAGCCGGCTCACCCTGTCAGGGTCCGGCATCCGATGCAAAAATCCCTGACCATCCCACATGCTGGAAGAGCGGACCCGGACGCCGGCGCAGGCGCGGGCGGGCGCCCGTGGCCTTTACGCCGGGGTCCGAATCCCGGATAATCCCTCCCAAGTCGAGAGGAGGTGGGCCGGTGTCGGTCCATCCGCTGGCGCGCCACGACGGCTGGCGCCGCTATCAGGAACCCCTCTGGGCCGCCCTGGACCGGGTCGTCGCCGACGAGGAGACGTGGCCCCTGGCGCGGTGGGCGGCGGCGCTGGAGGAGGCGGGCGGGGATCCCGCCGGGCGCCCGGCCCCGCCGACGGCGGACGCCCGCGCGGCCGCGGCGCTGGTGCGCTACGTGACGGAACGGCTGCGCCTGCAGAATCTCGCCGAGGACCTGTTCCGCTTGGATCGCGTGCGCGCCCGGCGGGAGGCCGGGACGCCGCCCCGAGGCTCCGTCGAGGACCTGGCGGCGCGGCTGGCCGCGGCGGCGCCGGATCCGGCGGCCTGGCCGGCCCTCCGGGGGCGCCTCGTCCTGACGTCGCATCCCACCGAGAGCACCCGGCGCACGGTCCTGCAGCACGTGCGCCGGATCGCCGACCAGGTGCGCCGGATCCCCCGGGGGCCGGTGGAGCGGGCCCGCTACGAGGCGGCCGTGCGCGAGGCGGTGCGAGTGCTGTGGCGGACGCCCAACCAGCGGCCCCGGCGACCCGCGGTGGGGGATGAGATCGAGCTCGGGCTGGTCTATGTGCGGGACACGCTGTTCGACGCTTTGGCGGACGTCCTCGACGCCCTCGAGGCGGTGCTCGGGTCCCGGGGGCTTCAGGCGCCCGCATGGGGCGTGGACTCCTGGATCGGCGGGGACCGCGACGGCCATCCGGGGGTGGACGCGGCGGTCACGCTGCACGCGCTCGTCCGGCACCACCAGGTGGCGCGGGAGCTCTGGCTCGGGGTGCTGGAGCGGCTGGAGGCGGTCGTGTCGGCGGGGGCGGGGCGGATCCACGACCCCGACGCGGTCCGGCGGTGGGTAGCCCTGATGGGGGCGCGGTTTCCGGAGCAGGCGGCGCTTTTGGCCCACCGGTACCCGCTGGAGCCGCTCCGCCAGGCGGTGGGCCTCATCCGGGCGCGGCTGGTCGCCACCGAGGTGGCCGCGACCCCGACGGGCGTTTGGGCCGGCGCCGGGTCGGGCTACGGACGGGCGGAGGAGTTCGTCGCCGACCTCGAACAGCTGGCCCGCCACTGGGACCCGGATCCGGCCCGGCGGCCGGCGGAGCTCCACCGCGCGGTGCGCCAGGCGCACGTGTTCGGCTTCCACCTCGTGGCCCTCGACGTGCGCCAGCACGCGCGGGTGCATCGGCAGGCCCTGGTGGAACTGGCGGCGGGCGCCGCCGCGGACCTCCCCCCCGACGACCTGCTGCGGGCCGCCGCCGGATGGCTGGCGGAGCCGCCCGCGTGGCGGCCGGCCACGCCCGTGACCCGGGACCTCCGGGCCACCCTGGAGGTGCTGGCCCGCTACCAGGCCCGCTGGGGGCCGGCCGGCGCCCACCGCTACCTGGTGAGCATGGCCCATCACCCGGTCGACCTCCTGGCCCCGCTGGTGCTGGCCCGGGCCGTCGACCCGGCGTTGACGTTCGACGTGGTGCCGGTGTTCGAGACCCTGGCGGACCTCGACGGCGCCGTGGACGTGCTCGAGCGGGCGTGGGCGGTAGGGCCCTGGCGGGAGCACCTCGCGGCCCGGGGCGGGTATCAGGAGGTCATGCTGGGATTCTCCGACAGTACCAAGGACGCCGGGCCGTTTGCGGCCACGTGGGGCATCTACCGGGCCCAGCGGGCCATCGCGCGGTGGGCGCGCGGGCACGGGCTCGCGGCGGGGTTCTTCCACGGGCGGGGCGGGGCCCTGGGCCGGGGCGGGGGACCGACCTCGTACGCGGTGCGGGCGCAGCCGCCGGAGTGCCGGACCCTCCCCCTCCGGCTCACGCAGCAGGGCGAGGTCCTGTCGCAGAAGTTCCTCCTGCCGGAACTGGGCTGGCGCAGCCTGGAGTTGATGATCACGGCGCAGGTGGAAGCGGTGCTGGATCCGTCCGACCTGCCGGACCCGGAGGCCGAGGCCGTGACGGACGGGTTGGCCCGCCGGGCCTACCACGCCTGGCGGGAGCTGGTCGAGGATCCGGGTTTCTGGGAGTACTTCCTGGCGGTGACGCCCATCCGCGAGATGACGGCGCTCAACTGGGGCTCGCGGCCGGCGTGGCGGGAGCACTTCCGCTGGGAGGATCTCCGCGCCATCCCCTGGGTCTTCGCCTGGACCCAGAACCGCCTGCTGCTGCCGGCCTGGTACGGCGCGGGGACGGCGCTCGCCATGGCGCTCGAGGACCCGGCGCTGCTCCGGAGCCTGCGCCGGTACGTCCGCGCGTGGCCCTACTGGACCACGCTGGTCCACAACCTGCAGCTGGCGCTGGCGCGCGTGGATCTCCGCGTGGCCGCCTGGTACCAGGACCTGGCGCCCGCGGCGCTTAGGGACCGTTTCTGGCCGCGGCTGCTCGAGGAGCACCGGCGCTTGGCGGCGGCGTTGGCGGCGCTGACCGGCCAGGAAGGGCCGCTCGCCCACCAACCGAGCCTGTCGGCGACCATCACCTGGCGGCATCCCCGCGTCGCCCCGCTGCACGCGCTCCAGGTGGCGTGGCTGGAGCGCTACCGGAGGCACCCGGACCCGGACGCCCTGGCCGTCCTGGCGGGTACCATGGAAGGCATCGCCGTAGGGGTCCGCAACACCGGCTGAGGGCCGGAATCCGCTTCAGGCGCTAGTGTCGCCGACGCTCCGCGCGTACGGCGCCGCCACGGCGTCCACGGCGTACGTCGCCTTGAGGTAACGCACTACGAGCCCGTCCAGGTGGGCGGACAGGGCAAGGACATCGGGATCCCCCAACGTGCCGCGTTCGGCGACGAGCGCGCTGAGCTGCTGCCTGAGGCATTCGATGCGCGCCCGGAGTCTTGCTCTGTCGGAACCCGTCATGGCACCCGCTCCCTGCCCGACAACATCGGCAAGCATCATACCAGAAGATGGGGCCGGCGTGGGGGGCTTGGGACAAACCCGAAAGGGCTCGAAAAGACACGAAAGCGATGAAACGCCGCACACCGACGAATCGGTGTGCGGCGTTGGGAGGGAGGAGCGCAAGACCGTCTCGCCGAACGTCCCCGGCCGGACTCAGCCGGCCTGGGGGAGCGGGGTGGCCACGGCTTCCTCGGCCACCGTCACCACGGGTACCGTGTGCACCACGCGGGCCAAGGCGCGCCGCCAGCGCCAGCCCGTCCCGCGGGTGGGTTCGCCGACGACCACGGCGTCCACGGGACCCGCCGCGAGGAGGGCCCACTCCACCTCTTCGTCCAGACGGCCCTCACCGCCGAGGATCGACTCCACCCGTGCGGGATCCACACCCAGCTCGGGCAAAAGCTCCCGGCGGACGCGCTCCGCCGTGTTCTGTTCCAGGACGCCCAAGGGGACGTCGACCGCCGGCCAAGCGGACCCCGGACCGGTCACGGCTGCCGTGCTCGGCCGCCGGTGCAGGATGACCACCCGCACGTCCGGCCGCCCTTCGGCCACGTGCCGGATCCAGCGCGCCGCCGCGCGGGTCGGTCCGTCGACCTCGGCGCCGGCCACCAACAGGTAGGTCACAGGCTTCGTGGCTTGGGAAAGACTGGCGCTCATGGTGTTCCTCCCCCTTCGTCCGGCGAAAACTTTTTCCATCTCCTTGATACCGCACGGCTACCGATATGTGAAATATATATGTACAATGGCTGACATAGAGATCCGCTATTGCTTGACCGCGGGGAGGGAACCGCGATGGAACTCCGGCAGCTCGAGATCGTGACCGCCGTGGCCGAGGCCGGCACCGTCACCGGCGCGGCCGCCCGCCTGCACGTCGCCCAGCCCTCGGTGAGCGCCCAGCTCAAGGCGCTCGAGGATGAGCTCGGCGCCACGCTGTTCGACCGGCTGCCCCGGGGCGTGCGCCTGACCGAGGCGGGACAGATCGTGCTGCGCCATGCCCGGCGGGTGTTCCAGGAGCTCGACGAGATGGCCAACGACCTGGACGAGCTGGCCGGGCTGCGCCGCGGGCACCTGGCCATCGGGACCATGCCCACGCTCACCGCGTCGCTCATCCCCACGGTGGTGAAGGCGTTCCGCGACCGCTTCCCGGGCGTGAGCCTCACCCTGTTGGAAGCCCGGTCCCGCGACCTGCTGGCCGCCCTCGAGGCGCACCAGATCCACGTGGCCATCCTCACGAGCCTGGAACAGGTGCCGCTGATGGAGATCGAGACCCTGTGGGAGGAGGAGCTGGTGGTCATCGTGCCGCCCGACGATCCCCTGGCGGGCCAGCGGCGGGTGGAACTGGCGGAGCTGGCCGAACGGGACTTCATCCTCCTCGACGTCGGCTTCGGGCTCCGGACCATCTTCCTGACGGCCTGCCGGCGGGCCGGGTTCGTGCCCCGCGTGGCCATGGAGCTGGAGAGCATCCAGGCCATCAAGAGTCTGGTGGAGAGCGGGCTGGGCATCTCCGTCGTGCCCCGCACGACGGTCGCGCTGGAGGAGCAGGCCGGGCTGCTCCGGGTCCTGCCCCTGACCGCCCCGCGGCTGCGCCGGCCGGTGCAGATCGCGCGGATGGAGGGCGAGCCGACGCGGGCGGTCCAGGCGTTCGTGGACCTCTGCCGGCAGGTGGTGCGCGACGAGGTGGCCCGCCAGTGGGGCGCGGCCGCCTCGCCCCAAGGCGCCTAGACCGGCGGCGCCCCGGCGGGCGGCGGGGATGGTCGGCGTCGCGGAGGCAGGGGGCCCACGGCCCGGCGGGGCCGGGGCTCGTCGGGCGGGCTGTCCGGGGGTTGGACGGCGAGCAGGGCCAGCGCCTCCTGTACGGCCCGCTCCAGTTGCGGATCCCGGCCCGCGGCGTAGTCCTGCGGTCGGTAGACGACCGGGATGGTCGGTTCGGTGCCGTAGTTCTCGACGCCCCAGCCCACGTCCTTGAACCAGAAGGAGTACTCGGGCTGCGACGTGACCGTGCCGTCCACCAGAGCGGCCTGGGGCTCGATGCCGATCACCCCGCCCCACGTGCGTTCGCCCACCAGGGGTCCGAGACCGAGGAGCTTGAACGCGTGGCTGAAGATGTCGCCGTCCGACCCGGCCAACTCGTTGGTGACGGCGACCAGCGGACCCGCGGGGGAGTCGGCGGGATAGGGGATGGGGACGCCCCACCGGGGGACGTCGTAGCCCAGGCGGCGGCGGGCGAGTTTCTCCAGGAGGAGCTGGGAGACGTGGCCCCCGCCGTTGAAGCGGACGTCGACGATGAGCGCCGGCCGGTCCACCTCGGCCAAAAAGCTCCGGTGGAACTCGGCGAACCCGCGGGCCATCATGTCGGGCACGTGGACGTAGCCCACCCGACCGTCGCTCGCCGCGTGGACAAAGGCGCGGTTGGCCTCGACCCACTCGCGGTAGCGGGCCTGCGTCTCCGAACCCAGCGTGCGCACCGTGACGGTGCGGGGCTGGCCGCCGGGGCGACGGACGACCAGGGCCACCTCGCGCTCCCGCTTGTTCACCAGGAGGGCCTCGGGAGGCTGGTCCGCCGTCGCCGCGACCCCGTCGACGGCGAGCAGAAAGTCGCCTTCCCGCACGTCCACGCCCGGGGCGCGGAGCGGCGAGTCCGCCCCCTCGGTGCCGGGATCCCCGCGCACGACGTGCGTGACCCGCCAGGCGCCTTCGGCGGCGTCGTAGGCAAAGTCGGCGGCGAGGCTGCCGCGGGGGTGATTCGGTTCGGGCGGGTAGTCCCCGCCCATCTCGTAGGCGTGGGAGGTGCCCAGCTCGCCCTGCATTTCCCAGATGAGGTCGGACAGCTCGCCCCGCGTCGTGATCCGGGCCAGGAGGGGCGCATAGCGCCGAAAGACCGCCTCCCAGTCCACGCCCGACATGTCGGCCGTCCAGAAATGCTCCCGCATGAGCCGCCAGGCCTCGCGCAGCATCTGGGCCCACTCTCGGGGCGGGTCGACCGCGAGCGACACCCGGTGCCAGTCGAGCGTCCCGGGCGGCGGCCCGTCGCCCGGCTTATCGTCCACCTTCTCGCCGGCCCGCACCGCCCGGAGGGTGAGACCTCGGCGGAGGACCAGGGTCTTGTGGTCCGGCGCCAGGCGGAAGTCGGTGACCCCGTGGGCGAGCGTGTCGAGCTTCCGCTCCTTGAGGTCCCACGCTTCGAGGGTGCCGTTGGCCGCCGGCACGGCGGGGGTCAGCACGTTGCGTTCCAGCGCGCCTTCCACCGGGAAGCTGGTCCAGAGCACCTTGCCCGGGATGCCGGCGATCTGCCCGTAGCGCCCTTCGTGGACGGGAAACGGCACGACGCGGTCCGCGATCCCGTCGAAGTCGATGCGGAGCGGCTCGGCCGGGCCGTCGCCCTCCGCCCGGCGCTCGGCGCCTCCCCGGGACGCGTCGTCGGCCGCGTCGGGCGCGCCCACGAAGGGCGACGGCTCATCGGCCCGGAGGGTGACCAGGTAGGGACGCATGCCGCGGGGGAAGCCCAGGTCGAAGGTCAGGTTGTCGTAGACCGGGTCGAACACGCGCCGGCCGAGGAAGTAGAGGTACCGGCCGTCGGGATCCCACGCCGGGGCCACGTCCTCGAGCACCGGCCGGGTGATCCGGTGCACGGCGCCGGCCTCGGCGTCGAGGACGTACAGGGCCCGG
The DNA here is from genome assembly GCA_023565505.1 of Actinomycetes bacterium. Lineage (GTDB taxonomy): Bacteria > Bacillota > Sulfobacillia > Sulfobacillales > JAIMBI01 > JAIMBI01. Next base: position 40,231 of record JAIMBI010000003.1, on the reverse strand, counting down.
AGGTGCGGACTCTCCGGCGCGCTGTAGGCGAGGTAGCGGCCGTCGGGCGACCAGGCGAGACCCGTCGGCGGCCCGTAGCGGTTCTCCACCACCTTCTCGGCCCGCCCGGTGGCGAGGTCCACCACGAACAACTCGAACCGGTGGTTGGCCAGGGCGAGCCGCCCGGTCTTCAAGGCCACCGCCAGCTCCCGGGCGCGGCCGAAGTCGGCCGCCGCCACGACGGGCGGGTCCTCCGGCACGGGTCCCGACTCGAGGGGGATCCGCACCAGGCGCTCCTCGCCGGTGCGGTCGTCGAGGGCGACCAGGCTCTGGCCGCTCTCGTCCGCCCACCGCGCCAGGCGGTAGCGGACCCCGGATCCCGGCGGGACGTGGGTCACCGGGCCGCCCTTGACGGCCAGGGCGAACAGCTGGCCCCGGCTGACGAGCGCGAGCCGCTCGCCTCGCGGATGGGGGACGTAGTCCTCCAGGAACCGGCTCGCGTCCACGAAGCGGCGCTCGCGGGCCGTCCGCTGGCTCCGGAACTCGACGGGCACCCGGGTCGTGCCGTCCGTCTCGGGGTCGTAGAGGAAGAGATCCCCGCCGGCGTGGTACACCACCCGCCGGCCGTCGGTGGAGGCGTTGCGCGCGTAGAAGTCGTCGTGGTCCGTGTGCCGGCGGAGGTCCGTGCCGTCGGGCCGCACCGAGTAGAGGTTGCCCACCCCTTCGTGGTCGGAGAGGAAGAAGATCCGGCGCCCCACCCACATCGGGCTGGCGAGGTTCCCCTCCGGCTGGGCCAAGCGGCGGAACTCCCCCGAACCGTCCCGGTCGATCCAGATCTGGCCGACGGTTCCGCCGCGGTACCGCTTCCACCGGGCCGGGTCCTGGGTGTGCCGGCCGAGCACCACCCCGCCGTCGGGACCGAAGGCGACGGCCAAGCCCGGACCCCACGGCAGCCGGCGCGACTCCCCGCCGTGGACGGGGACGGCGTACAGCTCGGGCGGATGCCGGAAGGGCACCTTGGCCGTGGACGCGTAGACCACCTCGCCCTGCGGGGTAAAGCCGGCCACCGCGACCACCTCGCCGACGAACGTCAGGCGACGGATGGGGCCGCCCGCCGCCGGCATCGCGTACAGGTCGGTCTGGCCTTCCTCCCGGCCGAGGAAGACCAGCGTCGAGCCGTCCGGGGTGAAACGGGGCCGGGTCACCGGACCCCGCCCGGCCGTCAGGCGCCGGGCCACGCCGCCGGTCGCCGGGACCGCCCAGAGGTCGTCTTCGGCCACGAAGACGATGGTGTCGCCCGATATGGTGGGATAGCGGTAGTAGCCCTGGTCCGCGTGTGCCGTCATCGCCCGCCCGACCCCGGGGGCCGGGCCTCCCTCCCTCGCTCGTCGGATGCGGCGGCCGGTCTCCGGCCCGCCTCGCTTGAGAGATTATTTCCCATCGGGCGAGCCGCCCGCAACCGCGACCGGATGCGCGCGGCCGGCCGGTATAATGGGGGAGGACCGCCCGGATCCGGCGACGGCGGGCGGAGGGAGGCGAGCGCGATGCGCGTCGGACTCATCGCCCACGACACCAAGAAGGCCGCGTTGGTCGCTTTCGTGGCCCGCCACCGGGACCGGTTCGCCCGACACGAACTGTGGGCGACCGGGCACACGGGTCAGAAGGTCGCGGCCGAGACCGGCCTGGCGGTCCACGCGCTCATGCCGGGGCCGATGGGCGGCGACCAGCAGATGGGCAGCCGCATCGCCCAGGGGGAGATCGACGTGCTGTTCTTCTTCCGGGATCCCCTGTTCGCCCACCCGCACGAACCCGACGTCTCCGCCTTGCTGCGCGTCTGCGACGTCCGCGACATCCCGGTGGCGACCAATCCGGCCACGGCCGAGTGGGTCGTCCGCGCCCTGTAGGGCGTCGGCCGCCTCGCCCCGGTCCGGGTCGCGGGGGCGCGGGGTCCGGGGCGCCGCCGGGCCCCGCGCCGTGCGTCGCGGCCTAGTCGTCCGCGGTGGCCAGGGCCTGGGCGATGATCCGGCGCTGGATCTCCGAGGTCCCTTCGAAGATGGTCCAGACCTTGGCGTCCCGCCAGTACCGCTCCACCGGGTAGTCGCGAATGTACCCGTAGCCGCCGTGGATTTGGATGGCCTGCTCGCAGACCCACACCGCGGTCTCCCCGGCCTTGAGCTTGGCCATCGAGCCTTCGCCGTGCAAAAACGGCTGGCCCTGCGCCGCCATCCAGGCCGCGCGCCAGCAGAGCAGCCGGGCGGCGTCGATGGCGGTCCGCATGTCGGCCAGCTTGAACGCGATCGCCTCGTGCTGGAGGAGGGGCACCCCGAACTGGCGCCGCGTCTTGGCGTACTCCAGGGCCGCCTCGTAGGCGGCGCGGGCGATGCCCACGGCCTGGATCCCCACGACCGGCCGGGTCCGTTCGAAAGTCTGCAGGGCCACCGCCGACCGGCCGGTGCTCCGCCCCTCCCGGGCCCGCGCCAGGCGGGCCTCCAGGCGCTCGAGGCCGCCCAGCACGCGGTCTTGGGGCACGCGCACCTCGTCGAACACCACCTCGGCGGTGTGGGAGGCGCGGATGCCGAGCTTCCTGAGCTTCCGGCCCATTCGGAGCCGGCCCTGGGTCTCGTTGCGATCGACCAGGAAGCTCGCCTGGCCGCGGACGCCGAGCGACGGGTCGACCGTGGCCACCACCACGTGTACGTCCGCGATGCCCCCGTTGGTGATGAACTGCTTGGTACCGGAGATGACCCAGTCGTCCCCGTCGCGGCGGGCCCGGGTGCGCAGCGAGGAGACGTCGGAACCGGCGTCGGGTTCGGTGACGCAGAAGGCGCCGAGTTTCGGTTCGCTCGGCGTCCCGTAGATGCGGGGGATCCACTCCCGGATCTGCTCCGGGGTACCCTGTGCGAACACCGCCGTCGCCGCCAGGCCGGATCCCATGATGGCCAGGGCGATGCCGGCGTCGCCCCAGAACAACTCCTCGTTGACCAGCATCAGGGTGAGACCGGTGGGATCGCTCTGGCCGGAGGCGAGCAGCTCCCACCCGTACAGGCCCACCTCGGCCGCCTTTTGGATGATGGGCCAGGGCGTCTCCTCGTGTTCGTCGTAGTAGGCGGCTTCCGGCCGGATGACCTCGAGCGCGAACCGGTGGGCCATCTCCTGGATCTGGCGCTGCTCGTCGGTCAGCGAGAAATCAAGTGCCATGCGCTCCTCCTTTGCCGTGGGGGGTCCGCCGAACCCTGTCGTCGCCGGATCGGTACGACGACGTACTGTCTGACTCCTTCCGTCATAGCCGCTCGGGACGCCGTTGGCAAGGGTTCCGGGGCCGCCGGCTCCTCGACGGCCGGCTTGCCGGGCCGCGCCACGCCCCGCGAAGTACACAGGCGTACCTGGCCCCTGGGCCGCGCCCGGTCGCACCGCGTCACGGGGCGCTCGTGACCGCCAGGACGGCGTGGACCAGGACCTGGTTCAGGCAGTCGACCAGTTCCGCCCGCTCCGCGGCATCCGGCGGCTCGGCCTGGAGCAACGCGTGGACCACGGCCTCGTTCACCGCCCCCACGATGGCGGCCGCGAGCCATTCCAAGCGTTTCGGGTCGGCGGCGGGGAACCGGAGCCGCGTCCGGATCATGTCCGCAAAGGTACGGTGGGCCGAAAGCCGCAGCGATTCGAACCCGGCCGGCGTCCCGGGGGCGGACAACAGCAGGAAACGGCCGGCCCCGGGGTGATCCAGGCACAGGTCCACGTAGGCCTGCAGTCCGGCCCGAATCTTGCGCCAGGGTTCGGGTTCCGCGTCGATGGCCCGCCCCACGTGGTCCAAAAGGGCCGTCAGGACCGTGCCGAACAGCGTCCGGGCGAGGTCGGCCTTGTTGTGGAAGCGTTGGTAGAAGGCGGACTTGGACATGTGGGCCTGCTCGACGACGTCGAGGACGGAGATGGCGTCGTAGGGCCGGCGGTCCAGGAGAGTCAGGAACGCCTCAAGCAGGCGGCGCTCGGGGACGGTGCGGCAGTAGGGTCCGAGGTCGAGGCGGTGCGAGCGGAGCGGCATGGGGACCTCCTTGGCCACGTCGGCGTCCGGTTCAACCGTACCACAACCCGGCCCGGGCGCCGGCCCCCGGCGGCGACGGGCGCCGAAGAAGAGCGCAAGCCAGCGCAACGGCCGTCGGGCCCGGGGTGCGTTATGATGGGCGGCGGCGACGGCCCCGCCCGGGGCGGACGGCCGGCGGGACCGTCCCCGGCAGGCGTCGGCCGTCCGCGAGGAGGGATCGGCTTTGGGTGCACTCGAACCCCCGCCCAACCCCTACGCCGCGCACCTCGGCATGCGGTGCGTGCAGTGGGCCGCGGAGCGCACGGTCGTGAGCCTGACCTTCGCGCCCGCCCTGACCATGCCCTACGGCGTCCTGCACGGCGGTGCCCTCGCGAGCCTCGTCGACACGGCCGCCGGCTGGACCACCATGGCGGGCCTGGCGTCCGACCAGCGGTTCGCCACGGCCCAGGTCACCTGCCAGCTGTTGCGCCCCGTCACCGGGGGAACCGTGACCGCCGCGGCCGAGCGACTCCATGGCGGACGGCGGACGACCGCCTACCTGGTCCGCGTGGTCGACGGCCAAGACCGCCTGGTGGCCGTGGGCCAAGTGCTGCAGGTCGTCGGACCCGCGGCACCCTGAGCGGAGGATCTCCGGCCCGCCCGCGGGACCGCGGGCGGTCAGACGAGCCGGCGGCTCTCCCGCCAGATGTCGGTGTACATCACGGCCTCCCAGCGGGCGAGCTTCAGGCCCACGGCCGCCATGCGGGCCAGCTCCTCCGGCGTGTCGTGGGCGGCCAGGATGCCGCGGAGCAGCGCGTAGTGGCGCGGCTCGTCCACCGTCACGTGGACGTGCCAGAAGCGGAGGTCGAGCGGCCGCGGCGTCTGGTAGTGCGGGTGGGCCAGACCGTCGCGGATCCAGGCCATCACCGTGCCGGCGAACAGTTCGGAGCCGAGGCCGACGCCGGCCACGGCGTCCAGAGGCGTCGCCCGGCGGAAGAAACGGAGGAACCGGTCCACGGCGCGGCGCACGCCGGGGCCCATGGGTTCCCGGTCCAGGTCCGCCTCGGGGTCCACGGAGACCAGGAAGGTGCGGTACAGGTCCTGGTGGGTGTGGCCCGGCACGCCGCGGCCGGCTTCGTCCCAGAGGTTGTCGGCCAGCGGGACCCACCAGGCCGCGTCCCCTTCGGCGGCGGCGATGGCGGCGCCCAGGATGCGGGGGAAATGGCGCGAGTAGTGGCCGTACTGCACCGCGAAGTAGCGGAGCGCCGGCCGTTCCAGCACGCCCGCCCCGAGGGCGCGGAAGAACGGGCCGCGGCGGAACCAGCGGTCGACGGCCTCGGCGATGGTCCGCTCCACGTCGCCGTAACGGGTCAGGACCGGGGTCGTCACGGGCGCTCGGCCACCAGGGCGGGCGCGCTCCGCCGCTCGTCCGCCGTCCAGACCGGGAAGGCGAGCGCGGTCCACGGCGGCCAATCGGCGGTGCCCGCGAGGATCCACTGCGCCGCCTGGGCGCCGAGCCAGGTCGCCAGGGCGACGCCGTGGCCGGAGTACCCCGCGGCGTAGTACAGGCCGGACGGGGTGCGGCCGAGGTGCGGCAGGCCGTCGCGGCTCAGGGCGATGGGACCGCTCCACAGGTAGGCCGCCCCCAGGGTGCGCGCCTCCGGGAAGACGTCGGCCAGCGCCCGGGACAGCTGCCGGGCCGCGGCCCGCCGGGCGGCGTCGTGGACCCGGCCGCCGAACACCAGCCGGCCGTCGGCGGTGCGCTGGAAATAGCGGAGGCGCGCCGTGTTGTCGAATGCGGTCTCGCGCCCGGGCAGCACGCGGGCCGCCAGCGCCTCCGGCATGGGGGCGGTGGCCATGATGGAGGCCTCGAGGCGCCGGATGCGTCGCGCCAGGAACGGGTCCAACGCCCCGGCGAACGCGTTGGCCGCGAGGAGCACCGTCTCCGCGCGCACCCGGCCCGCCGGCGTGTGCAGCACGAAGGGGCCCCGGCCCTCCACGGCGGTGACCGGCGTGTGGGCGCGGAGGACGGCGCCGGCCGCCTGGGCGGCGGCGGCGAGGCCCAGGGCGAACCGGTACGGGTTGATGCCCCCCGCCAAGGGGTCGTACAGGGCGCCGACGTAGAAACGGGAGCCGAGGCGGCGGCTGGTCTCCTCGCGGTCGAGGAGCTCGGCGGGGACCCCCGCCGCGGCGAGCGCCTCCCGCTCGGCGGCGAAGTCGTCCAACGTCGCCGGACTGTCCGCCAGCTGCAGGTTGCCGTGCCGTACGAAGTCGCAGGGGATGCGGTACCGCTCGACCCATTCCGCCACCCGGTCCACGGCGGCGACGGACTGGCGCCAGAGCTCCCGGGCCGTGTCGGGGCCCAGGTGGCGCACGAGGTCGCGGATGCCCACGTTGAAGCCGGTCAGCACCTGGCCGCCGTTGCGCCCGCTGGCCCCGTCGGCGAGGGCGCCGGACTCCAGCACGAGGACGGGCACGGCCCGCTCGGCCAGGGTCAGGGCGGCGGACAGGCCCGTCAGGCCGCCGCCCACGACGGCGACGGCGGTCGCGGCCGGCAGCGGGCCTTCGGCCGCGACGGGCGCGGGGGCCGGATCCGGGGTCAGTTGCCAGAACACTTGGGACGCTTGCACCGTATCGACTCCTTGATCCGGTTGGGTTGCCGCGCGGCCGGGCGGCTCAGTCCCCCGTCGCGCCCTTGAGGAAGGGGTAACGCTCGGGGTCGAACGCGCGGCCGTCGTGGCCGGGCAGCACCCACCGCGCCCGTGCCTCCATCTTCTTGAACGTCGCCTCGTAGGCGTAGAGGTCCGCGTGGATGCCGTTGGGGATGTGCCGGAGCGTCCGGTCGCCCTCCCAGTTGTCCACCAGCGGGATGGCGTCGCTGGCGATGAGGGCCGGCCCGATCCCCGTCTCCACCAACAAGCCCTGGATGCCCGGAGTATGCCCCGGCAGGGTCAGGATCTCGAGGCCCGGCGCCAGGACGTGGTCGCCGTCCAGGACCTCCATCCGGTCGAAGACGGTCATCCACGTGGGGAGCAGCCCGGCCAGGCCGACCTCGTAGGCGATGCGCTGGGTCATGACCGGGGCGACGGCCGCCCGCAGCTCCTCCCGCTGGACGTAGAACCGGGCCCGGCTGAACACGTCCACGCCGCCCACGTGGTCCCAGTGCAGGTGGGAGAGGATGACCGCGTCGACGGCGGCTGGATCCACGCCGACCCGCGCCAGGGACGCCGCCAGCGTCTGCTCGGGCGGGCAGGTGTACGGCCCGTGGGCCCGGTTGGCCCGGTCCGGCAGCGAGGGACCGGCGTCCACGACGACCGTGGTGCGGCCGTCGGTCACGATCCAGACGATGCAGGGGGCCTCGATGCGCACGCCCCCGTTTCGGCCGTAGGTGAACACGCTCTTGTCGTACGGGGCGAGCGTGCCGATGTGCAGTGGGATGATCTTCCAGGACGCCATGTCTGCCTCCTCGTGCCGGGTCGTCCCGGCGGTCTCTATGGTATCGCACCCGCCCCGCCGTGAGCCGCGGCGGGATCCGGCGGCGGGCCGCCGGGCGCGTCGCGGCGGAACGCGACGCCGAGCAGCGATTCGGTCAGGGTGAACAGCACCGGATAGTAGTGGTCGGCGAGGCCCCGGGCGGCCGCCTCCTGAAGGCGGGCCTTGGTCAGGGCCCCGTGGTAGAGGGGCACGCCGGCCTCTTCGGCCAGCGCCAGGGCGTAGTCCGCGTCCTTCAGCGCGTAGGCGACGGAGAACTTGCCGGGGGCGAAGTCGCCCGCCAGCACGGCCTGGCCCACGTGGTTCGCGAGGGCGAAGCTCGCGGCCGACCCGCGGGACAGGATCTCCACCAGCCGGGCCGGGGCCACGCCGTGCCACTGGGCCAGCGGCAGGCACTCCGCCAGGCAGGCGACGGTGTTGAACAGGATGAGGTTGTTGACGAGCTTGACCACCTCGCCGGTGCCGAGCGGACCGCAGTGGGCGATGTCCGTCCCCATGGTGGCCAGGAGGTCGCGGCAGGCCTCGAGCGTCGCCTCGGATCCCCCCACCATGATGGCCAGGGTGCCCTGGCGCGCCGCCTCCCGGGTCCGCGCCACCGGCGCGTCGAGCAGCTCGGCCCCGCGGGCGGCGAGGGCCGCGCCGACCTTGCGCGTGGTGGCCGGGTGGCAGGTGGTCATGTCGATGAAGATCTGCCCCGGCCGGGCATGGGCGACGAGGCCGTCGGATCCCAGGTAGACCGCTTCCACGGCGGGACTGCCGGGCAGCATGGTGATGACCCGGTCGGCCCGGTCGGCCACCTCGCCGGGCCCGGAGGCCGCCTCGGCCCCCGCCGCCACGGCGGCGGCGAGGCGCTCGGGCACCACGTCGTAGGCGATCACCGGGAAGCGCTTCAAGACGTTGGCGGCCATCGGGCCGCCCATCGCCCCGAGCCCGATGAACCCCACCGGCCGCGCTCCGGGTGCGTCCGTCATGCCGAGGCGCCCCCCAGGTGGCGGCGGAAGAAGTCGAGCACCTTGGGCCACAACGCGAACGCGGCGGCCTCCCGGTAGGTGTCGCGGTAGTCGGCGAAGAAGGCGTGCCCCGCGTCGGGGAAGATCTCCACCGTATACGTCTTGTGCGCCGCCGCCAGCCGCTCCTCGAGGAGCTTGGCGTCCGCGGGCGACGGGTTGGCGTCCTCCGCGCCGAACACCGCGTAGAGGGGGCAGGCCAGCCGGTCGACCAGGTCGATGACGGGCACCGGCCGCGTCTCGGTCACGACGTCCGTCGGCGTGGCCCGGGTGATGAACCCGCCCCAGCAGTCGACGGCGGCGTCGAGGACGGTGCTGGAGCAGGCGAGGAGCAGCGTCTGGCGGCCGCCGGAGCAGAACCCGATGCAGCCCACCTTGCCCGTGGTGCCGGGCTGCTCCCGGAGGAAGCGCGCCGCCCCCTCGAGGTCGGCCACCGCCTGCGCGTCGGGCAGCGCGAACATGGCGGCCATCGCGGCCGCTCGGTCGGCGGGGTCGAAGGCCGGACCGCGGCTGTACAGATTGGGCGCCAGGGCGACGAACCCCTGTGCGGCGAACCGGCGGGTCACGTCGTGAATGTGCTCGTTGGGGCCGAACGCCTCGTGGATCACGATGAGGGCGGGATAGGGACCGCCGCTGCGGGGGCGGGCCAGGTACGCCGAGATGGTGGCGCCCTGGCCGGCGTAGGTCACGTGCTGGGTCTCGAGCAGTTCGGGATGCGTCACGGCACCGGGTACGGCCACGGCAGATTCCTCCCTCAGCTGGGCACGGCCGCCGCGCGGGCGGCCCGACCTGGACGAAGCACGAAGCTATTCGCGCCGGGGCTGGGAATCTCCTGGCAGTCCGGTCAGACCGTCTCGGGCACGGCCGCCCACTCCCGCACATACCGCTGGAACGTGGCGGCGACGGCGTTTTCGGCCAGGACCAGGGGGTCGTACACGAGGTACAGGGGGCGGACCAGCGCCGGCCCGCCGAGGCGGAGGAGCCGGAACGCCCCCGCGGCGCGGCGCATCGCCGCCTCCCGGGACACGAACCCGACGCCGAGCCCGGCTTGGATGGCGGCGTAGAGCGCCTCGGCGGAGTCGACCTCGGCCACCGGCTGAAGCCGCACGCCCCGTGCGGCCAGCGCCCGTTCCGCCGTCTCCCAGGTGCCGGAGGCGGCTTCGCGGCGGACGAGCGGCAGCGACGCAAGGCGGTCGAGCGGCAGGGGGTCCGGCAGCGTCTCGAACTCGGGGGTCAGGGGGACGGCGAGCACGATCTCGTCGGAGGCCACGGCCTCGGCCGCCAGGCAGCAGTCGGCCGGGGGGCAGCCCATGAAGCCGACGGCGGCCCGGCGGGCCACCAGGGTCTCCTCCACCCGCCGGGAGGAAAGGGTGCTCAGGGCGACCTTGACCCCGGGATACCGGCGTACGAAGCCCGCCAGCACGCGGGAGGCGAAGCCGGCCACGGGCGCCGAGCTGGCCGCCACCTCGAGGCGGCCCGCCAGGACGGGGGCGCCCAGGGCCTCGGTCTGGAACGTCCGCCAGGCGTCGAGGACGGTCTCCGCCAGGGCGAGGAACCGCCGGCCGACGGCGGTGGGGAGGAGCGGCACGGTCGACCGGTCGAGCAGGGTGTGGCCGACCTCCCGCTCGAGCCGTCGGAGGCGGCGGCTGACCGCCGGCTGGCTGTACCCGTACTGCCGGGCGGCGCGGCTGACGCTGCCGCAGTGGACCACGGCCCGGAACAACGCAAGGTCGTCGAGGTCGATGGCGGCTCCCTCCCCGCACGGCGCAGGACCATGCAAGAACAGTATACCGGTTGCTCCCGGACGCGTAAGCGGGCATCATGGCAGCTATAGGACGCGGGGGAAGCGTCCGTCGTCCTCGTGTCCCGCGGGACGGGACGGCCGCGGAGGAGGCGGGAGATGGGTCGCTTGGCGATCGTGGTCCCCGACGAGACGCCGGAGGCGGGCGGCAACTGGGTGTACGGCGCCCGCCTGGCGGCCGTGGCCGAGCGCCTGGGCCACCGGGCGAGCCTGACCCGCGTGGCGGAAGCCGAGTCCGGCGCCGACCTCTACCACGCCCTGAACGCCCGCCGGGCGGGTCTCGTCCTGCTCGCGCGCGGCGTGGACCCGGCCCGCCTGGTGACCACCTGGACGGGGACGGACCTCGAGGACCCCGAACCCCTCGACCCCGCCGCCCGGCGGGCGCTGGGAGCCGTACGGCTTCACACCACGCTGAGCCGCCAGGCCGCGGAGGGGCTCGTGGCCCGCTATCCCGACTGGTCGGCGCCGGTCCGCTGGGTGCCCCCGGGCGTCGACCACCATGCCTTCGCCCCCGAGGGCGAGCGCGTGCCGCTCGAGCACCCGGCCCTGCTCCTGGTGGGCGGCGGCCGGCGCGTCAAGGGGACGCTCGAAGCCATAGCCTGGGTGGAGGCCCTCCGGGCGGCGGGGGTGCCGGCCCGCCTCGTCCTGCTCGGACCGGCCCGCGACCCCGACTACTGGCGCGCCGTCTGTGCCGCCGTCGCCGAGCGGTCCTGGGTGGCCTGGCCGGGGGCGGTGAGCCGCGAGGCGATGCCGCGCTGGTACCGCGCCGCCGACGTGGTGATCAACACCTCGTACACCGAGGGGGTCTCCAACGCCCTCCTCGAGGCCATGGCCTGCGGGCGGCCCATCGTGGCCCGCGACATCCCCGGGAACCGGAACCTGCTCGAACCCGCGCGGGCCGGACGCCTGGTGGACGGCCCGGCGGCGTTCGTGGCGGCGTGCCGCGACCTGCTCGAGCACCCGGAGCGGGCCGCCGACGAAGGCCGGCGCCTGCGTCGCTGGGTCGAACGCCACTACGACGCCGCCCTGGAGCGGCGGCGCTGGACCACCATCTATGCCGCGGCCTTGGGCGCGTCCCGGGCCGCGTGCTCCGGCTGACTCCCGGTCGCGGGATCCCGCCCGGCCCGCGCCCTTGCCCGCCATCCGCGCCGACGGCCCCGGTACGGACCCAGCGGTCCGTGCCGGGGCCGTCGCGTCGGGGGCTCCCGCCGTCCCGGCGCCCCGCCGCCGCGGGAGGCCCCCCTCCCCCTGGGGCGTCCGCCGGCGCCCGGGGTGGGACCCGGGTCGAACGGCGTCGCCCTCCAGGGTCCAACGACCCGTCGGGGATTGCCCGAAAGGTCCTGTTGCCGGGTCGGCCGCGGGTGTTTCGTGGGGGTGAAGCCAAGACGTGGCGGACAGACGCCGGCGGCCGGCGGGCGCGCCGGCGTCGGAAGGGTGGGTGCGCGCGATGGACCCCTCGTTGGGGAATCTCCGGGGAGTCAGGCCTCGCGCGGGGAGCCCGGCGGCCGCCGGCAGCAGGCGAGCGGGCGGGACCGCACGGCCGGCGGGCAGGGGGGGAATGCGGTGGCGCGTCCGGCACCAGCCGGCCGGACGCCGGCAGGGCTCGGGCCTCGGCGGGGACTCGGGCCTTTTTCCGTGCCGGGACGGCTCGTCCGGGGCGGGACGCCCGGCACCGGCAGCGGGAGGGGAAGGACATGCGAGCCGAACCAATCGCTCCGAGCCTGAGGAAGGGGCGGGGCCGACCGGATCTGTGGGCGCTCGCCCATGATCCCGACCCCGAGCGGGCTTTGACGGGCGAGCTGAAGCCGCCCCTCGACGACCGCGAGGCGGTCATGGAGGCGTTCCGGTGCCTTGAGTGCGGGGGGCCGTACGCGCCGGCGCCGTGCACCGTGGCCTGCCCGGCGGACATCGACGTGCCGGGCTTCATCGGGGCCGTCGCCCGGGGGCAGGTGGAGCGCGCGGCGGCCATCATCCTCGAGGCCAACCCCCTGGGCGGCACCTGTGCCCGGGTTTGCCCCACCGAGGTGCTCTGCGAGGGGGCGTGCGTGCTCGAGGCCGCGGGGCAGCGGCCGGTGGACATCGGGCGGCTGCAACGGTACGCCGTCGACCAAGCCTTCCTGCGGGGACTGGACCCGGTCCTGCCGGAGCGGCCCCCCAACGGCCGTCGGGTGGCGGTCATCGGCGCGGGGCCGGCCGGGCTGGCCTGTGCGGCCGAGCTGGCCCGCGCGGGGTACGCGGTCACGGTCTACGACGAACGCCCGGAGGTCGGCGGCCTGGTCCGCTACGCCATCGCCCCCTACCGCCAGGTGCGGGATCCCCTGCCGGCCGAGATGGAGCGCCTCGTCACGCTGGGGGTCACCTTCCGCCTGGGTTTCCGCATCGACTCGCCCGAACGGCTGGCCGCCGTCGCCGACACGGCCGACGCGGTCTTCCTGGGCGTGGGGCTCGGGGAGGACGCGGACGTCCGCTACGAGGGCGACACGTTGGAGGGTGTCTGGAAGTCGCTCGCCTTCATCGAGGCCCTCAAGACCGGGCGGAGGCCGCCCGTCGGGGAGCGGGTGGCCGTCGTGGGCGGGGGCAACACCGCCGTGGACGTGGCCCGGGAGGCGGTCCGGCTCGGGGCCCGGGAGGTCACCGTGCTGTACCGTCGCACCGCCGCCGAGATGCCGGCCTTCCGCCATGAGGTGGCGGAGGCGGAGGCCGAGGGGGTGCACTTCGCCTGGCTCACCCAGCCGGTCCGCCTGCTCGGCACCCGCCGCGTGACCGGCGTGCTCGTGCAGTACATGCGGCTCGGCGAGCCGGACGCGTCCGGACGGCGTCGCCCCGAGCCGGTGCCGGGCACGGAGTTCGTGCTCCCCGTGGACACGGTGGTGCTGGCGGTGGGACAGCGTCCGCGGGCGGAGTTCCTCCAATGGATTCCGGGGCTTCGCCTGGAGCACGGCCGCATCGTCCGGGACCCCGAGACCGGGCAGACGACCCATCCCCGCTACTTCGTGGGCGGCGACGCCGCCAACGGGGGCGCCACGGTGGTCGAGGCCGTCCGCGAGGGGAAGATCGCGGCGCGGGGCATCGACCGGGTGCTGAGCGGAGCCGGGCGGGGGGTGTCCTGAATGGCGGCGCGGCTTTCGGTCGCGGTCTCCCCCGAGGCGACGGTGACCTACGCCCAGGGGACGGCCCGGCTGGTGGTGCGGCGGGCCTACTGCAAGGGCTGCGAGCTCTGCCTGGACGCCTGTCCCCGCAAGATCCTGGCGCTCGACGAGGCCGACTGCATCGTCGTGACCGACATCGGGGCGTGCCTCTTCTGCGGCGCCTGCGCGGGACGCTGCCCCGACTTCGTCTTCGTGCTGGACCGGGACGGGGAGGGATGAGGGCATGGCCAAGCGACTGGTGATGGGCAACGAAGCCGTGGTGCAGGGGGCGCTGGCCGCGGGCTGCGACTTCTATGCGGGTTATCCCATCACGCCGGCGACGGAGATCATGGAGGAGATGTCCCGCGAGTTGCCGCGGCGGGGCGGCGTGTTCCTGCAGATGGAGGACGAGTTGGGCGCACTGGCCGCCGTCATCGGGGCCGCCTGGGGCGGCGCCCGGGCCATGACGGCGACCTCGGGGCCGGGCTTCTCCCTGATGCAGGAGCACATCGGCTACGCGGCGATGACCGAGACGCCCTGCGTGGTGGTCGACGCCCAGCGGGGCGGCCCCTCGACCGGGCTGCCGACCCTGCCGGCCCAGGGCGACGTGATGCAGGCGCGGTTCGGCAGCCACGGCGACCGGCCGGCCATCGTGCTGACCGCCTCGTCCGTGCGCGGGGCCTATGAGGCCACCCGCCGGGCGTTCGCCCTCGCCGAACGCCATCGTCAGCCCGTCGTCCTTCTGCTCGACGCCGTCGTGGCGCACATGCGCGAACCGGTCGACCTGCCGCCCCCGGGCCCGCCGACCCCGCGGACGTGGCCCGTGCTGGCGCCGGATGCCCCGCGCTTCGGCGGCGCGCCCTTCGTGCCGTTCGGGGCCGGCCCGCCGGTCGTGGTGACCGGCCTGGCCCACGACGTCCGCGGCCTGCCCCGCACGGGAAGTGGCCGCGAGACGGAGCGGATGCTCCGGGCGGCGGCGGAGCGGATCGAGCGGGATCCCGAACTCGCCGAGGGGGTGCGGCGCTACCGTCTCGACGACGCCGAGGTGGGCATCGTGGCTTACGGCATCACCGCCCGCGCCGCCCAGGAGGCCGTGGACGCGCTCCGCGCCGTCGGGGTGCGGGCAGGTCTCCTGGACCTGGAGGTGCTGTGGCCGCTGGCCCGCACCTCCCTTGCGGCCCTCGCAGAGCAGGTTGACGCCGTCGTGGTGGCGGAACTGAACCTCGGCCAGATGGCCTTGGCGGTCGAGGCGGCCGTCGGCGGCCGGGCGCCGGTCCGGGCCTTGACACGGGCCGACGGGGGGCTGTTCGCGCCCGAGGACATCGCCCGGTTCGTGCGCGACGTCGCCGGGGTGTGGGGGAAGGGAGGACGGGCGTATGCCTAGGCTCGGGGTCGACATCGACCGCTACCTCCGCCGCGAGATGCTGCCCACCGTGTGGTGCCCGGGCTGCGGCAACGGCACCATCGTGGCCGCCCTGGCTGCGGTCCTGCAGAAGCTGGACCGCGACCCGAGCCAGGTGGTGGTCGTGGGTGGCATCGGCTGCAGCGGCCGGACACCCTTCTACCTGGCCGTCAACGGCCTGCACACCACGCACGGGCGGGCGCTGGCCTTCGCCACCGGCCTGAAGCTGGCCCGACCCTCGCTGACCGTGGTCGTGGTGATGGGCGACGGCGACGCGCTGGCCATCGGGGGCAACCACTTCCTTCACGCGGCACGGCGCAACATCGACCTCACGGTGCTCCTGTACAACAACGCTATCTACGGGATGACGGGCGGGCAGGTCGCGCCCACCACCCCGGTCGGCTCGGAGACGACGACCAGCCATGCGGGCAGTCTCGAGAACGCGTTCGACGCGGTGGAACTGGCACTCGCCGCCGGGGCGACGTACGTGGCGCGCACCACCACGTTCGACATGCAGGAGTTGCCGCTGTACATCGAGCAGGCCATCCGCCATCCCGGCTTCGCCCTAGTCGAGGTGCTGACCCAATGCCCCACCTATTTCGGTCGGCTCAACCGCATCGGCGAGGCGGCGGACCTCCTGCTGTGGGAGCGGGACGTCACCGAGGGCGGCGCGCGGCTCATCCGCCGCGAGGACCTGGTGGGGCCGCTCCAGACGGGGGTGTTCCGCGCCGAGCGGCGGCCGGAGTACACGGCGCGCTACGCGGAGCACGTGGCCCGCATGGGAGGGACGTATCGTGTTTGACGGGCGGCGGGATCCGGTGCGCATCCGCCTGACCGGGCGGGGCGGCCAGGGCATCATGCTGGCCGGCGCCATCCTGGCGGAGGCGGCCATGGAAGACGGCCGGGAGGTGGCCGAGACGCAGGAGTACGGGCCGGAGGCGCGGCTCGGGGCGACCAAGGCGGAGATCGTGATCGGGTCGCAGCCCATCGCCTTCCCCGCGGTGGACGTTCCGGACGTGCTCCTGTGCTTGTCGCGGGACGGGTTCAAGCGCTACGGCCACATCATTGCCCCGGACGGCCTTCGGATCGTCGAGGCGACGATCGAGGCGGCGGCCGAGCCGGGGCTGTTGTCCCTGCCGCTCAAGGAGCGGGCCCGCGAGGCGGGCGACGAGCTGGCCATGAACATCGTCGGACTGGGGGCGCTGGCGGCGCTGACCGGCGTCGTCGGCGCCGCGAGCTTGGAGCGGGCCGTCCGCTCCCGGGTCAAGGCCGAGTTCCTGGAGGTGAACCTGCAGGCGCTCGCGGCGGGGCTCGCACTGGGTCGTGCCGCGGGCGTAACGGCGAAGGCGGCTTTCTGACCCCGGGCGGCGGCCATGGGGGCGACGAAAGATGGTGGAGATTCGGTGGCACGGCCGGGGGGGCCAGGGCGCCAAGACGGCGTCCCAACTCCTCGCCCTCGCCCAACTGGCGGGCGGCCGGCACGTCCAAGCGTTTCCGGAGTACGGCCCGGAGCGGAGCGGAGCCCCGATGGCCGCCTACAACCGTGTGGATGACCAGCCGATCCGCCGCCACGACGGCGTCCACCGGCCCGACTTCGTCGTCGTCTTGGACGACACGTTGCTCGGTCCGGACACCGTCCGCGGACTCGGCCCGGACGGCCTGTTACTGGTGAACACGAATCGAACGCCCGACGAGGTCCGGCGGGCCACCGGCCACACCGGACCCGTGTGGTGCCTGCCCGCGTCGGCCATGGCACGCACGGCCGGCGTCCGGCACGTCAACGCGGTCCTGGTGGGGGCGTTGGCGGCGGCTCTGGGCGACGTGCCGCCGGGGACCCTCGAACGCGCGGTACGGGATCTCTTGGGCCCGCGGCTTTCGCCGACGGTCGTGGAGGCCACGGTGGAGGCGGTGCGTGCCGGCTATGCGTGGGGCGCGGGGAGGCGGGCCGCATGAGCGCGCTCCACCCTTACCGGGTCCCCGGCGGGCGCGTGGTCCCGGACCCGGCTGCGCGGCCCCGGACCGGCAATTGGCGGGACGGCTTGGCGCCGGCGGCCGAACTGACGCGGTGCGTCAACTGCCTTCTGTGCTGGGCGTACTGTCCCGACCGGGCCGTCCACGTCGAGAATGCGGTCTTCCGCGGGATCGATCGCGACCGTTGCAAGGGTTGCGCGATCTGCGTCGCCGTCTGCCCCACGGGAGCGCTGACCATGGTGCCCGAGGCGGCGATGGGGCAGGTGCCCTGACGTGGCCAACGCCCGGCATCCGCAAGCTTTCCCGCGGCTTCTGACCGGCGCGCAGGCGGCGGCCGAGGCGCTCCGGCAGATCGACCCCGATGTGATGGCGGTCTACCCCATCACGCCGCAGACGCCCATCGTGGAGACGTTCGCCGGCTACGTGGCGGACGGGCGCGTCCATACCGAGCTGGTCCGGGTGGAGTCGGAGCACTCGGCCATGAGCGCGGCCGTCGGGGCCGCCCTCGCCGGGGCGCGCAGCGTCACGGCAACGGCCTCGCAGGGTCTGGCGTACATGATCGAGGTCCTGTACATCGCCGCCGCGCTCCGGGCACCGGTGGTGACGGCCCTGGGCAACCGGGCGCTGGCGGGACCCATCAACATCCACGCGGACCACTCCGACGCCATGCTCGCGCGGGACTCCGGCGCTGTGATTCTCTTCGCCGAGAATGCCCAGGAGGTCTACGACCTCATGATCATGGCGCCCCGGATCGCCGAACATCCGGCGGTCATGCTCCCGGTCCTGGTGGGTCAGGACGGCTTCACCATCACCCACAGCGCGGAGCCGGTCGTGATGCTTCCGGACGAGGAGGTGCGGGCATTTGTGGGGCCCTACCGGGTGCCGTTGCCGCTTCTGGACACGGCCTGGCCGGTCACGGTGGGCGCGTTCTCCATGCCGGACAGCTACTTCGAACTCCGGCACCAGCTGGTGCAGGCGACGGAACGGGCGCTGGTGACCCACGAGCGGGTGGCGCACGCCTATGCCAGCTTGACCGGGCGGCGCCTCGACGCGGTCGAGCCGTACCGCCTGGAAGGTGCGGAGCGGGTCCTGGTGGTCATGGGGTCCGCGGCGGGGACGGCCAAGGACGTGGTCGACCGGCTCCGCGCCCGCGGTGAGGCCGTGGGTTTGGTGAAGATCCGGCTGTTCCGCCCGTTTCCGGCCTCGCTCCTCGCCCGACGTCTGAAGGCCGGCCAGCGCGTCGCGGTGCTCGAGCGGGCGGTGGCCCCCGGCGCGATGACGCCGCTTTACAGCGACCTGGCCGCGTGCCTGGGCGGCCGGGTGCAGCTGAGGAGCTTCGTGGCCGGACTCGGCGGGCGGGACATCACGCCCGAGGACATTGAACAGGCCCTGGCCGGGGCCGGCCGGGACGGGCCGTCGGTTACGTACCTGGGTCTCGGACGGGGAACGGTGGTCTTCTGACGGCCGATCGGGGACGGGATGGCCGCGACGAGGAGGGATTGCCGTGAGCGTACCGCAGGTTACGCCGCTGACCCTCAAGGACCTCGCACGCCGTGAGGAGCGGGCTCCGCGCTTCCTGGGAGGCCACGCGCTCTGTGCCGGCTGCGGGATCCCCGCGGTCGTGCGTACCGTGCTCAACAGTATCGACACCCCGGTCGTGGTGGCCAACGCCACCGGCTGCCTGGAGGTGGCCACCACCCGCTATCCCGACACGGCCTGGAACGTCCCGTGGATCCACGTGGCGTTCGAGAACGCGGCGGCCGTCATGAGCGGCATCGAGGCGGCGTGGCGGGCGCTTCGGCGCCGCGGTTCGCCGCTGGCCGACGGGCCGGTGACGTTCGTCGTGTTCGCCGGCGACGGAGGCACGTACGACATCGGCCTGCAGGCTCTCTCCGGCGCGCTCGACCGGGGCCACCGCCTGCTCTACGTCTGCTACGACAACGAGGCCTACATGAACACCGGCATTCAACGCTCCGGCGCGACCCCGTTCGGCGCGCGCACCAGTACCACGCCCGTCGGTGCCCGCGAAGCGGGCAACCTCAGCCGGCGGAAGGATCTGACGGCCATCGTGGCGGCGCACCACATCCCCTACGTGGCCCAGGCGGCCATGTCCCACCTCGCCGATCTGAGCCTGAAGGTCCGGCGCGCCGCGGCCGCGGACGGCCCGGCGTTCCTCAACGTGCTGAGTGCTTGTCCCTTGGGGTGGGGCACCGAACCACGGGACAGCGTCGAAGTCGTCCGCCTAGCCGTGGAGACGGCCTTCTGGCCGCTGTACGAGGTCGTTTCGGGGCGGTGGCGGCTGACCTACGAACCCGGCCCGGTCCTCCCGCTGGTCCGCTTCCTGGAGCGCCAGGCCCGCTTCCGGCATCTGTTGGCCGACCCCGAGCGGCTCGCGGAGGCCGAGCACCAAGTGGAGGAGGAGTGGCGGACGCTTCAGACCCTCGCCGAGCGGGACCGGGCGGCCTTCGAAGCGTAGGGCGCCCCCGCCGCTCTGCCCCCGGTATGATGGAGACGGGTCCCGTCGCCGAGACGAAGGGGCCCGAGGAGGCGGGATGGTGCGGCTCTTTGTGCGTGTGCGGGGTCGCGTGCAGGGGGTGGGATTCCGTCAGGCGGCGGCGGACGAGGCCCGCCGCCTCGGCCTGACCGGCTATGTGAAGAACGCCCTCGCCCGGGACACGGTCGAGTGCGAGGTCCAGGGGACTCCGGAAGCCGTCGAGCGCTTTCTCGCATGGGTCCGGGTCGGCCCGCCGTTGGCCCGGGTCGACGCGGTCGAGACCGAGCCCCGGCCGGACAGGCCGCCCGGAGACTTCGTCATCCGCACGTGACGCTCAGTCCGGCGTGACGAGACGCCGGGGATTGTCGACGGTCATCATCCGGATGACGGCGGGATCGAACCCCGCCTCGGCGAACCGGCGGATGGCGAGCGCCAGACCCTCGACGGGGTAGGGTGCGTGGGGTTGTCCGAGGTCCGTCGAAATGAGGTTGTGAGCCGGACCCGTGGCCCGGGTCGCCGCAAAGACGGCCTCCCAGCTCGTCTTGCCCGTTTCGGCGGTGCTGAAGCTCCGCTCGAAGACAGCGCCGTAGGGCACCAGTTCCTGCTGTTGGGCGGGAGTCAGTCCCACGGCGGGGAACTCCGGATGAGTGACGATGATCTTCTTGATGCCCAGGTCGTGCGCGGCGCGGACCACGACGGCGATTTCGCGGGGGCTCAGGTGGCCGGTGGCCAGGGCGATCCCGTGGTCCCGCACGACCTCGAGGACCGCCAGGAGGTCGGGGACGGGCCGGCCGTCCGCGTCCAGGACGGCGATGGGCGGCCGGAGGTGGCCGCGCTGCCTGAGCTCGGCCTGTATGGTCGCCCAGTACGGACGGGTCTTGGGATCCCGCTCCAGCACGCCCGCCTCGTTGGCCGCATCCACGGTGGGCAGCCAGACCACCCGGGCACCCAGGCGGGCCGCCACCTCCACGGCCTGAGGATTCAGTCCGCCGACGAAGTGGTTGAGCGTGAGCGATCCGAGCACGTCCACGCCCGGGACGACCTGGCGCACCAGAGTCGCCCGGTCGGCGGTAGGCACGTGGTGCGACTTGAGCACGAAGCCTCCCAGCCCGGCCTCGCGGGCCGTCCGGGCCAGCTCGAAGTCGTCGGCCTTGCGCGGCATCACGTCGGGGGCGCCGTGGACGTGCAGATCGTAGGCGCCCTCGAGACAGGGACGCAGGACGTCGGGCAGGTCCAACTGGAGGGACACGGGCAGGACTCCTTTCGTGGGCAATGAGCGGGAAGGCCGGTCTGCCGGGGGCGATCCGGAGGTGCCGGGCACCTCGGGGCCTGGGGCCGGCGCCGAAGGCGTCGCCTAGGCGGGGCAGGCCAGCCGTTCCGCGTGGTTTGGGCCGGCGGCCCGGGTGTCTTGGGCCATAGTTGCTCCCCCCTCCTCCCCCGACTCGACGACGGTGACGTCTGTCACAGCCCGGTTGGGCGTGGTGTCAGGATTCGATTCACACAGGGCGAGTCCTGTTCCGGACAGGGAGACCCGAGAGTTGAGGACCCCGTCGGCGGGGTGTCCCCGACGGCGGGCCGTCGGTCGCCGCACCCGGGATCTTTATATTTTGGCAACAATCGTCTGGTAAAAGGTGAAACACGGTGGGCGCGCCCTGATCCACCAAGCAACCCCGCTTCGAGGAGGTCCTGCGCCGATGGCCGTCCGTCAGGAATCTGCCCGTGGGCCCGCGAACGTCTTGGCGCTCCGGATCGGGGGCGGCGTCCTGCTCCTCGCGGTGGCCTACATCCACTTGGCCTTGATGTTTCAGGTGGGACTGTTCAACCGGCTGATGGGTGCCCTTTTCGGATTGGACGTCCTGCTGGCGCTGGGGGCCTTCGTCGGCGTCCTGCGCGACGCGCGGTGGGGATGGAACCTGGGGATGGTGGCGGCCGGCGGGGCCGCCCTGACACGCCTCGCGATGGACCTTGTGCCGGCATTCAGCCGGTTCCTGCTCGGTTTCGGACGTCCGAGCGGTTTCCGGCGTTTTGTCCTCGGCACCCGGGTGCCCGGCGCCTTCCCCCACGCGTTCGGGTCCGGTCACTTTCCTCCCGGAGGACTTCCCGGTCGGGGAAGCGTCCTGCCACTCCCGATGCCGACCGGCACCTTGGCTACCGTGTCGATCGTCCTCGAGATCCTGTTCGCAGCCCTCGCGGTGGCGGCCATCCTCCGCCTGCCGAAACGGGCCTGACCGAAGCCCGACCGGACTCGCACCGCGTCTCCGGAGGGACGCCTTCCGGCGGCTCGCCGCGTCCCGAATTCCCAGGCGAGGCAGATGCCGCCAGCCGGCGGCAGAGCCGCGTCGCGGGTTCCGACATTCGAACTCCATTGGGACTTGACCCGCAGATCTGGATGCCGACGGAACACCCTGTCTGGCTCGGCTCGATTCGTGGCGCACGGGTCGAGCAAGAGAGGCATCGTCGCCGCCGTCCGTGCGGGTGCGGCCGGGCAGGAGTTGTGCCCCGGCGGATTCAGAGGCTTAGCCGCGCGACCAGGGGCCGGAGCCGCGGGTTGAGCAGGCGGATGCGGGTCCCCACTCAGCATATCCGGGTTCACGGCGAGGCCAAGGCGCGTGAGCGTCCGCTCTGACAAGCTTACGGGAGCGAGCGCCAAACCGACCAATTGAGGCAGAATGACTGAGAGACGGCCCGCAGAGGGCGACCGAGCCCAACCGGCCTGCGGGCCAAGCGCCTAGAAGCAGGTGAAGCCGGCGCGTTCAAAATCGTCGTCAAAGGCCCAGACCGCGTCACAGCCCCGGCGACGGGCCACCAGGAAACTGACCTGGTCGACGAGGCTCAGATGCCGCGCGTTCGCGGCCAACGTGGCCGCCAGGGCTTCCTCGTGGAGCGGCGCGGTGACCCAGACCACCGTGAGCAGGGGACCCACGACGTCGACCAGGGCGCGCACGGCGGCCAGCCCCAAGCGGTGTTGCACCAGGGCGATGGTTTCGACGAGCACGTAGCTGTGGGTCACGAGGGTTGCCTACGCGGCCGCGAGACGCTGCCAGGCCGCTCGCGCCTCCGCATGATGCGCATCGTCGGCGTCGAGCAGGGCATACAGGGATGACGTGTCCACAAACACCGTCATGTCCGGAAGGCGTCGGCGACGTAACGGTCATGCGCGGTCGACCCATCCGCGCTCCCCGAGGCGAACGCTCCCACGACGGCCCAGGACCGCGCATACAATGTGGCGCGGTCGGGACGCTCGGCCTCCAGCACGTAACGGTTCACGGCCTCCCGCACGACAGCCGCCAGGGACACGCCGTGGCGTTGCGCCACCCGCCGGAGCCGGTCCATCTCGGCATCGCTAAAGAGAATCGGAATGCGCCGCGCCATGGCGACTCGCCCCCCCGCGTGGCGGCGTCATGATATCACGTTGTGGCTAGGCGGGCAAAGATGGCCCGCTGCGCAATGGGCTGGCGAGCGAAGCAGCTCGGGACGATTCCGGAATGGGCCGGTAAGTAGGCGGCGATGCGGCGTCAGCCGACCCGGGACGCGAGGCGGGAGGGGGGATGCGTGGGCCGGTCCGCAACGGTCGCGGCGCCGGAGGGAGAAGCCCGCCGATCGCTCCCTCACCAAACGAGCCGAAGCAGCAGGCCAAGACCGGCGACCGCCGTGGAGCCGAACACCACCCGGTAGGCCGTCGCGAGCCGCCGGCGCGCAGCGGTCAGGGCCCACGCAAAACACGGCGGCATGCACCGACACCGCCCGCCAACCCCGCGCGGACCCCGCGTCGGATGTCATCGCTAGCTCTCCTCGTTAGCGGAGATCCTCCGCCGCCGGCGCCGGGAGGCCGGGGTCCCCGGGGGTCGGAAGCCGGGGTCTGCGGCCGGCCGTCCGCACTTGCCCCGCCGGGCCGTCCCGCCCGTCGGGACGGCCCGTGCGTTCCTCGCACCCTCTCAGGGCAGGAACCCGCCTTTCCGTCGCGAACCGCTGCGCCGAGGAAGGTTCCGCCAGGGAGGGTTTTCCATGAGACTGGGTGATCGGGTGGCCGTCATCACGGGGGCCGCGTCCGGCATGGGGCGCGCCATGGCCGTGCGCTTTGCGGAGGAGGGCGCCCGCGTCGTCGCCGCGGACGTCGTGGAGGACAAGCTTCAGGACGTGGTCCAGGCCATTCAGGCCGACGGGGGGCGGGCCGTCGCGGTCGTCGCCGACGTGGCGGTGCGGGCGGACGTGGAGCGCATGATCGACGTGGCCGTCGAGGCGTTCGGCACGCTCGACATCCTCGTCAACAACGCCGGCATCATGGACGGGATGGTGCCGGCGCACGAGGTCAGCGACGAACTGTGGGACCGCGTGCTGGCGGTCAACGTGACGGGGCCGATGCGCGCGATACGCAAGGCGCTGCCCATCATGATGCAGCAGGGTCGCGGCGTCATCGTCAACACGGCGTCGGTCGGCGGGCTGTTCGGGTCGCGGGCGGGGGCGGCTTATACGGCGTCCAAGCACGCGCTCGTCGGCCTGACCAAGAACGTGGCGTACCAGTACGCGCGCTTCGGCATCCGCTGCAACGCCATCGCGCCGGGGGGCGTGGAGACCAACATCATGGGCGCCAATCCCCGGCTCGATCCGGCGTCCCTCGGCGTGCAGGCCGCCATGGCGGGCATGGGCTTGAATCCGCGGACGGGAAAGCCCGAGGAGATTGCGGCCGTCGCCGTATTTTTGGCCTCGGACGAGGCGAGCTTCGTCAACGGGGCCATCCTCGTCGCGGACGCCGGGTGGACCGCCTATTAGGCAGACCCCCTGGCCTCCGGACGCGACCCGCCCCCGGGCGGCGGACCGACCGGGACGCGAACGCGGCTCAAACCGCGCGACCCTCCCGGTCGCCGTCCGGCAACGGGCGGACGTGGAACCCCTCCGGATCGGACGCGGCGTGTCACGGGCGGGCGCCCAGTCCCGGCGGAAGATCTTGGGCGGCGGCGGGGTCGAGCACCCAGTCCACGTTCTCTGCCCGGATCAGGGCGGCCACCGTGGTCGGTTCGTGCGGGCGGGGCGAGAGGGTGCGGCGCACTGCCTCGCGTTTGGCCTCGCCCGTCACCAGGAACAGGATCCGACGGGCAGCGGACAGGACGGGCAGGGTGAGGGAGAGGCGGACACCCCGGCCCGGCACGGGCACGGCGACAGTCCAGGTGTGCGCCGCGAGCGCCGGGGAACCCGGGAAGAGGGAAGCCGTGTGGCCCTCGCTTCCCAGTCCCAGAACAACCAGGTCGAAGCGCGGAAGGTCGACGTCGCCGAAGGCACGCCGGAGCGTATCGGCGTACGCGCGGGCGGCGTCGGTCGGCTCCTTCTCGGTCGGCCACGGGTGGATGCGGGCCGGGTCGAGGGGCACGTGGTCCAGCCAGAGGCGGCGGGCCCATCCGGCGTTGGAGTCGGGATGGTCGGGGGGCACGACCCGCTCGTCGCCCCAGAACAGCTCCAGGCGGTCGTAGGGCAGGGGGGTGCGGGCGAGGGCCTGGTACCAGGGACGGGGCGTCTCGCCGCCGGCGAGGGCGATCCGGCACGTCCGGGCCGCCGGCGCCCCGGCGATCACCTCCTGCAGGACGGCCGTGGCGGCCGCTACCCAGGCGTCGGTGACCCGGACCCTACGCACGGGTCACCGTCTCCTCCCGGGTCTGCCAGGCCAGGGCCTCCGCGAAGACGGGGTCGAACCCCTGCGCCAAGGTGTCGGCGAGCACGGCCCCCAGGTCCTGCGGGCCGAGCGCCCGTTCGTGGCCGGGGGCCGCCTCGTCGCTCCAGGTTGCCACGAGCCGCGGGCCGTGCGGCGCCACCAGGAGCTCGGCCCCGGCGGCGCCCAGACGGACGTGAGGCTGGGGGTCGGGCGGCCGCGCGGCCACCTCGATCCGTCGCCCGTCGGGCTGGCGGAGCGCGCCCGCTCCCGCGGCCTCGAGGCCGAGCCGGCTCGCCAGCCAGGCGACCAGCCAGGCGGTGGCCCCGGGTTCCAGCGCCGCTTCCAGGCGCTCGAGGCGCGGGAGCAGCGCCCGGCGTGCGGGCGGGTCGAATCCGGCGGCCAGCGCCTGCCGCCACGGGGTGAGCCGGGTCCAGGCGAGGTCCGAGACGGCCGGGCGCGCGGGAAGACTGCCCAGCACGGCCCGCCAGGCTGCGGCGGGATCCCTCGCCCCGGTGGTGTCGAGCACGACGTGGTCGATCCCCGCCAGAGCCGTGGCCGTGCCGTCCGCGGCCACGCCGGGGTCGCGCAGGTAGAGATACGTCACCAGGCCGGGCACGAACAGGGGCAGGATGAATTCGGCCCAGTGCCGGGCCCGCGCCCTGGCGAGGACCAGACGGACCATTTCCGAGTCGCCGCAGCCTTCCGGGGTGAACCAGGCCACGTCGACCCCTTCCGCCGCGGGCGGGGCATCCCGGACCACCGCGATGTGGCGACCCGGGAACCGGCGCGCCGCCGTCTCCAACGCGCCGTCGAGGTCGGTGTCGGCATACCGCGCGACCGTCACCAGGACGAGCCGACGGGCCCGCGGCCGGTTGCCGGGATCTTTCCCCAGGGTGTCCAGGACCGCCTCCCGGAGGGCGGCCCAGGTCTCCTCGACTGCGCGGGCCGAAAAAGCGGCCAGGTCGAGCCGCCGCTGCCATCGCCTCGTCATGCCGTGTGCCTCCTTCGTTGCGGAGCCCGATGCCGTCTACAGGCGGCGCCAGCGTCGGCCGTCGCGGGCGAGGAGATCGAAGGCGGGGGTCGGGCCCCAGGATCCCGCCTCGTAGCCGACCGGCTCGGCGGCCGAAGCGGCCCACGTCTCGAGCAGGGGCGTCAGCAAGGCCCAGGCGGCCTCCACCTCGTCATGGCGGGTGAACAACGTGGAGTCGCCGTGCACCGCGTCCAGCAGGAGCCGCTCGTAGGCCTCGGGGGCCTGGCCGAAGGCGGACCCGTAGAGGAAGTCCATGTGCACCGTGCGGATGCGCATCGCCGGACCCGGGACCTTGGCGCCGAAGGTGAGCGCCAGGCCCTCGTCCGGCTGGATGTTGAGGGTCAGGACGTTCGGCTCGACATCGGGCAGGTCGAGCGCCCGGAAGAAGCGGTGCGGGACCGGGGCGAACTGGATGGCGATCTCGCTCACCCGCTTGGCCAGACGCTTTCCCGTGCGCAGGTAGAACGGGACCCCCGCCCAGCGCCAGTTCTCCACCATCAGCGCCAGGGCCACGAACGTCTCCGTGCGGGAGGCGGGATCCACGTCGGGTTCCTCGCGGTATCCCGGCACCGGCCGCCCGTCGACCATCCCCGCCCGGTACTGGCCCCGCACCGCGCGGTCGGGGACGAGAGGCGCCACCGCGCGCAGCACTTTCACCTTTTCGTCCCGCACGGCGTCGGCGTCGAAGGTCACCGGCGGCTCCATGGCCACCAGCGCGAGGAGCTGGAAGAGGTGGTTTTGGACCATGTCGCGGGCGGCCCCGGCATGGTCGTAGTATCCCCCCCGGCCCTCGACCCCCAGGCTCTCGGCGACCGTGATCTGGACGTGGTCGACGTACTTCCGGTTCCACAGCGGCTCGAAGATGGCGTTGGCGAAGCGGAAGGCGAGGATGTTCTGCACCGTCTCCTTGCCGAGATAGTGGTCGATGCGGTAGATCTGGTCCTCCCCGAACACCTGGTGCAGCTCGCGGTTGAGCTGGTGCGCACTGGCGCTGTCCCGCCCGAAGGGCTTCTCCACCACGAGGCGGCAGAAGGCGCCCGGGGCCGCCCGGGCGAGACCCGCGGCCCCGAGGTGGCCCACCACGACCGGGTAGGCCTCCGGGGGAGTGGCCAGGTAGAACAGCCGGTTCGGCGGAATGCCCCGCGCCCGTTCGCCCTCCGCCAGCACGTCCGCGAGGCGGCGGTAGCCGGCGGCATCGTCGAACGCTGCCGCGACATAGCGGATCTGGGCCAGGAACGCGGCGAGCGTCGGGTCGTCGGCGGCGGTCCCGGCGTCCCGGGCCGCCTGGCGGAAGACGTCGCGGAAGCCGTCGTCGGTCCGCCGACCGCGGGAGAATCCCACCACCTGCAGCCGGTCCGGGAGCAGTCCCGCGGCCTTGAGCCGCCAGAGGGCGGGCGCCAGCTTCCGCCGGGTGAGGTCGCCCCCGGCCCCGAAGATGACCAGGGAGAAGGGCGGAGCCTCCCGGTCGGGCGGAAGCCCCACGCGGAGCGGATTGTCCGCCGTCACGGCGTCGTCCTCCGCACGGCGTGGCCCCCGAACTGCCGGCGCAGGGCGGCCACCACCTTGGCACCGTAGGACTCGTCCTGCCGCGAGCGGATGCGCGACAGGAGGGCCAGGGTGATGACCGGCGCGAAGACGTTCTCCTCCAGCGCTTCGGCCACGGTCCAGCGGCCTTCGCCCGAGTCCTCGACGTAGCCGCGGATGCCCTCGAGGCCGGGGTTGTCCCGGTAGGCGGCCTCCAGCAGCTCGAGCAGCCACGACCGGATCACCGACCCGTGGTTCCACACCGCGGCGATGGCCGGCAGGTCGAGGGGGAAGGGGGCGTGCGCCAACACTTCGAACCCTTCGCCGATGGCCGCCAGCATTCCGTACTCGATGCCGTTGTGCACCATCTTGACGAAGTGGCCGGAACCCGTGGGACCGGTGTGCAGGAGCCCCTCGGGCGGGGCCAGGGTGGTCAGCAGGGGCTCGACGCGGGCGTACGCCTCCGGGGGGCCGCCGACCATCAGGCAGTATCCGTTCCGCAGGCCCCAAACGCCGCCCGACGTGCCCGCGTCGACAAGCTGGATGCCCCGGTCGGCGAGGCTGGCCGCCCGGCGCAAGGTGTCGCGGAAGTTCGAGTTGCCGCCGTCGACGACCACGTCCCCGGGCGCCAGCGACGCCTTGAGGGTCGCCAGGACGCTTTCCGTGGCGTCGCCGGCCGGCACCATGACCCACACCACCCGGGGCGGCTCGAGCGCCTCCACCAGCTCCGCCAGCGTCTGGACGCCGGTGGCTCCCGTCCGGGCCGTCACGCGGCGGACCGCCTCCGGATCCCGGTCGTACACCACGAGCGTGTGCCCGCCTGCCGTCAGGCGCTCCACCATGTTGGCGCCCATGCGCCCGAGGCCGATGAAACCCGCCTTCACGCCCCCACCTCCCCCGGTTCCGCCAGCGCGGCGGCGATGCGCGCGACACCCCCTGCGGGGTCCCTCCCCGTGTTCACCGTGACCAGCGGCCGGCGCCGGGCGAGCAGCGCGCGCCGGTCGCCGTACGCCTGGGCGGTCACGAGCACGTTGAACGTGTAGCCGGCGCCGGGGACGGGGAGGTCCGGCACCCGCGCCGGGTCGGCCAGGATCTGGAGGAACCGGCCCACCTGGGCGCCGCCCTTGAACAGCTGGCCCGTCGAGTGCAGGAAGCGGGGCCCGTAGCCCACCAGCACGGCCCGGCCGGTCCGGTCGCGGAGCGTCGCCTGGAGCGCGTAAAGCGCCTCCTCCACGGCCGGCGTGTAGGGGAGGTAGGCCATCACGGCAAGATACTCCCGGGGTCCCAGGTCCGCAAGCCACTGCTCCAGGACCGGGCCCAGGACAGGACTGGACGCGGGGAGGGCCGGCGCCCCCTCCGGCATCTCCAGCCGGCCTGTGCGCGCGTAGCCGTCCAGGGCGGCGCGGGTGTTGTCCTTGCTCTCCTGTACGTTGGGCTGGTCAAAGGGGTTGATGCCCAGGAGACGGCCCGCGAGGGCCACGGCCGCCTCCCAGCGGAGGCATTCGGCGCCCAGCGCCTCGGGGCGGTCGAGGGCGAACGTCACCGCGGGGGCGCCGAGCGGCAGCGCCGGCGGCGGCTCGTCGGCCAGGCGCAGGACCACGAACAGCCGGTCCCGGCCGTAGCTGTCTCCCGGACCCAGGGTGGGCTCGTACACGGGGACGATCCCCGTCCCGTCCTTGCCGGTCGACTCCGCCAGGAGCTGCTCCAGCCACAGGGCGAACGGCCCGAGGCGCGGCGAGACGACGAGGGTGCACTTGTCCCGCCCGGCCCGTGTCGCCGCGCCCAGCACCGCCGCCAACGCGAGGGCGGGGTTGGACGCGTCCCGCCGCTCGAGATCCCGCCTCAAGGCCTGGGCCCGGTCCAGCAGGGCGGCGCCGTCGAGGCCGAGGAGCGCCGCCGGCACCAGGCCGAAGAGGGACAGGGCCGAATAGCGGCCCCCGATGTCGGCCGGGTTGAGGAACACCCGGCGCCATCCACCCCGGGTCGCCGCGACGGCGAGGGGCGTGTCGGGGTCCGTGACGGCCACGAAGCGCGTCGCCGGATCCCACCCCGCCCGTGCCACCCGGTCCCAGAAGTACTGCTGGAACGCGGCCGGCTCGGTGGTGGTGCCGGACTTGGAGGCCACCACGAACACCGTCCGCGCGGGGTCCAGCCGGTCGGCGAGGCTTCGCACCGTCTCGGGCTCGGTGGAGTCGAGGACGTGGAGCGCGAGGCCCCCGGGTCCCCGGCCGAAGACGGTCGCCAGGACCAGGGCGATGAGGCTCGAGCCGCCCATGCCGAGGATCACCGCGTCGGTGAACCCCTCCTGGTGCAGGGAGCGGCCGAAGGCGGCCAGTTCGGGCCAGCGGGGAGCCATGGCCGCGGCGACGTCGAGCCACCCGAGGCTTTGGGTGATCTGCGCCTGAACCGCGGGGCGGTCCGACCACAGGGCGGCATCCTTGGCCAGCAGGCGGCCGACGGCGTCGGCCGCGACCAGTTCGTCGGCCCCCCCCCCGCCCGCGGCGGCGCGTTGTGCGAGATTAAGTTGCATTGTGGGTGTAGGCCCGCCCCCCGCCCGCCCCCCCCATGTGGGGGTGGGGGGGCCCCCCCCCGAGGGCGCGGACGGACGGCTCCCGTCATCCGCGCGCCCCGAGGGCGGAGACCTTGGCCCGAAGGCGCTCCAGCAGCGTCTCCTCGGAGCGGGCGAAGGCGGCGACGCCTTCCGCCTCCAACTGGGCCGTGACTTCCGCGAGGTCGATGCCCTCCGCCTCGAGGGTCGCGAGCACGGCTTCGGCGTCGTCCCACCCGCTGTCGACGGTGCGGGCCACGCGGCCGTGGTCGAGGAGCGCGGCCAGCGTCTTCGGGGGGACGGTGTTCACCGTGTGCGGCCCGATGAGTGGCTCGACGTAGAGCAGGTCGGGGTACGCGGGGTTCTTGGTGCTGGTCGAGGCCCACAGCGGCCGCTGGGGCCGGGCCCCCCGCGCCAGGAGGGCGCGCACCCGCGGGGTGGCCAGGGTCTCGGCGAAGACCCGGTAGGCCAGCTTGGCGTTGGCCACCGCGGCCCGCCCGCGGAGGGCCAGGAGGGCGGCCGCCCGGTCGGGGCGCGCGGCGGCGAGGGCCTCCAGGCGGCGGTCCACCAGCGTGTCGACGCGACTGACGAAGAAGCTCGCCACCGACGCCACCCGGCCCACCGGGCGGCCGGCCGCCAAGCGGTCCTCCAGGCCCGCCGCCCACGCCTCCAGGACGGCGCGGTAGCGCTCGCGGGAGAAGATGAGTGTCACGTTGACGTTGACCCCGTCGGCGATAAGCGTCCGGATGGCGAAAAGCCCCTCCATGGTCCCCGGCACCTTGATCATCACGTTCGGCCGGTCGAGGTCCCGCCAGAGGCGCCGGGCCTCGGCCACCGTCCCGGCGGCGTCGCGGGCGAGACCCGGGGCGACTTCGATGCTGACGTACCCGTCGAGGCCGTCGGTCCGGTCGTACAGGGGGCGGAACAGGTCGGCCGCGCGGGCCACGTCCTCCCGGGCCAGACGGTCGAACAGGGCCCGCGCGTCCGTCGGGTCGGCGTCGGCCCGGATGGCCGCGTCGTAGTCGTCCGAGTCGCCGATGGCCTGCTCGAAGATGGTGGGGTTGGACGTCAGGCCGCGCACGCCCTGGGCGATGAGCCGCGCGAGTTCCCCGTCCTCGAGCATCCGCCGCCGGATGTAGTCGATCCACACGCTCTGGCCCAGTTCCGCGAGGCGTTCCAGGGT
This sequence comes from Actinomycetes bacterium, assembly GCA_023565505.1. Lineage (GTDB taxonomy): Bacteria > Bacillota > Sulfobacillia > Sulfobacillales > JAIMBI01 > JAIMBI01. The sequence continues at coordinate 9,010 of JAIMBI010000003.1, read as the reverse complement.
CGTCATGCCGCACCTCCGGCCAGCACGCGCTCGGCCGTCGCCACCACGCGGTCGACGGTGAACCCGAACGCTTCCATGAGTTGGTCGTACGGGGCCGAGGCGCCGAAGTGGTCGAGCCCGATGACGGCGCCGGCGTCGCCTACCCACCGCTCCCAGCCGAAAGGACTCAGCGCCTCCACGGCCACCCGGGCCCGGATACCGGGGGGCAGCACCGCGTCGCGGTATTCCGCCGGTTGGGCGGCGAACACCTCCCAGCAGGGCAGGCTCACCACCCGGGTCGAGACGCCCCGCGCCTCCAGGCGGGGCTTGGCCGCCAGGGCCAGCGCCACCTCGCTGCCGGTGGCCAGGAGGAGGAGCTGCGGCTTGCCGTCGTCGGCCTCGGCGACGACGTACCCCCCGCGGGCGGCGAGCTCCACCGGATGGCGCGCCGGATCCAGCACCGGGAGCTTCTGCCGGGTGAGCACCAGGGCCGTCGGCCCGTCGGCACGGGCCAGCGCGACCTGCCAGGCCACCCGCGTCTCGTTGGCGTCGGCGGGGCGGAACACCCACAGGTGCGGCATGGCGCGCAGGGCGGCCACCTGCTCCACCGGCTGGTGGGTGGGACCGTCCTCGCCCAACCCGATGGAGTCGTGGGTGAAGACATAGACCACCGGCAGGCGCATCAGAGCCGCCAGGCGGATGGCGGGCCGCATGTAGTCGGAGAAGGCCAGGAAGGTCCCGCCGAACGGCCTGAGGCCCGACAGGGCCATGCCGTTCAAGGCTGCGCCCATCGCGTGCTCCCGGACGCCGAAATGGATGTTCCGGCCGGGCTGGTCCGCCCGGAGGTCCGCCCAGGCCCGGACGCGCGTCATCGTCGAGCGGGAGAGGTCGGCCGACCCCCCGGCCAGGGCGGGGACGTCCGCCAAGGCTTGGAGGACTTCGCCGGACGCCTGGCGCGTGGCGAGCTGCCCCTCCCGCCAGGCGGGCAGGGAGATCCCGTCCACGGCGACGGCCCGCGGACCCCATAAGAGTCCCTCGGCCTCGGCCGCGGCGGCCGGCTCCCGGCGTCGGAAGCGGTCCCACAGGTCGCGCCAGGCGGCATGCGCGGCGCGGCCGGCGTCGCCGAGGGCCCGCATGTGCGCGCGCACGTCGTCGGGAACGAAGAACGGCTCCTCGGGCCAGCCGTAGGCCGCCTTGGTCAGCCGGGCCTCCTCCGGGCCGAGGGGCTCGCCGTGCGCGTCGGCCGTGTCCTGCCGGTGGGGGCTGCCGTACCCGATGTGGGTGCGCACCCGGACCAGGGAGGGGCGGGGATCCGCCAGCGCCTCGGCCAGCGCGCGGCTCACCGCGTCGGGGTCGTTGCCGTCCTCCACGGCCAGGGTGTGCCAGCCCAGCGCGGCGAACCGCGCCTCGACGTCCTCGGAGAACGCCAGGGCCGTGGGACCGTCGAGGGAGATGCGGTTGTCGTCGTAGAGGGCGACGAGCCGGCCGAGGCGGAGATGGCCGGCGAGCGAGGCCGCCTCTTGGGCGATGCCTTCCATGAGATCGCCGTCGGACACCAGCACGAACACCCGCCAGGTGACCAGGGGGAGGTCGTCGCGGTTGTAGCGGGCCCCCAACAGGCGGGCGGCGATGGCCATGCCCACGGCGGTGGCGAAGCCCTGGCCCAGGGGGCCGGTGGTCGTCTCGACGCCCGGCGTCAGGCCGTACTCCGGATGGCCGGGCGTCTTCGACCCGAGGCGGCGGAAGCGCTTGAGGTCGTCGAGGCTGACCCCGTAGCCCAGCAGGTGGAGCAGCGCGTAAAGCAGCATGGAGCCGTGCCCGGCGGAGAGGACGAACCGGTCGCGGTCGGGCCAGCGGGGGTCGTCGGGGTCGAACCGGAGGTGGTCCCGCACCAGCGCGTAGGCCATGGCCGCGGCGCCCATGGGCAGTCCCGGGTGGCCGCTTCGGGCGGCTTCCACCGCGTCGATCGCCAGGGCCCGGATGGTGGTGATCGCCCGGTGGGCGATGTCCGTCGTCGTCGCCACGCATGTCCCTCCCGCCGGCGCCGGTCAGGCGTCCGGTTCCTCTGTTATGCTGGCGGCAAGATCTGCCGGCCGGTCTGCCCTGAATGGTAGTCTTCCCCGGTCGGTTTGGGCAAGCGCGGCGGCCGGCGCCCGGACGAGGAGGGACGTCATGCACGGATATTTCGCCGTCGACATTGGGGGCACCAAGGTGGAGCTCGGCGTGGGCGACGAAGCGGGGCGCCTGTTGGCCACGGCACGGCTGGAGACGGCCGCGCTGGGGGACGGGGAGGCGGCTGTGGAGCGCATGGCGCGGGCCCTCCGCGAGCTTCGGCGCACGGCGGCGCCGGAGGTCGAGCCGCTCGCGGTGGGCATCGGCTCGCCCGGCCCCCTGGATCTGGAGCGGGGCGAACTGGGGCGGCTCGCGAACCTCCGCGGCTGGGACGGCCTGCCCATCGTCCGCCTGTTCCGCACGGCGCTGGGCCTCCCCGTGTATCTGGCGAACGACGCCACCGCTGCGGCGCTGGCGGAGTGGCGCTGGGGGGCGGGGGCGGGGACGACCGACATGGTGTATGTCACCGTCTCCACGGGGGTCGGCGCGGGGATCGTGAGCGGCGGCCGCCTGGTGGAGGGTCGGGACGGCAACGCGGGGGAAATCGGCCACGTGGTGGTGGATCCGGACGGGCACCCGTGCCACTGCGGCAACCGCGGCTGCCTGGAGACGGTGGCCTCGGGGACGGCCATCGCCCGCGAGGCGGAGCGGCGGCGGCGCGAAAGCCCCCTCCTGACGGCCTACGCCGGGCCGCTCGACGCCGCCCGGGTGTTCGAAGCGGCGCAGGCCGGGGATCCGGTGGCGGGCGCGGTCGTGCGGCGGGCCGCCGAGACCCTGGGCTGGGCCGTGGGGCTGTTCGCCAACCTCTACAATCCCGAGCGGGTGGTGTTCGGGGGCGGCGTGGCCCAGCAGGGCGAGGCGCTGCTCGGGCCGGTGCGCCGGGCGGCGCGGCGGTTCGGGATGCCGGCCCTGGTGGGGCGACTTCAGGTGGTCCGGGCGGCCCTGGGGCCCGAGACCGGGGTCAGGGGCGCCCTGGCCGTGGCGATGGCGGGCCCGCGGCGGGCCGCTCCCGATACCGGCCCAGCGCCTGGTAGGCCGTCGTGAGCGTGCGCCAGTTGTAGGCCGGCTGCACCTGGTCGACGGCGTCGAACAGCCAGCGGACGGTGGCCACCTCGGGCGAGAAGCCCGGATCGGCCAGCACCGGCGTCCACCACAGGATGGCCCGCGTGCGGCGGCGCAGCGCGGGCCAGGCGGCCGCCAGCCGGTCGGGCTCGCCGGTGTCGAGGCCGTCGGAGACGAGCACCAGGACCGGCCGGCGCGTCAGGGCCGGGCCGGGCCGCCGTCCCGCCAAGGTCTCCACCGCCTGGTCGATCCGCGTGCCGCCGGCGAAGCCGGGCACGGCCGCCTGGATGTCGCCGAGCGCGCGATGGAACGCTTGGCGGGCGAGGAGGTCGGTCACGCGGGCGACCCGCGTGCTGAAGGCCAGGACGTCGACCGGGTGCCGCCGGCGCACCAGGAGGTGCAGGAACAGGAGCGTCCCCCGGGTGTACGGATCCATGGATCCGCTGACGTCCACGAGGAAGGCCACCGCGAGCGGCCGGGGGCGCCCCGCGCGCCGGTAGAGGCGGATCACCTCGCCCGCGGCCACGCCGCGCCGGAGGATGCGCTCGGTGTCCCACGGCCCTGGCCGCCGGGAGGGGGCCAGCCGGCGGCCGGGGCGCGTCGGCGGGACGAGCAGCGGGGCGGTGCGGGCCAACTCGTCCGCCTCCTCGGGGGTGAGGGCGGCGAAGTCCTTCTCCTGCAGCACCTCTTCGCGGCTCGCGCCGCCCCGCACGGGGGTGGCGAACGCCTCCTCCGCCTCCTCCCCGCGCCCGCGCCAGACAATGTCCGGCATCCGGGTGCGCCGGAGCCGCGCCACGTTCGCGAGCCACGTGGCTTCGCTGATGCGCCCCTCGGTGCGGCCGCCGAGGAGAAGCAGCCACTGTTCGAAGGCCAGCAGGAACAGGGTCCGCTCGCGCGGGTTCTTGACCAGGACGGCCATCAGGGTGCTCCGGAGATCCTCCGGCCGCGCCGGTCGGACGGCGGCCAGCGCCGCGAGGGCCCGCCGCTCCTCCTCGAGGCCGACGGCCAGGCCGAGCGCCCTGAGCCCCCGGCAGAACGCCACCAGGTTGGCCTGCCAGGCGTTCACGCCGAGACGCCGGCCAGCGCCAGCACGCGGTCGACGCCGCTGTGGCCCTGCGCGTCCCGCCGGGTCAGCCATTCGACGTCGTCGCGGTACTTCAGGAGACAGCCCAGGGTGTCTTCCACCCGCCGCGGGTCGAGGGCCGTGGTGCCCAGCGCGACGAGCGCGCGCGCCCAGAGGAGCGTCTCGGCGACTCCGGGCCGCTTGACGAGGGACTCCTGGCGGAGCACCTGGGCTACGGCCACCACCTGCCGCGCGAGGGGATCCGGCATGGCGGGGACGGCCCGGGTCACGATGGCCAGCTCGCGCTCGAAGTCCGGGTAGTCCAGCCAGTGGTACAGGCAGCGCCGCTTCAGGGCGTCGTGGATCTCGCGCGTCCGGTTGGAGGTCAGCACCACCAACGGGGTCTCGCGGGCGCGGATGGTCCCGATCTCCGGGATCGTGACCTGGAACTCGGCCAGGAGCTCCAGCAGGAACGCCTCGAACTCCTCGTCGCTCCGGTCGATCTCGTCGATGAGCAACACGGGCGCCGGCCCGTCGGGATCGATGGCCGCCAGGAGCGGCCGACGCAGCAGGAAGCGCCGGTCGAACAACTCGTCCTCCACGGCCTCGGACGCGACGGCGCCGCGGGCTTCGGCGAGGCGGATGTGCAGCATCTGGCGGGGGAAGTTCCAGTCGTAGAGGGCGCTCGCCCGGTCGATGCCCTCGTAGCACTGCAGCCGGACCAGGGGGCGGTCGAGGGCCCGCGCCAGCGCCTGGGCGAGGGCGGTCTTGCCCACGCCCGGGGCCCCTTCGAGCAAAAGCGGCGCGTCCAGGGTCAGGGCGAGGAACGCCGCCGTCGCGAGCGGCCGGTCGGGCAGATAGCCCGCCTCCGCCAGACGGGTCATGACGTCGTCCACGGTGGCAAACGGATGGTGCATCGCACATCCTTTCTCCCGGACCGGCCGGGTTCGGGCAAGCGGTCGGCGGTCCCCGCGAGCGGAGAAGCCGCCCGGAAGGGCGGCCTCGTCCGCTCGGGTCCCCGGGGTCGCGGCGGACCCCGGGGGCGGCTCCGTCCCCCTCCATCGTATCCCGGACGGGGACCGCGCGTCGCCGCCTACCCGCGGGCGGCCAGGACGGCCCGGGCGGTCATCACCGCGACCAGGTGGCGCCGCCACTCCGCCGAGGCATAGACGTCGCCGACCATCTCCATGCCGGTCGCGGCGTGCTGCGCGGCTTCGCGGACGGCCGCCTCCGAGAGGGCCTGGCCCTCGAGCAGCGACTCGGTCTCGCGGGCCCGGAAGGGCCGGGTGGACGCGCCGGTGACGGCGATCCGCACCGCCCGGGCCCGGTCCCCCTCCAGGGCGAAGGTCGTGGCGACGCCCACCACCGCAAAGCCCGAGGCCGGGTGCGGGAACTTGGCGTAGGCCTGGCGGCGTCCTGCCGTCTTGGGCACCCGGACGGCGACCAGGATCTCGCCGGGCTCCAGCGCCGTTGCGAACGGCCCGCGGAAGAAGTCGGCGGCGACCACCTCCCGCGTGCCCCCCGGCCCGGCGATCTCGACGACCGCGTCGAGCGCCAGCACCGCGGCGGGCCAGTCCGCCGCCGGGTCCGCGTGGGCCAGGCTGCCCCCCAGCGTGCCGCGGTTGCGCACCTGCGGGTCGGCGATGCGGCTCGCGGTCTGGACCATGAGCGGCACCTCGCGGCGCACGACCTCGGAGCGAGCGATGGCGGCGTGCGTCTCCAGCGCCCCGATGCGCACGGCGTCCGCCGTCTCGGTGATGCCGTGGAGATCCGGCACCCGGCTCAGGTCCACCACGAGGGCCGGTGCGGCGAGCCGCATCTTGAGGAGCGGGAGGAGGCTCTGGCCTCCCGCGAGCGCCCGGCCGTCGGCCCCGGCCCGACCGAGCGCGTCGAGCGCCTCGGCCAACGACGTGGGCCGGGCGTAGGCAAACGTCGGCGCGATCATCCCCGGGTCCCTCCTTCGCGACCGTCCTGGGCGGCGCGCACGGCCCGCCAGATCTTCTCGGGCGTGAGCGGCATGTCCAGGTGGGTGATGCCGAACGGGGCCAGCGCGTCCATCACCGCGTTGACCACGGCCGGCGTGGCGGCGATGGTACCCGTCTCGCCGACGCCCTTGACGCCCAGCGGGTTGTGCGGCGAGGGCGTGACGGTCGAGGCGGTCTCGATGGCAGGGAAGAACCGGGCCTTGGGCAGCGCGTAGTCCATGAAGGAGCCGGTCAGGAGCTGGCCCTGAGCGTCGTACACGGCGCCTTCCCACAGGGCTTGGCCGACCCCTTGGGCCACGCCGCCGTGCACCTGCCCCTCCACGATGAGCGGGTTGAGCTGCGGTCCGCAGTCGTCCACCGCGATGTAGCGCTCGAGCGTCACCTGGCCGGTTTCGATGTCCACCGCCAGCTCGGCCACGTGCGTGCCGAAGGGATAGGTGAAGTTGGTGGGGTCGTAGAACGCGGAGGCCTCGAGGCCCGGCTCGACCCCCGGCGGCAGATTCCAGGCCAGGTGGGCCTGGAGCGCGACGTCGGCGAAGCCGAGGGAGCGCGCGGGCATGCCCCGCACGGCGAAGCGGCCGCCCTCGAAGACCACGTCGGCCGGCGCCACCTCGAGCAGGTGAGCCGCGATCTGTTTCGCCTTCTCCACCACGCGGTCGGCGGCGAGCGCCAGCGCCGCGCCGCCCACGACCGTGGTGCGCGAGCCGTAGGTGCCCCACCCCATGGGGATGCGGTCCGTGTCCCCGTGCACGATCTCGACGTCCTCCAGCGGGACGCCGAGCCGGTCCGCGACCAGCTGGCTGAAGGTGGTCTCCTCGCCCTGGCCGTGCGGGGACGCGCCCGTGAACACGCTCACCTTGCCGGTGGGGTGGACCCGCACCGTGGCACTCTCCCACAGGCCGCCCTGGAAGCCCACGGCGCCCGCCACCTGCGACGGCCCCAGCCCGCACATCTCCACGTAGGTGGAGAACCCGACGCCGCGGTAGATGCCGCGGGCCCGGTCGGCCGCCTGCCGCGCCCGGAAGGCGGGGAGATCGAGCCGGCGGAGCGCCTCGTCAAGCGCCCCCTCGTAGTGGCCCGAGTCGTACGTGAGGCCGAACGGGTTGGTGTAGGGGAACTGCTCGCGACGAATGAAGTTCTTCCGCCGCACCTCGACCGGATCCATCCCGATCTGCCGCGCGTACAGGTCCATCATCCGCTCCACCAGGTAGGTGGCCTCGGGCCGCCCTGCCCCGCGGTAGGCGTCGGTCGGCGTGGTGTGGGTGAACACCCCGTACACCTCGCTCGACGCTTCGGGGATGGCGTAGGCGCCGGTCACGATGAGCCCGAAGAGGATGGTGGGCACGCCCGGCGCGGCCGTGGACAGATAGGCGCCCAGGTTGGCGTAGGCCTTGACGCGGATGGCCTGGACGCGTCCGTCGCGCGTGCCGGCGAGTTCGACCTCTTGGACCTGGTCGCGCCCGTGGGTGGTGGCGAGGAAATGCTCGCCCCGGTCCTCGGTCCACTTGACCGGCCGACCGAGGTCCCGCGCCGCGAACGCCGTCAGCACTTCGTCCGGATAGCACGCGATCTTGCTCCCGAAGCCGCCGCCCACGTCGGGGGCGACCACGCGGAGCCGGTGCTCGGGGATGCCCAGGATGCCCGACAGCAGCACCCGGTGGATGTGCGGGTTCTACGACGTCATCCAGACGGTGATCCGGCCGGCGGCGGGCGGGATGAAGCGCCATCTGCTTACTCTGGTCAAATACGCCCCGCGGGGCGGCTTCGAATTGGGTGTCGCCGGGCCACCGGGTGATATGCTTACGGCGGCAGCCGGGTTGGGGGCGAAGGTTTTCCCCATTCCGCTGAAAGGCGGACTCGATCCGGTCCAAGATGCCCGGGTGGTTCTGCAGCTGGCTCGGTTGCTGAAACGAGAACGGGTTACCATTGTGCACGCCCACGGTTCGAAAGCGGGCCTTGTCGGGCGGGTTGCCGCGCGGGTGGCCGGCACCCCGATTGTCTTTTTCACCGCGCACAATTCCATCTTCTATGAAGAGTGGCCGGCTTATAAAAAGTCAGCTTTCGCTCTGGTCGAAAAAATGCTTGCCCGCAATACGTACCGGATAATTGCCGTTTCCGAAGCATTGCGGAGGGAGTTGGTTGCGAGGGAAGGACTTAACCCGGGGCAGGTGGTAACCGTCTTCAATGGAATCGAGACCGATAAGTTCGAAATCGCCGAATCCCGTACGGTCCTTCGGCAACGGTTGGGCTTGCCCCGAAAGGCGCAGGTGGTGGGGACGGTGGCACGTTTGGCGCCCCAAAAGGGCGTGCGTTATGTTGTCGAGGCCGCGGGACTTTTTCGCCCCGAGGAACGGCCTTTGTTTCTGGTGGTTGGTGATGGTCCCCTCCGGGAGGAGCTTCAGACGCAGGCGCGGAAAGTCGGCGTTGCCGACAATGTGGTATTTACCGGAATGCGTGAGGATATCCCTCTCCTTTTAGCTGCGCTGGACTTGTTGGTAGTTCCTTCAGTTACCGAAGGGCTTCCCTTGATTCTCCTTGAAGGAATGGCTGCAGCCCTGCCGGTGGTGGCAACAGCAGTAGGCGGGATACCCGAAGCTGTTGTCGACGGGGAGACGGGGATTTTGGTGCCGCCGCAGAACGCAGAAGCTTTGGCGAGCGGAATCTCTAGGATTTTAAGGAATCCGGACCGGGCCCGGGAACTCGGCGCAGCGGGAAGGAAACGGGCTCATGAGTTGTTTACAGCTCAAAGGATGGTAGGCCGCGTGGCCGAACTGTACGGTGAGGCAATCGCGGGCAAAAGCTTGTAAAG
>JAIMBI010000023.1 GCA_023565505.1 Actinomycetes bacterium | reverse complement strand
GCGGGAATCCGAGCGATTCCTGCGGGGAAGGTCTCGCTCTTTTGTCCATCCCTGACCTACAAAAACTCTACACGCTCAGCCGCCGGCGGTGCGCCTCACGATTGTGATCAAGCGGCGCCGCGGTGGCGCCCGCTGCGTCAGCGGCCGGCTGGCAAGAAGGCGGCCCAGCGCCCCGTCCGATGCCACGCGCGAAGCGTGGCGAAGGCTTGGGCGCCGGCGGCCGTCCACCGCATGCCGCCCTGGCTCACCCGCTGCTTGAGTACCACCTTGCCGGCGCGTTCGACGGTCCCTGACCCGACCGGTAGACCTGGGCGCCGACAGGCGGGGTAATCCCGCCGGCCGGCATGATAAGCACAGTCGGCGCCTTCCCATTGCACCACGGCGGCCGCCGCATCGGACGGCGTCAGCGCAGCCAACGCCGCCTGCAAGCTCGGTCCCTGGTCGGGCAAGGCCGCGAGGTGCGGTCCCGCCCACGCGGCCGCCGCGGCCGCGTCGTCCGGGTACAGGGCATGGGCGACGGCCCAAACATGTTCGGCCGCGTGGTCATCGTCCAGACTCTCGACCACCTGTTTCCCCGGCCCGCCGAAATAGCCGCGGGCGTCGTCCCCGATCCAGGGGGCGCCGTCCCCCAGGAGCACAACCAAGTCGCAACGCCGGCTTTCCACATCCTGCGCCGCGGTCTGCGCAGACCGGCGCTGCCAGAACGCCGGGCGCGCTTCTAGCCCGACACAGTAGTCGGGGGTCCCCGTCCGGTCCCACGTCCCGGCGCGAATTCGGCGTAGGGCCTGACATATCCCCGCCTTGGCTTCGTGCCACGCCCCGTCGGTGTGCACCATCGCCCCATCAATGGCCACCATCAAGCCGGCCCGCCGCCACCGCCGCTTGGGCCGCTTGCTCGGCGGCCTCCGCCACCGACCCCACCCCTTCAGCGAGCCGACGGAGGGTCTCCCCATCGACCGCCACGCCCAGGAGCGCCTGCGCCAGGGTCGGCTCCCGGTCGAACGGGGTCTCCACCGCCAGCCGACCGAGCCGCTCCGCCAGGGTCGGCGTCACCCGATCCGGCCCCAGCCGCCACGCCGCGTCGGCGGGCGTCGCCGACCCATGACCCGCCGGGCAGACAGAGTACGAACGCCGCAGCACGTCGTCCCCGACGACCCCGGTCACCGTCACCGGCCGCGCCGGATCGACACCCCGTAAGGGGGCGCGACAGCCCGCACACCGCGGGCGGGCCGCCGGCCCGCCCGCGGCAACCAAGTCCGTCACCACCTGCCGGCCCAGCGGGCGCCCGAACGCTTCCACCGCCCGTTCGAACGCCCCCAAATCCGTCGGCACGCCGGTGGCACCAGACCCGGCCCACCCGGTCTCCCAGGTCTCCTGCACCAACTGGGTCAACACGCCCTCAACGGAGGCGGCTTGCGCGACGCTCCCGCTAAAGCTCCTCCTCGGGTCTGGCGAGATCCCCCGGTTTTGAGGAGCTGTCTTCGTGCCCGGCCGCCTTAAGTCCTTTGCGACATCGTGCCAGTACTGCCACTTCCTGCCTTACAAGTCGCGTCCAGCCGCCGGACTGCCCGCGGCCTCCGCGTCGAGCGCCGTCCGGAAGGCGCCGACCACCCGCCGGACGACGCCCGGCGCGTCGTCCGGATCCGCCTCGAGCGCCCGGACCAAGGCGCTCCCGACGATGACGCCGTCGGCCACCTGCGCCACCGCCCGGGCCTGTTCGGGCGTCCCGATCCCGAACCCGATGGCCACCGGCAGCGGCAGCGCCGCCTTCAGCCGGGCCGCGAAGGCCAGGCTCGCGGGGTCCAGAGTCGCGCGGACGCCCGTCACGCCGGTCACGGAGACCCCGTAGACGAAGCCGCGGGCCCGCCGGATCGCCTTGAGGTGGGCATCCGTGGAGGTGGGCGCGGCCATCGGGACCAGTACCATCCCCCGGGCCCGGGCGGCCCGTTCCAGGTCGCGGGCTTCGGCCCACGGCAGGTCCGGGACGATGAGGCCGTCCACGCCGGCGGCCCGGGCCTCCTCGAGGAAGCGCTCCGGCCCGCGGGCCAGGACCGGGTTGACGTAGGTCAACAGCAACAGCGGCAAGCCGACGTCACGCGCCGCGCTCAACGCCGCGAACACCTGGTCCACGGTGACGCCCTGCGCCAGCGCCCGGGCGGCCGCCGCCTGCAGCACCGGACCGTCGGCGAGCGGATCCGAGAACGGCAGGCCCACTTCCATCAGGTCGGCCCCGGCTTCCCGGGCGGCCCGGATCATGGCGGGCAGCGCGTCCAGGCGCGGATGGCCCGCGGTCACGTAGGGGATCAGCACGGGCCGGCCGCGGCGGAAAGCGGCCGCCACCCGATCTCCCCCGGCGGGGCGGACCGCTTCACTCCGCATGCGCGCTCGCCTCCGCCCGCTCAAGGGCGAACACCTGCTCGACGTCCTTGTCGCCCCGCCCCGACAGGTTGATCAACACCCGGTCCTGCGGGTCCAGCCGCCCGGCTCGGCTCAGGACCCACGCCACGGCGTGGGCGCTCTCCAGAGCCGGCAGAATCCCCTCCAGTTCGGCCAAACGATGGAACGCATCCAGCGCCGCCCGGTCGTCCACGCTCACGTAGGTGGCCCGTCCCGTCTCCTTGAGGTAGGCGTGCTCGGGTCCCACCCCGGGGTAGTCGAGCCCGGCGGAGACCGAGTGGGCCGTCCGCACCTGGCCGTCCGGCGTCTGCAGCAGGTAGCTGTAGGCACCGTGGAGTACGCCGGGAGTGCCGGCCCCGAGGCTCGCGGCGTGCGCCCCCGTGGCGAGGCCGCGGCCCGCGGCCTCCACGCCGACCAGGCGGACCGGATCCCGGAGGAAGGCCGAGAAGATGCCCATGGCGTTGGAGCCCCCGCCCACCGCCGCCACGACGATCGTCGGCAGGCCCCTCGCCTCGCGGAGCATCTGCCGCCGCGCTTCCCGGCCGATAACCGCCTGCAGGTCCCGCACCATCATGGGATACGGGTGGGGTCCCACCACCGACCCGATGCAGTAGTAGGTGGTGCGGACGTTGCTGACCCAGTCCCGGATGGCCTCGTTGGTGGCGTCCTTGAGGGTCCGCGAGCCGGTGGCGACCGGATGCACCTCGGCGCCCAAGAGCCGCATGCGGTAGACGTTGAGCGCCTGGCGGGCGACGTCCTCCTCCCCCATGTAGATCTCGGCCTTCAGGCCCAGGGCGGCCGCGACCGTGGCCGTGGCCACGCCGTGCTGGCCGGCGCCGGTCTCGGCGATGATCCGGGTCTTGCCCATCCGCCGCGCCAGCAGGATCTGGCCCAGGGTGTTGTTGATCTTGTGCGCCCCGGTATGGTTGAGGTCCTCGCGCTTGAGGTAGACGGCGGCCCCCACCGTCTCGGACAGCCGGCGCGCGTAGGTGAGCGGCGTCGGTCGGCCGACGTAGGTCTTCAGCCAGTCGCCCAGTTCCCGCCAGAAGGCCGGGTCGCGCCGGGCGGCCCGCCACGCCGTCTCCAGTTCCTCCAAGGCGGGCATGAGGGTCTCGGGTACGTACCGGCCGCCGAACGGCCCGTACCGCCCGCGACGGTCGGGGACGGGTTTCAAGCGCGCCATGCCTTGACCTCCTCGATGAACAGCCGGATGAGGGCCGGGTCCTTGTGTCCGTCGCGTTCCACGCCGCTCGAGACATCGACGCCGTCCGGGTTCAGGGCGGCCAGGGCCCGGCGGACGTTGTCCGGACGGAGGCCGCCGGCCAGCCAGAAGGGACGGTCCGGTGCCGGGACGGCCTCCCAGTCCAGCGGCCGCCCCTGGCCCGGTTCGGGGGGTTCTAGGAGCAACACGTCCGCCCCGCCGCGATCGGCGGCGCGCCGGCCCGGACGGATGGTGAGCCAGCCCCGCGCCCGGGCCCGCGGGATCCACGCGTCGGGATCCCGGTCGTAGACCTGCAGGCCGCCCCAGGGCAGCGTCCAGAGGCGGTCGAAGAGGTCGTCCGGTACGTCCTTGACGACGGCCACGATCCGCCCCGGATGAGCCCGGACGATGTCCGCGGCGGTGTTCCAGTCGACCCGGCGGCGCGTGGGCGCGAGCACCACGCCGACCCAGTCGGCCCCGGCCGCCAGCGCGAGGGTGGCCGTCGGGAGGTCCCGCACGCCGCAGATCTTCACGACGACCGCCATGCCCGCACCATCTCCCACAGCCCGGCCCCGCCGGTCATGAAACTCTCGCCGATGAGGGCCGCCCGGTAGCCCGCCGCCCGGACGGCGGCGAGGTCCTCCGGGGTGCGGAGGCCGCTCTCCGCCACCGCCAGACGGTCCGGGGGGATGGAGGAAGCCAGCGCCAGGCAACGGCCGACATCGGTGGTGAAGGTGTCCAGGTCCCGGTTGTTGACGCCGACCAGGACCGCCCCGGCCTCGAGCGCCGTCTCCAGTTCCCCGGCCGTATGGACCTCCACCAGGGCGGCAACGGCCAATCGCTGCGCCGCGTCGAGCATCTCCCGGAGAGCTCCGGGGGCGAGCAGCCGGACGATAAGCAGCACGGCCGCCGCGCCGTGGGCCCGGGCCTCGGCGACTTGGGCCGGGTCCAGGAGGAAGTCCTTACGCAGGACGGGCAGCGCCACCGCCTCCGCCACCGCCGCCAGGTGGGCCAGGCTGCCGCCGAAGAACTCCGGCTCGGTGAGCACCGAGAGCGCGTCGGCACCGGCGGCCTGGTAGCCCCGGGCGCGGGCCACCGGGTCGTAGACGCCGGTCTCCAGCCGCCCGCGGGACGGCGAGCGTTCCTTCGCCTCCGCAATGACGGCGAACGGCGGTCGGCGGAGGGCGTCGAGGAAGTCGGGCGGCGCCGGCCGCTCCCGGAGGGCCGCCATGAATCGCCCCTCATTCCTGCGGGCGGCCGCCGCCCGGCTTTGGGCCAGGGGGCGGATCCGCTCCAGAAAGCCGGTCACGGACGAGCGCCCCCGTCCCGCAGGGTCCGCACCAAGCGGGCCACGGCGCCGCTCTGCAGCAGGCGGCGGGCCTCGGCCACTCCCGCCGCCGGGCTCGGCACCGCCCCCCCGGCATACAGGGCGAACCCCCCGTTGAGCGCCACGAAGTCCGCGAGCGGTCCTGGCTCCCCCTCCAGCACGGCCTCCGCCAGGCGGGCGTTCGTGGCCGGGTCGCCTCCGCGGAGCTGGTCCGGGTGCACCCGGCGGAAACCGAATTGCTCGGGCGTCACTTCGTACGTGCGCACCGTGGGGCCGTCGACCTCGGCCACCACGGTCGGGCCGGTGAGCGCCACCTCGTCCCACCCGTTCCCGTGGACGACAAGGGCCCGCTCCGTCCCGAGCTGGCTCAGCACGCGGGCCACGGGTTCCACCCAGCGGGACGCGTAGACGCCGAGGAGCTGCCGCTCGGCGCCGGCGGGGTTGGTCAGGGGCCCGAGGAGGTTGAACACGGTGCGGATGCCCAGCTCGCGGCGCGTGGGCATGGCGTGCCGCATCGACGGATGGAACGCCGGGGCGAAGAGGAAGGCGAACCCCCGCTCGTCCACGAGACGCCCCACGGCCTCGGGATCCGTGGGCATCGGGATGCCCAGGGCCTCCAACAAGTCGGCGCTCCCGCTCCGGGACGACACCGAACGGTTGCCGTGCTTGGCCACGGGGATGCCCGCCGCGGCCGCCACGAAGGCCGCGAGGGTGGACACGTTGAGACTGCCGCTGCCGTCGCCGCCGGTCCCGCAGGTGTCGAGCACCGGCCGGCGACGCACCGGCACGGCGGTGGCCCGGGCGCGCATGGCGCGGGCGAAGCCGGCGAGTTCGTCGACCGTCTCCCCTCTGAGGGTCAGGGCCATCAGGAGCGCCCCGATCTGGCTCGGGGTGGCTTCGCCGTCCATGATGCTGCCCATCACCGCGGCGGCCGCGTCCGCGGACAGGGTGCCGCCCGCGGCCAGATGTTCGAAGAGTTCCCGGGTCATGCCGCCCCCTCCAGGAAGTTGGCCAGGATCTGCCGCCCGTCGGGCGTGAGGATGGACTCGGGGTGGAACTGGATGCCGAAGACCGGGCGCGACCCGTGCCGGATCGCCATCACCGTGCCGTCGCTGGCTACGGCCGTGACCCGGAGCGGCGTCCCCGCGACGTCGAGGACGGCCAGGGAGTGGTACCGTCCGCCGACGAACGGGTTGGGCACGCCGCGGAGGATGCCCGTCCCGTCGTGCTCGATCCGGTCCGCCTTCCCGTGCATCAGCCGGGGGGCCGGTCCCACCACGCCGCCGAAGGCGACGGCGATGGCCTGATGCCCGAGGCAGACCCCGAGCACCGGCACCTCCGGCCCGAGGCGCCGCACCAGCTCCACGCTCACGCCGGCCTGTTCCGGCCGACCGGGTCCCGGCGAGATGACCACCCGACCGGGCGTCCAGGCCAGGAGCTCGTCCACCGGGTGGGCGTCGTTGCGCACCACGCGGGTCGGCTCGCCTAGCCCCTCCAGCATCTGGACCAGGTTGTAGGTGAACGAGTCGTAGTTGTCGATCACCAGCGTCATCGCCACCGCTCCTCTCCGTCGAGGACCCGGACCAGCGCCTGCGCCTTGTTGAGCGACTCCTGGTACTCCCGCTCGGGGTCCGAGTCCGCCACCACGCCGCCTCCGGCCTGGACGGTGGCCTGTCCATCCCTGACCTCCAGGGTGCGGATGGTGATACAGGTGTCGAGGTCACCTTGGTGCGAGAGGTAGCCCACAATGCCGCCGTAGGCTCCCCGGCGCTCGGGCTCCAGCTCGTCGATGATCTCCATGGCGCGGATCTTCGGCGCCCCGGTCAGGGTGCCGGCCGGGAAGCACGCCGCCAGCGCGTCGAGCGCGTCCCGTTCCGGTTGGAGCTCCCCCTCCACCTCGGAGACGATGTGGATGACGTGGCTGTACTGCTCCCGCACCATGAGACGGCGGACGCGCACCGTGCCGGCGCGACAGACCCGCCCCAGGTCGTTGCGGCCCAGGTCGACCAGCATCACGTGCTCCGCCCGCTCCTTCTCGTCGGCCACCAAGGCGGCCCAGCGCGCGTCGTCCTCCTCGGGGGTGCGTCCCCGGGGCGCCGTCCCGGCGATAGGCCGGGTCTCGACCCGGCGACCCTGCACGCGGACCAGCATCTCCGGCGACGAGCCGACCAGCACCCGGTCCGGCGCCTCGAGATAGAAGAGGTAGGGCGAGGGATTGAGCCGACGGAGCCGCCGGTAGAACCCGAAGGGATCCCCTTCCACCGGAGCCGAGAGCTTCTGGGAGACCACTACCTGGAAGGCGTCGCCGGCGACGATGTAGTCCTGGGCACGGCGGACCATGGTCCGGTAGGCCTCGGGTGCGATGTTGCTCCGCACCGGCCCCGTCCGGCGGGCCGGGGTGTCGGTCGGCGCGAAAGGGGCCGCCAGGGCGGCCAGGACGCGGTCGAGGCGAGTCTTGAGGCCTTCCAGGCCGGCCTCCGGCCGGGACTGGGCGACAATGGTCAGGCTCTGGCGCCGATGATCGAACGCCAGGACCGTCTCCGGCCACGTCCAATACCAACCCGGCGCAACCGGCGGATGCCGGCTCGGCAGGCGTTCCAGCGTGCGCACCCAGTCGTAGGCGAAGAAGCCCACCGGCCCGCCGGTGTAAGGCAGGTCCAGGCCTGGGGGGACGGGTGCCCGGTAGGCGGCCACCCCCGCCCGCAGCAGGGCCACGGGATGGGTACCCTCCAGCCGTCCCGCCTCCCCCGCCAAGACGGCACGCCCGTCTTGCTCGACCAGAGTCGCCAGGCGGCCGATCATCACGAAGGAGTAGCGGGCCACCTTCTCGTCGCCGGCGACGCTCTCGAGCAGCGTGTGCGCGCCGAGCGGCCGACACTTCAAAAACGCGGTGATGGGCGTTTCCTGGTCGACGGGAAACTCCAAGGCCGCCGCCCAGTAGGGACGGTCGGCCTGTCGGGCCACCACCGGCTCCATGGACGCGTTCACGCTCGCCTCCGCAAAAACAAAAACGCCTTCGCCCAATGGGACGAAGGAGTCCTTCGTGGTGCCACCCATCTTCGGGCTTGCGCCCCTCTGCCGATACGGACCCTCGCGGGCCTTATATCGCCTTCCGGGATAACGGGGGAAGAGGCCGTCCAAGCCTACCGCGCCGCTCCGGCGCCTCGGTTGGCCGCTCGCGGATCCATTCGCCGGGTATCTCCCACCGGCCTTCCACCGTCGCCGGCTCGCTTGCGGTCCTTCCCCGGGTACTCGTTCCGGTCATCGCGTTTGTTGCCGTCCATTGTAGCCACCCCGCCCCGCCGTCGTCAATGCGTGTCGACGCCGTCCCCCCCTCCCTCCACCGGCGGAGCCGGGGCAGGTCTTCCGCCCGGCCGTCCCGGCGGCCGGCCGCTCGGGAGCTCTGAGCCGGCCTGCGGCAGGCCGGCGGGCCCCCGGCCGGAAACACGCGGCCGCCGCTTCTTCGGAAGACGGGCGGCGACCGGTTGTGGGATGATGGGAGGGGCCGTCCGGCCCACGGACAGAAGGGGGAGGATCCACCATTACCGCCGTCACGTATGTCGGAACCGTCTACCCGCATCATCTCGACCACATGGGGCATATGAACGTGCAGCACTACGTCGCCATGTTCGATCAAGCCTCGTGGGCGTTCTTCGAGTCCTTCGGCCTGAGCGCGCGGCGGATGGAGCTGGAAGGTCTCGGCATGGCGGCTCTGGTGCAGCATAACGAATACCAGCAGGAGCTGTTCGCCGGCACGGTGGTGGAGATCACCACCGCGGTGTTGGAAATTACCGCCAAGACGGTCCGTTTCCGCCACGTGATGCGCCGCCGAGCGGACGGCGCCGTCGCGGCCACCAGCGAACTGGTCGCCGCCCTGATCGACCGGCGGGAGCGGCGGGCCCGTCCGTGGCCTGACGACTTGCGCCAGGCGCTCGAACGCCGGCGTCAGTCGACCGGGGCGGACTGACCCGGTCCCCCTGCCTCCGCCCGGAGTCGGTCCGCCACCTCGTTGATCGCCGCCGCCAATTCCAAGTCCCGCCCGGTGATGCGCCCGACGGCGTGCGTCCGGAGCGCAAGGCGGGTCCGCACCCAGCGGATGTCGATATCCGGGTGGTGGTCCAGGGCCTCGGCCACGTCCGCGATCTGGTCGACGAACCGGATCGCGGCGCGGAACGTGGGCCAGGTCCACTCGCGCACCAGGGCTCCGTCCTCCTCGCGCCAGCCCGGAGGACACGGGACCAGGTCGCCCATCGGATCGCCTCCCGATTCCTTCGTACGCCCGACCGCCGGCCCGTCAGTGCAGGATGCTCGCGGGCACGGCCTGGCCCAACGCGTCCAGGACCAAGCGTCGGAGCTCGGCGTGCTCGGGGTCCCGGAGTTCCGGATCGCCGGCCAGGATCTCGCGGGCCAAAGCGCGGGCCCGTTGGAGGGCGTCGAGATCCCGGATGGGATCCGCCAGCTGGAACCCCGCCAGCCCATGCTGGCGCAGACCCAGGACCTCTCCCGGACCGCGGATGCGGAGATCCGCCTCCGCCAGGGCCAACCCGTCGTGGAGTTCCACCAGGGCCTTGAGCCGGGCCTCGGTCTCCTCCGATCCCGGGTCGGCCACCAGATAGCAGGTGCCCGGCACCGTCCCGCGCCCCACGCGGCCGCGCAGCTGGTGCAGCTGGGCCAAGCCGAACCGGTCGGCGTCCTCGATGACCATGACGGTCGCATTGGGCACGTCCACGCCCACTTCCACGATGGACGTGGCCACCAGCACATCGATGGCTCCCTGGCGGAACCGCTCCATGACGGCTTCCTTCTCGGCCGGCGGCATCCGCCCGTGCAGCAGACCGAGGCGCCAGCCGCCGACCCGGCGCATGCCCTCGTACAGGCCCACGGCGTTCCGGGCCGACCGTCCCTCCGATTCCTCCACGAAGGGACACACGACGTAGGCCTGCTCGCCGCGCCGCACGGCGGCCCGCACCGCCTCGTAGGCCACGCGGCGGTGCCGCTGGTCGACCCGGACGGTCTTGACCGGCCGGCGGCCGGGCGGCAGGTCGTCGATCACCGATCGCTCGAGGTCGCCGTAGATGGTCAGGGCGAGGGTCCGCGGGATCGGGGTGGCGGTCATCACCAGGAGGTCGGGATACCGGCCCTTGCTGGTCAGGCGGGAACGCTGGCGGACGCCGAAGCGGTGCTGCTCGTCCAC
This sequence comes from Actinomycetes bacterium, assembly GCA_023565505.1. Taxonomy (GTDB): domain Bacteria; phylum Bacillota; class Sulfobacillia; order Sulfobacillales; family JAIMBI01; genus JAIMBI01. The sequence goes on along the minus strand of JAIMBI010000023.1, from coordinate 46,542 downwards.
CACGACCAAGGTCAGGTCGGCGAACCGGACGCCCTCCTGGATGAGGGCCTGGGTGCCCACGACTACCGCCGCCCGCCCCTCGGCCACCGCCCGGCGGACCGGGGACCGGGGCCCCTCGTGGCCGGTCAGGCGCGCCACCGTCACGCCGAGCGGCTCCAGCCAACGCCGGAGGACCATCGCCTGCTGGTCGGCGAGCAACTCGGTCGGCGCCATCACGGCCGCCTGCCCGCCGGCGTCGACGGCGGCACAGCACGCCAGGGCGGCGAGCACCGTCTTGCCCGAGCCCACGTCCCCCTGCAGGAGGCGGGCCATCGGGACCGGACGGGCCAAATCCCGGGCGATCTCCTCCCAGGCCCGCTGCTGCCCCGGCGTGAGCGCGAACGGGAGCTGGGCCAGAAGACGACGCACCGTCGGCCCGTCGGGCCGCTGGGCGACGCCCGGCCCCCCCTGCCCGCCCTCCCGAAGGCGGAGCCATTGGACCCCCAGCGCCAGCACCAGGACTTCGTCGAAAACCAGGCGGGCCCGGGCCCGTTCCTTGTCCTCCAGCGACCGGGGAAAGTGCAGGGTGGTCAGGGCCCAGGGGCGCGGAGGCAATCCGAGCTCCCGGCGGATCCGCTCCGGCAGGGGATCCGCGGTCTGGGCGGCCAGGTCCGGCACCACCTGGGCCATCAGGGCCCTCAGCCAGCGCTGGGTGAGCTCGCCCGCGAGCGGGTAGACCGGGACGATGCCGGCCGCCGTGCCTTCCTCGTCCGTGGCCTCCCAGGCGGGATGCGCCATGCTGAGGCGATGGCCGCGGCGGTCGACCCGGCCGGAGAAGACGTACAGCCGGCCCGGCACGAAGTGGCGCGCCAGGTAGCGCGCGTGGAAGAACACGACGTCGAGCACGCCGGTCCCGTCCGTGACGGTCACCGTGGCCAGCACGTCCCGTCCCGGGACGTAGCGCGTGCGCACGTCGGCGACCCGCGCCACCACCGTCGCGGTCATCCCCACGCCGAGGAGGCCGATGGGCACGACCCGGCTGCGGTCCTCGTGCCGGCGCGGCCACAGGGTCAGCAGGTCCTCCGCCCGCTCGACGCCCAGGCGGGCAAGGTCGGCGGCCCGCCGCGGTCCCACGCCCTTGAGGCGCGCGACCGGGTCCCCCAGGGCTACTCGCGCACCAGTACGGCCCACGCCGGACTCTCCTCCACCGTCAGGACGTCGCCCGCCGGGAGCCGGACCGCCCACCACCGCGCCTCCTCGGGCGTGACCTCCGGACCCAGGAGAACCGTCACGCTCCCGCCGGACCGCACCCAGGCCTCGACGACCGGCGCAAGGGCCTCGAGCGACAGCGGCTCGCCGCCCGCGGGCCGATACCCCCGCGCCTCCTTGGTGATCACGAGGTCCCGCCAGCCGGCGACCAGGCGCCCCAGGCGGTCCCGCGCGCCGGCCCACGGCTCCTCCGGGTCGTAGGCCAGGGTCGCCCGCACCGCCGCCCCGATTCCCTCCACGCCCAGGGCGGCCGCGGGGGGACACTCCGGCGCGATCCAGACCACGCCGGGACGGTCGTGGACCGGCGCGGGATCGAGCGGTGCCAGACCCAGCGCCCGGAGGAGGGGCTGCCAGGCGCGGGCCGCCACCACCGCCGGCGTGCCGGCGGCGTCGGGCCGCATGTCCGTCCACTCCAGCCGCCGGATGGGCCCCAGGCGGGCCAGGGCCGCGACCACCGGCAGCGGCTCGGCGGTGTGGACGTGCACGCGGATGCGGCCGTCGAGGTCGTGGCCCACCACCAGGGAGTCGCCCCACGCCGCGCCCGCCGCCTTGACGGCTGCGATGTCCGCCCCGCCGGGTCCGAGAACGGCCTGGATCTCGTAGGGATGGGCCCAGTCCACGGGCTCCGCCGAGGGCGCCGCTGCGGGAGGCGGGGCGACGGTCGGCCGCGGCGGCGGCGTGGGGTCGCCCGCCAGCACGCCGGCCCACGCCCGGAGGATCAGGACCCACCCGAGCGCGCCGGCGTCGACGACGCCGTGGCGGGCGAGGACCGAAAGACGCCCCGGCGTCTCGGCGAGCGCGACCTCGGCCGCCGCCAAGGCCTGCTTCACCACCGCGTCCACCGTGCCGCCGGCGGCGGCGCGGGCCGCCGCCTCCATCACCGTCAGCATGGTGCCGTCCACCGGCTCGAGGACCTGGGCCCGTGCCGTCGCGGCACCGCGCGCCAGCGCCCGCGCCAGCGCCCCGGGGTCGTCGGCGCCGGCCAGTCCCTCGACGACGCCCCGAATCCACTGGGACAGGATGGTCCCGGAGTTGCCGCGCGCCCCCTCCAGCGCCCCGCGGGCGAGCGCCCGGCCGAGGACGGGGACGGCGTCGCTCCGCTCCGCCTCCAGCGCCGCCAGGCCTGCGTGCAGGGTCGCGCGGAGGTTCTTGCCGGTGTCGCGGTCGGGCACGGGAAAGACGTTCAACGCGTCCAGCGTGTCCGCCCAGGCCGCTACCGCCTCCCCGGCCGCCCGCCACCAGGCCCGCCAGAGCGCGGCGTCGACCCGAGCCGCCACGGGGGCCGGTTCCGTCCGCTCCGTCGCCAACGGCATCGCTCCCGTCGTCCGTGGTTCTTGTCCCCACCATACCACGGCCGGCGCGTCCCGCGGGGACCGCTCCCGGGGTCCCGCCCCTCGACGTAGGTCCGGCCGCGGTCGGCTTTACGCTGTCGGCCGGGCTGTGGTATAGTACGGGCGGCTTCGGCCAGGAAAGGGGTACTCCGGTGGCCTACTACTGCGAGGTCTGCCACAAGTCCACGGTGCACGGCAACCGTGTGAGCCACTCGAACCGGCACACCAAGCGGACGTGGCGGCCCAACGTGCAGCATGTCCGCGTCAAGGTGGGCGACAAGATCGTGCGGATGTACGTCTGCACGCAGTGCCTGAAGTCCGGGCGCGTGAACCGGACGCTCAGTTAGGGGGCGGGCTTGTCCGCGAGATCCGCCAGGAGTTCGCGGGCATCGAAGCGGTAGGCGGTGCGGCAGTAGTGGCACACGACCTCCGCGCCCCCTTGTTCCGCCATGGCGCGCCGTTCCTCGGCGGAGAGCGCCGCCAACAGTTCCCCCGATCGGTCCCGGCTGCAGGTGCACCCGAAATAGAGCGGCTGGCGCGCGTGCCAGTGGGTGTCCGGGCCGAGGACGGCGGTCCCGACCGCCTCCACCGACTCCCCCGCCGCTAGGCGCGCGCTTAAGGACCCGAGCCCTTCCATCCGCGCCGCCACCTGCTCCACCAGCTCCCGCGGGGCGGGCGGCAGCACCTGCACCACGAGCCCGCCGGCGGCGGCCACCGCGCCGTCGCGCCCGACCAGGACGCCCACGGCCACGGCCGACGGCACCTGCTCGGACTGACGCAGGAACTCGGCCACATCGTCCCCGATCTCCCCGCTCACCAGGGGACTGTGGGACACGTAGCGCCCGCCGTCCGGAAACCGGCGTTCCACCAGGAGCCAGCCCTGCCGGCCGACGGCTTGTCCGACCGCCAGTTTGCCGTCCGCCCGGAGCGGCAGGTCCACCTCGGGATGATCCAGCCGTCCGCGCACCAGACCCGAGGCGAACGCCTCGGCGATGACGCGGCCCGCCGGGCCGCCGCCCTGGACCTCGCAATGGAGGATTTCGCCCGCCTTGAAGTCCGCGGCCAGCATGGCGGCGGCCGTCATCAACCGCCCCATGGCGGCGGCGGCTGTGGGCGTGGCGCCGTGCGCCCGTTGCGCGGCACGCACGATGTCGGTCGTCGCCGCTCCGATCGCCCTGAGTTGCCCTCCAGCGGCCGTCGCCTTGATCCGGTAGGTGTCCAGGGCCGGTCCCTCCCGTGGCCGGGCCCGGCGCGCCGGTTCAGCGCGCCTTGGCCCAGAGGCCCAAGATAAGCTGCAGAATCTTGCCCACCAGCGGCGGGACTTTGACCACCTGCACCCGCATGCTTCCCCTCCTCGCCGACCCGTGCGCTAGGCCCCTTGCCAGAGCCGCCAGCCGACCCAGATCATCGCGCCGCCCACCAGCACCGGCCCGAGGCCCGCCCACACCAGCCACAACCCGATGCCCAGCGGCCACAGGGATACGGGCAGGAGCCGCACCACCAGGATTCCCCCGACCAGGGCACACGCCGCGGCCACCAGGCGGCGCCGCGCGCGGGTCCATCGCATCCGTCTCATCGGCCTCATCCGTCCCCACCTCGCTCTGGGGGCGAGGAAGCGGCGACACCCGCAGCTTATGTGGGGCCCAAGGCCTCGGTGACGATGCGGCGGAGACGGACCACGGCCTCGCCCGGATCGGGGGCGCCGAAGATCGCCGTGCCGGCCACCAGCACGTCGGCGCCGGCTCGGACGAGACCGGGGGCGGTCCCTTCGTCGACGCCGCCGTCGACCGCGACGCGCGGCCGGTCGCGGTCTTGTCGGAGCGACACCGCCTGTTCCACCTTATGCCGGGCCCGCGGCCAGAATGGCTGTCCGCCGAAACCCGGGTTCACGCTCATGACCAAAAGCCAGTCGATCTCCGGCAGGATCTCGCTCAGGAACGCCACCGGCGTCGCCGGGTTGACCGCGACCCCGGCGAGGCACCCGAGCTCGTGGATCGCGCTGATGGTCCGCTCGAGGTGGCGGCATGCCTCCCAGTGCACGGTGATGGCGTCGGCGCCGGCCTCGGCGAACGGCGCCAGGAAGGGATCCGGATCCTCCACCATGAGGTGCAGGTCGAGCGGCAGGGCCGTCGACCGCCGGATCGCCGCCACGACTGCCGGGCCGAGCGACAGGTTGGGCACGAAACGGCCGTCCATGACATCCACGTGGATCGCGTCCGCCCCCGCCCGCTCCACGGCCTCCAGCTGACGGGCCAGATGGGCGAAGTCGGCCGCCAGGACCGACGGGGCGATGAGCACGTGGCGACGGCCGCCGGTCCCCGGGGGCGGATTCCACGGCGTGCGCTTTACGTCCATTGTCCCCCTCCTTGCGGGTCCCGCCGGCCGCCGGCCGCGACTTCGGCCACGAACGTCCGATAGTGCTCGTATCGGACCGGTGCCACCGTACCGGCCGCCAGCGCGGCGGCAAGACCGCATCCCGGCTCCCCGAGGTGCAGGCAGTCGGCGAACCGGCAGGCCAGGGGTCGAAGCTCCCGGAAGGCATCCCGGATCCGTCGGGGCGGGACGCGCGGCAGGTCGAGCCGGGTGAAGCCCGGCGTGTCGGCGAGCCACGCGCCGCGGACGGGGTACAGGCGCACCACGCGGGTGGTCTGCCGGCCGCGGCGGATGCGCGACAGGTCCTGGACCACGGCCTGCGCGTCCGGCACCAGGGCGTTGATGAGGGACGACTTGCCCGCCCCGCTTTCGCCCGTCAGCACCCAGATGCCGGTGCCGAGCCGGGCGGCCAGTGCGTCGAGCCCCTCGCCCGTCCGGGCGGAGGTCCACACCACCGGGTAGAGGGCCGCCCAGGGGTCCAGGTGGTGCCGTTCCCCCACCGGCACCAGGTCCGCCTTGGTCACGGCCACCACTGCCTGCAGTCCCAGCAGTTCCGCGAGGACCAGGCGGCGGTCGAGGAGGGTGAAGGAACCGGCGGGGTCGCGCAGCGAGAACCCTACGATGAGCCCGTGGACGTTCGCCAGCGGGGGGCGTTCCAGGACCACGGTGCGCGGCAGGACGGCCTCCACCCATCCCTCTCCGGCCCCGATGGGCGTCACCTCCACCCGGTCGCCCACGAGCACCTGGCCGGCCTCGCGCCGAAGGCGCCCCCGGAGGCGGCAGCGCCACTCCGAGCCGTCCTCCAGGCGGACCGTGGGGCGGTCCGCCTCGAGCCGGACGACCAACCCGGTCCTAGGCACCGTGGCCACCGCCGCCGGGCCCGGCGCCCGGGGACCCGCCGGGCGTCAGCGTGGTGGGCGACCCCTGCTGCTGGCCGTTGAGATAGAGGACCAGTTGGGCGTTCGCCCCGTACCAGGTGACCGTCAGGCTGACCTGCTGTCCCGGCTGCACCTGCTGGTAGTACACCTCCTGGTTGCCGGACGCGTCCGTCACCACGGCCTTCACCCAAGACGGGTTCGGCGCGCCGGCCGGCACGGCGAAGTTCACCGTGCTCTGGTTCTGCGGTTGGCCTTGACTCGCCGGACTGATGCCCTTGGACATCGTCACGTTCACTGCGCCCCCGGCCGCCGCCGGGCCGGCCGGGGCGGGATCCTGGTCGATGACCGTGTTGGCCGGCTGCGTGCTGTACACCCAGGTCACATTGCCGAGCGTCATGCCGACGCCGCTCAGCGCCGCGGCGGCGCTGGCCGTGTCCATCCCGGACAGGTCCGGTACGGTGGCGGTCTGCGGCGGCGCCGGCTGGCCCGCCGAGACCACCAGGCGCACGGTGGTCCCCTGGGCCACCGACCGGCCGGCCTCGGGCGACTGGGCGATGACGAGCCCCTTGGCGGCGTTCGCGGTTCGGGTCGAGACCTCCACCTTGAGGGACAGCAGCTTCAGTTCCGCGACGGCCTGCTGCTGGTCCTCGCCGACCACCGTCGGCATGCTGAACGTCACCGGCCCGGAACTGACGACCAGGGTGACCAGGCTCCCCGGCTTGAGGCGGGTGCCCGCCGGCGGCGTCTCGCTGAGGACGCGGCCTTTGCCCAACACCGTGCTGGGGGCCGTGCCGGCCACGACCGGGTCGAAGCCGGCCGCGGCGAGCCGGCTCTTGGCCGCGGCGAGCGGCAGCCCCACGACCTTCGGCAACGCGACCGGCGGCGGCCCCTGGATCCACCGGGTGACCAGGGCGAGGGCGCCGGCCACCATCAGCGCGGCGAGACCCGCAAGCCAGGGCCACAAGGGCCGGCGCCGGCGCCGGGACGCGGCCGGCACGGGGCCGACCGCGGCGGGCGGCGGGTCCTCGGCGTCGTCGCGCAGGGCGGCGTCGCGGAGGGCCCGGAGCCGCGCCGCCACCGCCGCCGCCCCGGCCGGCCGGTCGGCCGGGTCCTTGGCCAACAGCCGCATCACCAGCTCGGCCACCGGAGCGGCCAGCTCGGGCCGCGCGGCACGGGGATCGGGCACGGGATCCTGGATGTGCTTGAGGGCCACCGCCAGGGCGGAGTCGCCCGTGTAGGGCGGCGCGCCGGTCAACATCTCGTACAGGACGGCGCCGAGCGCGTACAGGTCCGTCGCCGGTCCGCTGACGCGGCCCCGTGCCTGTTCCGGGCTGACGTACGGGGCCGTGCCGAACAGGCTGCCCGTGTTCACGAGCGTCGCGCCGGCCATCGCCCGGGCGATGCCGAAGTCGGCAACCTTGACCAGGCCCCCCGTGGTCAGCAGGATGTTCTGCGGCTTGATGTCCCGGTGCACGATGTGGTGCGCGTGGGCGTCGGCCAACGCCTCCGCCACCTGCTCGGCGACGGCGAGCGCCTCGGGGACCGCCAGGGGCCCGTGGGTGGCCAGGTACTCCTTGAGGTTGGTGCCCTCGACGAGCTCCATGACGATGTAGTGGAACTCGCCGTCCGCCCCCACGTCGTAGACCTGCACCACGTGCCGGTCGCTCAGGGCGGCGGCCGAACGGGCTTCCTGATGGAACCGTTCCACGAGGTCGGCGTCGTCCGTCCAGGGCGGGCGGAGCACTTTGACGGCCACGGGGCGGTTGAGCGCGAGGTCCCGCCCGCGGTAGACCCAGGCCATGCCGCCCTGCCCGATGCGCTCGAGGACTTCGTAGCGCCCCGACAAGACCTTACCGACCATGGCCGCCCGCTTCCCCGTCGTCCTCGGCCAACACCACGGTGACGTTGTCGGGCCCGCCGCGGGCCAGAGCCGCGGCGACCAAGGCATCGACCGCCGCCTCGCCGCGGGTCCGCTCCAGGATGCCCAGGATCTCGGCCTCCGGCACCGAGCCGGTCAATCCGTCGGTGCACAAGAGGAGCCGGTCGGCCCGATGCCAGGGCACGACCAGCAGATCCACCCGCACCGTGTGCCACGGTCCGACGGCGCGCGTCAGCACATGGCGCTGGGGATGGACGGCCGCCTCGTCCCGGGAGATCTCGCCGGCCGCCTCCAGCTCGCCGGCCACCGAGTGGTCCTGGGTGAGGCGCTCAAGCCGGCCGCCGCGCAGGCGGTAGGCACGGGAGTCGCCGACGTGGGCGACGATGAGCTCGGTGCCCGCCACCTGGGCGACGGTCACCGTCGTCCCCATCCCCTTGAGGTTCGGGCGTTGCCGGGCTTCGCGGAACAACTCCCGGTTGGCTGCCTTGACCGCCTGCTCGAGTTCGGCCGCGCCGTGGCGGCGCCCGCCCCCGAGCCGTCGGATCACCTCGAGGACGCGGCGGCTGGCCACGGCCCCGCCGGGCAGGCCGCCCATGCCGTCGGCCACGGCCAAAAGCCAGGCGCCGTCGGGGAGCGGCTCGACCACGTAGCCGTCCTGGTTCTCGCTCCGCACCAAGCCCTGATGGCTGCGGGCGTACGCCGTCAGCACCGCCCGCCACCCGCCGGCCGCTCGTTCATCCGCCAACCCCCGTTCCGCCCGCCTCTCCGTCCGGGCCGACCACCATTTCGACACGGCTCCTCACGTGCCCTGCCCCTCGGCCGCACTCCGGAGCTGGCCGCAGGCCGCCGCGATCTCCTGCCCGAGTTCCTTGCGGACCGTGCACGGGATGCGGGCCGCCTCCAGGATGGCGCGGAAGGCGCGTACCCGCTCGGGCGGCGAGGGTTGGTAGGGGAATTCCGGCACGGGATTCCAGGGGATGAGGTTGACATGGGCGGCCAGGCCTCTCAGGCGCGCCGCGAGACGCCGGGCGGTCTCGTCGCCGTCGTTGACGCCGGCGATGAGCAGGTACTCGAACGTCACCCGCCGGCCCGTTCGGGCAAAGTACGTGCGGGCGGCGTCGAGGACGGCCTGGACCGGGTAGGCGCGGTTGACGGGCATGAGGCGGCTCCGCAGGGCGTCGTCGGGGGCATGCAGGGAGACGGCCAAGGTGACGGGCAGCCCTTCGTCCGCGAGCCGCAGGATGCGGGGCACCAGCCCGCTGGTGGACACCGTCATCCGGCGGTACGCGATGCCGAACCCCAGGGGATCGTGGGCGAGGCGCAGGAAGCGCACCGTGGCGTCGTAGTTGTCGAGCGGCTCGCCCACGCCCATAAGGTCGATGCGGGTGATGCGCGCACCGGCGCGGCGCGCCTCGGCGTCCGCCAGGGACACCTGGTCGAGCATCTCCCCCGCCGTCAGGCGGCGGACCTTGCCGCGGAGGCCCGAGGCGCAGAACCGGCAGCCCATGGCGCAACCGACCTCCGTGGAGACGCAGACCGACCACCCGTACGGATGGGGCAGGACCACCGTCTCCACCTGTTCGCCGTCGGCGAGCCGCACGAGCAGTTTCGCCGTCCCGTCGCGGGCTGTCTGGGTCCGCACGACCCGAAGCCGCCTGAGCGGCCAGCGCCGGGCGGCCTCGACCCGCAGTGCCTGCGGCCACGCGCGGAGGGCCTCCCAGTCCTCCAGGCGGTCGCGCCACAAGGCCTGGAACAACTGCCGGCCGCGGAACGCGGGCGCACCGAGTTCCGCCACCAAGGCCCCGAGTTCGCCCGGGTCGAGCGACAGCACGTCGGTCATGGGGCCGGCGCCTCCGTCCCGCCCCGGTCCGGGCGCTTGGCCAGCCGGGCGATGAAGAACCCGTCGACGGCACCCGCCTGACCCGGACGGACCTGCCACACGCCGCCCCGGGCGAGCTTGCGCAGGGCGGGCGTGGGCAGCCACGGCCCGACCGGGTCGGGCGCCAGTTCAGGGTGCCGGGCCAAGAGGCCGTCGACCACCTCCACGGTTTCCTCCGGCTCCAGGCTGCACACGCTGTACACCAGGATGCCGCCGGGCTTGAGCAGCCGGACCGCGCGCTCCGCGAGCGCGGTCTCCAGGGCGGCGTAGCGCGGCAGGTCCTCCGGGCGCTTGCGCCAGCGGGCGTCGACCCGCCGCCGGAGTACCCCCAACGCGGAGCAGGGCGCGTCCAGCAGCACCCGGTCGAAGGTGCCGTCCCAGCTCTCCGGCAGCGTCAAGGCGTCGGCGGCCACGATCTCCACCGGCCGGCGTCCCCCCAGGCGGTCGAGGTTGTCCCGCAGCCGGGCGAGCCGGGCGGCGTTGATGTCCACCGCCACCACGTCCAGGGTCGGCTCGAGATCCAACAGGTGGGCGGTCTTGCCGCCGAGGCCGGCCGCGAGGTCGACGACCTTGAGCCCCGGCCGGGGGCCGACGACATGGGCGACCACCATGCTGGTCTCGTCCTGGACGGCCACCTCGCCGGCCTGGAAGGGGGGCCAGTCCTCGAGCCACAGGGGCCCCCAGACCCGGATGGCCTCCGGGACCAAGGGGGACCGTTCGGCCGGCACGCCCCGCGCGACCAGGTCCTGCACCAAGGCGTCGGGCGATGCCCGCCGCGCCACGCGCAGGGTCAGCGGCGGGAGCCGGTTGTTGAGCCGCAGGACGTCCTCCCAGTCGGCGGGCCAGCGCCGCCGCCAGCGGGCCGCGATCCAGTCGGGGACGGAGTACCGCACCGCCGGGTCGTCGGGCTCGGGCCGGTCGGACAGCCCCCGCCGCAGGACGGCGTTGACCAGCCCGGCGGCCCGTGGTTCGACCCGCTTGGCCTGCTCCACCGCCGCCGACACGATGGCGTACTCCGGGATGCGGTCTAGAAAGGCCGCCTGGACGTAGGCCAGCCGCAGGATGTCCATCACCGCTGGCGCCAGCGGGCCGCGGGCGTGCCGGCGGATCCACCAGTCGAGCAGGCGTCGGTGGCGCAACACGCCATAGGCGAGCTGGGCCGCCAGACGCCGGTCCTCCCGCGAGAGCTCCCCCGTGACCGCCGCCAGCGCGTCGGCCACCGGCTGGCCCCGCCGGACGCGCGCGAGGGCGGCCAGGGCCGCCCGGCGCGCCGGCGTCTCCCCTACCCCTCGATCCGTGTCGGAGCCGGTCTCTGCCCCCGGGCGAACGCCGCCGGGGTCATCTCGCGGCGGCCGGCCGGCCGGATTTTCGTGACCCGCACGCTCCCGATCCCGCATCCGATGATCCATGTCTCGCCTTCCTGTCGAATCGTGCCCGGCTCCAGCAGGACCGCCTCCACCGCCGCGTCGAGCAGCTCGACCCGCACTCCGCCGACCGTAGTATAAGGTCCGGGTTCGGGCAGCATGCTGCGCACCCGCGCGCTCACCGTCCAGGCCGGCTCCCCGAAGTCGATCCGCGCCTCCTCGGGGCGGAACTTGGGGGCCCGCGTGCCCTCCGCCGGTTGCGGCCGGGTCGGCAGCGGGCCCTCCGCCAGTCGGGGCAGGTGGTCGGCCACCAGCTCCCCGCCGATCCGCGCCAGCCGGTCCGTCAGCGTCCCGGTGGTGTCGTCGGGGCGGATCGGCTCAATGCGCTGGGCCACGATGGGACCGGTGTCGACTCCGGCGTCCATCGCCATCAGGGTCACGCCGGTGAGGGCGTCCCCGGCCCGGATCGCCCACGCGACGGGATTCGGCCCCCGCCACCGCGGGAGCAACGAGGCATGGACATTGTACGCACCGTGGGGCGCCAGGGCCAGGACGGCCGGCGGCAGGATGAGCCCGTAGGCCGCCGTGATGAGGGCGGCCGGCGCGAAGTCGGCCAACTGCCGGACCACGTCGGGATCCAGCCGCGCCGGGGTGAGCACGGCCAGCCCGTGCGCCTCCGCCCAGACCCGCACGGGCGCCGGTTGCAGCCGCCGCCCGCGGCCCTGGGGGGCGTCGGGCCGGGTGACCACCAAGACGTCGTGTCCGGCCCGCCACATGGCCTCCAACGCCGGCAGGGCATAAGGGGGCGTCCCCATGAAGATGAGCCGCACGTCTTCTTCCTCCTCCGCGCCCTCGCCCGGCCGCCGCTGCCCTCACAGCAGATGGTACGGGTCGACGGTGAGACTGAGCCGCGGATTGTCGTCCAGGAGGGCCCGCGCCGCGTCGAGCACGAGCACCAGCTCGCGGGCCTTGACCAACAGGTGCATGCGCCACCGCCCCCGAAGGCGCGCGAGCGGCGCGGGCGCCGGGCCCAGGAGCACCAGGCCCGACCGCCCGGCCAGCACCGTCCGGGCCCGCTCGGCCTCGGCGGCAGCCCGCGCCGGGTCCTCGTCCGCGGCCTCCACCAGCAGGAGGTGGCCGAAGGGAGGATAACCCAGCAGCTCGCGGAAGCCCAGCTCCTCCGCGTAGAACGCGTCGAAATCCTGTCGGGCCGCGGCGGCCACGCTGTAGTGCTCCGGATTGTAGGTCTGGATGATGACCCGACCCGGCCGGTCCCCCCGGCCCGCCCGGCCGGCCGCCTGCGTGAGGAGGGCGAAGGTGCGCTCGGCCGCCCGGAAGTCGGGCAGGGTGAGGCCCAAGTCGGCCGCCACCACGCCGACCAGGGTGACGCCGGGCCAGTGCAGCCCCTTGGCGATCACCTGGGTGCCCACCAGCACGTCCGCTCGCCGGGCCAGGAACGCCTCGAACAGGCGTCGGTGGCTCCCGCGGCGGCGCAGGCTGTCGGCGTCGGCCCGGAGCACGCGGGCGTCCGGCCACAGCCGGCGGACTTCCTCCACGACCCGCTCGGTGCCGACGCCGAACTGCCGGATCTGCGGCGAGCCGCAGGCCGGACAGACGGTGGGCACCGGCTCCTCGTGCAGGCAGTAGTGGCACAGGAGGCGCCGCTCGGTGGCGTGGAGCGTCAGACTCACTGCGCACCGGGGACACATGCGGGGCTGCCCGCAGGCCCGGCACACCACGCTCGTCGAGAAGCCCCGCCGGTTGAGCAGCAAGATGGCCTGGTCGCCCGCTGCCAGGCACTCCGCCACGGCGTCCTTCAATGCCCGCGAGAACATCTCGCGGTGGCCGGCCTTGAGCTCCGCCCGCATGTCGACCACCTCGGCGCGGGCGAGCGGCCGCCCGCCGACCCGCTTCCGCAGGCGGACCCACGCCACCTGGCCCGTGCGGGCGGCCCAGGCGGTCTCCAGGCTCGGCGTGGCGGATCCCAGCACCAACACGGCGCCGACCCTCCGCGCCCGCTCCCGGGCCACCTCGCGCGCGTGGTAGCGCGGGTGCTCGTCCTGCTTGTAGGTTGGCTCATGTTCCTCGTCGACGACCACCAGGCCCAGTCGGGGGCAGGGCGCGAAGACCGCCGAGCGTGCGCCCAGCACGACCTCCGCCTCCCCGGTCCGCACCCGGTGCCACTCCCGTACCCGGACGCCGTCCGCCATCGCGCTGTGGAACACGGCCACCCGACCCGGGAACCGCTGCTCGAAACGGGCCTGCATCTGCGGCGTGAGCGCGATCTCCGGCACCAGCACGATGGCCTGCCGGCCCCGGGCCAGGGTGGCGGCGACCGCCGCCAGGTAGACCTCCGTCTTGCCCGAGCCCGTGACGCCTTCGACCAACACCTCGCCCCCGGTGTCCAGCTGGGCCAGGATGGCCGCCACCGCCCGCTCCTGGTCGGGGGTGAGGCGGGTCGACGGCGGAGGGAGCGGCGGGCGGGGAGGGACCCCCCGGCGCACCTGGCCTGCCGTCTCCATGGCGCGCAGCACGGCGGGGCTCACACCCGTGGCGGCGAGCGCCTCCTCCCGCGTCGCCCCGCCGCGCTCGGCGAGGTAGGTCCAAAGACGCCGGCGCTCCGACCCCCGCGTGGGCTCGGCCCCCGCGTAGAGCCAAGGCGGGTCCGGAGCCGGCATGTGGCGCACCGGGGCCGGCACGGCCGCCCGGAGCGCCTGGGGCAAGAGACAGCCCCACCGGTCGCGCATCCAGACGGCGACGGCGACCAAGTCGGGTGGGAGCAGCGGATACGGGTCCAGCGGGCGCAACAGGTCCTTGACCGGACCTGCGGTGGGTCCCTCGTGCTCCGCCACCACGAGTCCCGCCGCCTGACTCCGGCCGAACGGGACGAGCACCCGCCACCCCGGCCCCACGGCCGCCCACGCGTCGGGTCGGCGGTAGGTGAACGGCCGATCCAGTCCGGCGGCCACCCGGTCGATGACGACGTCAACCAGCGGCGCGCTCGGCATGCAGGTCGCGGACGGCGTCGAGAATCCGGGCCGCTACGGCGGTCTTGTCCCCCCGGGCCGGCTCCACGCGGCCGTCGGGCCACACCAGCCACGCCTCGGCCGGGCCGGGCCCGAAGCCCCGGCCCGCTTCGACCCGGTTGGCGACCATGAGGTCGACGTGCTTGGCCCGCATCTTCTCCACGGCCCGGCGGACGTGGTCGGACGTCTCGGCGGCGAAGCCGACCAGGATCTGGTCCGGCCGCTTGCGTGCGCCCAGCCCCGCCAGCACGTCGGGGTTGGGCACGACCTCCCAGAGCAGCGAGGGCCGGTCGCCCTTCTTCATCTTTTCGGACGCCCGGCGGGCGGGCCGGAAGTCGGACACCGCGGCGGCGCTGATGACCACGTCCTGGGCGTCGAAGAGTTCGCCCGCCACCCGCTCCAGGTCCAGCGCGGACACGATGGGGCAGGCGGCGACGCCCTCGGGTACCGGCACCCGGAGGGGTCCGTGCACCAGGGTGACCACCGCCCCGCGGTCGCGCGCCGCCTCGGCCAGGGCGACGCCCATCGCCCCCGTCGACGGGTTGGACAGGAGGCGCACGGGGTCGAAGAACTCCCAGGTGGGACCGGCGGTGACGAGGATTCGCAGTCCGCGGAGATCCTGCGGGACGAAAAGACGCCGCACGGCCGCCACGATCCGGGCGGGATCAGCCATGCGGCCCGGCCCGCTCGCACCGGACGCCAGCCGGCCGGCTTCTGGGCCGACGAAGACGACCCCGTCCGCCCGGAGGCGCTCGGCGTTGCGGACCGTCGCCGGGTGCGTCCACATCTCGGTCTCCATGGCCGGTGCGACAATCACGGGGCAGCGGGCCCCGAGGTACACGGCCGTGAGCAGGTCGTCGGCGCGTCCTTGAGCGAAGCGGCTCAGGAGGTCCGCGGTGAGGGGGGCGACGACCAGGGCCTCGGCTTCCCTTGCCAGGCGCACATGCGACAGCGGCCCGACCGGCTGGTCGTCCACGGCCACCCCGACGGGCTGGTGCGTCAGTGCCTCGAACGTCAACGGCGCGACGAAGCGTCGCGCCGTCTCGGTCATCACCACGTGGACCGTGTGTCCGTCCTGCGTCAGGCGGCTCGCCACCTCGCAGGCTTTGTAGGCCGCGATGCCGCCGCCAACGCCGAGTACGATGCGCACCCTACTTCAGTCCCGCCGGCGGCAGTACAATCTCCAAGCGGTCGTGGGCAATCTCCTCCAGCGCGATGGTGACCGGCTTGCGGGCGTCCGTCGTGACGAGCGCGGGCGCGCCGTCCATCAGCTCGCGGGCCCGCTTCGCCGCCGCCACGACAAGCGCGTACTTGCTGTCGACATGCCGCGTGAGTTCGTCCAAAGAAGGCTTCAGCATCGCTAGGCTTCTTCTTCCTCCTCGGCCTCGTCCTCCTCGACGACGACCGCCTCCCGGTTGAGCCGGTTGGCGACCGTCTCCGGCTGGACGGCCGACAGCACGACATGGTCGCTGTCCGTGATGATCACGGCGCGGGTACGGCGGCCGTAGGTGGCGTCGATGAGCACGCCCCGATCGCGCGCCTCCGTGATGATCCGCTTGATGGGGGCCGAATCCGGACTCACGATCGCGACGATGCGATTGGCCGACACGATGTTGCCGAACCCGATGTTCACAAGTTTGATGTCCATGACTCCCCCCATGCGGACCCCGCGCCGGACCCTGGCCACCGACGCTTCTGCATGATATCTTACGGAAGAGCTTGGCACCTGTCAATTTCGGCCCCGGCGCCGCGCGCACGCCGTGCGGCGCACCCAGGAACCGTCGTGCCGTGCAGGAGGCGTTCCGGATGATCGGGTTGATTCACTGGACGGCCGGCCTGCTGCACTCGCTCGGATTGGGCGCCGTCGTCGCCGTGCTCTTGGTCGAAAGCCTGGGCATCCCCTCGCCGTCGGAGATCGTGTTGCTGCTCGCGGGGCTCCTGGTGGCCGAAGGGCGGTTCTCCTACGCGGGCGTCGTCCTGGCCGGTGCGGCGGGGAGCACCGCCGGGGCCGTCCTGGCGTACTGGCTGGCCCGCACCCGCGGCCGCGCGTGGCTGCTCCGCCGGCTCCGCTTCCTCTTCCGCTCCCCGGAGGCGCTCGCCCGTTGGGAGGCGTACTTCCTCCGCCACGGCCCGCTCATCGTCATGGTGGGGCGGGTGCTGTCCGGGGTGCGCATGGTCATCTCCTACCCCGCCGGTTTGTTCGGGATGCCCTGGCCCCGCTTCGTCCTCTTCACCGGGGTCGGTTCCCTGGCCTGGCCCGCCTTGGCGACCGGGGCCGGCTGGTTCCTCGGCCCCCGCGTCCTCGCCGCGCTTCGCACCCTTCATCGGGCCGAGGAGGCCGTCGTGATCGCGCTGGCGGCGGCGGTGCTCGCGTTCTGGCTCGGCCGCCGGGCCCGGCGGGCGCGGCGGCCGGCCGTCGGTCGGAGCGGCGACTGACCGGCCGTCAGAAGCGGAGCGCGCCGCTGATGCGGCGGCACGCCTCGTCGAGGCGGTCGTCGGGGGCCGTGAGGGAGATCCGGAAGTAGCCTTCTCCGTGCGGTCCGTAGGCGGCACCGGGCGTGACCGCCACGCCGGCGGCCTCCAGGAAGCGGGTGGCGCACTCGGCGGCCGTCATGCCCGCCGGCGTCGGGACCCACAGGTAGAAGGTGGCCCGGGGCACGAGGGGGTCGAGCCCGGCCTCCCGGAGGGCCGCCACCACCCGGTCGCGCCGGCGTTGGTAGACCTGGACGCCCGCCTCCACCTCCGCGTCGAGGTCGGGCTGGAGGGCGCGGATGGCGGCCATTTGGATGGCTCCGAACTGGCCCGAGTCGGTGTTGGTCTTGATGACGGCCAGCGCGTCGAGGACCTCCGCCGCCCCCACGGCCGCCCCGATGCGCCAGCCGGTCATGCGGTACGGCTTGGACAGGGAGAAGAACTCCACGGCCACCTCGCGCGCCCCCGGGACCTCCAGCACGGACGGGGCCCGGTAGCCGTCGAAGCCGACTTCCGAGTACGCCAGGTCGGAGGCCAGCACGATGTCGTGGGCCCGGCAGAAGGCCACCGCCTGCTCCAGGAAGGCCCGGTCCGCGACGGCGCCCGTGGGGTTGTTCGGATAGTTGATCCAGAGCAGGCGGGCCCGCCGCCGCACGTCGTCGGGGACGGCGTCCAGATCGGGCAGGAACCCCCGTTCGGCCACCAGCGGCAGCCAGTGCACCTCCGCGCCCGCGAGGCGCGCCTGCACGCCGTAGACCGGATAGCCGGGTTCCGGGACCAGCACCACGTCACCTGGGCCGGCCAGCGCCCACGTCAGGTGGGCGATCCCTTCCTTGGACCCGATGAGCCCCAGGACCTCCCGCTCCGGATCCAACCGGACCCCGAACCGGCGCGCGTAGTACGCGGCCATCGCCTCGCGGAAACGGACGTGGCCGTTGTAGTCGGGATAGCGGTGCAGCACGGGATCCGCCGCGTGGGCCGCCAAGGCCTCCACGATGGGGGCCGGGGTGGGCAGATCGGGATCGCCGATGCCGAGGTTGATGACGTCCACGCCCCGTTGGCGCAACTCCGCCACCTTCCGGTCGATGTCGGCGAACAGGTAGGGGGGGACCGAATCCAGACGCGCCGCTCGATGCAATCGTGTGCCTCCTATCTCCCTCAAATGCCCCGGGACTTCCGGGTCGCGGGCGGGCCCGGGACGGCGGGGGCGATCCGGCCGGCCCCTCCCGCCGGGCCGCCCGTCCGCCGCTCACCGCAAGGCGAACGTCCCGGCGCAGATCTCCTCGGCGGGCCCGGTCATCCGCACGCGCCCGTCGGCCGCCCATTCCAGTTCGAGCGTCCCGCCCGGCACGTCGGCCCGGACCCGCCGGGCCAGCCGGCCGGTGACGGCGCCCGCCACCAGGACCGCTGAGGCTCCCGTGCCGCAGGCCAGCGTCAGTCCGGACCCGCGCTCCCAGTGGCGGATCCGGACGTGCTCGGGCGTGACCACCTCGGCGACGTGGAAGTTGGTCCGGGCGGGAAACCACGGGTGGTGCTCGACGAGCCGCCCCACCCGGGCGGTCCGTTCGGCGTCCCAGAGGGCCGGGACGAAGTGGACCACATGGGGGTTGCCCATGCTGACCGCCGTGAGGGCGAGCCGCTCGCCCGCCACCTCCAGGGGCAGGTCGCGGGCCGGCTCGTCCGGGGCACCCACCGCCAGCGGCAACGACCCCCGCTCCAGCCGCGGCTCGCCCATGTCGACCGCCACGGTCCGGGCCCGGCCAGCCGGGTCCACGTCCACGACCCGGATGCCGATCGTCCCCGCCCGCGTGTGGATGCGCTGCTCGCGCCCCGCGCGCCCGCGGTCGAAGAGGTACTTGGCTACGCCGCGGATGCCGTTGCCGCACATCTCCGCCTCGCTGCCGTCGCGGTTGAAGATGCGCATGGCCGCCGTGTGCGTCGGGTGTCCCGCGACGACGATGATCCCGTCGGCACCCACGCCGAAGTTGGGATCGCTCATCCGGCGGGCGAGCGCCGGGAGGAGGGACTCCGGCACCGGATGCGCGTCGCCGTCGATGTAGAGATAACTGTTGCCGAGACCGTGCAACTTGACGAAGGGCACGGGCAGGACCGCTGCGAGGTCCGCCTCGGCCGGCAAAGGCGCCTCCGACATGATTCCCCCCGCTTTCCCGCCCGGGGCGGGCCGTGTCCGGCCGCCCCCCGGCATCTTGGACCATAGTAGCAAAGGGGCCGCCCGGTGGGAACGACGCCGGCCCGGCCCCTCAGATCCGGTCGGCGACCTCGGCGGCACCGGCCCGGGGCGCCGCCGGCGCGAGGAGATATTGGACGACGGCCGCGATCTGGATGAAGCCCGAGGCCACCACGGCCACCGCCCAGTCGCCCAGGGTGAGCGGATCGGTCCGGAACAGACGGCTCAGGGCGGGGACGTAGATCACGGCGAGCAGCATGGCGACGCTCGACAGGACGGCCCACACCGCCCAGGGATTGGACAGCAGGCCGACCTCGAGGAAGTTCCGGTCCTCGGCCCGGGCGTCGAACACGTGGAATAACTGGCTCAAGACCAACGTCGCCAAGGCGAGCGTGCGGGCCTCGCGCAGCCCGAACCCGCCCGGTCCCAGGGCCCAGGCGAAGACGGCGAGCGTGACGGTGCCGATGAGCACGCCGCGCCACGCGATCTTCGTCCCCAAGCCGCGGGCGAAGAGGCTTTCCGTGGGCCGCCGCGGGGGACGGTCCATGACGCCCGGAGCCGGGGGATCTACGCCCAGGGCCAGCGCCGGTAGTCCGTCGGTGACCAGGTTCACGAACAGGATCTGGATGGGCACCAGGGGCAGCGGCAGCGCCAGAAAGGCGGCCAAGAACATGACCAGCACCTCGCCGACGTTGCAGGACAAGAGGTAGCGCACGAACTTGCGGATGTTGTCGTAGATGGCCCGGCCCTCGCGGACGGCCCGCACGATGGTGGCGAAGTTGTCGTCCGTCAGGATCATTGCCGCGGCCTCCTTGGTCACGTCGGTCCCGGTCTGGCCCATCGCGACGCCGATGTCGGCTTCCTTGAGCGCCGGCGCGTCGTTGACGCCGTCCCCGGTCATGGCGACCACGTGGCCGCGACGCTTGAGCGCGCGCACCACCCGGAGCTTGTGCGCCGGCGCCACGCGGGCGAAAACGGCCACCTGGTCGACGATCCGGTCGAGCGCCGCGTCGTCCAGCGCGTCGAGTTCGCGGCCCGTCACCGCCCGGTCCGTCCCCGGAGCCAGAAGGCCCATCTCGCGTGCGACGGCGAGCGCGGTCGCGGGGTGGTCCCCGGTGATCATGACCGTGCGGATGCCGGCCCGGCGGCACTCGCGGACCGCGTCGACGGCCTCCGGGCGGGGCGGATCCATGAGCCCGAACAGGCCCACGACAATCAGGTCCGTCTCCCAACGGGCCGCGGGCTCGCCCGCCGCGACGGGACGATAGGCGACGGCCATGACCCGGAGGGCCTGCCCGGCCATGCGGTCCGCTTCCGCCTGCCACACCTGGCGCCGTCCGGCGTCGAGGGGCACCACCTGGCCCCCTTCCCGGGCGAAGCGGGCCAAAGCCAGGATGGTGTCGGGCGCGCCCTTCACGTAGGCCCAGCTGCGCCCCGCCTGGTCCCGCACGGCCACGGTCATGCGGCGCCGCTCCGCCTCGAAGGGGATCTCGCCCCAGCGTTCGTACCGGGCGCGCGCCGTCCCGGGGGGGAGGCCGGCTTCCACTCCCGCCCAGAGGAGGGCCAGTTCCGTGGGATCGCCGTGGCCGGCGGGACCCGTGGGCGCTTTCTCGTCGGCCAGGACGGCCGACGACGCCAGCGCCCCGATGGCGAGCGCCAGGTCGAGGTCCGTCCGGTCCTGCCCCCGCTCCGGGACGAACCCGGAGCCGTCCCGCTGGCGTACCCAGCGCCCGCCCGCGGTCACGATCTCCGTGACCGTCATCTGGTTGCGGGTCAACGTGCCCGTCTTGTCGGAGCCGATGACCGTCGTGCAGCCGAGCGTCTCCACCGCCGGCAAGCGCCGCACGATGGCGTGCGCCCGGATCATCCGCTGGACGCCGAGGGCGAGCGCCACCGTGACGATGGCCGGCAGACCCTCGGGGATGGCGGCGACCGCGAGACTGACCCCGGTGAGGAACATCTCGTAAAGCGGCTCGCCGCGCCAGATCCCGGCCACGACCACCACCAGCACGATGGCCAGGGACAACACCACCAGGACCCGGCCGAGCTGCTCCAGCCGCCGCTGCAGGGGCGTGGTCTCGTCGCCGGCGTCCTCCATGAGGTGGGCGATGCGGCCCACCTCCGTCTCCATGCCGGTGGCGACCACGATGCCCCGGCCCCGGCCGCGGGTGACCGCCGTGCCCATGTAGGCCATGTCGGCGCGTTCCGCCAACGGCAAGCCGGCGTCGGGCAGCGCGGCCGCGGTCTTGGCCACCGGGTGCGACTCCCCGGTCAGGGCCGCCTCGTCGATCTCGAGCGCCCACGTCTCCACCAGCCGGAGGTCGGCCGGGACGCGGTCCCCGGCCTCGAGCCACACCACGTCGCCGGGGACCAGGCGCCAGGCCTCCTCCACGGCCAGGCGGCCCTCCCGGATCACCTTGGCCGTCGGGGCCGTGAGCGCCTTCAAGGCCGCCACCGACCGTTCCGCCCGGTACTCCTGGACGAAGCCCAGGATGGCGTTCATGACGACGATGGCCACGATGGTGACGGCGTCCCCCGTCTCGCCGAGCACGAACGAGACGGCCGTCGCCGCGAGCAGCACCAGCACCATGAAGTCGCGGAACTGGTCGACGAACAGGCGCCAGGCCGGCGGCGGCGGCACGGTGCGCAGGGTGTTGGGTCCCGCCGTCTTCAGCCGGCGGCCGGCCTCGGCCGCGCTCAGCCCGTCCTGCGCGTGGGTCCCCAGCGTCTGTGCGACCGCCTCGATGCCCAACGTGTGCCACGGCTCCATCCCGTGCGATCCCCCCCGCCCTTGTCCGTCGCCGTAGGACAGTATGACGGGGCGGGACGGGACAGACCTCGGCGCCGGGACAAACCGAGCGGGCCGCCCTGCAGGGCGGCCCGCCGGCAGCGTTCCGGGCTAGCGCTGGTCGATGGGGACGTAGGTCCGGTGGGTCGGACCGGTGTACTCCGCCCGGGGCCGGATGAGCCGGTTGTTGGCGTACTGTTCCAGCACGTGGGCGGTCCAGCCGGAGATGCGGCTGACGGCGAAGATCGGCGTGTAGAGGTCCATCGGGATGCCCATCAGCGCGTAGCAGGACCCGGAGTAGAAGTCGACGTTGGGGTACAGGGGCTTGCCTTCCGTGACCACCCGCTCGACGACCTGGAGGATGTCGTAGTAGCGCGTGTTGTGGGCGTCCTCCGCCATCTGCCGCGACAGGCGCCGCAGGATGGTGGCCCGAGGATCTTCGGTCCGGTACACCCGGTGGCCGAAGCCCATGATCTTCTCCTTGCGGGCCAGTGCGTCCCGCACCCAGCTCTCGGCCCGGTCCACCGTCCCGATGGCCTCGAGCATGCGCATCACCTGCTCGTTGGCCCCGCCGTGCAGTGGCCCCTTGAGCGTGCCGATGGCCGAGGTGATGGCCGAGTAGATGTCGGAGAGCGTCCCGGCGGTGACGCGGGCCGAGAAGGTGGAGGCGTTGAGCTCGTGGTCCGCGTGCAGGATGAGCGCCACGTTGAAGACATGGGCGTGCAGGGCGGACGGACGTTCCCCGTGCAGCATGTACAGGAAATTCTCGGCGGCCGACAGGTTCGGGTCCGGATCCACCGGGTCCTTGCCGTTGCGCAGCCGCTCGTACGCCGTGGCGATGGTGGGGATCTGCGCGGTCAGGCGCATCGCCTTGCGCCGGTTGGCCTCGGGGGACATGTCGGGCGTCTCCGGGTCATAGATCCCGAGCAGGGACACGGCGCTGCGGAGCACGTCCATGGGGTGCACGGTGCGGGGCAGGCTCTTCAGGAACGCCATCACCGCGTCGGGCAGCCGCCGCATGCCGGCCAGCTCGCGCGTGAACGCGTCGAGCTCGGCGCGGGTCGGCAGGTTGCCGTTCCATAACAAAAACACCACCTCTTCAAAGGTGGAGTGCTCCGCGAGGTCCACGATGTTGTAGCCGCGGTAAACGAGGCGGCCTTCCTTCCCGTCGATGAAACAAATGTCGGACGTCAGGGCGACAACGTCTTCCAGGCCCGCCTTGAAGGATGTATCCGCCATTCTCGAGCCCTCCCGTCAGCTTGCCGGGGTCGCGCCCGGCTCTCTCCGCCATTGTACCCCAAGGGTCAGGTCCGGTAGCCCCTACCGGGTTCGCCTATCGAAATCCGGAAGCCGGTCAGCCTTCCGGCCCCTTCCAGGTCCACACCGCGCTGCCGTCCAGGCGCGTGCCGCGCGGGGGCAGCGAACCGCGGCGCATGTGCCGCGCGACCCGGTCCACGACGAACGCCGCGATCTGGCGTTTCTGAGCGGCCTCGTCCCAGCCGGCTGGCGGGGCGGGGACCTCTTCGACCCGGACGGGGTAGCGGTCCAGCCGGTACACCCCTTCGCGGATCGCCAGCTCGATCTCCCACGCGTCGCCCCGCTCCACTATCGTGCGCACCTCGACCATGCTGTCATCGTCCCCTTCTTGTTCCTTCGTGGCCCCGACGGCGTCCCCGGCGCCCTCAGCCGTCCGCCGACGTCCCCGGCGCCGGGGCGTCGGGCGGCGCCAGGCCGAGCCCGCGCCAAAAGAGTCGACGGACCTCTTCGCCCGCCGCCAGAAGATCCTCGCGGGGGCGGCGCTCCGCCACCTGCCAGACCAGCACCTCGCCCAGGGCGCCGGTCAACGACCGGGCGGCACATTCGGCCGGCCAGCGGGCCAGCCCCACCTCCTCCAGATCCTCGACGATGAGCGCCGCGAGGGTGGCGCGGATGCGTTCCAGCTGCTCGCGGAAGCGGGAGGACGCCCCGGGCGCCTGCAGCAGCACCAGGGCCGCGAGCTCCCGTTCGTCGGCGAAGATCCGGACCACGGCCCCGATCGACACCCAGAGCTTGTCCGCCGGGTCCGTGGCGGTCCGGCGCGCCTCGGCCACGGTCCGCAGCACCCGCTCGTACAACCGGTCGATGAGCGCGGCGAAACAGTCCTCCTTCGACGGGAAGTAGAGGTAGAAGGTGCCGGTGGCGCATCCGGCCGCGTCGGTGATGGCACGGATGGACGCACCGGCGAAGCCGTCGCGGGAGAACACCGACACCGCCGCCCGCATCAAAGCCTCGCGGCGCTCGAGACCGTTCTCGGCCATGACGACCCTCCCTCCGGGTTCCCCGCCGCGGCGGCGGCCTCGCCTGCCCCCCGTCGGAGCCGGATGCTATAATGCATGGTAATACACCGGTCCGGCGACGGCGGTCGGGCCGGTCAGTAAAGGACGACGCACGAATGTTGCGAAACCGGATCCGGCGGGTGCCGGTGACAGTCCGTGACACGCATTATATCCACGAATATCTGGTGCTGCCGGACGTGGCGGCGGTTGTCGCCGAGACCAAGGACGGCGTGATTCTGGTCGAGCAGTTCCGCCCGGCACTGGGGCGGCGCATCCTGGAGCTGCCGGCGGGCCGGCTGCACCGCGGCGAGGACTCCGTGGTGGGGGCCCGGCGGGAACTGCAGGAGGAGACCGGCTACATCGCCGGGAAGCTCAGGCTGCTCACCCGTTTCTACCCTTCCGTGGGCTTGTCCCGGCACAAGGTGCACCTGTACTACACCAAGGACCCGACGCCCGGCGAGACGCACTGGGACCCGACGGAGGAGATCGAGGTCAAGACCGTCCCCATCTCCGAAATCCCGGCCATGCTCTACGACGGGCGGGCGGCGGACGCCAAGACCCAGCTCGGACTGGTGTACTTCCTCGCGTCGATGGGCTGGACGTACCAGCGCGGGCGCTGGGTCCCCCCGCGATCTGCCTTTTTGCGGACGGGCGCCACGCGGGACTAGGCCGACGCCCGGGGTCGGCCGCGCGGGCAAGGAGGCAGGCAAGCGATACTCATGACGTGTGCGTACTGCGGCACCCCTATGAGCGCGGCCGCCGCGTTCCGCCACCCCTGGGGGCGGTTCGGGTTGCTGCTGATGGCCCGGGGGGGCCGACCCCATCCCAAGGTCGTACCGTTCCGCGCTCCGTCGCGCAAGAGCCGGGACCGGTCGGCGCCTCCGCGCCGCCCGGCGCCGCGCGACTACGTGCGCTGGATCTGGGCCGCCCTGCTCATCGTCGCGCTGCTCCTCCCCTACCTGTGGCACAGCTGAGGGGCCCTCTCAGCGGCCTGGCGGCATCGCGCCGACGACCGTGGGGACGTCGGCGTCCTGTTCCACCGCGGCCTCGCCCTGCGACGTCCATCGGCGGGGCCGCCCGTCCCGGACGGTGAGGAGGTGGCACGGCCGGCCCCACAGCCGGGCGACGGCCGCGAGCGCTCCGGGCAGCAAGCGGGTGTCGAGGTCGCGGCCGTCGTGCCGGTGGACCAGGACCAACTCCCCCCGCTCCACCCGCCCCACCTCGATGCGTGGCAGCCCGGCGTTGTCGAGCGCCTGCAACAGCGCGGCCCGCCGCTCCGTGAACGGTTTCGGGGGGTTGCCCGCGGCCAGGGCGGCGCCCGTCGCGGGCGTCAGGTACCGTTCCACCAGCGCGACGTCGGCGAGGCAGGACCGGCCGCGCCACAGGGCGTCCGGGCTCTCGTCGCGGGCGGCTTCCCACAGGGCCAGTCCGAGCGCGTAGGGGTTGTACGGAGCGGCCGGCGCGACGATCTGGGCGTGCAGGCGGGCGAATTCCCAGATGTCCCCGAAGTCGGCCGCGAGGCTGCGCAGGATCTCCCGGTGCCAGAAGGTGGCCCATCCTTCGTTGGCGATCTTCGTCTCCATCTGCGGCCGGAAGTACCGCGCCTCCTGCTCCAGCCAGGCCAGCACCGCCTTGGCGTCGGGCCCGAGCGCGGGGCTCTCGTGCGCCACGAAGGCGCCCACGTTGGCCGGGCACTGCCAGTCGTCGCGGAACGGATCCAACAACTCCGCCACCACCAGTCCGTCCTCCACCAGCCGTTCGAGCCGCTCCCGGCCCCAACGGGCGGCAAGCGCCTCGAGCCGGCGCCGGCCCCACGCCATGCGTTCCGGCATGTCCTTGGGCTGCCCGGCGAACCGGTAGTGATGGCGGAAGAAGTCCACGTGCGCGAGGACATGCGCCACCACCACCCGGTTCTCCAGCGGCGAGTTGGCGTCCAGGAGGTAGGCGACCGCCGGCTCGGCGTTGACCACCAGTTCGTACATCCGCGCCAGGCCGAAGTCGTGGGCCACCTTGATCCGCCCGTAGGCCTTGCCGAAGCTCCAGTGCTGGTAGCGGGTGAGGACCCCGCCGTAGGCCGTCAGCGTGTGGAGCAGGCGCGCGGGCACCACTTCGAAGCGGATCGCACCGGGCCGGAGTCCCAGCGCCTCGGCCCGGTCCCAGATGCGGGCGATGTCTTGGTCGAGCGCCGCCAGGCGCGCCGCGTCCAACATCAGGACACCTCCTCGGGTGACGGCTTGGCCGGGGCGAAGAACACCGACAAGGCCCGGAACACGTCCGCCTTCTGACGGAGCACGACCGTGCGGGCCCGTTCCAGCTCGGAAAACCCCGCGAACAGCGGCGACGGATGCCGGGCCGTGTCGTGGATCTCGCCGTAGCCGAAGAGGTTCACCCGCTGGGCCAGGCGCGCGCCGGCCTCGAGGGCCGTCGGGTTGTCCGACGTGAGATTGCCGCCATCGGTGAAGTGGAACGCGTAGGCGTTGTACCGCTCGGCCGGATAGCGGGCTGCCAGCACGTCCAGGGCCAACCGGTAGACGGAGGAGGACACGGTACCGCCGCTGGCGCCGCGGTGGAAGAAGGCGTCCTCGTCGACCTCACGCGCGCGGACGTCGTGGGCTAGGAAGACCAGTTCCACCCGGGGGTACCGGGTCCGGAGGAACCGCACCGCCCAGAAGAAGAAGCTGCGGGCCATGTACTTCTCGAACGTGCCCATAGACCCGGACGTGTCCATCATGGCGAGGACCACCGCGCCCGCGTCCTCCCGGGCGCTCGAGGCGAGCGCCCGGAACCGGAGGTCCTCCGGCCGGATGGTGACCCGGCCCGCCGGGCCGCACCCGTGGGCCAGGGCCGCCTTGAGGGTGGGCCGGCGGGCCAGGGTGGCCCGGGGACCGGTGCGGCGGAGGTCCTCCCAGGCCTCGCCGCCGTCGCCGCCCCGGGCCCGCCGGGCCGGATCCCAGTCGGGGAGGCACAACCCCTCGAAGAGGAGGGTGTCGGCCGTCTCCAGGGTGATCTCGGTCTCCCGGAAGTCCTCCAGGCCGGGCGCGCTCCCCCCCTCGTGGCCGGGGGCGGCGCCCCCGTTGGCGACGGGCCGCCCGGGGCCGCCGGGACCCGGGCGGCCCTCGGATCCCGCCGATCCGGCGGGACCGAACCGGAAGCGGTACTCCTGGACGGTCTCGACCGGCACCCGGAGGACGCGGCGGCCGTCCGCCACCACGATGCTCTCCTCCGTGACCAAGTCCACCAGGTTCTGCCGGAGGGCCTCCTTGATCCGGGCGCGGTGGCGTTTCTCGTCCTCCTCCGCCTTGCGGTATAGGTCCCACGCGTCCTGGACCAGCACGTAGCGGTTCATCGGCCGAGCAACACCCCCACGTAGCGCACCGTCTCCCGGGCGCACTCGGGGCAATAGCCGCGCTGCACGAGGCCGTCCACCACCGTCCGGATCCGGGCCTCCTGCTCCGGGTCGGGCCGGCCGGCGGCGGTCGATACCCGGATGACGTTCTGCAGGTCGGTGAACAGCTTGTCTTCGATGACCTCCCTCAGGCGCGGGTGGGCCCGGAAGTCCCAGGCCTCCCGCCGGCCCCCGGCGGCCGAGGTCCTCAGCCACACTTCCTCCCGGAAGCTCCGCCGCTGGCTCTCGGCGATGCCGAAGGGCGCCTCCAGGCTCTGCATCAGTTCCTCGTCGGGGAGCAGCAGCTGCCCCGTCACGGGATCGATGCGGCGCCCGGGGGCAAGGTACGCCTCGACGTTGTCCAGGTAGTTGTTGAACAGGGCCCGCGCGTTCTCCTCGAACGCGTCGATGAAGGCCCGGCGGACCTCCCGCAGCACGGCGGCGTCGTACCGGCGCCGGGCCAGCCCGATCCACTCCTCCAGCCGCTCGGCGTAGCCCCGGTCCCAGAGCGGCTGCTGGGCGACCCCCTCCCGGAGCGCCCGGAGCACGTCGAGGGCCGTGAGGCACGGCCGGGTGCGCCGGATGACCGCACTCGCGAGCCGGTTGACGACGTAGCGTGGGTCCAATCCGGCCATCCCTTCGCCGAGGGCTTCCTGGAAGACCGCCTCGCGGTCCTCCTGGGCCAACTCCGGCACCGGCTCGCCGTTGAGCACGGCCAGCTTGACGAGTGGCTCGAGCTGGGGCCGGGACGATTCTTTCAAGCGGGAGAGCACCGAGACCGCCGCCGCCGCCTCCAAGGCGCCCGGGGCCCAATGCACCTCCTGGTCGAGGCGCGCGCGGGCCACCAGCTTCCGGTACACGGCGGTCTCGTCCGCCACCGCCAGCGGGTACGGCATCCGGATGACCACCATCCGGGAGAGCAGGGCTTCGTTGCGGGGGTTCTGGGCGAAGGCCCGGAACTCGGCTTCGTTGGTGTGCCCGACGACCACCAGGTCCGCGGAGATGAGCGGGAACCGTCCCACCTTGAACGTCCCCTCCTGCGTCAGGCCCAGGAGGTGGTAGAGGAACTTCTCGTCCAGCTTCAGCATCTCCTGGAACTCCATGAGGCCTCGGTTGGCGCGGTAGAGTTCCCCGTCGAAGCGGAAGGCGCGCGGGTCGGCTTCCGACCCGTACTGGGTGATGGTGGAAAAGTCCAGGGACCCGGTCAGGTCCGCCATGTCCTGTGACTTGGGATCCGACGGCACGAACGTGCCGATGCCGATTCGCCGGGTTTCCGAGAAGACGAGCCGCTCGACCGGCAGATCCAGGAACCGCCCGCCGTACTCCTCCTCCAACCGGAGCCGGCAGACGGGGCAGAGGTCGCCCTCGATGCTCACCCCGAGCCGGCGGGCCACCTCCGGACGGAGGGCGGCGGGCAGCGCGTGGAGCGGTTCCTCCTGCATGGGGCAGCCCGCCAGGCCGAAGACCGCCCCCGCCTCGGTGGCCGTGAACGCTTCCAGACCGCGCTTGAGGAGGGTCACGAGCGTGGATTTGCCCCCCGAGACCGGTCCCATGAGGAGGACCAGCCGGCGTTTCACCTCGAGGCCCACGGCGGCCGCGTGCAGGTAGTCCTCGACCAGCGTCTCGAGCGGCCCTTCCAGCCCGAACAGTTCGCCCGCGAAGAAGGTATAGCGCCGGCGCCCGTCGCGGACGCTCACCCCGGCCCGCTCAATCATCCGGTACAGGCGCGCGTGCGCGCTCTCGGCGATCTCCGGTCGCCGTTCCGCCAGGGCGAGGTAGTCGGCCAGCGTGCCGCGCCACCCGAGGTCGCGGAACGGGTCGGGGTCCGCCCGGCCGGTCTCGTGGAGCCGTTCGCCCAGCCAAAGCCGCCAGCGGGCCGCGTCGGCCGTGTCCGGTCCGGGCTGGGCCGCCTTGTCGATGGCCATCGTGCATCCCTCTCTTCCTCTCCAGCGTCCGGATGCGACCGGCGGCGCCCGCCGGCCGATCCGTTCCCCAGGATGCGCGCCCCGGACCGGATTTATCCATTTTTCCCAGCGACCGGATCCGGCGGATTACCGAAACCAGCCGTGTCGACCCATGTACCACAGGAGGCTTGCGGTCACGCTGGCCATGAGCGCCAGACTGTAGGCGTAGCCGAAGGGCCAGTGCGTTTCCGGGATGTCGAAGTTCATCCCGTAGATGGACGCGATGGTGGTGGCCGGCAGGCCCAGGACGGACAGGATGGTCAGGAACTTCATGACCTTGTTGATCTCGTTGGACTGCATCGAGGTGTACGCCTCGACGGTCCCGCCGAGCCCGTCCCGGGTGGCGTCGGCCTCGTCGAGGAGCTCGGCCGCCCGGTCGGCCAGGTCCTTCAGGTAGGGGTGGTTCTGGTCGGCGGAGAACGCGAAGTCGTCCGCCGCCAGGATGGCGGTCACCTCCCGCACCGGGGCCAGCACCCGGCGGATGGCGAGAAACTCGCGGCGGCAGCGCAGGATGCGCTCCGCCAGGTCCCGGTAGGGGTGCTTGAGCATGATGCGGTGGATGTCCTCGTAGTCCCGTTCCAGTTGCTCGAGCCACCCCTGGAACCCGTCCAGGACCGCGTCGAGCAGGAGATACAGCGCCCGGTCCGGTCCCTCGAGCAGGGCCGAGGTGTCGCGAACCCGCGTCCACACCGCGTCGACCGGCGAGGGACCGGCGCGGACGGTGACGAGGAAGCGGTCGCCCAACGCGATCCGGAGGGGGGCCGGATGCATCGTCGGCGCGCCCCGGAGACCGAAGACCACCGCGTCGGGATAGGCCAGCATGCCGAGCCGTCCGGCGCCGTCGTCGGCCAAGCGGGACCACGCCAACGGGTGCACGTGCCACAGGCGTTCGAGCGTCGCGCGGACCGCCGGGCCGGGCGTCCCCGCGACGTCCACCCACACGGCCTCGGCCGTCTCGGGCCAGTCGCCCCCGTGGGCCTCCCCGAGGCGGCCCGACGCCGCCCACATCACGCGCATGCCGTGCCTCCCTCCCGCCTCAGGGCTGTTGCTAGCGTGACCGCCGGCCGGGTGCGTATTCCGACGCACCCGAGGCACACTGACCGCGAGAGCGTCCCGCCGGACGCCGAGCAACCTCCGAGAGGCAGGTGACAGCGTTGGCCGACGCACCGACCCCCGTCATGTTCGCCATCGTCACCACACGGCGCGATGCCGTGCACGGCGGCATGGCTCCCGTCTTCTACTGCGAGGACGAACAGGAACGCGACCGCATCGCGCTCTGGCTTACCCGCATCACCAACGCCATCGTCCACGACCTCCACAACGGCACCCTGATCCTCACCGTCAACCAAGCCACGCGGTAAGCAGCGCGGCGGCGGGCCGACCGGAAGCCGCCACGCCCGACCGGCGCCCCGCGGGAGGGAGCGTCGGGGACGGCGGGCGGACGGGAGGAGTTCAAGGCGGGCGGCCCGGGAAGACGGCGCAAGGGCCGTCTTCCCGGGCTCCGGCGACGGAGGGGGCGGGCGCACGGCGGCGGGCGCCGCCGCGTCCGCGGCGTGGAGGCCGCACCGAGCCGCCGGCGGCGGAGCGAGGACGACGGCCGCCCGCAGCCGGCCCGGGGATCAGGAGGGCGCCGCGTCGTCCGCGCGGGCGGCCAGCGCCCGGAACTGGGCCAGCCCGCGCTCGATGTCGTGCCGCATGTGGCGTTCCATGCGCTCCACGGCCACGCGGGGCGAGCGGGCGACGATGGCCGCCAGGATAGCGCGATGCTCGCCCAAAATCTCCCGCTCGAACTGCTCGCCCTGGGCGAGGACGTGCCGCCGGGCCAGGAGGATCGGCCCGCGGATGGAGCCCATGAGCTCCCTCAGGCGCGGGATGCCGGCGCTCTCCACCATGCGGTCGTGGAACCGGGTGTTGGCGCGGAGCACCCCGGCGTGGTCCTGGCTGTCGATGGCGCGTTCGGCGTCATCGAGGGCCGCCGTCATCGCGGCCACGTCGGCGTCGCTCCGCCGCTGGGCGGCGTACTCGGCCACGACGCGTTCGAGCGCCGCCCGGCACACGTAGAGGTCGACGAAGTCCTGCTCGCTCGGCTTCGCGACCACCACCTCGTACGGGCCGGTCACGACGAGGCCGTCCTTCTCCAACTGCCGCAGGGCTTCCCGGACCGGCGTGCGGCTCACGCCGAGGGCCTGGGCCAGCGACGACTCCGCCAGGATCTGCCCGGGCGCGTAGACGCCCGTGACGATCCCCTCCCGGAGCACGTGGTACACCTGCTGGTACAGGGGTTGGGCGCGTTCCACCCGGCGCACGCCGTCGTCAGGCTGTCCAGTGGGCATCGCGAATGATTCCTCCCTGCTCCCAGGCCCTCAACTGATCCTCAGCATAGCCCAAGCCCCGGAGCACCTGGAAGGTGTGCTGCCCGAGGAGCGGCGCCGGCCGGTACACGGCGGCGGGCGTGCCCGACAGCTTGACCGGCATCCCGATCTCGTGCGTCGGCCCCGCGACCGGGTGGTCGATCACGATCTCCATCGCGCGGGCCTTGACCTGGGGATGCTGGTAGACCTGGTCCAGACGCAGGACGGGTCCCGCCGGCACCCCGGCCTCGTCCAGGATCGCCAGCCACTCGTCGGTGGTCTTGGTCGCGAGCGTCGGCGCCAGTTCGGCCTCGAGTTCGGCGCGGTGTTCGAGGCGACGCAGGTTGTCCGCGAAGCGGGGGTCGGCGAGCAGGTCGTCGCGTCCCAGGGCGCGCGCCAGCCGCTCCCAGTTCCGCTGGTTGGCGGCTCCGATGGCGATGGACCCGTCCCGGGTGAAAAACGTCTGGTACGGCGCCGAGTTCCGGTGCGCGGTGCCCAGACCGACGGGCGGCACGCCGGTGGCCCAGTATTCCAAGGACTCCCAGATGGTGTAGGCGATGGCCCCTTCGAGCAGGGACGTGTCGATCCACTGCCCTTCCCCGGTCCGCCCCCGCGCGACGAGGGCGACCAGGATGGCGTGGCTGGCGAACAGGCCCGCGTTGAGGTCGCTCAGCGGCACGCCCGCCTTGGCGGGATGCTCGGGGGTACCGGTCACGGAGATGATGCCCCCCATGGCCTGGGCCACCAGGTCGAACCCGCCGCGATCCCGGTAGGGACCGGTCTGCCCGAACCCCGAGATGGAGCAGTAGATGAGGCGCGGGTTGACCCGGTGGACGGCTTCGTACCCGAACCCCAGCCGCTCCATGGTCCCCGGCCGGAAATTCTCGACCAGCACGTCGGCCGTGTGGATGAGCCGCCAGAGGATGTCCTGCCCCTCGGGTCGCCGGATGTCCACCGCGATGCCGAGCTTGTTGCGGTTCATGGCGATGAACGACAGCGACTCGCCCGTCGGCGACACGAACCCCATCCGCCGGGCGTCGTCGCCCCCCTCCGGCCGCTCGATCTTGATCACCTCGGCGCCGTAGTCCGCCAAAAGCCGCGTGCAGAACGGTCCCGCCATGATCTGCGTGAGGTCCAGGACCCGGATGCCTTCCAGCGCTGCCATGAAAATCCTCCCACTTCGTTGACCTGTCTGGACTATTCCCAGTATAGTGTATACCGTCGACACCATTCCACACGAGGTGAACGAATTGGCCGCCGAGATCCCTGCAGGCCACCCGCCGGACGGGTCGGGGCGGATGCGCGCCGGCACGCCCCGGGGGCCAGACCGGCCGGCCGCCCCGGACGGGACGAGGGCGGCGGCCGAAGGGCCGGGAGGAGAGGCCGGCCGACTCTTCCGGCCGGGCGCGGGCATCCGGTGCGTCGGCGCCGGCTGAGCCGCCGGGACGGGCCTCGCGGAGGTCGATTCGTCCCTGGTTAAGGAGGAAACGCTGTGCGCGCCGCAAGCTTCATCATCAACAAGCTCATGTGGGCTTGGCTCATCATCTTCGGCCTGTTGGCGTACGCCGTGCCGAGGCCGTTCCTCTGGCTCCACAACTGGGTGACGTACCTGTTGGGGGCCGTGATCCTGGTCATGAGCCTCACGCTCACCATGCCCGCCCTCGGCAACGTGTTCCGGCGCCCCCGCGCCCTCATCGCCGGGTTCGTGATCAAGTGGATCACGGTCCCGCTGGCCGGTCTGGCCGCGGCCCACCTGGTCTACGCGAGCCAGCCGCTCTTGGCGGCCGGCACGATTCTCGACGGGTCCACGCCGGCGGGCGTCTCGTCCAACCTCTTCACGTACATCGGCCACGGCTCCGTGGCGCTGGCCGTCAGCCTGACCTTCATCCACACCGTGTTGTCGCCCCTGCTCACGCCCGCGTTCACGGCGGCCTGGGCCAGCAAGTACGTGCCCGTCAGCTTCGTGTCGCTGCTGATCCAGATGGTCGAGCTGGTGCTCGTCCCGGTGGCCCTCGGCCTCGCCATCCGCTACGGCGTGGGCGAGGCGCGCATCCGCAAGGCCGAACCCGTGCTCCCGATGATCTCCGCCATCCTGCTGTACGCCATCGAGCTGGGGCTCATCAGTCCCGCCAATGCCGTCATCGCCAAGAACCTCCACTGGATCCCCGTGGTGACCGTCACCACCACGTGCCTCATCCTGGTGAACCTGGCCGTGGCGTACGGGCTGGCCCGCCTGCTGCGGACGACCGAACGCCAGGCTCGGGCCATCATGTTCGACACCGGCGTCTACAACTCGGGGCTGGGCGCCGTGCTGGCGGCCACCAACTTCGGCGCGTTCGCCGCCCTGCCCGCGCTGATGAACGCGACCATGAACCTCATCGTCGGCGCCATTCTCGCCTCCATCCTGCAGAACGACCCCACCGCCCGCGACGAGGACGAATCGGCGGATACCGCCGCGGCCGCCGCCCGCACCGCGCCCTGACGGCGCGCGTCCCCCCGTCGCCCGCGGAACCCGGGACCCGCCCGGTGCCTCCGCGGGCGCCTTCGTTCCCGCCCCGTGCGGCCCCACCGGCCCCCGGCTGCTCCGCTCGGCCGCTCCCCGGCGCCCATCGCGCCGCCATGGGATATAACGGAAGCGGAAGGCGGACCGCGCGGGGCCGCCGCCGCCCCGTCGGGATTCCGCCGGTCCGCCCGCGGGCGGACCCGACAGCGTTCGGCGGCCTTGAGGGAGAGAAGGGAGAGCCGTGAAACCCGCTGCATCCTGGCAGGGGTCCGTACGCCAGCAGCTGTCCCTCTCGGCGTACTGGTTCGCCGTGAACATGCAATCGTCCGGTATCTTCACCATCCTGGTGCCGGCGGCCCTGCTCCGATGGTTTCCCCGGACCCCGACCGCGCTCCTGGGGCAGCTGGCCGCGCTGGGCGCCCTCCTGTCGATGGTGGTTCCCCCGGTGTTCGGGGCGTGGTCGGATCGCGCCCGTCGCCGGGGTCGGCCGCGCTGGCCGATGGTGGCGGCCGGAACGGCCGGCAATGTCGTGGGGCTTGGGGTGATGAGCCAGACCGACGCGCTGGCGTGGTACGCCGGCGGCCTGATGCTGGCGGTGCTGGGGCAGAACGTGGCCGTCGCGGCCTACGAGGCGATGATGCCGGAGGCCGTCCCTCCCGACCAGTGGGGCGCGGCGTCCGGCTATGTGGGGCTGGCGACGCTGACCGGCAGCATCGCCGGCCTGACGCTCGCGGGCCTCGCTCCCGGTCCCACGGCCCTCAGGGTGATGGCCGGCACGGCGCTGGCGGCCGCCGTGATCACGGCGGTCGGGGTGCCGGCGGACGCCGCCCCGGCCGCGCCGGCGGCGGCCGAGAGCCGCCCGGTCCGCGACTTCGTGCTCAGTCTCGTCGCCCGCTTCCTGGTCATGATGGGCATGAGCCTCCTCATGACCTACGTCCTGTACTTCTTCCAGGCAGTGCTGCACGTCGCCCGCCCGTCCGCCAGCACGGCCGGGGTGGCACTGTTGGCCCTCCTCGGCGCGGCGGTGGCGACGATGGCCGCCGGGCGGCGCGCGGACCGTTCGCGGCGGCGCACGCTGGTCTTCGCGGCGACGCTGCCCATGGGCCTGGCGGCCCTGGCCTTCAGCCTCTGGCCGTCCCCGACGGCCGTCTTCGGGGCGGCGCTCCTGTTCGGGGTGGGCT
Source organism: Actinomycetes bacterium (assembly GCA_023565505.1). Classification (GTDB taxonomy): domain Bacteria; phylum Bacillota; class Sulfobacillia; order Sulfobacillales; family JAIMBI01; genus JAIMBI01. The sequence goes on along the minus strand of JAIMBI010000023.1, from coordinate 11,417 downwards.
ACGGCGCGTTTCTCTCGGTGGACTGGGCGCTGTCCGTCTCCACCCTGCCGCGCCTCCGGGAGGCGGGACGCGACCTCGGCGTCGTGAGTCTCGCCTCCAACTTCCCCGCCGTGCTCGCGCCCCTCCTGGGCGCCGGGATCCTCGGACGCTACGCGCTGCCCGCCGAGGGCTACCGGGCGCTGTTCGGGGCGGCCAGCCTGTGCTTCCTGCTGGGCGGGGCCGTCGCCCTCGGCATCGACCGCCGCCGCGCGCCCGGCGCGGCGCCCTGGTGGTGGGTGCCCATCGACCTGGCGGTAGCCCTGCTCCTGGTCGGGTATACCCGGCTCGCGTACCGGGTGCGTGTCGTGGGCCGCCTCGGTCGTCCCCGCCCGGCGACGCTGATCCTCGCCAATCACGGCCACGACCTCGACGGGATGGTGATCCCGGCCACCCTGTACCTCCAGGGCCCCTGGGACCGCCCGGTCTACAGCGTGGGCAGCCAGCGGCTCTTCGAGCCGGGGTTCCTGGGCGAGCGCCTCGGGCACGGCGTGGGCGCCCTCCTGGCCCCCCTCTCGCTCGCCCGCCTGCTCCGCATCCTGGGCGTGGTGCCCGTCGAGAACAGTCCCCGGATCCGGCCCCTGGGGAGCCTGGCCTACGAGATCCTGACGCGGCACGGGCCGCTTCGCCTCGCGGAGGCCTTCGACCCGGCGGCCCTGGCGGACCTCGGGGTGCCGCCGGCCGCGACCGACCGGCCCCTGACGTGGCTCTTCCGCCCGCGGGCGTTTTATGCCGCCCGGCGGCCCTGTCCGCTTTCGGCCGTCCGCGAGCCCTACCGCGGGGAGATCCGGACGGCGACGCGGCACCGGGTCGATGCGCAACTCGACCAGGTCGCGCGCCTGTTGGAAGCGGGCCAGACGGTGTACCTCACCCCCGAGGGGGCGATGACCCGGGACGGGCGGCTGGGGCGGATCCGCTACGCCGTCGACCGCACGTGGCCGCTGGCCCGGGCGCGCCACCTGCTGGGCGTCGCGTACGACCCGTTCCGGCCGGGGCGCCTGAGACTCGTCGCCCGGCTGGTCACGCCCACGCACCCGGCGTTCCGGGACCCGGCGCCCCCGGCCGAACTCGCGACCTGGATGGCGGCCGTCCGCCCCATCACCTTCAGCCAGCTCCTGGCCGCGGTGCTGGTGCAGAACCCGTCCGGGCTGACGGCGGAGGCCATCGCCCGGGCCATGGCGGCCCTCGCCGCCGGGCTGCCGCCGCTGGCCTACCTGGATCCGGACCTGCCGCCCTTGGAGCCGCGCACGGTCCGCCGGGCCCTCCGCTTCATGGAGCGGCGCGGCTTCGTGGTGCGCCTCGGCCCGCGCTGGCGGGCGGTGCCGGGGGCGGCGGATCCCCGGTTCAGCGGCGTCGCCGACATGGTCCGCTACCAGGCGAACTGGTTCGAGGAGACGGTGGAAGCGCTCCGGGCGTCGCGGCGCGGCGTCGGCGAACGCACGGCGACGACGCCGGAGAGCGGCTGAGCGGGCCGGCGACGGCCTTGCCACCGGGGCCGGTATCCGCTACAACCAGAGCAGCGACGCCGGCGGCGCCCCCGCGGGCCGGGCGGGACCCGGGCCGCGGGGGCCGAGTCCGGCCGGCGGAAGGAGGCCCCCGCCATCAGCCCCGCCGACCTTGTGGCGACCGTGATTCGCGAGCGCCGGACCATCTACCGCTTCAAGCCGGATCCCGTCGACCCGGCGGCCATCGCCCGCTGGATCGAGACGGCCGTGTGGGTGCCCAACCACCACCTGACCGAACCGTGGCGCTTCTTCGTGCTGGGTCCCGCAAGCCGCCGCGCGCTCGCGGACATCCGCCGGGAGGCGACGCGGGCCAAGTATCGCGACCGGCCGCAGGTGGAACGGGTGGCCGAGCGGGACTGGCGCGAGTACGCCGAGGCGCCGGCGGTGGTCATCGTGGCCCAGGCCGGATCCGACCGGCCCGAGCGGCAGCAGGAAGACTACGCCGCCACGGTGCTGGCGGCGTACGCCCTGACGCTCGCGGCCTGGGCCGAGGGCGTGGGCAGCGCCTGGGCCACCGGGCGCCTGGCCCGGGCGCCCGAGACATATGCGCTGGTCGGGCTCGACCCGGACGTGGACCGGATCGTCGCCATCCTGCGCTTCGGCTACCCGGCCGAGACCCCGCCCATGCGCCGGCGTCCCGCCGCGGAGCTGACGCGGACGTTGCCGTGACCCGCCCTCAGAGCGGCAGCGCGACCCGCTCGCCGTCGCGGAAGCCCACGGCTTCCCGGAATCCCGCCCGGCGGGCCAGCTCCGCCGCGGCGTCGAAGGCATAGCCCACGTTCTCCGGCTCGTGCGCGTCCGAGGCCAGGACCAGCGGCACGCCCGCGCGGGCCGCCAGGGCGAGCAGCGCCGGCGTGGGGTACATCTCCCGCACGGGTCGCCGGAGCCCCGAGGTGTTGAGCTCCAGGGCCACCCGGGTGTCGGCGAGCGCCTCCACCAGGCTCCGGTACAGCGGGAGCAGCTCGTCCTCCGGCGGCCGTTCCCCCCCGAAGATCTTGGGCAGGTCCGGGTGCGTGACCACGTCGAAGAGGCCCGTCGCCACCATGGCCACCTGGGTCCGGTAGTACTCCCGCCAGATCTCGAGCAGGGGCCGCTCGGCGTAGCGGTCCCGCATCTCCGCCACGTCGAGACCGAAGTCGCCCAACCAGTGGACCGAACCCAGGACGAAGTCCCACCGGTACCGGCTGAGATACGCGCGGATGGCGTCCTCCCGCCCCGGCACGTAGTCCATCTCCAGCCCCACGGCGACCCCCAGAGCGGTGCGGACCTCGTCGCACAGGCGCGTGTAGGCCTCGAGCGGGTAGCGGCACCGGGCCTCGGCCCACGGCGTCGGCAGGAGGCCCGCGGCCTCGAGGAACCGGTAGCCGTGCTCCACGAGGCCGATGCCCGCCACGCCGCGTTCCCGCCCCACGGCCAGGTACGCCTCGATCCAGCTCAGGGGATAGGTGCCCGGATGGTAGGGCCCGTGTTCGGGATGCACGTGGTGATCAAAATACACCCGCCGGCTCGCCTCCCACGTTGAGCGAGTGCACGACGCTGATGGCGTCGAGGGCCTGGATGGCCCGCACCACGGCGTCGGGTACCGGGTTGTCCAGGCCGAGGAGCATCACCGCCTCCCCGCCGGGCGCGTTGCGGCCCAGTTCGACGGTGGCGATGTTGATCGCCGCCTCCCCCAGGATGCGGCCGATGGCGCCGACGATGCCCGGCCGGTCCTTGTGCCGCGTCACCAGCATGTAGGGCGACAGCCCCATGTCGAAGCGCGCCCCCCAGAACCGCCGGAGGCGGATCTCCTCCCGGCGCGTGACCTCCACCGCGCCGGCGACGTCGTCGTCGAACCAGGCCCGGATGCCCGGCTCGCGGTCGCGGTGCTCCCCGCCGTTGACGGGCGTCTGCGCCACCGCCGTCATCCCGCGCTGCCGGGCGGCGGCGATGGCCGACACGAGGTTCACCGACTCCTCTCCCACGGCCTCGAGGAAACCCCACAGGACCGCCCGGCTCAACAGCTCGGTCACGCCCGCCGCCGCCCCCGAGGGCTCCACCCGCAGGGTCCGTCCCTTGGCGCCCGAGAAGGCCAACAGCCGACCCAGCACCCGGCCCGTCTCCACCAGGTCGTCGACGCGCTCGTCCTGCGCCGCCACCGGCAGGTTCACCGCCCCGTCGGGCACCTGGCCCTCCAGGGCGGCCAGCACGGCCCGGGCCACGCGCTCGCCGATCGCCCACTGCGCCTCGACCGTGGAGCCGCCGAGGTGGCAGGTCACCACCACCCGCGGCAAGCGAAAGAGCGGATGGTCCAACCGGGGCGGCTCCTGGCTGAACACGTCCAGGGCGGCGGCCCGGATGTGACCGGCCTCCAACAGGTCGGCCAGGGCGTCCTCGTCGACCAGCCCCCCGCGCGCCGCGTTGACGACGACCGCGCCCCGGGGGAGCCGCTCGAGTTCCGCCCGCCCCAGGCGGGGGCCGGTCTTGGGGGTGTGCAGGGTCAGGACGTCGGCCAGGGCCAAGAGGTCCTCCAGCCGCTCCACAGGTTTGGCCCCCCGCTCGCGGATGGTGTCCGGGGCCACGTAGGGGTCGTAGGCGTACACGTCCATGTCGAAGCCCCGCGCCCGCTTGGCCACCTGGGTGCCCACCCGCCCGATGCCGATGATCCCGAGGCGCCGGCCACGCAACTCCCACCCGAAGAACTGCTGGCGGTCCCACTGGCCCTCGCGCACGTGGCGGTCGGCGTCGACGATGCGGCGCATGACCGCCAACAGGAGGCCGATGGTGTGCTCGGCCGCGGCGACGGCGTTCGCGCCGGGCGTGTTGATGACCAGGATGCCGCGTTGGGTCGCCGCCTCGATGTCGATGTTGTCCACCCCGGCTCCCGCCCGGGCCGCCACCTTGAGCCGGGGGGCCAGCTCGAGGTGCTCCGCCCGGAGGCTGTGGGCGCTGCGGATGATGACGGCGTCGGCCTCCGCCAACCGCCGCCGGAAATCCGCCTCCGGGAGGAGGTCGTACGCTTCGACGTCCGCCGCCTCCCCGAGCAGCGCGAGCGCCCGCTCCCCGAGATGTTCGCTGACGAGAATGTGCGGTTTAGCCATGGCGTTGCCCTCCGATCTCCTCCATCGTCCCCGCCGGATCCCCTCCGGTCGCTTCCGTCGCCCACGCCGCCGTCGCCGCGGCCGCCGCCGCGCCCGTGACGGGCCGCCCGTCCAGGGCCGCCACCGCCCGCTCCAGGGCAGCCATGGCCCCCACCACGTCGAGGGGCGCGACCGCCCCGACGTGGCCGACCCGGATCACCTGGCCGCGCCACGGCCCCTGGCCTCCGGCCATCACCACGCCGAGACCCCGGAGCGCCCGGAGCAGGGCCGGCGCCTCGACCCCCGCCGGGGGCCGGAGCGCGGTCACCGTGGGCGAAGCCCACCGCTCGTCCGCCGCCGGCACGAACCCGAGCGTCCGGGCGGCGCGCCGGACCATCAGGCTCATGGTCCGGTGACGCCGCCAGCGGGTCGCCTCCCCTTCCTCCTCCAGCAGGGCGAGGCTTTCGGCCAGGCCGTACCAGAGGGACAGGGCCGGCGTGTACGGCAGGTTTCCCCGCCAGTACGGCGCGAGGTCCCAGTACACGCTGGGCGTGCCGTCGAAGCGCTCCGCGACGCGGTCCGCCAGGCCGATGAGCGCCAGCCCCGGCGGCAGCATGAGGCCCTTCTGGGAACCCAGGACCACCGCGTCGATCCCCCAGCCGTCGAGTTCGAGCGGCATGGCGGGGCAGCCGGAGATGGCGTCGACGAACACCAGCGGTACGTGCGGTCGAGCCGCGGCGACGATCTCGCGCAGCGGATGGGCCACCCCCGTGCTCGTCTCGTTCTGGGTCAGCAGGAGGGCGTCGTAGCGGTGCCGACGCACGGCGCGGGCCACCTCGTCGGGATCGAGGGCGCGGCCCCATTCCGCCCGCACCCAGTCGACGACCAGCCCGCTCCGCTCTGCGACGGCCCCGAACCGGTCGCCGAAGGCGCCCGCACTGGCCATGAGCACGCGCTTGCCCCGCGCCAGGGCGTTCGTGACCAGCGCCTCGAGGCCGCCGGTGCCGCTCGCCGGCAGAATGGCCACCGGACCCGCCCCGTGCCACAGGCGCCGCAGGCCTGCGGTCAGCTCCGCCCACAACGCCTCGGCCGCCTGTCCGCGATGGTTGGTCATCGGTGTCAGCATGGCGGCCTGGACCGCGGACGGCACGGGGGTGGGACCAGGTATAAAAATACGTTCGTTATGCATACCCGTGAATCGCGTGGTCCATCGCCTCCCTGGCCGGACAATAAAATGGGCGCCGCCCGCCAAGGGACGACGCTTCGTCGTGGTGCCACCCTTATTCCGCCCGAAGGCGCTCGCTGGCCCGCTAACCGAGGCCGACGGTCGACTCCTCGCCGAGGGCTCCACGGGCGGAACCGGACGCGGCCGCCGGACGGGCTCGCACCTGCCCCCGCTCTCTGGAGCCGGCCGGCCGCGTTCTTCCCATGTCATCGCCGATGCCTTCACGGTACCATAATTCGACGGAGGCATCCAGGGCGCGGGCAACATTTTTCGGCCGCCCTTGTGGCTTTATGCACGGGATGGTATAGTTTTTCTATGCCGCATTCTTACCCGTTTTTGCGGTCCGCCCGTGGATTTCCGGTCAGTTTTCCGGCGAAAGGAGGCCTGTTCGTTGCTATCATCCCGTCAATTGGTGCCCAACGAACATGACGGCTGTGGACTGTGGGCATGGGTGGCCCGGGACGGGAAGGCCTCGCCGCAGGCGGTTCGCATTGCCGTGGACGCGTTGACCCGGATGGACCACCGGGCCGGTCTCATCGACGGCGAAGGCGACGGAGCCGGCCTGTTGACGGACCTGCCGCGCCCCCTCTGGGCCCGGCGGTTGGCGCAGTGGGGGCAGGACCCGTCCCTGGCCGAGGCGCCCGACTTCGGCGTGGGCCACTTCCTGGCGCGGGATCCTGAGGCCCTCGAACGGCGCCTGGAGCACGTCGCCGGGTGGGGTGTCAAAATCCTCGGCGTCGGCGCCGGAGCGGTCGACGAGGCCGCCCTCGGTCCGCAGGCGCGGTCGGAGCAGTTGACCTTCGTCCAGGTGGCCTGGCAGGGCCCGCTGTCCTGGCCGCTCCTCGAATGGCTGTGGTCCTTGGAGGGCGAGGACCTCGCCGTCTGCTCCTGGAGCCACGACACTGTGGTCTACAAGATCCGGGGGACGGGAGCGCAGCTCGGCCGCTACTACCGGGACCTGACGGACCCCTTGTTTGCGTCGGTCGCCGTCGTGGGTCACGTCCGCTATTCGACCAACACCACCACGCGCGCCGCCCGGGCCCAGCCGTTCCGCATCCTCGGCCACAACGGGGAGATCAACACCATCGCGCGATTGCGGAAGACGGCCCAGGACCTGGGCTTCAAGCTGCCCGAGGGGGGCAGCGACTCCCAGGACCTGTCCCGCTTGGTCGAGGGTCTGCTGATCCGTGATGGCCTGACGCTCGAAGAGGCCATGCTGGCCCTGTTCCCGCCCGTCGCGGCGGCCGTCCGGGAGTTGGACGGCCCGCTCGCCGCGGCCTGGACCCGCATCCGGGCGGCGCTGGGACCGGTGGCCCAGGGTCCGGCCGCCGTCATCGCCCGCCACGGGGCCCGGGTGCTCGGCTCGCAGGACGCGTTGGGCCTCCGGCCGCTCTGGCTCATCCAGACGGCGGACGCCTATGTGCTCGCTTCGGAGCAGGGCGCCCTGCCGCTCACGTTCGTCCGGACCGCGCCGCCTGTGCCGCTCGGGCCGGGGGAGAAGGTGCTCATCCGGTGGGACCGCGGCGAGACGCGGCTCGAGCGGACTCCGGCCCTGGAGGACGCCGTGGCCCTCCGGTTGGCCGAGCGGCTGCCGGAAAGCCGCCCCGCGGACCGGCCCATGCGGGTCTGGACTCCGTCGCCGGTACCGGCCGACCTCGGCGCCTTGGGCTTCGAACAGGCCGACCTGGAGATCCTCGAGGCCATGACCGAGGGCAAGGATCCCATCGGCTCGCTGGGCTACGACGGCCCGCTGCCCGCGCTCGACCGCAAGGCGGGGCTCATCGCCGACTACCTGCAGGAGACGGTCGCCGTCGTCACCAACCCGGCCATCGACCGGGAGCGGGAGACCTTCCACTTCTCGACCGACGTCCACCTCGGCGCGCGGCCGTGGCTCGACCAGACCACGCCGGCGGGGCTGTTACTCAGTTCGCCCCTGCTGCTCGACACCTGGACCGCGGAGGGCCACCGCCCGCAGGACGCGGAGGTGCTGGCCGCCCTGCCGCTCGAGCCGACGGTGCTCCCCCTTCGGGTGCCGCCCGACCGGACCGTGCGGGAGACGCTCCAGGCCCTTGAGGAGGCCGCCGTCGCCGCCGTCCGGGGCGGCTCGGCCTACCTGCTCCTCGACGACGAGGCCTCGGCCGCGGGCTATCCCCTCGACCCGGCGCTCGGGGCGGCCGCCGTGGCGCGGGCATTGGAGCGCGAGCCGGGGCGCGGACACGAGACCCTCCGGCGTCAGGCCGCCATCCTGGTGCGGTCGGGCCTCCTGCGGCGCCTGCACGACATCGCCGTGACGCTCGGGGTGGGAGCCGACGCGGTCCTGCCCTACCGCCTCTGGGCCGAGGCCGAGCGCCTGGCCGGGGCCGACGGGGTGCGCAACACGGCCAAGGTTCTGCGCCAGGGCCTGGAGAAGGTCATCTCGACGGTGGGAATCCACGAGTTCCGCGGTTACGGCCCCCTCTTCTCGGCCATCGGGTTGGCCCCGGAGGTCGCCGACCTGCTCGAGGTGCCGCTTTTGGTGCCGGGGCGGGTGACGTTCGAGGTCTGGGGTCAGGCCATGGCGGAGCGGTACGCGACCGGCGGCGGGCCCAAGCGGCCGTACCACCTCTATCCGAAGATCTTCAAGCTGGCGCAGTCGGTGGCCCAGGATCCGACCCAGATCGCCGCCTACCAGGCCCGGTTGACCCAGCTCGAGGAGGAGCAGCCCGTCGCCCTGCGGCACGTGCTCGACGTCGCCTTCCCGGAGGAGGGCGCCATCGACCCGTCCCAGGTGTCCATCGCCGTTGGGGAGCATCGGATGCCGTTCGTCATCGGCTCCATGTCGTTCGGGTCGCAGGGCGAGACGGCTTACCGGGCGTACCTGAAGGGGGCCGCGCTGGCCGGCATCATCGCGATGAACGGCGAGGGCGGCGAGATCCCCGACCTGGTGCCGCTCTACCGCAACAACCGGGGCATCCAGGTCGCCTCCGGCCGGTTCGGCATCACCGCCCAGGTGGTCGGCACGGCGCGGTATTTGGAGATCAAGATCGGGCAGGGCGCCAAGCCCGGTGAAGGAGGCCACCTGCCGGCCAAGAAGGTGTCGCCGGCCGTGGCGCGGGCCCGGCGGAGCCAGGTGGGCATCGACCTCATCTCGCCGTCGAACAACCACGACCTCTACTCCATCGAGGACCTGGCCCAGCTCATCTACGAGCTGAAGACGGTGGCGCCCGACGCCCGGGTGGCCGTCAAGGTGCCGGTCGTGCCGGGGATCGGCACCATCGCCGTCGGCATCGCCAAGGCCGGGGCGGACATCATCAACCTGTCGGGGTACGAGGGCGGCACGGGGGCGGCGCGGCGCCACGCCCAGCGGTTCGTCGGCCTGCCCTCCGACCTGGGGACGGTACTGGTGCACCGCGCCCTCGTGGCGGCCGGCCTCCGACACCGGGTGGAGATCTGGGCCGACGGGGGGATGCGCAGTCCCCTTGACGTCCTGAAACTGGTTCTCCTCGGCGCCAACCGGGTCGGGTTCGGCACGCTGGCCATGGTGGCCATCGGCTGCACCATCTGCCGGGCGTGCCAGACCGACACCTGCCACGTCGGCATCGCCACGCAGATCCGAACCGTGGAAGAGGCCCAGGCCCACGGGCTCAAGCGCTTCGTGCCCCGGGAGGAGGACGCGGGCGCGCAGGCGCTGGCGCAGTTCTTCCTCGGCATGGGGGAGCACCTGAAGGCGCTGGTGGCTCGCCTGGGCGTGCGGCGCCTGCAGGATCTGGTGGGCCGCGCGAGCCTCCTGGTCCAGACCCGCGGCACGGATCTCGTCGACCTCTCCGACTGGCTCAGGGACGTGCCCATTCCGCTCAGCCTGGCCGCGTCGGCCATCGGAGCCCAGGGCACCGGCCGGGCCCTGCAGGTGGCCATCGCCGGGAGCCGGACGCGGTCCCTGGTCCAGGGCGACCTCGCCCTGGAGGAGGAAGAGGTCGTCCGCGTCGTCGGCGTGGCTTCACGCTGATGGAAATCCTGCTGGTGCTGGCCATCCTGGTCGTGCTCGGCTCGATGGTCAGTCTGGGGTACGTCCGCATTCAGAAAACGGCTTACGTCAACAGCGCCAAAGCGCAAATCGCGCTGTTGGAAGATGCGGTCAAGACGTACACGATCAGCGTGGGCACGCCGCCGCCCAACCTCGAGGCCCTGTTGCAGCCGCCCCCCGAGCTGGAAAACCCGCAAAAGTGGCAGGGGCCCTATCTCGATAAACAGCAGCTTCCCCTGGACCCCTGGAACCATCCGTTCGCCTACGAACTGATCGACCCGGAGAACGGAACCTTCCGCATCTGGTCGGCCGGGCCCAACGGCTTGGATGAGCAGGGCGGCGGGGATGACATTTCCTCGGCGCTGTAGTGCGTTGCCATGGGCGCTGCCGCGTCGATGCGATCGGCCGCGTGCAGGAGGGCTGCCATCCTGCCGGCACGGCACGCGCGGCCCGGCGACGCACCAGCACCCCAGCGCAAGAAGGCCTAGCTGCCATGCCGCGCCGCCGCGCATTTACATTGATGGAGATGCTGCTGGTGCTGGCGATCCTGGTGATCGCCTCGGCGGCCGTCATGCCATCCCTACGCGGGGTGATGCGCACCACCACCCTCCGCTCTGGGGCAGACCTCGTCCGCAGCGAGTTGACTCGTGCGCATGTGCTGGCGATGCGGACCGGACGGATTCACGTCGTGCGCTACGAGCTGAACGGCCGCAAGCTCACCGTCGAGCCCTGGATCGGCGACGACGACGCACTGGAAAGCCCCGATGGGCAACAGTCCGAGGTCTTCAACTCCGCGGTCGTACGGGGAGGCGCCGCCCAGCGCCAAGAGAAAAACCTACCGGAGGGTGTCGTCTTTGTGGGGGGAGATGTCGGGCTGGAAACGCGCAGTCGGCAGATCGAAGAAGCGGTCATCAGTTTGGGCGAATCGACTGCGACCTGGTCGCGCCCGATCTTTTTCTACCCCGACGGTTCGACCTCGGATGCGTATGTCGTCGTGGGGGACGACCGTAAACTGGGCATCCGCCTCGACTTGCGTGGCCTCACGGGCACGGTGAAAGTCGGCGACGTCCAAACCTTGGACGCGCTGTCCCGCTAGGGGTCGCTCCCGCGAGCCGGACCGCACTTCCCCACCGGGCGGCTGCCCGCTAACTTCAAGGCTGTGCTGTCACTGGGTGCCTGTCGGCGAGGTCCGTAGCCGCTTCGTCCCGAGCTGCGGACTGGCTGTGGCATTGCGCTGCCCACGTCCTCCGGAGATATGGTTTGGGGCTTTCCATGCCAAAAATTACGAAATTACTGGTTGCCAATCGGAGCGAAATCGCGATTCGCGTATTTCGCAGTGCGCATGAGCTAGGCATCCGGACGGTCGCCATCTACTCCCACGAAGATCGCTACGCCTTGCACCGGTTCAAGGCGGATGAAGCCTATCGCGTGGGCCGGCCAGGCGAGCCGATCCGCTCCTACTTGGATATTCCGGGCATCATCGCAGTCGCCCGGGAGCACGGGGTGGACGGCATCCACCCGGGGTATGGATTTTTGTCGGAAAACCCGGAGCTCGCGCGGGCGTGCGCCGCGGCGGGGATCACGTTCGT
>JAIMBI010000022.1 GCA_023565505.1 Actinomycetes bacterium | reverse complement strand
GGTGACGCTGCACACCGTCCTGCGGCGCCCCACGCCGCGGCAGCGCGAGGTGGTGCGGCGGATGGCGGCGCGCGCCCCCCGCGGGGGGGGGGGGGGGCGCCCCCCCCCCCCGGCACCCAAACCCCCCGGGGGGCGGGGGGCGCCGGGGGGCCGGGGGGGCCCGGGGCCCCCCCGCGCCGCGTGCGCCAAAGGTTCGGGGGATGTGAGGGGAGGCTCGGATACGATGGGCCGAAAGCTTAAGGGCGGTCGGCTGACGACGCCGCTGGTGCGCGGCGACGACGGGACGTTGCGGCCGGCGACCTGGGACGAGGCGCTGGACCGCGCCGCGGCAGGGCTGGCCCGGACGCTCGAACGGTACGGACCGGACGGGGTGGGCGTCTTCAGCTGCTCCAAGGCCACGAACGAGGTCAACTTCCTGGCGCAGAAGTTCGCCCGGGTGGTGCTGGGGTCCAACAACATCGACAGCTGCAACCGCACCTGACACGCTCCGAGCGTCGTCGGTCTGGCGACGGTATTCGGGGCTGGAGGCGGTACCAGTTCGTATCGGGAGATCGAGGAGACCGACCTCATCATCCTGTGGGGGTCCAACGCCCGTGAGGCGCACCCGATCTTCTTCCACCACGTGCTCAAGGGCATCCGCAACGGCGCGCGCCTTTACGTGGTGGACCCGCGGCGCACGGCGTCGGCGGAGTGGGCGCACCTCTGGGTGGGGTTGGACGTCGGCAGCGACATCGCCCTGGCCAACGCGGTGGGCCGGGAGATCATCCACGCCGGGCTGGTGAACGAGACCTTCGTCCGACGGGCCACGGTGGGCTTCGAGGCCTACCGCGAGGCGGTGGAACCGTGCACCTTGGAGTGGGCGGAAGAGGTCACGGGGGTGCCGCGGGACGTCATCCGCCAGCTCGCCCACGACTACGCCCGGGCCGAGCGGGCGGAGTTGTGCTGGACCTTGGGTATCACGGAGCACCACAACGCCGTGGACAACGTGTTCGCGCTGATCAACCTGGCGTTGCTCACCGGCCACGTGGGACGCTACGGATCGGGGCTCAACCCGCTCCGGGGCCAGAACAACGTGCAGGGCGGCGGGGACATGGGGGCGCTACCCAACAAGCTCCCCGGCTTCCAGGACATCGAGACGGACGAGGCGGCGCGGGCGCGCTTCGAAGCGGCCTGGGGCTGCCGTATTCAACCGCGGCGCGGCATGCACTTGGCGCAGATGTTCGACGCGATGGAACGGGGAACGCTGCGGGCCCTCTACGTCATCGGCGAGAACCCGGCCCAATCCGAGGCGGACGCCGGGCGGGCCGAACGCCTCCTCAAGGGCCTGGACCACCTCGTGGTGCAGGATCTGTTTCTCACGCGGACGGCGGAGTTGGCCGACGTGGTGCTGCCTAGCACGGCATCGTGGTGCGAGTCGGAAGGCACGGTGACGTCGAGCGAGCGCCGGGTGCAGCGGGTGCGCAAGGCGCTGGAGCCCCCGCCCGGCACACGGGACGACCTCGTCATCCTGTCGCAGCTGGCCGCGCGGCTCGGGCACGCGTGGGGCGAGCCGACGGCCGAGCAGGTCTGGGACGAGTGCCGCCGCCTGTCCCCCATGCACCGGGGCATGAGCTACGCCCGCCTCGAGGCGCTCGGGGGCATCCAATGGCCGTGCCCGGACGAATCGCACCCCGGGACGCCGTTTCTGCACGCGCGTCTGTGGCGGGAGCCGCTGGAAGGGCCCCCGGCTCCGTTCAAGCCGGTGCAGTACGATCCCCCGGTGGATGCGCTGACGCCCGAGTTTCCGTTGCGCCTGACCACCGGTCGGCGCCTGGAGTCGTTCAACACGGGCGTCATGACGACCCGGTACAAGCCGCCGTCGGCGCAGGGCGAGTTCCTCCACCTGTCTCCGGAGGACATGCGGGACCTGGGGTTGCATGAGGGCGAGCGCGTCCGGATCGTGTCCCGCCGCGGGGCGGTCGAGGCGCCGGTGCGGACGGACCCCGGGCTCCGTCCGGGACTGGCGTTCATGACGTTCCACTTCCCGGACGAGGTCAACACCAACGTGCTGACGCCGGATCACTGGGATCCCCAGTCCGGTACGTCGGAGTTCAAAGCGGCGGCGGTGCGCGTCGAGCGTCTCGGGGCGGCCCGTCCTGCCGGGGTGGAGGTCGGGGCATGACCGCGGACGAACGTTACCGTCCCACGACGGCCAGTCTTGAGGAGATCGACGCGGTGGACGCCGTCCTGGGTCCGCCCCCGTCCGCGTGGACCGGCGGCGCGCGCTGGCCCCGGGACCTCCATGTGGCCCGGCGGGAGGAGACGCGGCGCGACCTCTTGCTGCCGGCGCTCTCGGCCCTGGCCCGGCGGGTCGGGTACGTAAGCCCGGGCGGATTGGCTTATGTCGCCCGGCGGCTCATGCTCCCGCCCGCCGAAGTGTACGGCGTGGCGAGCTTCTACGCCCTGCTGCCGGTGACCCGGCGGCCTGCCGTGACGGTCCACGTGTGCGACGACGTGGCCTGCCGCCTCCGGGGTGCCGAGCGCGTGGCGGCCGCCTTGGAGGCACGTTGGGGCCCGGAGGGGGAGCCTCTGCCGGGAAGCGACCGCACCTGGGTGCGGAGCGGCTGCCTTGGCCACTGTGCGGCAGCGCCGGCCGTCTTCGTGCAGCGGGCGGGGCGGGAACCCGTCGAAGCGGTGACGGGTCCGGCGGACCCGCAGGTGCTGCGCGCGTGGGCCGACGAAGGGGGGGAGCTGCCGTCGCCCGTCCCGACCCGGGTCGGTTGGGCCCCAGGGGGGGTCGGCTTTCTCCTGGAGCGGGTCGGCCGCGTGGATCCCGAGGACCTGGACGCGTACCGGGCCGCCGGGGGGTTCGAGGCGCTGCGACGGGCCCTCGCTCTGGGTCCCGAGGGCGTCCTGAGGGAGATTCGGGAAGCCCGCCTGGTGGGGCGGGGCGGAGCCGCGTTCCCCACGGCCACCAAGTGGGCGGCGGTCGCCCAGAATCCACGCCGGCCGCACTACCTCGTCTGCAATGCGGACGAGTCGGAGCCGGGGACGTTCAAGGACCGGGTGCTCCTCGAACAGGACCCCTTCGCGGTCATCGAAGGCATGATCATCGCGGCCTACACCGTCGGGGCGGCCCGCGGCTACCTCTTCGTGCGCGGCGAATACCCGCTGGCCCTGCGTCGGGTGACGCACGCGGTCGAGCAGGCCCGGCGGCGCGGTCTCCTGGGCGAGCAGATCCTAGGCCGTCCCTTCGCCTTCGACATCGAGATCCGGGTCGGCGCGGGCGCATACGTCTGCGGCGAGGAGACGGCGCTGTTCAACGCCATCGAAGGACGCCGGGCCGAGCCGCGCAACAAGCCGCCGTTCCCCGCCGCGCGGGGATTGTTCGGGCAGCCGACGGTCATCAACAACGTGGAGACGCTGGCCAACATTCCGGTCATCCTCCGGCTCGGCGGGTTGACCTACGCCCGGACGGGGACGGCCGACGGCACCGGTACGCGCCTGTTCTCGGTGTCCGGGGGCGTCCGGGCCCCGGGGTTGTACGAAGTCCCGTTCGGGACCCCGCTGGGGGCATTGCTGGAGCTGGCGGGCGGACTGCCGGAGGGCCGCCGTCTCCGGGCCGTCCTTCTCGGCGGCGCGGCCGGCGGTTTCGTCGGCCCGGACGCCTTGGACATGCCGTTGTCCCCGGAGGGGGTCCGACAATATGGGGCGACCCTCGGGTCGGGGGCGGTCGTGGTGTTCGACGACACGGTGGACCTCGGGGCCGTGGTCCGTCGCATCGCGCGGTTCTTCCGGGACGAGTCGTGCGGGCAGTGCGTACCGTGCCGCATCGGCACGGTACGGCAGGAGGAACTGGTCGACCGCCTGTTGGCCGGCAGGCCGCAGGGGTCGGTGGCGGACGAGGTCCGGCTGCACCAGGACTTGGCCGCCGTGATGCGGGACGCCTCGATCTGCGGCCTGGGCCAGACAGCGGCCAACGCGGTGGAATCCGCCATCCGGCTGGGGTTGCTGACGGAGGGGGAGGGGACGCGGTGAGCGAGACCATGCGGACGCTCGAGGTCACCATCGACGGCCGACCGGTCTTGGCCCGGGAAGGGCAGACCATCCGGGAGGCCTGTATGGCCGCCGGCGTCGAGGTGCCGACCCTCTGTTTCCTGGAGAACCTTGCGCCGGTCAGTGTCTGCCGCGTTTGCGTGGTGGAGCTGGAGGGCAGTCGGACGCTGGTGCCGGCGTGCTCCCGGCCGGTGGAAGCGGGGATGGTCGTCCACACCGACTCGCCGCGGGTCCGCACCAGCCGCAGGATGGTGCTGGAGCTGCTGGCCTCGGCGGTGGATCTTTCCGCCGCCGAGGAGGCGGTCGGACGGTGGTTAAAGGAGTTCGGCGCCGATCCCGGCCGGTACGGGCCGTCCCAGGAGCGCCCCTGGACGGCTCAACCCGCGGGCCATCATCACCCGCCCGAGACGGGGCGGGCGGCGACCGTGGCCCAACCGGTGAAGATCGACAACGAGTTGTACGTGCGCGACTACAGCCGGTGCATCCTGTGTTACAAGTGCGTGGAGGCGTGCGGGGTCGAGGCGCAGCACACGTTCGCCATCTGGGTGGCGGGCCGAGGCTTCGACGCGCACGTGTCCACCGAGTTCGACGTCCCTTTGCCGGAATCGGCGTGCGTTTACTGCGGCAACTGTGTCGGTGTCTGTCCGACCGGCGCCCTGATGTTCAAGAGCGAGTACGACATGCGACAGGCCGGTACGTGGGATCCGGCGCGACAGACGGTGACCGAGACGATCTGCCCGTATTGCGGCGTGGGGTGCACCCTCGCCCTGCATGTCCAGGACAACCGCATCGTCAAGGTGACGTCGCCGCTGGACAACCAGGTCGGCCACGGTCATCTCTGCGTCAAGGGCCGATTCGGCTTTGCCTTCGTGCAGGACTTCGGGGACCGGGAATCCTCCTGACCCCGCGGTTCGCGCCGCGGGCCGGCACGACCGGGCAGCGACCCCGGTCCGGCCGCGCCGCCGGACCGGGGTCTCCCGCCCCGGTCCCGGCGTTGCCGCCCTCCCCGGCGGAGACGACCGACGGGAACGGTCCCGCCGGCTCCTCGGTCTCCGGCTCTGTCCGAGTACAATAGGGCGAGACGGTACCGACAGGAGGGCGACCGGTGACCGACGACAACCGCAAAGGCCACCCGTGGGCCTGGATGGCCTTGGTGCTGGCGGTCATCCTCGCGTTGGCCGTCGCGCTCAACCAGCAGCAGGGGCTCATCACCCGGCTGCCGTTGCCGTTGCGCGATCCGCTCAAGGCGGCCGCCGTCTGGCTCATCGGCAGCGCCTTGTCCGTCGTGCTGGAGCGCTACGTGTTCAATCGCGCCGCCCTCCACTGGGGCCGCCGGCAGCTGACGACCCTCCGCTTCCTGCTGCGTTTGGTGCTCTACGTGGCGGTGGCTTTGGCCGTCTTGGCCGCCTTCGGCGTCGGTGTCTCGTCGGTGGTCTTCGGCGGCGCGTTCCTCACGGTCATCGTCGGTCTGGCTGGTCAGACGCTCTTCCAGAACCTGTTGGCCGGCGTCTGGCTGGTTCTCTTTCACCCCTTCGAGGTGGGGGACGAGATCGAACTGGTGGCGTGGCAGTACCCCCTCCTCATGCCGTCCTACCCCCACGAAGCGATGCGCCCGGCGTATGTCGGCACGGTCGCGGACATCAACCTGATGTACACCGCGCTCCGCCTGGAGAGCGGCCTCTTCATGACCGTCCCCAACGGCGTGGTGGTGCAGGCGGCGGTGACGAACCGGACGCGTTCCGGCGCCCACCGCATCCGCTGCCGTTTCGACGTACCGCGGGCCGTGCCGGCAGCCCGACTGCTCCCGCAGCTGGAGTGCGAACTGGCCGCCCTGGTGGGACCCGAGGCACCCGCCCCCGCCGTCTGGCTGGCCGACTTCGGACCCACCACCTATTCGGTTGTCATGGTGGTGACGCACCACGGTCCCGACGAGGCGGTCCGACACCGGATGCTGGTCGCGGCCCTCGATTGCGTGGCGCGCTACGAGACGGCGGAAGGCCGTGCGCCGGCCTAGCTAGGCCTCGGCGCCGGTGCCGGCGATCCAGTCGATGTGGAGCGCCACCCCCGCGGCCCGGAACAACTGGTACGCCGGCGAGCGCCGGAGCACGGCCTCGCGGAGCTGGTCCAAGGCGGCCGGCGGCAGGGACGAACCCAGCCGGAGCGTCCCCCGGACCGTCTGGAAGTCGGGCCGCACATCGGCCTGTCCGAAGAGGCCACGGACATCGAGGTCGCCTTCGAGCGAGAAGCTCACGGGCCCCAGTTCAAGACCGAGCTCGCGCGCGACCAGCCGGGCCGTCACGGTCATGCAGCTCGCCAGACCGGCGAGCACCCATTCCATCGGCGTAGGACCGGAATCCTGGCCGCCGAGGGCCCGTGGCTCGTCGCCGATGACGGTGAAGTCGCGCACGCGCGCCACGGTGCGGAGATCCTCGGCCGATCGACTCGTGAGCCGAATGGTGCGGATACGCGGTGCGTCGGGGGAAGCGGACGATGCGGCCATCATGATTCCTCCTTCGTTATTCCTCGTCGTTGTCACCGGCTCGGCGGGACTTCGGCTGGCGAACCGGGCGTACGCCGGATCCCTAGCCCTCACGGGGAACGATCCGGTCCGTCGGGCCACCGTCCGCGACGAGGCGGCAGCAGCAGCCCACCCCGAGCTCGAGGCCGACGGCGCCAGTCAGGAGCAACAAGCCGGCCCACCCCGGGCGCGCCCCCACCGCTCCCGGGACGAGGAGCGTCAGGGCGGCCAGCAGGGCCATGGCCCAGCCGACGTAGCCGTAGGCCCGGCGCGGCCAGTGCCAGGTCGTCCGGCGGCGGTTGGCGATGATGCTCCCGGCCAGGAACACCACGACGCTGACGCTGGTGCCCACCCAGGCGGGATTGATGCCCAGGGCGAACGTGGTGGGGGAGAACGCCGTCAGGGCATTCCAGCCGAGGCCGGCGGCGACTCCCGAGACCATGGCGGCTACGGCGGCGCGGGCGTCGGAGGCGGGCCACAGAAGCAGGCCGACCGTCGGGGCGAAGATGGCCGCGTTCCGCACCGTCAAGGCGAAGACGCTCCACCAAGCCAGATCACCCGGGCGCAGGGCGGTATACAGCAGCACCGCCGCGGCCTGCAGCGGGAGAGCCCACCGCACGAGCCTGCGGGCCGCCTCGGGGGTCGTCAGGCCGAGAACGGGCCGCGCGATGTCCAGACCCAGGGAGCTGGCTCCCGAGAATAGAAGGGGAGCCGACCACGTCAGCGCGGCGGCCCAGATGCTCGCGGCTCCGAGGACCTGAACGGGCACCGGCATCGCGGCGAAGAGGAGGCGGGGAAACGCGAGCACGCCGCTCGACGCGCCCGGGTCCGCCGCGTGCGTCTTCAGGCCCAGGTAGGCCGCCGCCACCGTGACGAGGGCCAGTACCGCCGTCGACCAGAGCACGGCGACGCGGGCGACGGCGGGGCGTTCCACCGCGGTCACGGCTTGGAACTCCACCTGGGCACTGACGACGTTGACCAGGTCGGATACCAGCCAAACCAGGATGGTGGCACCGCCCACCGCCGTCCAGCCCCAGGGTGCGACCCCGTGCCAAGTGACGGCCGGACCGGCCGCCGTCAACCCGCCGTGAAGGGCCGCGAAGGCGGCGACGGAGAGCATTCCGGACAGCATGACCACGAGATTGACCGTTTGGGTGTAGACCAGGCTCACAAGGCCGCCGAACGCGACGTAGGCCAACATGACGGCGAGAGTGGCGGCTTCGGCGGCCCACAGCGGCCAGCCGAACAAGGCCCGCAGCAGGGCGGCGGCGGCCAGAACGTTGCCCAGGGCGAAGATGGGAAACGTCAACGCGATGACGGCGGCGGAGATGGTCCGGGCCGTCGGGCCGAAGGCGTCGCCGAGCAGGCCGGAGTTGGTCACGAAGCCCAGGCGCCGGAAGGGCGTGACGAACAAGACGGCCACCGCGAGGGACATGACCAGGACCGCCACGCCGAACCAGCCTGCCGAGATCCCGACGGCGAAGCCCTCGTCGAGCTCCGTCACGTAGATCCAGGAGGTCCACATGGCTGTGACCAAGACGAAGACGTGCCAGCCGCTGAGGCGTCGTCCCGCCGTGACGAAACCGCCTGCGTCGCGCTGGCGGACCAGCCCGAGACGACCGTAGAGGAGGAGCACCGCCGTGTAGGCGGCGAGAAAAGGACCCAGGAGTGCCGGTATGGACAAGGTGTTTCCCCTCTCTGTGCGGTCGGGTGCCAGAGCCGCGGCAACAAAAAACGCCCGATAAGCGGGCGAATGTTCCTTCCGCGTCGCTTATCTCTCAGCCGGGTCGCCGACTGCAGGAGTTGGCACCTTCAGCGGCTGTCGCCGCTGGGTTGCCGGGCTTCATCGGGCCAGTCCCTCCGCCGCTCTGGATAATCGACCTAGAAACGTATGCGGTTGTCTCCCGCTCCCAGCGCGGGGTCGCGGCCATTTTAACGGGCCGGCGGAACGGGTGTCAAGCGCCAGGGACCAGACAACCGCCTCTCCGCTCAATGGGCCGGGTGGGCCATCCCTTGCAGGAAGTCCTGCCAGCGGGTCAACTGGAGCGGCGGCAGGTGCCACTCCGCCTCGGCGGTGGTCGTCAGGTCATGAAGAAGAGCGGCCAGGTCCGGCCGGAGCAGCCGAAGACCCAGGCTGATGCCCGGGAACGACCATGCCGGCGGCAACCCGACGTCCTGCCAAGAGGTTTGCAGGTCCCGCACGGTGGGGGCGTCGCCCACAAGGTCGAAGGCACGGTTCAGGCTTTCCGCAGGGTGATCCAGGGCCCAAGACACCGTCTGGCCTACGTCGGACAGGGCGCAGAGCGGAACACGACGGGATGGCGGTCCCATAGCGGCCAGCACGCCTATCAAGAGGCGTCCGACCGCGATGGGCGAACGGCTCAGCAGATAGCGGGCGAACGTCGGCAGCGGCACCGAAGCGCCGAGAAAGTCCTCCATGAACAGGGCCGGGCGGATCACCGTGTAGGGGATGCCGGACGCCCGAAGCTCCTGCTCGGCTTGAAACTTGCCCTCAAGAGCGACCAGCCCCGAATGGGCCCGCACGCCGAGGCCGGAACTGTAAATCAGGTGTCGGACCTCTGCCCGTCGGCTGGCCTGGAGGACGGAGCGAGCGTAGCGCAGCTCACGCTCGGGACCCGTTTCCCAGTAGTTCTGCACCGCAAAAACAGCAACGGCACCCTCCAAGGCGCGGGTCAAGCGGTCGGGATCACCCAGATCGCCCCCCACCACTTCCACGCCCAGACGCCGGAGACGCTGGGCGCGTCGACCCGCCGGACGCCGGGTCAGGGCCCGGACACCGACCCCGGCCGCCAGAAGGGCCCGTACCACGCTGCCACCCTGATTGCCGGTGGCGCCTATGACCAGTACCATATTTATCCACGTCTCCCGTTGCCGGCCTAACGGCGCCCGGGGCAGACAGCCTGCGCCGCGCACCCCCGCCTCGCCGGGCGCGCCCACGCCGGTCCTGTGTCTCTTTCAGCATAGTCCCCATGAGACGCCCGGGGGTCGACGTGCTTCACGTCGCCGAGCACAGCCCTGAGCAATTCATTTCATGCCCAAGCCCGAATCGTCGCAGACATGAAGGATCAACCCCCATCTCAGGATAACCGTTGGCCGGAGCGTCGCAGGATTTCTCGCTCGAACGGGGAGGTACGCGCATGAGAGCCGTAGTCTACGAAGGACCGTTCCGCGTGGCGGTCAAGGAGGTTCCCGATCCCCGGATCCAGCATCCCAACGACGCCATCGTGCGAATCACCTCCACGTGTATCTGCGGGTCGGACCTGCACATGTACGAGGGCAGGACCGCCGCCGAGCGGGAATTGTATTCGGACACGAGAACATGGGCATTGTCAAGGAAGTCGGGTCCGAGGTTTCCCGGTTGAAAGTCGGGGACCGGGTAGTCGTGCCTTTCATCGTGGGGTGCGGCCACTGCCGCAACTGTGAAAGCGGCTATTCCGCCTTTTGCACGGAGGTCAATCCGGGGTTTGCCGGAGGCGCGTACGGCTATGTCGCGATGGGGCCCTACATGGGCGGCCAGGCGGAGTATCTCCGCGTTCCGTTCGCCTTCTTCAACGCCCTGTCGTTGCCGCCCGGCAACGCCAACGAGACCGACTTCGCGCTCCTGGCCGACATTTCCCGACGGGGTGGCACGGCGTCAGCTTGAGCAGTTTCCAACCCGGGGAGTCCGTGGCCGTCTTCGGAGCCGGTCCCGTCGGGCTGATGGTGGCGTACAGTGCCATCCTGCGGGGAGCTTCGGAAGTGTATTCCGTGGACCGGGTTCCGGAGCGCCTCGCCAAGGCGGCACAAATCGGGGCGATCCCCATCGACTTCTCCCAGGGCGATCCGGTGGAACAAATCCTGACTCGGCGCCACGGTGAGGGGGTCGACCGCAGTGTGGACGCGGTCGGCTACCAAGCCGTTCAAGGCGACCGCGAGGTGCCAACGCGGTGTCGGAAGCGTTGATCCGGGTGACGCGCCCGACAGGGGGGCTGGGCATCCCGGGTCTATACGTACCCCAGGATCCGGGGGCTCCCGACCCGCACGCCAAAGAGGGCTACCTCATGTTGCCTTTCGGCAAGCTGTTCGAAAAAGGGCTCACGGTGGGAACGGGTCAGTGAAACGTCAAGCGCTACAACCGGTACCTGAGAGATCTCATCGTCCAGGGCAGGGCGAAGCCGAGCTTCGTCGTGTCGCACGAAATCCCTCTCGACCAGGCCCCGGAGGCCTACGAGAAGTTCGACAAGCGTATCGAAGGGTACACCAAGGTGATCATCCAGCCCCAGTGGCACTGAGGCTGGCGTCCCGCGCGGGTCGGGAAAGGGCTTGCGACCCGCGCGGGCCTGTCCCTACCGCATCTCGGCGTGGGGCCCAGGGAGCGGTCTGGGAGAGTCGGAGGCAACGATGACGCAATTCTCCATCTGACAGCGCAGCGCCGCGGAATTTCTGGGCACGGCAATGCTTGTGCTCATCGGGCCGGGATCGGCCGCCTTCAACGGCATGCTCGCGGCGACCACGCATCAGGCGACCAATCTGATATCGGAGTTATCAGCTCGGCGTTTGCCATTGTTGTAGCCGCCATGATCTATTCTGTCGGCCCCATCTCCGGCGCCCATATCAATCCGGCGGTGACCCTCGGTTTGGCGGCGGTCGGCCGGTTTCCCTGGCGGGAAGTGCCGTGGTACGTCGTGGCCCAATTTGCCGGTGGCGTCCTCGGTGCCCTGGGCATCGTGCTGGTCCTCGGCCCGGCCGCCGCGACGGTAGGCAATCTCGGGGCGACCTCGCTGGCGCCCGCTACAGGATGTCTGCAAGGCACGGCCATCGAGGCGCTTGAGGCCTGCGTCCTGATGTGGATCATCATGGGAGCGGCGGTGGAGGCGGAGACGTCGTCCCCGTTGGCTGGTCTCATCATTGGGTTGACGGTGGGCGGCATCATCGTGATGACCGCCGGGCCCACAGGATCGTCGTTCAATCCCGCCCGCACGTTCGGACCTTAGGCGGGTGATATGGTGCTCGGAGGGCACATTGATTGGCGGGAGTTTCCGGCCTACGTGGTGGGACCGTGCGCGGGCGCCACGATTTCCGCCGGCGTCTACCGTCTCGTGAAGGGAAGGGTCGCGTTGAACCGGGTCGACAGGGGAAAGACCGTGCCGGCCAAGTGACATCGGGGGCTGACCGGGGGTCACGACTCGTCGGGACCGGGCGGCCGACAGGTATCCGTCCCCCCGGGGAAAGGAAGGCTTCGCGCTAGGATGTGGACGAGGGCCATGGCCCGTCGGCGCGTGACCAGGCCCAGGCCTGCAGGGCGATCCAAAGGGCGGTGACGTCGGACGTCCGGCGGAGCGAACGCCCTGTGAGACGCGCCACCTGATGGAGACGGTAGAGCACCGTGTTGCGGTGCACATGCAGCCGTTGTGCGGCGTGCTGTAGCGAATGATCTTCTTCCAGGTAGATCCACAGCGTCTTGAGTAACTCTTCATGGTCCGGCAACAGAAGTTGTCTCAAGACGGACCGCACGTAGTCCTCCAGGGTTTCGGGACGCAAAGACGCGAGAAGCAGGCTGACGGGGCCGTCGAGGGTATCGGGGATGAGACCGGAGCAGGCCCGCCATCCGGCGGAGGCGACGCACATGAGCGCGCTGGATCGCTTCGCGGCATCTTTCGAGATCCAAGGCCCGGGTGAGAACGGCGAGCGCCGGGCAATCCGGATGAGACCGGCCCCACAGGGTGGTCCATTCTCGGACTTCCGAGCCCAGGTCCTGGGGCGCGCCGACGGGAACGAGGGCGATGAGGCCGTTGGGGGCGTAGCCCACAAAGGGGAACGTGGGCCGGTATCTCCAGAGGCGGGGGACGAGTAGGGCGGGCAGCCGGTCCATCTCCTGGAACGGCGGACTGCCTCCCAGGTCGACGGCGAGGACGTGCAGTGGTCCCGAGTCGTGCGGCAGCCCGCACAGCGCAAACAGGGTCGCGACGTCGTTCGTGAATCCTTCAGCCAGCGGGCGGCCGATCTTCTCCCCGCGCTGTTGGGCTTCCGTGTCGGCCCACATGCGGAGTTCCGTCAGCACGAGAGCCGTGCGCATCGCGAGGGAGGCGTAGGCGGAAGAGTCCTCGCGGATGCGCAGAGGGCTGTCGTCCGCACCACACCGTAGGCCGTGTCGCCCACGACAATGGGATACCGGTACCAGAGGGCGGCGGGAGACGTTGCGGCACCGCGGCGGTGGCGGACGACGACGCCCTCGGGGTCCTCCCAGAGCACGCTGCCTCCACCGGCCGTATCCTGCCATTGGTTGGCCACGTCGTCGGCCGTCGCGGCCAGTTCTTGTCCTCGCAGGGCCACTCGGGGTCGACTCGAACCGTATCCGGTCGATGGGGAAGGATTGGTGCGGTAGACGGTCCAGAAAGGACCCCCCACCCCAACGCGAACTGGAAACCTTTTCCGTCTTGGTATTATAACAATTGAACGGGTGTCCAATACAGCGAACTGTCCCTCAACGGACGCGAAAGGCGGTGACCGGCGGATGCCGGGGAGATCCGACCGTCGCGGTCGGGACCGGAGCACCGCCTACGACGCGGCCGTCGGGTGGGGCGTTCCTGCGAACCGCGAGAGGCCGCGGGTCTGGCCGGTGATTAGGCCGGGCGAGGGGCGCAGGCTCCCCGAGGCCGGGTCGGGCAGGGAAGACCGGCGCCAAAAGCTGGAACGCCCGGACAGGCTTCCGCTACAATCGAGAGGCGCCGGTCGCACGCACGTTGACCGTGCCCACCGTCCGAAAGGGGGAGACGTGTTTCATGTCGTCCATCGTCGAGCGGCCCAACGCGGTGACCTTCAAGGGCAACGGGGTTACCTTGCTCGGGCCGCAGCTCCGTCCCGGGGATGCCGCGCCGTCTTTCACCCTGCCCAATACCTCCTTGAAGCCGGTCTCCCTGGCCGACTATCGCGGCTGGGTGGTCCTGCTGACGTCCGTACCGTCCCTCGATACGCCGGTCTGTGACTTCGAAACACGGCGGTTCAACGAGGAGGCGCAGAAATTAGGGGCGGACGTCGCGCTGGTCACGGTGTCCATGGACTTGCCGTTTGCCCAGGCCCGATGGTGTGGGGCGACGGGCGTGGACCGGGTGGTGACCCTGAGCGATTACAAGGATCATGCCTTCGGATACGCCTACGGCGTCTACATCAAAGAGTTGGGCTTGCTCGCCCGGGCCGTCTTCGTGGTCGACGCCGAGGGGACCATCCGCTACGTCGAGTACGTGCCCGAGATAACCAATCAACCCGATTACGACGCAGCGCTCAAGGCGGTCAAGTCCTTGGCTTGAAAAGGGGAGCTGGTGGCCGCTCGGCCGCCGGCTCCCGCCTTGGGAGCGCACCGTAGGGGAGGCTGAGGGGGCCGCTCCTGGGCTCCGCGGGCCGGGCGCTCCGACGGATTAAGTCATCCGCACAGCGGTGTCACCGGCCCGACTCACCCCATGATGGGTCGACGCGAGAGTCCAAGCCGGGAGGTGTTCGGGATGCCCGCCCGGCCAGTGGAGGGGCCGGCTACGTAGACCTGCGCGTTTGGGTCCGGACGCCGAATCGCGCCGCGCCCGGACGCAGGCGGCTGTCCCGCGTGGGCACGAGGCCGCCTTGGACCCGGGAGAGGATCGAAACGGTGAAACCGACGGCCGCGGCAGGCTTGGTGCGCCGGCGGGACGACAGGGCCAGCCGGGGAGCAAGACATGGCGACCCCCCGGGCGGCCCGGGGGCCGGACGGCCGGCTCTACGACCTCCGCTTGGGAGGTGCGCCGACGCCCTCGGCTAGCCTGCGGGGAGACCGGCGACGGCACCGACCGCGCCGGTGTGGTGCCCCTCCACCGCCCTCGGCGCCCCGGCGTTCGTCCCGGACTGCGACGCGCAAGGCGTCGTCGATGCCGCAACGCGGGCCTCCAACCCTCGCATGCGAGGACGATGTCCAGGCCCACCTAGCCGACGCTTCGCCTGACCGGGGGATGCTGGAAAGGTTGCCGCGCCAGGTTCCCGAGCGGATGCGGCGATTTCGGCCGTCTGTCCGCACGTGGGGGAAGGCCGTCCCGGGGGGCGATCCACCCGCCGCGCGGGCGCGCCGGTCTCCGTCAAGGGGGGGCACGGGGGACGGAGGGCCGGTCCCGGTCGGCGTCGGGCTCCGCGTGCAGCGGTCACGCCGGGCGCGGCCGCGATGGCCTTGGGGGTCTCGGCGCCCGGAGCGGGGCGGGGCCGGCGGGGGAAGGTATCCTGCCGTCAGCCCCGTATCCGGCAGATCACCTTCTTGCCCGTCAGTTCGCCTGCGGCCGCCCGGGGCAGGACATCCGGGATGTCGTCGAGGGAGACGACCTCGAGGGCGATCCAGTCCGTCGGCGCGACCAACCCCCGGACCAGGTAATCCCCGACGGTGCCCCACAGGTCTGGGTCGGACCCGATGAGTCCGGTCAGTTCGAGGTGGCGGAACGCGACCTGCGCGATGTCCAGCCGGTGCGGTGCCGGCAGGCCCACTAGGCAGACCCGGCTTCCGGGCGGGACGTGGCGCAGAAGGTCGGCGAGTCCGGCGGGACTGCCCGACGCTTCCAGGGCGAGGACCGGCTCCTCCGCGGCGAGGCTGCCCCAGTCGGCCACGAACTGCCCTCCCGCGCGTTCGAGGGCCGTGCGGCGCCCGTCGCGAATGTCCGACCCGAAAACCCGGGCTCCGTGCAGGACAGCCCAGCCCGCAGCCAGCGTGCCGAGGGTGCCGAGACCCTGCACCCAGACGTCCCGCCCGCCTACCCGGCCCAGGCGGCCGACCGCGGTGGCCGCGACGGCCAAAGGCTCGGCGAACACCCCGATGTCGGCCCGGTCCACCGGCAGGACGTGCACCGTGCGGGCCGGTACGACGAGGAACTCGGCGAGGGCTCCCGGCCGTCCCAGGATACCCACTTCCTGGCGTTGCGGGCAGAGGGCGGGCGTCCGGGCGCGGCAGAAACGGCAGGTGCCGCAGCCGATGACCGTTTCCCCGACGACCCTCATACCGGGACGGAGACCCTGCGAACTGCCGCCCACGGCCATGATGGTGCCCGTCCACTCGTGGCCGGGGATCAGGGGATAGGTGGAACGGCCTTCGCGGACATAATTCATCGTTCCGTGCCAGAGTTCGAGATCCGTTCCGCAGATGCCGACCGCTTCGACCGCTACCAGGACCTCGCCCTCCCCCGGCCAGGGGTCCGGTACGGTGCGCACTGCGGCTTGCTCCGGTCCGGTCAACACGACGGCTCGCACGCCGACGCCTCCGTCACGAGGGGATGTCCGCCGCCCGGGGGACCTCGACGGCCACCGTGCGGCCTTCGGTCGCGGCCCGGCGCGCGGCCAGGATGGTCGCTTCGACGAGCACCGCATCTTCGAGCGTGGACAGGGGTACCGCCCGTTCACCCCGGCAGGCCTGGAGGAAGAAGCGCGCTTCGTGGGCGAACGTCGCCTCGAACGGTAGGTAGGCCTGGGGATGTGTCCCCCGGGGGCGGTTGACGACAGCCGTCCGCCACGTGTAGCCGACGGACCCCTTCTCCCCCAGGATCTTGATACCGAACGTCCACGGATCCGCCGACCAGTCGTCGGCCGCCATGGACGCGAACAGGAGCCCCAAGGCGCCGGAACGGCATTCCACCAGCAGCCCGACCTGGTCGTCCTGAGTGATCCGGCGGTAGTGCAAAGACGTGGTCATGGCCGCCACGCGCACCGGCTCTTCGCCCAGAAAGCGGAGGGTGTAGAGGTGATGCGGCACCACCTGCTCCAGCACGCCCGGATAACGCGCGGCGAGCGCCTCGTCGTGGCGGATGGCGTAGTGGATGGCCACGGTGTACACACGGCCGAACTCGCCTGCCGCCAAGGCGTCCCGGACGGGGGCCAGCGCCGGGTCGTAGACATAGTTGTGGCCGGGCATGCAGAAGACGTTCCGACGCCGGGCGACGGCCGCGATGCGGGCGATGGCGTCCGGCGTCGGCGCCACCGGCTTCTCCACGAACAGCGGTTTACCAGCCTCGAGGACCAGCATGGCCTGCGCCTCGTGGTGCTCGACCGGGCTCAACACGTAGACGGCGTCGATCCGAGGGTCCCCGACCAACGCGTCGGCGCTGGGATAGGCCGGGACCTGCCAGTCTTTTTCCCGTGCGGCACGGCGTTCCGGGTCCGGTTCATAGAAGCCGCCCAACCGGATGCCCGGCACGTCGTCGAAAGCCCGCCGATGCAGCTCGGCGATCGCGCCGGCGCCGAGGAATCCCACCGTGAGGGGAGGTGTCGTGTTCCCTGTCGCTGCCATGGTTGCCCAACCTCCTCAACAGGATTGGCGCCGCACCAGTCGGGCCGGGACCAGGGTGACATCCGAAGACGCCTGGCCGCGTTCCATGACGTCCAGCAGGATGTTCATCGCCAGCCGACCGATTTCCGTGGTGGGATGGTGGATGGTCGTGAGCGGAGGATTCGAGAGCGCCGCCATGAAGATGTCGTCGAAGCCCACCACGCGCACGTCGTCGGGAACCCGGCGGCCCGACTCGGCAAGGGCGCGGAGCACGCCGAGAGCCATGAAGTCGTTGGCGGCGAACACGCCGTCGAGATCGGGCACCCGCTCCAGCAGCGCCAAGGTCGCCCGATAACCGCCTTCGTAGGTAAACTCGCCCTGTTCGATGAACCGTTGGTCGAAGGGGATGTCGTGCTCGGCGAGCATGTCCCCGAAGACCTGGAGACGGTAGAGGGCGCTCGACGCGTTCATGGGACCGGCAACGTGAACCGGGCGGCGGCTGTACCGCAGCAACAAGTCCATGGCCAGCCGGGCGCCGCCGATGTGGTCGATGGCGACCTGCGGGACCTGGACGTCCTCGAGGGACGAGGTGAGCAGGCGGTCGAGCACGACCACGGGCAATCCCCATTTCCGGATCTGCCGGAGCACGCCCGTCGTTCCCGGGGTACCGAACAGCACCAGGCCGTCGACCCGCTTTTCCCGGGCCACGCGGACC
The DNA here is from genome assembly GCA_023565505.1 of Actinomycetes bacterium. GTDB lineage: Bacteria > Bacillota > Sulfobacillia > Sulfobacillales > JAIMBI01 > JAIMBI01. Next base: position 40,202 of record JAIMBI010000022.1, on the reverse strand, counting down.
ATGCGGCGTTCACGGTCCGCTTCGCCTTTGGAATCGAGCGCGATCACGGTGTAGCCTCGTTCGTAGGCCACCTCGTTCAGCCCTTGGACCATGCCCATGAGGACCGACATTCCCATGTCCGGGATGACGACGGCGACGGTCCGGGTGGTCCCCCGCACCATCGACCGCGCGATCTCGTTGGGCATGTAGTTGAGCTCCCGAATGGTCGCCTCGACACGCGCCTTGGTTTCCGGCTTGACGGGTCCGGAACGGTTGATCACGCGGGAGACCGTCCCGACGCCGACGCCCGCCCGCCGGGCGACGTCCTTGATGGTGATGCGCATGGTGCGATCCGTCCTTGCGGTACCGAGTTACTTGACGAATCCCTTGCCGCGCGTCTGCAGGCCGGCTATCACCAGGATAGCGGCGACGAAGATATATTCGTACAAGGACGGCAGGCCCAGCAACACGATGAGGTCGCTGATGAGGCCGATGATGAGTGCGCCGATGGCGGCACCCACGATGGATCCCTTGCCCCCCGTGAAGGGGATGCCGCCGAGGATGACCGCGGCGATGGCCTGCAGCGAATAGCCGTCGCCCGTCAGCGGGTAGATCGAGTCCTGCCAGGCGGTGATCATGAGGCCGGCCAGGGCGGCCAGGATGCCCGAGACCACGAACACGGCCACCTTGATCCGGCCTGTGTTCAGGCCTACGACGCGGGCCGCCGCCTCGTTGGAGCCGACGCTCGCGACCCAGTTGCCGGCCGGGGTCAACGATTGGACCAACTGGCCGATGACCACGATGGCCACGCTGATCCAGATCAAGTTCGACAGGCCCAAGGTGGTCCCTGCCAGGCCCTCGAAACCGAAGGGACGTGCCGGTGTCACCGACTGGGGGTTGATGTAGTTGCCTCCGTTGAAGAGCAGGGCCACGCCGCGGAGGCCCCAGTACGTCCCGATGGTGGCGATGAAGGACGGAATTCGGCCCTTGGTCACGAGGAGGCCGACGAAGACCCCGGCCGCGGCTCCGTAAAGGATCGTGACCAGGACGCTCTCCGGTGCCGGCAACCCGACGAACACCGCGAGGGACGCCCCCAGCATGCCGGCGCTGGCCAAGACGCTCTGGACCCCGAGGTCGATCATCCCCGTCAGGATCACGAACGCTTCGCCGACCGTGAGGATGATGAGGAAGCTCGAACCCTGGAGCAGGGCGTTGACATTGCGGAGCGTGAGGAACGACGGGGCGATGAGCCCGGCGACGACGAAGGCGAGGATGCCGAAGGCTATGGGACGCCGAACACTGCCGGGGTCGCCGAGGAGTCGGGCCGCCGTCTTAAGCACTGGCGTCGCCTCCCCGGTTTTCGAACATGAGCCGCACCAGGTCTTCGATGTCGATGTCGCGGTTTTGGACGATGGCCTTGATGCGCCCGTGGGAGAACACCACGATGCGGTCCGACACCTCCAGAATGTCCTCCAGACGGTGGCTGACGAGCAGGACCGACTTCCCGTGCTGTTTGAGATCCCGGATGAGCTGCAGCACGTCCCGGACCTTGTTCAGCGAGATGGCGGCCGTCGGCTCGTCGAAGATGATGAGTTCCCGGTCGAAGACCAGGGTCCGCGCGATGGCGACGGTCTGTTGCTCACCCCCGGACAAGGTCCCCACGATGTCGTGGGGACGGGCCTTGGCATTGAGCCGCGCCAGGGCCTCCTGGCTCCGGCGGATCATGGTGCGGCGGTCGAGCAACCAGCCGAACCGGCGAAGCTCCTCCCCGAGGAAGATGTTCTTCCAGACTTCGAGGTCCGGCGCCAGAGAGAGATTCTGATAGATCATCTCAATCTTGAGATTGCGTCGGGAGGTCGCGGGCGAGGAGACCTCGACCGGTCTGCCGCGGTAGAAGAACTCGCCGCGGTCGCATTGGTTGTACCCGGTCAGCAGCGAAAGGAAAGTGGATTTGCCGGCGGCATTGTCGCCGACGATCCCCACGACTTCATTCGGCATGATGTCGAGACTGACGTCGTCGACGGCGGTCACCGCACCGAACGACTTCGACAAATGGCGCACCGAGAGCAGGGGGGTCGGTTCCCGCGGGTCGAGGCCGTCCAAGGGAGTCGAACTCCTTTCCCGTGTCGCCGAGCCGGCGGGAGGAACGGTTCCTCCCGCCGCGCTGGGCCCGTTGGTGTCATTGCACCTTGTACGCTTGGCTGTGACCGTAGGGCAGCGGGGGGATCTCCTGCGGCGTTCCCCAGGCGGAGACCTGGTCCACGTTCTGCTTGGTCACCAGCACCATGGGAATAATGAGATTCTTGTTCTTGGGCAGGACGTGGTACTGCAGGATGTTGTCCATCGCTTCGACGGCCCAGTAGGCCTCAACGAACGGCGCGTGCGTCACCGTGTCGAGCTGAGTACCCTGCTTGACGGCGGTCAAGCTTTCCGGCTGGGCGTCGGCGCCGACGATGAGGACGTTCTTGCCGGGGGTCAGCCCGGCCTTCTGCACGGCCAGGATCGCACCGAGCGCCATGGCGTCGTTGGAGGCGACGATGAGCTGGATGTTGGGCGTCTTCGCCAGCAGTTCGGACACCATGGACTCCGCCGTATTGGTGGCGAAGTTGGCGGACTGGTTGAACACGATCTGGACGCTGCCGTTGTCGACGTAGGGCTTGAGCGCGTTCATGGCGCCGTTGAGCCGGCCGATAGACACGCTGGCCCCCAGCGTACCCTGCAGGACGGCGACGTGCCACGGCTTCGGCACGTTGTGCGCCGCCAGGTACTGCAGGGCGTACTGCGTCTGCAGATAGCCGAGCTGCACGTCGTTGTCGCCGATGAACACGTCGCGGGCCGCCGGATCGGATACGTCGCGGTCCACGGTCACCACCGGGATCCCTTGCTGCATCGCCTTCTGGGCCGCGGCGGTGACCGACTCGGAGACGGGGTTGAGGATGATGCCCTTCGCCCCGTTGGCGATGGCCTCGTTGATGTCGGAGATCTCCTGGGAGGACGAGTTGTTGGCCGAGACGATCCGCACCGTGAGGTTGGGGTAGTGGCTTGCAGCCTGCTGGACCGCCTGCGCCATGGGTGCGAAGTAGGGGTAGTCGTAACCGGTGAAGATGAAGTATACGAGCGACTTCGTGTTGCCGGAGCCGTTGCCCGCGGAGTTTGCCGTCGACCCGCAGCCGGCCAGCGCCAGGGCGCCGGCAGCGGCGAGGGCGGCGGCGGCGAGCTTTGAAGGCCGTTTCACCGGGATCCTCCTTCCGCAGAAATCGCCGTCGATCAAAGCGAATGGAGACGTTTCCACGATAGATTTCGGCCGAGAGTTCTGTCAAGACGCTATCGGCGGAGAGTGGGCGGAATGCCGGAGGTTTCACGGAACGAAAATCGGCAGATTGAGACGAGCCGCCGGGGCGCGGCGGCTCGTGGCGGAGCGGGCCGGGAACGAGGCGGGAAGGAGGACTCAGGAGGCAGCCCGGGCGGCGGAGGCGCCGCCGATGCTCACCATGCGCTGCAGCGGGATCAGGGCGCGCTCGCGGACCGCCGGCGGGACGTCGACGACGGTGGTCAACGTTTCCAGGCTCCGCCGGATCTTGGCGACGTCGATGCGCTTCATGAACGGGCACACCGCGTCCTCCTGCGCCGGCAGGAACGTCTTGTCCGGGTTTTCCCGGCGCAGCCGGTGCAGCAGGCCGACTTCCGTGGCGACGATGAGGGTGCGGGCCGGCGTCTGGCGGGCATGGCGGATCATCCCGTCCGTCGACAGCACGTGATGAGGCACGCCTTCCGGCGGGAGGGCCAGCGCCCGGGTGGTGCAGCCGCATTCCGGGTGGATGAGCAGCTCGGCGTCCTGGTGGGCTTGGGCCTTGGCGGCCAGGTCCTCGCCGCGGATGGTGGCGTGAACGTGGCATTCCCCAAGCCACACGTGGATGTTTTTCCGGCCGGTGACCCGGGCGACATGCGAGCCGAGGTAGAAGTCCGGCAGGAAGAGAATGTCCCGCTCCGGGTCGATGGCGTTCACCACGTCCACGGCGTTGGAGGACGTGCAGCAATAGTCCGATTCGGCCTTGACCTCGGCGGAGGTGTTGACGTACGCCACCACCACCGCATCCGGCCACTCGGCCTTCCAGGCCCTCAGTTGCTCGGCCGTGATGGACGCTGCGAGGGAGCACCCGGCGTCGGCGTCGGGGATCAGCACGGTTTTGTCCGGGCAGAGGATGGACGCCGTCTCGGCCATGAAGTAGACTCCCGCGACCACGAGGACCCGGGCCGACGTCTGGCGCGCCCAGCGGGCCATCGCCAAGGAGTCCCCGACGAAGTCGGCCAGGTCTTGGACCTCCGGGAGCTGGTAGTTGTGTGCCACGATGACCGCGTCGCGTTCCCGCTTGAGGCGGGCGATGGCGTCAAGATCGGCTGCGAGTGCGGACGACGGCATCAAAGAGACCTCCCTTCTCGGGCGACGGGCAGAACCACAGGGGTGTATCGCGCTGGTGACACAGATGGCCGCGCCAGCGGGGATCGGTGTCGGGATAGTCGGCGCGCCAATGGCCCCCGCGACTTTCGGTGCGGGCCAGGGCGGCCTCCGCGGCCAGCCGGACTACCGTGACCGGGCCGGGCCGGTCGGGTGGTTCGGCGGCGCGAAGCCGGCGCAGCAGATCCTGCAGGCCGGCGGCGGTCCGCACCACGCCGAGGTGCTCGTCCAGCGCGGCGGCCAAATCTTCGGGCCAGGCTGCGTCGAGCAGCGGGCCGGCCGGCGGGGGAGCCGCAGGGGGGGCCTCGGCCTCGCGGGCGATAGCCTGGGCGACCCGACGGCCGAACACCAGCCCCTCCAGGAGGGAGTTCGACGCCAGGCGGTTGGCCCCGTGGACGCCGACGACGGCGCACTCGCCCACGGCCCAGAGGCCCGGTATGGTCGTGCGCCCCTCCAGGTCGGTTACGATGCCGCCCATGGTGAAGTGGGCGGCCGGCCGGACGGGCAGCGGATCCGTGGCCAGGTTGCGTCCGTAGGCGGCCACCGCCCGCGCCAGGTCGGCGAACTCCTCCTCGACGGTCCTCGGATCCAGATGGGCCAGCGTGAGGAAAATGGGTCCCCGCGTGATCCAGTGGCGTCCGACGGCGCGGGCCAACTCGTCGCGCGGCGTCAGCTCCCCGGCGGGAAGGTCGGCCACCGCCGGTCGGCCCTCGGCATCCACCAGCCGGGCCCCGCGGCCGCGGAGCGCCTCCGACAGCAGCAGCGCCGGCCGGGTCTCCCCGACCGCCAGCGCCGTGGGGTGGAACTGGACGAATTCGAGGTCGGCGAGCACCGCGCCGGCATCGTACGCCAGGGCCAACCCGTCGCCGGCGGTCGTCGGCGGATTGGTGGTGGTCCGCCATAGACCGGCGAACCCCCCCGTCGCCAGGACCACGTGCGCGGCCGGGATCCACTCGGGCCGCTGTCCGTCGCCGGACACGAACACGCCCGCCACCCGTCCGCGGACGACTCCCACACGCGTCACCCGGGCGGACCGCACCGTAATGGCGGGGTGGGCTGCGACCGCCTGTCGCAGGGCCCGGGCGACGGCGCGGCCGGTCGCACCACCGGGGGCGCGCAGGACGCGGGGGCGGCTGTGACCGGCTTCTTGGCCCGGATGGGACCGGCCGGCGCGCGCCTCGACGAAGACGCCTGCCGCCCTGAGGGCGCGGGTGGCCGCCTCCGCCTCGTCCGTCAGGACGGCGACCGCCTCCGGGTCGGCCAGACCGCGCGCGACGGTCAACGTGTCCCGCGCATGGTCGGCGGCGCTGTCGTCCGGATCCAGGGCGGCGGCGACACCTCCCTGGGCCAGGTAGGTGTTGCTCGCGGCCCAGTCCCCCTTGTGCAGCAGCAACACCGGTCGGCCCGACTCGGCAAGGCCGATCGCCGTCTGCATCCCGGCGACGCCGTGGCCGACGACGACGACGGGAGTCATGGGGCCTCCCAGTCCGCGCCGATGTCTACGGCCGGCGCGGAGTGGGTGAGCCAGCCGAGGGAGATCGCGTTGACGCCGGTACGGGCGACGTCCCGGACGCTCTCGGGCCGGATGCCTCCGGAGGCCTCCGTCCAGACGCGGCCCTGGGCGCGGCGGACGGCCTCCTGGAGCGTCGCCGGGTCCATGTTGTCGAGCAGGACGCCGTCCGGCCCGGCCGTCAAGGCTTCCTCCAACTGTTCGAGATTGTCCACCTCGACCTCGACGAACACCGTGGGGCCGGCGGCCCGGCGGGCGCGGCGGATGGCCTCGGCCACGCCGCCGGCGGCGGCGATGTGGTTGTCCTTGATGAGGACGGCGTGGTCGAGGCCGAAGCGGTGGTTCTTCCCCCCGCCCACCCGCACGGCGTACTTCTCGAACGCCCGCCAGCCGGGCCGGGTCTTGCGCGTGTCGAGGACGTCCACGTCCCACTCCGCGACGGCGTCGACGACCGCGCGGGTCGCCGTCGCGATCCCCGACAGCCATTGGAGCACGTTGAGCGTGACGCGCTCACCGGTCAAGAGGGCGCGAGCCGGGCCCCGGACGCGGGCCAGGACGTCCCCCCGCCCCAGACGCGTGCCGTCAGCCACGAGCAGGTCGACGCGCACGGCCGGGTCCAACGCCTCGTACACCGCCGGGACGACCGGCAAGCCGGCCACCACCAGGGGTTCGCGCGCCACCAGCGCTAGGCTGCCTGTCTGTCCGGGCGGCACCGTCGCATCCGTGGTCAGGTCGCCGAACCCCACGTCTTCTTCCAGGGCTGTCTGGGCCAAGCGGCGCCACATCCAGGGAGTCACGGCCCCGCCTCCTTTGTGGGGACGATTGTGCCAGAAGGGAGGTGTCATGACAATAGTCATGACACAAAAGGGGCCGAGGAGCAGGAGGCGGGAGCCCGGGGGGCTTCCGCGTGACCGGGGCGATATTTCAGAGAAGGGAAGGGACGTCGGGCGGCAGGTCCCGGCTCGGGGACCCCGACCAGGCCGGGGGCCGCTTTTCCATGAAGGCCCGAACGCCTTCGGTGGCGTCGGGTTGGGCGCCGGACCACGCGAACCAACGGGCTTCGGTGGCATCCGCGGCGGCGAAGGACGACTGGGCCAGATGGGCCCACAGTTGGCGTTTGACCAAGGCCACGGCCACAGGGGCACACTCCCGTGCCATCTCCGCCGCCAGGTCGAGCGCGGCCGGCAGGACCTCCGCAGCCGGCAGGGCCCGGCTGGCGAGCCCCATGGCGGCGGCTTCCTGCCCCGTGAAGAGACGGCCGGTCAGCATCAGCTCCGCCGCCCGGGAAAACCCGATGAGGCGCGGCAGGATCCATTGGGATCCGAGTTCCGGAACCAAGCCGCGGCGCACGAACACGAATCCCAGCTTGGCGTCTTCGGCGACGAGGCGGATGTCCCATTGCAGCGGCATGGTCAGCCCGACTCCCACGGCGGCGCCGTTGATGGCTGCGATGATGGGTTTGCGGACGGCGATGGGATGGCAGGACCGGAACGCCTCCGAGGCGAGCTCGGCCTGGCGGGCGGCGCGGGTCTCGGGCCGGAACGTCGTGCCCTCCCGGTTGAGCTCCGCACCGGCACAAAAGGCGCGTCCGGCCCCGGTCACGACGATCGCGCGGATGTCGTCGTCCTGGTCGCAGTGCCAGAACGCATCCCGCAGTTCGGCACCCATCCGCGGCGTGTAGGCGTTCATGCGCTCCGGGCGGTTCAGGGTCACGAGGGCGGTGGGTCCGCGGCGTTCGACCACAATGTCTTGGTAGGTGGCCATCGCTCCAGGCTCCTTTGGTGTGCCGGGCCGCCCCGGCGGAGCAGACCCGGACGCGTCGCACGACTTGGCAGAGAATCCCGACAAAGAGAGTGTAGCATCACCCCCGTCTCCGCCGGGGGCGCTCTGTCTCGCGCAGCGGAAACCCATGGAGGGCCCATGCAGGGACGGGCCCGGGGCCGGGGCGGCCCGCCCTGGGGTGGACGGATCAGGCGGGGCGGACGTCCACCGTTCCGACGGCATAGTCCAGCGAATCACGCACCGTGCGGCCGATGAAGCACAGGTCGCGCGCGCGGTGGGCGGCCGCCTCGTATTCCACCGTGCGTGCGGGGTCCCCGCCCTCGACGGTGGGATGGACCACGATCCGACTGAAGCGAGCCGCGTCGGGATAGTTTTCCACAAGCCCATCCGCCCGGAGGGCCAACCGCGCCACGGGGAGCCGGCGCGAAGTAAGGACCCGGTACAACGTGGCGCTGTAGCATGCCGTGACGGCGGAGAGCAGGAGCTCCTCTGGGTTCGTGCCCACGCCCTTGCCGCCCATGGAGGCGGGAGCGCTGTAGCGGATCTGCTGGTCGCCGGCCCGGATGGCTCCCTCGCCCTCCGGTCCTGTTCCCGCCCATGCGGCGGCGATGGTGAACGTCAAGTCGGCCATGATGCACCTCCCTGGGGTCGCCCGGGCCCGTACGGTGCGGGCGGCGTGATACGCGGCCGCGGATGCGGCGCGGCCGGGTGTCGGGGTGAGCGTAGCACAAAACGGGGGTTCGCGTCGGGCGCCCCTCCGGGCAGTCCGCGTCGGGTGGATGACCCCTGTCACGCCGTGAGGGCGGGGCCGGGGAACCGGTGCGGCCGACACCGCGGGCATGGGCGTCCCCGCGACCCGCGTCGGCTGTTATGCTGGACCCCGAGGAAGGCACCGCGGGGCCGGACAGCCGGCCGCCGCCCGGGATCCGTTCCGGGGGCGACGGCGTGCGGGGGGCGGTCCCGGCGCGACCGATGGCCGGGAGTGGCCGACGCACCACGCCAAGGCTGTTTTGGCGTGGCGCACCGGACCGCCTGCCGGGGCTGTTCTGGACGGCGGCGGTGGTCCCGTTCCGGACCCGGTCGACGCGTGCGCGCCCAACGTGAACCGCGCACCCAAGCGAGTCAGAAGGAGGAGGTCGTCGTGCATCCGGTCGAGATGGGTCGGGTGGGAGAACCGAGCCCGCCGGGCGTCTGGCGGGTGCTGGTGGATCGCCTGTGGCCCCGCGGTGTCCGCAAGGACGCGGGGTTGTGGGATGTCTGGCTGCCGGACGTCGCCCCCAGTTCCCCGTTGCGCCGCTGGTACCACGCTCATCCCGAGGCGTGGGCGGAATTCCGGGAGCGATACCGCCGGGAGCTGGACGATCCGGTCCGACGGGCCGCGCTGGATCGTATCCGGGCCTGGGCGTCGGACCGCCCGGTCCGGTTGTTGACGGCCGGGCGGGATCCTGCGCGCAGCCAAATCCCGGTGTTGTTGGAAGCCCTCCGCGACGATGCCCGGGGATGACGGCACGTCGATCCGCGAGGACGGCCGATGGCCGGAGGCCGTGGCCTTCCTGGGGACGTTCGTGGCCTACGGAGCCCGCCCGGCGGCCGACGGCACGGTGTGGCTGGCGTACTGGGACGGCGGGCGCCCCGCCGAGGTGGGCCTCCGGGTGGAACCCGACGGGCGCGGGATTCGTGTGTTCGGCGATGTTGCACAGGGACGTCGGGTGCTGGGGCTGGCCGCGCCCGTCGCGGAGCTCTGGGACCGGGTGGAGGCGTGGTCCCCGGACGACCCGGTTGCCGCGCTGGTCCGACGCTGGCGCGGCCTCAGGCCGGTACTCTTCCCCGATGTGTTCGAGGGTTTCGCCTGGGCCATCCTCGGGCAGCAAATCACCGTGGGTCTGGCCGCTCGCCTCAAGGCGCGGGTGGCCGAAGCGTTCGGCACCCCCTGGCGGGGCGGATTCCGCTTTCCGCCGCCCGCGGTGCTGGGCCAGGCGTCCCCCGACAGGCTCCGCGGCCTCGGCCTGAGCGGGGCGAAAGCCCGGGCCTTGGTGGAATTGGCCGCGCGGCTGGCGGACGGATGGGATCCCCGGGGCCTTGCCGAGGCCCCGCTCGCGTCTGCGTTGGTCGAGCTGACCGCCTTGTGGGGTGTCGGGCGGTGGACCGCGGAGTATGTTCTGGCGCGCGTGCTGGGTCACCCGGGCGCCTTGCCCGCCCAGGACGTGGCGCTCCGCCGCCGTTGGGCCGAACTCGCGGGGCGCGGTCGGACGGTGGGGGAGCAGGAGCTACGCGCCGCGCTGGCTCCGTGGGCCCCGTGGCACAGCGTGGTGGCGTTCTATCTGTGGTTCGACCGCTGGTATCACCGTCAGACGGGTGCCTGAGGCGACGGCACGGGGACGAGGTCCGCGAGCCACTCGGCGACGGTGGGCGTGGCCGCCGGGAGGTCGCGGAGCCGTGACACCGGAAGCCCCGCGGCGACGGCCAGCGCCACGGGGGCCAGGAGGTCCGCAGCCCGGGGTCCGAAGGCCTCGGCACCCCGGACGGGGCCATCCGGCCCGTCTGCATAGACCAGCGCGACCGCCGGCACGTCCGGAAGGGCCTCCAGAGCCAGCCGGTAGGTGAGGGACCGGGGCCGGGCGAGCCAGACGGCGGCGCCGCGCGGAAGCCCCCGTCCCGGCGTCGCGCCGACCCGCGCGGCGTCGGGGTGCGTGTACACCGCTTCGACAAACGCCGGCGGTCGGATCGGGTCGGATACCTGCCCCAGGGCGGTGCGGGCCGCCATCCGCCCCTGCCAACGCGCCTTGTTGGCGAGGAGCGGCATGCCGGCGGCGTCGCCCGCGGCGAAGACCCCCTCCACATTCGTGCGCCCGACGGCGTCCGTCGCCAGGAAGCCCGCCGCGTCCACGGCGAGCCCGGCGTCGGCGTATTCCTCCCGGGGGACAGTCGGCCGCCGTCCCGTGGCCAGGAAGACCGCGGGCGTGGTGAACACGGCGCCGGCGGCCGTGTGAAGGCGCACCAGCGTGCCGTCGGCCTCCAGCCGCTCGATGCGCTGCCCGTAGAAGACGTCGACGCCGAGGTGGCGGAACAGGGCCTGGAGTCCTGCCGAAACCTCCCAGGCCCAGTCCGGGAGCAGCCGCGCGTGCGGCGTGAAGAGGGAGACCCGGCTCCCCGCCCGGGCGAACAGCGCCGCCGCTTCGAGACCGGTGGGGCCGGCGCCCACCACGGCGAGCGCGGTGGGAGGGGCCTTCAGGGTGGCGAAGGCGCGCGGCAGGAGTACCCGGCTGCCGTCCGGCGCCAGTCCCGGCACCAGCACCTGCTGCGACCCCGTCGCGACGATGATCCCGTCGGCGGGCAACGCGGTCCCGTCGACCTGCGCCGCCACGCGCCCCCGTTGCCGTACCAAGTGGGCGGTGCCCCGCACCAGGCGGGCCCCTTCCAGCTCCGCCCGGGCCTGAGCCGCCACCGCCGCGACGACCTCGCGCTGGCGGGCCATCCATCCGGTCCAGGCAAAGGCGCCCCCCGGCGTGCCGGCGGCGGCCCGTTCAATGAGCACCTTGCTCGGGACCAGGCTGTGGTATAGGGCGTTGCCGCCCGGGTCACCCGGATCCACCACGGTGACCGCATGTCCCGCCTGGAGGGCTTCGGTCGCTGCGGCGAGACCGGCCGGTCCGCCGCCGAGAACCACGATGTGCACGCTTCGACCCCTCCCGCTACGGAAGAGACATTTCGCCCGGCCTGGGGCAACTCCTGCTCGCCGGTCGGTCCCGCCCGCCGCGTTCGGGCTTAGGTTGCGCCTTGGAGCGCGGCGCGACCCGCGGTGCGGGCGGCCGGCCCCGGCACCGCGACCTCAGGCCCGTCCCGCCGCCGGCGCCGAAAGACGCCGGTGGCCGCGGCTTGGGCCGTTCGGGCCGTGGCGGACGCGACGGGAGTCCGAGGGCGGACGGGGCGCGCTGTGGTCCACTGGTAAGCGCAGCCGATGGCTTCGACGGGTCCGCCGCGGACCGGGAGGTGGCTTGGTGGTGAACCCATGGGACCGTGCCCCGCACCTGGTGATGTGGGAACTCACCCGCGCCTGCGCGCTGCACTGTCGGCATTGCCGGGCGCGGGCGATCCGGCGTCGCGAACCGGGGGAGCTTGACCTCGGGGAGATTGAGCGCGTGCTGGAGGACATGCAGACCTTCGCCCCCCGGCCCACGTTGATCCTCACCGGCGGCGACCCGTTGGAACGGGAGGATCTGTCGGGCATCATCCGGGCGGCCGTCGGGCGCGGGTTTGCCGTCGCCATGGCGCCGAGTGTGACGCCGCGCCTGACCGCCGAGGTGGTCGCGGCGTGGGCGGGGCTGGGCGTCCGGGCCGTTTCCCTCAGCCTGGACGGACCGAACCCCCAGGTGCACGACCGCTACCGAGGCGTGCCGGGCACGTTCGCGGCGACCCTGGCGATCGCCCGGGCCGTGCGGGCGAGCGGCCTCCACCTGCAGATCAACACCGCCGTGGCCCCCCTGACCGCCCCCACCCTGCCGGAGGTGGGCGAGTTGGTCCCTGCCCTGGGCGCCCGGAGTTGGGAGGTGTTCTTCGTCATCCCGACCGGACGGGCCGGGCGCTCGGAGATGCTCGACGCCGCGGCCCAGGAGGCTTGGTTGCGATGGTTGGCCGAATACCGGCGCCAGGTCGCATTCCGTGTCACCGCGGTGGGCGCGCCCCAGTTTCGTCGGGTGACCGACGGGCGCCGGGCGCTCGACGGTCCCGGCCGTCCCGCCATGCGGGAAGCCCAGGGCATGCTGTTCATCAACTGGGCGGGAGAGGTCCATCCCAGCGGGTACCTCCCCCTTTCGGTCGGCAATGTGCGGGACACCTCGGTCGTGCGTCTGTACCGCGAGAGCCCGCTGTTCGTCGGGCTGCGCGACCCCGCGCGGCTCGAGGGGCGGTGCGGGGCCTGTGCCTTCCGGGCGGTCTGCGGCGGGTCGCGGGCCCGCGCGTACGCTGTGAGCCGCAACCCCTGGGCGGAGGATCCGAACTGTCCCGAGCGCCCGGAGACAGCCCGGACCGCCTAACCGCGACAAAGGGCCGTTCGGGCCCCGGGCGAGGGACCAAAGGTCCCTCCGCGTGGGGACGGGTGGACCGTACGCTCATGCTGACGGGCGGCCGCAGGGGGTGGGGATATGGACGTCGAGGAACGCCGGGCCGAATTCCTGGCCCGACTGGACGCCGGCGCCAAGGTGGAGGCCGACGACTGGATGCCGCCGGACTATCGGGCCGAATTGGTCCGCTTGATCAGTCTGCATGCCGTCAGCGAGATCATGGGCACGCTGCCCGAGAAGGAGTGGGTACCCCGGGCACCGACGCTCAAGCGCAAGCTGGCCATCATGGCCAAGGTGCAGGACGAGGCGGGGCACGGGCAGCTGTTGCTGCGCGTGGTGGAGGACCTGATGCGTCCGTGGGGCCGCACCCGGGAGGACCTGTTCCAGGACCTCTTCTCGGGGCGCCAGAAGTACCACAACGTCTTCCACATGCCGACGCCGACGTGGGCCGACGCCGGTCTCATCGCCTGGCTCGTGGACGGCGCGGCTATCATCACCCAGGGGATGCTCCTCGCCGGCTCCTACGCCCCGTACACGCGCGCCCTGCGTCGCATCGTGGAGGAGGAAGCGTTCCACATCCAACACGGCGAGAGCATCTGCATGGCGCTGGCGGAAGGGACTCCCGCCCAACGGGCGATGTTCCAGGACGCCTTGAACCGCTGGTGGCCGGCCCTCCTCATGTTCTTCGGGCCGCCGGAAGGCCATCCGCTGTCAAGCCACCAAGCGCCCAACCTGCGCTTCCGAATCCGGTTCAAGTCCAACGAGGAACTGCGCCAGCGCTTCCTGACCAAGTACGTGCCCCGGATCCGGGCGCTCGGCTTCCGCATTCCGGACCCGACGCTGACCCAGGATCCCCAGACTGGCTGGTGGACCTACCAGCAGCCCGACTGGCAGCTGTGGTACGCGGTCATCCACAACCGGGGCCCGAAGTCGATGGAGCGGCTCCGGCTCCGGCGCCTGACGTACGAGGAAGGCGCCTGGGTCCGACGCGCGTTTTTCGAACCCGTCGCCTCGGCGCCGTGACGCGACAAGCCCAGGGAGGACGAGAATCGTGCAAGCCCACGAGTCGCCGCCGGTACGGGCGTCCGTGTACGAGGTCTTCGCCCAGACCGTCGAAGGGGGCGCCTACGAGCATCAGTTCAGCGTCGTCGCCGACTCGGCGGACATGGCGCTCATCCTGGCGCGGGAGAACTTTCTCCGGCGCCGGCCCATCTTCGGCATCTGGGTGGTGCCGCGGGACGCCATCACGGCGAATCCCCCGGACGATCCCGACCAACTGTTCCGGCTGCCCAAGCCGTACCGGGACGTCGGCGCCTATCGTGACCTGGTCGGCAAGTGGCGGCGCTACCAACAGGACGCCATCACGCCGGAGACGATGATCTGACGCGGGGGAGGGGCGTCCGATGCTTCCGCAGGCGACGGAACCGGAGCGCGAGGACCGGCGGGCCGCCTTGGCGGCGCTGCTGTGGCAGTTGGCCGACGACGACTTGGTCGTCGCCCAGCGGGCGAGCGAGTGGCTCGGCCTGCATCCCCATGTCGAGGAGGACGTCGCCTTCGCCTCCATCGCCCAGGACGAACTCGGGCATGCGGCCATGTACTTCGGGCTGCTGGAGGAGCTCGGGTTCGGGCCGCGGGACGACCTGGCCCTGCTCCGCCCGATTGCGGAGCGCCGGCACAGCGTTCTGCTGGAGTGGCCCAACGGCGAGGGCGAGTACTGGGACGAACCGCACTTCGACTGGGCATTCGCGCTGCTGCGTCACTTCGCGTACGACACCTTCGAGCAGGTTCGGCTCGAGCGGCTGCGCGCCTCCAGTCATCGACCCCTGGCCGAGCTGGCCGTCAAGATCCTGCGCGAGGAGCGATACCACCTGGCCCATCACACGATGTGGATCCGACGCCTGGCCGGACACGACGCCGAAGCCCGGGCCCGGTTGATCCAAGCCGGGCAGAGGGTGGCCGAATTAGCCGGCGACTTGTGGGATACCGGGGGGTGGGCGCCCGCCTGGGAGCGGTTCGGACTGATGGCCGACCCGGACGGCCTGCGCGCCGCCTGGGAGGCGGCGGCGGTACCGGTGCTCGAGGCGGCGGGATTGCCTGCCTGGGAGGTACCGGCCCCGCGCTACAACGGGCGGCGCGGCGTCCACAGTCCCTACGGGGCCTCGTTGGTCGACACGATGGCGACGGTTGTCCGGTTGGACCCACGGGCCCAGTGGTGACCTAACGCACACTCGGGGAGGCGAGGACGGTGTCCCGATCTCTGACGCCGGTCTGGGAGGCTCTCCACACGGTGGCGGACCCCGAGATACCCACGGTCAGCATCGTGGCGCTGGGCATGGTCAAGCGGGTCGGTTGGGACGACGAGGGGATCGACATCGACCTCGTCCCGACGTTTCTCGGCTGCCCGGCACTCGACCTCATCCGGCACCGGGTGGTCAGGGCGGTAGCGCAGGCGGCGGGCCTGTCGCCCGAGATGGTGCGGGTGCGCTGGTGCACCGAGGTGCCGTGGACCAGCGACCGGATCCGCACGGAGGCGCACGGGCCGCTCCGGCGCATGGGGATCGCCCCCCCGCCGGAGCCGGCGGAGGCGGGGGCCGGCGAGCCGGTACCTTGCCCGTATTGCGGGTCGCGCGACACCCGGCAGGACAACGCCTTCGGGTCCACGGCCTGCCGGAGCCTCCACTACTGTCGCGCGTGCCGGAATCCCTTCGAGGCGATGAAGCCGGTCTGAGTCCCGCGAGCGGGAGGGGCCCGACCGTCTGGGGACGAATGGCGTCCCTTTGGGGGGAACAGCGTGCTGGTCGACGTGCCGGCTCGGGGCCGGACCGGGAGAGAGGCGGAGCGCCTGGCGGGGCGGGTGCGGGACCGCGCCGCGGCCCTCGGAGGCCGGGGACCGTGGGGCGTCGCCTACCACCTCCGGCTGTCCCGCCTGGCCCTGCAACGGGCCTGGCCGGGTCGCGCCCTGCAGCTGGGCTTGGGGGCGTTGGCCCCGGCGGATTTGGGTGCCGACCCACGACTGCCGGCCGAGGCGGAGTGGCTCCCCGTGCGCCCGCTCCTGGCCGGCGTGTGCGGCTCGGACTGGGGCGTCCTCCTCGGACGCTCCTCCCCGTACCTCGCGCCGGTCACGTCCTTTCCCGCCGTCCTGGGGCACGAAGTGTACGGCGAGCTCCTGGTGGACGGACCCTGGCCGCGGGGAACCCGGGTGGTGGTGGATCCGTCCCTCGCCTGTGCCAGCCGCGGGGCCACGCTGTGCCGGGCGTGTCGGACCGGACGGCCCGACAACTGCGAACGACGTCTGGACGGCGGGCACGGTCCCGGACTCCTCCTGGGTTACCATCGACGGCTTCCCGGCGGCTGGTCGACGCGGATGTTCGTCCCGGCCCATCAGCTTCACCCGGTGCCGGACGGGACGGATCCGCGCCGCGCGGTCCTCGCGGAGCCGTTGGCCATCGTCCTCAAGGGGCTCCGGCGGGTCGCATGGACGGCGGTGGAGACGGTCCTGGTGGTCGGCAGCGGCCCTATCGGCTTGTTGGCCGCGCTCGCGGTCCGGGAGGAACACCCTGAGGTCCGGATCCACGCCGTGGCCCGCTATCCCGAACAGGCCGAGCTGGCGGCGGCGTTGGCGGACGCCGTGGTGCTCTCCGAACGGGACGTCGAGCGCTGCGAGGCCTTGGGACCGAGCGTCCCCGGCCGGTTCGGGGCGCCGGCCTTTCATGCCTGGGGGTTCGACTTGGTCATCGATGCCATCGGGTCGGCCGCCTCGTTCCAGCAGGCGGTGGCGACGGCCCGCCCCGGGGGACAGGTGCTTCTCGTCGGCGGCGCCGGACGTGAGCGCCTGGACTTGGCCCCCGTGTGGACCCGCAACCTGACGGTGGCGGGCACGTACGGGTACGTGGAGGAGGGCCGGTCCACGTTTCCCCGTGCGGTGAGTCTGGTGACCGGGAGCCGGCGTCCCCTGGAGCGCGTGGTCGGCGTCGTCCGTCCCTTGAGCGAGTACCGTCGGGCCCTCCGCGACTTCTGGCCGGAACGCGGCCGCCGCATCAAGCTCGCGTTCGCTCCCGACGCCTGAAGGCGGGCGCGTCGCCCGGCTTTCTTCAGGACATCGGGACGGTCGGTCGGACGCGGCCCTCCAGCCGTGCCAGGATGTCCGGGAAATCCGGGCCGGTGGCCGTGATGCCGTGATTCTTGAGTCCGATGATGGTCCGCTCGGGGTGGGGATCCTGGTTCAGCAGCTCGGTCATGGCCTGCCCCATCTCGACCGTGCCGCAGGGATAGTTAACCGAGGTGCTCGGGATACCGTCCACCCACGCGTGGATGTGAATCATGGCACCGATCTCCGGGTGCGCTTCGTAGATCCCCCAGTGTTCCACCGCGTCCACCGACACCCGGAGCGGGTGGGAGCCCGGGGCGACGGAGATCCGCATGGCCCGGATGCTGGGGTCGTAGCCTTTCACGAGAAGGATGTCCCGGCTGACAGTCCCGATTTTCCCTTTGTCCACGCCGCTGGCGGACATCCAGAACCGGTGGCGGTCGTGGCGTGCGCTCAGATTCCCGTAGCTCAGGCCGCCGATGCCGAACACGTGGCGGAGGTGCCGGTAGTCGTCCGGACCCAGTATCTCCGCGATGGGGTAGGGGGCCGGGAAGAGATTCCAGCTGTCGAGGACCCGGGCCGCCTCGCGCATCTGGTCGGTCACGCGGGTGCCCTGCCAGAGCTCGGGCTCCAGGTCTTCGTCGAACTGGTTGTCGATGACCAGATGGGATGTCGCCAGTGGCGCCAGGCGCCGGTAGACCTCGTCGAACCACAGCGTTTCCGAGGGGGCGTGGATGGCGTAGCGGCCCAGTTCGGGGGTCACCATGTACGCCCAACGTTCCCCGGAGGGTTCCCGGCCGCCGTAGATGAGGAGGTTGGAAAGAGAGCGGACCAGGATGGGGTAGAGTTGGCCCAGGGGATCGGCCGAGGGCCGGGGGCCCTCCGCGAGCCCGACGACGAAGGTGGCCTTGGCCTGACGGCGGAACGGGCGCGGGCGCTCGGCGGCGACCGCGTGGAACACCAGGTCCGCGCCAACCGGAGATCCCTCCTGCAGCTCGTGCCCGTTCCGGCGCATCACCGCGTCCAGCCCCTCGCGCATGCCGAGGAGCCACGGGGACGGCTGGTCGCCCAGCGCGAAACTGTAGCGCATCGATTCCCTTCCCTCCTGACGTGATCACACGTCGCACTCTGAGTAAGCCCGAAACCTCCACGCCGGCGTAGGGCCTTTCGGTCCGCGCCCCGGGGACGTTCGGCGGGTCCGCCGGGGCCCCAAAGACCGCGTCAGGCCGCCTGGCCGGCCGCGCGCAGCACGAACGCGGCGCACTGCGCGCCGAGTCCCCGCGAGGTGGAGACGGCCCAGGCCAGGGGACGCAGCCGCGCCTTGCCCGGGACGTAGTCCAAGTCGCAGACGGGATCGCCCGGCTCCCAGTTCAGCGTCGGAGGGACGGCTTGGTGGTGCAGGGCGAGGGCGGCGATGGCCATCTCCAGGGCCGGGGCGGCCCCCCAGAGATGACCGGTGGCCGCCTTGGTGCTGCTCACCGCCAGCGCCCGGCTGTGGGCCCCGAACACCGCCTTGATCGCCTGGGTCTCGGCCACGTCCGTCGTGGGCAGGGCGCATCCGTCCGCATTGACGTAATCGATGGCGCCCGGTGCCGCCTCGGCGTCCGCCAGTGCGTGGACGAGGGCCTGGTGGAACGCGCGCTCGTCCGATCCCCCGCCCGTTCCGTAGCCGTATCCCGCCAGTTCGGCGTAGGTGCCGGCCCCGCGGCGGGCGGCGAAGCTCGCCCGTTCCAGGACCAGCATCGCCGCCCCTTCGCCCAGCACGAACCCCTGACGCCGGCGGCTGAACGGCCGCACGGCGGTCTCCGGGTGCCGCTGACCCGGGGCGACCAGCCCCAGCGGCGCCAGGCCGGTCAGGACCAAGGGCAGCAGGCTGGCCTCCGTGCCGCCGGCCAGCACGACGTCCAGCTCGCCGCGGCGGAGGGCCACGACCGCCTGGCTCAGGGCGTCGGCCGCGGACAAGGCGTCGTGGACGGTGGCCAGGCTGAGCCCGGTGAGGCCGAGGCGGATGGAGACGGCGGCGGCCGCACTGTTGCCCATCATCATGGGGATGAAGAAGGGGCTGACGCGCCGGGGACCCCGCGTGTCCAGGATCCGCTGCTGCTCCACCAGGCTGGCGATGCCGCCGAACCCGGTTCCCACCACCACGCCCGCCCGCTCCGGGGCCACGGGCGGCCGCCCGGCGTCGTTCCACGCTTGTTCCGCCGCTACGACCGCGAACTGCGCCGACCGGTCGAGGTGCCGCGCCTCCCGCCATGGCAGCCATCGGCCGGGGTCGAAGTCGACGACCGGGGCGACGAGCCACGAGGCGCGAGCCCCCTGCTCCTCCTCGCTGCCGGGCGACATCCGGGTGATGGCGGAGCGGCCGCCCATCAAGGCGCCCCACAGGGCCACTGTCCCGATCCCCAGCGGCGTGACCAGTCCCACGCCGGTGATGACCACGCGCTCGCGCATGCCCTTCGCCTCCTCAGGATGCCGACGGCATCCCCTGCTCGAGCCAGGCCGCCAGTTGGTCCAGCGTACCCCTGGGACCGACATCCAAGTTCGACAGTTCCGGTCCGACGTAGAACGTCGCCATCCCCGCCCGGCGGGCGGGAATATCCTGGAAATAGTCGTCGCCGACCATGAGGCAGGCCGCCGGCGCGACCTCGAGCCGGTCCGCGATCTCCCGGAAGTACTCCGGGTCCGGCTTGACCGTATGCATCTCGTCCGTGGCCACGAGGTCCCACGGGATGTCCGCCAGGCCTGCCCGGCGCAGCCGCTCGGCCACGACCACCCGGGGATAGATAGGCATCGTCGCGACCGCGAGCTTGAGGCCCCGGGCCCGGGCGGCCGCCACCAACCGCCGGGCGCCCGGACGGGGTCCGCCGCCCGGGTGGATCCGGCTCAGGTCGGTGGCGAGAAACCCCTCGAAGTGGGCCCACAGGCGGTCCGGGGCGATGTCGAGCGCCCGTCCCAGGGCGTCCCAGAGGACCTCCCGGTTGGACCGTCCGGGATGACGACCGACCATCACCGGGACGGCGGCGGCCAGCAGCACGCTTTCGAACCGCTCGGGCGGCACCAGGGGAGCCATCCACGCCGCCACGGCCCGCGTGTAGTCGTCCAGAAAGTCGTTGCCGTCCAGGTCCAGCAGTGTCCCGTCCAGGTCGAGGAGCAGGGCTAGGGGCCTCGCGGTGAACATGACGGCCACCTCTCCGGTCCTTAGAAGTAGGTCAGGGGTTCGTCGTTGAGGTCCACCAGGACCGTCTTGGTTTCCCGGTACGCTTCGAACCCGGCGCGGCCCAGCTCCCGGCCGAACCCGCTCTGGCGCAATCCTCCGAAGGGGGCGGTGGGCGTCAGCACCTGCGAGGTGTTGATCCACACCGTGCCCGCACAGAGGTCGCGGGCAAAGCCAAGCGCCCGCCGGACATCCCGGGTGAATACCGCCGCGGCCAGCCCGTAGACGGTTCGGTGGGCCAGTTCCAAGGCGGCGTCGTCATCCTCGAAGGGCAGGACCGCCGCCACCGGTCCGAAGATCTCCTGGCGGGCCGCGGGGGCGTCGGGGTCGACATCGGCCAGCACCGTGGGGGCGTAGAAGTACCCCGGGCCCGCGATCCGCGTGCCGCCGGTGAGCAGACGGGCGCCCCCGGCCACGGTGTCGCGCACGATACGGTCCACCCGTTCCAGCCGGTCGGCGCGCACCAAGGGGCCGAGATCCACGGCGGGGTCCGTGGCGGGCCCGACGCGCAGCGCCCGGCTGCGCGCCGCGAAACGCTCCAGGAAGGGTTCATAGACGCTCCGCTGGACCAGGATGCGGCTGCCGGCCTGGCAGACCTGGCCGCTGTTGAAATAGATGCCGAACAGACACTGGGCGACGGCGAGGTCCAGATCGGCGTCGGCGAAGACGACTGCCGGGGACTTGCCGCCCAGTTCCACATGCACCCGCTTGACATCGTCGGCGGCGGCCCGCAGCACGGCGCGTCCGGTCGCGGTCTCGCCGGTGAAGGAGATCTGGCGCACCCCCGGATGGCGGACCAGTGCCTCGCCGGTCGTGTCCGGCCCCGGCACGACGTTGACCACCCCGGGGGGGACCCCGGCCTCGTCCAGGATCCGAGCCAGGGCGAGGGCCGTCAAGGGGGACTCGGGAGCGGGCTTGAGAACCACCGTGGCCCCGGCGGCGAGGGCCGGCGCGATCTTCCACGCCGGCAGCAACAGGGGGAAGTTCCAGGGGGTGATGAGCCCGGCCACCCCCACCGGTTGCGCGAGCGTGTAGGCGAAGTAGGCCGGCGGCGCCCCCGGGACGTCGACCGGCAGGGTCTCGCCGGTCGGGGCCGTCGCCAGGCCGGCGTAGTACTCGAATACGGCGGCCGCGTAAGGCACTTCGATGTACCGCGCCGTCGTCGCGGGCATGCCCATCTCCTCGGCGATGAGGCGGGCCAGCTCCGCCTCGTGTCGCCGGATGGCTTCTGCGACGTCCATCAAGAGGCGCTGCCGGGCGAGCGGGGGAATACGGCGGAGCCGGCCCTCTACGAAGGCCCGGTGCGCCGCCTGCACCGCCCGGTCGACCACGGCGGCGTCGCCGGCCCGGACTGTGGCCCACGCTTGGCCCGACGAAGGGGAGACGACGACCAGCGTCTCGGGGCCCGCCTCGACCACCTCCCCGTCGATCCACGGGCCGCGGGGCACCCAGGAGAACGTCACGGCCGTCGCTTCCCTTCCGCCCCCTCGAGCAGGTCCGTCCGGCCCCGGGCCTCGAGGAAGGCCCGGTAGAGGGGGTAGATCGTGTCGAGATGCGGAATGAGCCTCATCGCCCGCGAGAGCGGTCCTTTGGCCCGGACCTGTTGTCGGGCGAGCGCCTGCTGCAGGTCCACCCGACCGAGCCAGAACCGGTGTGCCGTGTCCCCGTCCTGGGTGAAGGTGAGCAGGGGCGGGTCCGGCTGCGGCCCGTAGACCACGTGAAACGGCGGGTGCGCCCGGCTGTCGGGTTCGGGCACCCACCGGAGGCGGGCTTCCGGCCGCTGGAAGACGAACTCGATGGAACCGCCCACCTGGTGGATGAGGTAGGCCTGTTCCACGAACCGGAGCTGCTCGAAAAATTGGCCCAGGATGTCGTACAGTTCCTCGGCCGTCGCGAAAATGGCCATGGTGACCTCCTTGGGGATCAGCGGGGATCGCCGCAGTGCACCACGCCCCGGACGATCCGCCCCGCCTCCAGGTCCGCGAACGCGGCGGGGGCCTCCTCGAGGACGTAGCGCCGGGAGACGAGCGGCTCCAGCTGCAGGTGTCCGGCCTCCCACAACGCGACCAACCGGGGGATGTCGCGGGGCGGGTAGGATCCCCCGAGCCACGTGCCGGTGAGCGTCTTCTCCTGCGACGGGAAGGCGAAGGCGTTGAGCGTGATGTCCTCGTTGGGCGCCGGCACCCCGACCGCGACCGCGGTGCCGCCGCGGCGGGCGGCATTGAAGGCCAGCGCGAGCAGGTCGGCGCGGCCGACGGCCTCGAAGGCGACGTCCACGCCGCGGTCGTCGGTGAGGTCGAGGACCGCCGCGAGCGGGTCGGCTGCCTCGGGGTCGACGACGTCGGTGGCCCCGAGCGTCCGCGCCAGCTCCCGCTTCGCCGCGACCGGGTCGACGGCGATGATCCGGCCGGCGCCTTTCAGGCGTGCCCCTTGCACGATGTTCTGGCCCACGCCGCCGAGTCCCACCACCAGCACTGTGTCCCCGGGCTGGATGGGCGCCCGCCAGGCCGCCCCCACGCCGGTCTGCACCGCGCAGCCGAGCAGCGCGGCGGCGTCCCACGGCATCTCGGCGGGGACGGGGATGGCCGCCGCCTCGGGTACGACGGCGTACTCGGCGAGGGTGCCGGCCCAGGAAAAGGGGAACAGGGGGCGGCCGCGCCAGGTGAGCGGGCTGGTGCCGTCGGCCCGGGTTCCGCTCACGGCTCCGGCGTTGGCCCGCTCGCACAGCTCGGGTTGCCCGTTGCGGCACCAGAAACAGGCGCCGCAGGCCGGGATCCACGTGACGACGACGTGGTCCCCCGCCTGCAGGCGGGTGCCGGGCCCGGTCTCCACCACGACGCCGCTCGCCTCGTGTCCGAGGACGATCGGGACGGGCAGCGGGAGGGTGCCGGTGACGACGTGGAGATCGCTGTGGCAGACGCCCGACGCTACGATCCGGACCAACACCTCGCCCGGGCCGGGCGGCCCGCACTCGACGACCTCCACGCGCGGTGGCGTCCCGTAGTCCTCCAGGACCAGCGCACGCATTTCCATGTGGCTGATGTCTCCTCCCCGCACAGCGCTGCGGTGGGGATCGACGGCTCCGCGGCGCCGTCGACCCCCGTCGCCTTCCAGCATCGGCGCCGAGGACCGTGGCTGGGAGGGACTTCCGGTCCCCGTCGCGGGGGATCCGGTGGCCCCTGTTCTTCCCGTCGGAGGACCGCCGTGCGGCCCTGCCGTCGGGCGGCACCCCCGCCGCATACGGTCCCCACGACCCATCGCAGCCGGGGTCGGACGGCCGTAGCGCGGTCCGTCGCGGGTCGCTAGCGTGGGACGGGAGTGCGCCCGGCTCCGCGTCCCGGCATGGCCCGGCGCGGGGCCGGCCGGGAAGGAGGATGATCGGGTCCCGATGACAACGGTTGGGGGTTCCTGGCGCGCCGTCCTGGGCTGGGTGACCGTCGGGCTGGTCTGGCTCTTGGTCGCCCTGGGCGCGATCGTCAACGCCAGCGGGTCGGGGGCCGGTTGTGGGACCGCTTGGCCCACCTGCCTGGGAGCCTGGACTCCGCCGCCCCGGTTGGCGGCGGACCTGGAATGGGCGCACCGCATGGGGGCCTTGGTCGTGACCGCCTTCCTGGCCGCGGGGGCCGGTGCCGTGTGGCGGACGGGCGACGCGGCCGGGAGGCGGCTGGCGGGGGTCGTCGGCGGCGTCTGGGTGGCCCAGGTGGGGCTGGGAGCCCTCACCGTCGCGACCGGCCTGCCTCCGGTCGTGGTTGCGGCCCACGACCTGGGGGCTCTCGCCCTCCTCGTTGCCGCACTCGCCATAGCCTTTTACCTCCGTCCCCATCGGGTCGCCCGCCCGGCGGAGAGCCCCCGTGCGTGGCTCTGGACCACCGCCGGGGCCTTGGCCGCCGCCGTGCTCCTCGGCAGTTACACCGCCCACCTCGGCCAAGCCTGCGACGGGCTGGCGACGTGTGCGACCGTTCTCGGGTGGAGCGGCGGCGGGGCCCAGCCCGGCCTCGCGCACGGTCTGGCGGTGGGCGTCGCGTTCGGCGCGGCGGTCCAGGCGTGGCGGAAGTCCCCGCGATCCCCGGCGGGGTGGCGCCGGTGGCTCGGGGCGGCGTCGGCCATGCTCGCGTTGGAGGCGTTGGTCGGCGGAACCGTGCTGGCTACCGCTCTCGCTCCCGTCCTGCTCGGGGTCCACGAGGTGCTGGGCGTCACCACCGCCGCCCTGGCGGCCGCCGCCGCCCTCGCCGCCACGTGGCGACCGGCCGCCGAGTGAGTCCGGGGATCAGCAGGGCGACCGCCCCCCACGCGGCCGGCGGCGGTCGCCCCGGTGCTTCACGACCATCCTTCGCTCCGCCCCATCCGGGCGGTTCCGCCCATGGCGAGGCCTACGACTGGACGGTCACCGTGCCCTGCATGTAGCCGGGGGTCGCCATGGGGCCGCCCCATCCGGTGGACCCGGTGCCGCACGGGGCCTCGCACTGCCAGTTGAACGTGCCCGCCTTGTCGGCCTTGAACGTCGCCTGGACCGTGACGGTGCCGCCCTTCGGCGCGGCCGGGATGACCACGTTCAGCCCGAGACCCGGCACGGTGAAGGTGTGGGCGACGTCCTGGTTGGCCACGGAGCTGACCGGCGACCCGTTGACCAGCTCGGTGCCGCCGACGGTGCCCTGCACCTGGGTGAACGGCGACCCGTTGGGCAGCGGGGCGTTGCCGTCGTCGTACGACGTGATGGTCAACACCACGGTCTGCCCCTTCTTGACCGTCCAGGACGCGTTGCTGTACTGGGGCCAGCCGGGCTTACCGATCATCTTCCCGGTCTTGATCGTCATGGCCACGTGGGCCACCGACGATTGAGCGGGTTGGGTGGCCGCCGCGGGCTTGGGCGGCGGGCTGGCCGCTTGCTGGCCGGAGCCTCCGCAGCCGGCCAGGCCGACGGCCGCCAACGCGGCGACGCCGACGCCTGCGAGGACCTTGGTGCGCGCAACCGTCATCGGCTTCATGATGTGTCCCTCCCACGGATGGACCGCCGTAGCCCGGCCGAGCGACTCCGGACGGCGGGCCGGTCTCACCCCCGAGGGTAGCCGCGCGGACCGTGCCGCCCCCACGGAACACCGGCCGGATTCTGTAGGCCCCGTCGTTCCCCCGGGGCGGGACCATCGGATCTGGGCCCGGGGACTTTCGGACCTGCCGTCCAGGGTCCTCGGACCCCGGGGGCCGCCGGCGGACGGTGGCGCGGTGTCTGGGCTTCATCTGGGCTTCAATGAAAGCAAGGGGACAGCGTCGTCGGCGGGGTTACGGTCTCACCCGGGCCGCTTGGGGGACGTCCGCCGTGACCGGGCCGAGCGGAAGGGTGGAGGTGCGGTCGGAGGTCCGCCGGTGGCGGTCGCGGCCCGGGGTCGGGAGCCGGGGCCCAAGCGGACAAGGACCGGGGGAGGAGACCGTGGCGGAGGAGGATCACGCGCAGGTGTGGTTTCCCGCGCCCGTGGCGTACGCGGTCGGCTTCGCCCTCGGATGGGGGGTCGACCGCCTGATTCCGTGGCGGATTCCGTCGGACCCCGCGACTTGGGGCCTCGGCGGGTTGTGTCTGGCGGCCGGGGCTGTCCTGGCGGCCTGGGCCCTCGGGGCGTTCCGTCGGGCGGGGACTTCGCCGGATCCGCCCCGACCGGTCCGCCGGCTGGTTACCGACGGACCCTACCGCTACAGCCGGCACCCGCAGTACGTCGCCCTCGCGCTGACCTACTTGGGGGCGGGGATCGTGCTGCGGGCGGCGGGACCATTGGTCCTCCTGCCCATCGTACTGGCCGTGGTGGCCCGGGATGTCGCCGCGCCCGAGGAAGCCTACCTCGAGCGGCGATTCGGGTCCGCCTACGCGTTATATCGGCGGCGCGTCCCGCAGTGGTGGGGCCGGCCCCGAGCCGGCTAGGCCGGCGGGCGCCGGGAAGAGCCCCCGGGGACGCGCCGCCACGTAGGCGGCCGCGTCCTGCGGTGGGGGTCACCCGACCGGGTCCCGGGGGGCGAGGTCCTGCGCGGCGAGGAACCGGGAATCGGCGTAGCTGCTGACCGCACGGGCGGCGACGGAGGCCGCCCATGCGGCGGAAGACGACGTCGGGGGCCTGGTCCAGGTCCACGGCTTCGAGATAGGGTTGGTGCGCCGCCAGACCCGTGGCCCGGTAGACCTCCACGCGGGTCCCTTCGGGGTCGTAGAAGTAGACCCCGATGGCGTTGCCGTGGGAGACCACCATGTCGATGCGGACCCCGACATCCCGGAGTCGCCGGTAAAACCCGATGACATCCTCCAGAGCCTCGCAGCGGAAAGCGATCTGCTGAAGCCCAAGCATGCCGGGCGGAACCGTCCGCCCGGCGCAAACCACCAGCTCGTGGTGTTCCGGCTCGGGCCGTGCACTGAGGAAGACCATGCCCTGGCCGGGTCCTCGTCGGTGACGGTCAGGCCCAGCACGTCCCGGTAAAAGCCTTTGGCTCGCTCCAAGTCGTCGACGTGGACCGACATGGCCCGGGCGCGCGAAGCTCGCCACATCCCTCGTGCCTCCGCCTGAAGCCCCGCGAACCTGTTCAGCCGCCAAAACAACACGAAATACCCGACAGTTAGGATATCCTAGTCGAGTCTTACGAATAGTCGTTGGCTATGGTCGGCATGGGGAGTTGGTATTTCTCGGATGGCTCGGCGACCGGGTAGGCTGGAGGCAGAACCATTCGGGAGGAGCGAACGGACCATGGTATGGCACGATGGGCTTGGGGTGCTCGGGACCGTGGGCCGTTGGGCCCTCCTGCCGCCCGGCTGGAACGCGGGACCGGGGCCGGCCTTGACGATGGCGGCGGCGTTCTGGATGGCCACATACGTCGTCCACCTGGATCTCATGTTGCGCGAAGCGTGGGACCGCGCGACCGGGCAACGCCGTGGAGGCGGGCGCGCGCCGCGTGGGGCCCACCGCACCCGGGCGGTGCGGACGACCCGGGGCCGTCCGGCTTGGGTGGTCTTGACCGGCCGGCGCGCCGGGTCCGACCGCTGAGGACGCCCCGGCGGACCCGCCTAACGGGTCCGCCCCAACACGTCCTGGAGGTGGGCGGCCACGCGCCGCACGGCCTCCCGCCGGGACTCCGGCGCCCATTCCTGGCTGAAGAAGCCGTGCACCATGCCGGGGGCGCGCCAGACCGAGACCGGCACGCCGGATTGGCGGAGACGGGCGGCGAACTGTTCGCCCTCGTCCCGCAGCGGGTCGTATTCGGCCAGGATCACCAGAGCCGGGGGGAAGCCGACGAGATTCTCCCGCTCCAGCGGCGCCGCGTAGGGGTTTCGGCCGTCTTCCGGACGTCGTAGGTATTGCTTCCAATACCACTGCATCGCGGCGCGGGTCAGCCCGTAGCCCTCGGCGAAGCTCTGATACGACGGTGTGTCAAAGCGATACTGGCAGACCGGGTAGACAAGCACGGCCGCCCGGACCGGCGGTCCCCCCCGGTCGGCCGCGGCGTAGGCCGAGACGATGGCCAGCGTGCCGCCGGCACTGTCCCCCGCCACCACCAACCGATCCGGGTCGCCCCCGAAGCGCGTCGCTTCGGCGCCGGCCCACGCCAAAGCGGCGTAGGCGTCCTCGACCGGCTCGGGGAAGGGGTGCTCCGGTGCCAGGTGGTAGTCCACCGAGACCACCACGGCGGGCACGGCGTTGGTCATCATCCGGGCAACCGAGTCCACTTGGTCCAGGTTTCCGACGACGAACCCCCCGCCGTGGAAGTACACCATCACCGGATGCGGTCCGGACGCGTCGGGTCGGTACACCCTGAGGCCGATCGGCCCGTTGGGTCCGGGGATGGTCAGGGTGTCAACCCGGCCGACCGGCTCCGGGTTGCGGGGCGTCGCCGCGACACGTGCCGCCCGGAAGGCGCGCGCTTCGGCGGGGGTCAGCGTGTAGACGGGCGGTTCCGCCGCGGCGACCCGGAGATATGCCTCGGCATCGGGATGCAAGGGCACCAGCATTCCTCCTCCTCATTCCACTTCGGCGCGGACGATTCTGGCTAGTGTTGGTCGATCCCACCGTCCCCAACCGGCGGCCGGGCCCCGGCCGGGACGCAGAATGGTTCCCCGCGGCGCGGCATGAATCCTGCTCCGCTTCGTGGCCGGAAAGGCGTACCCCGGGCCATTGATCGGGATCTCTTAATCGCGGCTGCAACAATAGTCATAAAACATTTGGCTGTCGTCGATGCTGCCCGGACTCGCCAGCCGGGCAGGAGATGCTCCGCATACCCGGCTACTAGGGATACCAGCCGGCCGCTCGCCAGGGTCTCTGGCAGGCGTACGTCGCCCATCGCAACGCCCCGCTCTACCTGGCGATTCGGACACAGGGCCGCGCCGTCTATCAGACCGCCAGCTTGGGGGTGGGGCGGACCTCGTCTCGCGCGCCCCGCGGGGCGCTGTGGAGGTGGACGTGGCGGCTACAGCCCCACGCAGCTGCTCTTGTGGGGTACCAGTGCTACACCTGCGCGTCAACCGCGGAAACTGCCTCACGCCCCGGTCTCGGTGTTCGACTGGCCCCTCAGTGGGTGTTCCGGTTCGGGGTCCCATCGTGACGGTGCCGTAATGGAACGCCGCCAAGGGAAAGAGGTGGTACCCCCCCGCCGTCGGCTGCATCCATAGGCACCGTGCGACACGGACACTTGTCGACGCGGCGTTGCCCTCACCGGCGGTGCCACTCGTCGGTGGCCCGGTGGCTCGCGATCCAGTCCATGGCGTTGACCGCCGCCCGCCTTGGCGACCACCACCGACCGCCCGGTCGAAGACAGCGCACAGGGTCTGCCAGCACGCCGCCGGGGTCGGCCGCTCTGCCTGGCCCGGCACGGGCGGCGGCACCCACGCACCGTCGGCCACAGCCCGGGAGGGCCTTCCGATACCCGGCCGTGAGGGCGAGCCCGACCATCGGCGAGGCTTGGGGGCCGTCGTAAAGCGGGCGATTCGCCCAGGAGTGCGGCGAGCGCGAATGCCTCCCGGTTCGGGACGACCCGGGAGGCGTCCGCCACGACGCCCGGACGGCTCCAGCCATGACGCGGCGGTTGACGCGGTAGCCGGGGACGGCGATCGTCGGCCGGGTAGACCGGCTGGCTCTCCACGGCCCAGGCTAGACTCGCGGCCGTCAGGGCGGCCTCGGAGTCCGGGGTGTCGGGCACGTGTGCCCCGAGGCGGTGCCAGGGGGCGGTGTAGAACATGGTCTTGACGGGGCGGGTACGAGATCACGTTCCGCCCAGCCCCGAAGTCGGCCGGCGTTGGCGGCGACTGCCGCGTAGGTCACGGGGCGGAGGGGTAGGTCGTCGGCGACGGCTCGGTCGAGCTGTACGGCCATCCCAGGACTCGGGCGGCCGTCGGAGGTGAACACGTGGACGGCGACGGCGCCGCGGAGCTGGGCGAGGCTCTGCTGAAAGCCCCGGCCGTGCGCTCCGCGGGGTCCGCGTCGGGCCATGGCGGCGCGTACAGCTGCGACGCGAGGAGGCAGAATCCTTTGTCGTAGGCGAGCCGCGCCGCGTCCTGGGCCCAAGGCGTGTGATGCGCGACGGGCTCCCCGGGCCGGGTGGCCCACGGCGAGCAGACGTACGCGACCGGCCAGGCCGGCACCGACGTGGGCGAGACGGCCCCGAGGCCGTGGCTGCGAGTGCGGCGACGCGCTCGGTGTCGGGCGCCGCCGGGCCCAGCGCCCGAGGAAGGTCCCGAGGTCGCCGGTGGCGGCGACCCTGCGGCCATCCCGAAAGACGGCGACACCGCCGGCCTCGGCTGGATCGCCCAACCCCGGCGGCACAGGCCGGCAGGGTCATGGGTCGCCTTCCTTTGCCGGCGCCCAAGCCGTCGCCCTGCTCCGCCCGTGGCGTCGGTTGGAGCGCTGGAAGGCGTTGGGGGCCAGCCAGCCCCTGGATCACATCACAAATCGTGAGGCACACCCGCCCGGAAGGGCCGTCGACCCCGGCAGGCGCCCGAATTGATATGATTGGAGAATGCAAGGCAACGCCGACGCAAGGGGGAGGATCCATGAACGGAGAGGGGACGTTGGCCGAGGTCGTCAAGGATGTCATCGAAGGGTTCCGGCCGGGATTCCAGGCGGACGGCGCGGATCTCGAGGTGGTCGATGTGGGGCCGGAGACCGTGCACATCCGCCTCGTGACGGGTCCGGAGACCTGTGAGGAGTGCCTCCTGCCCCGCGAGTCGTTGGAAGCCTTGTTCGCGAACGCTCTCGCCAAGCGGGTGGGGGGATCGGTGCGCGTCCGTCTGGAGGACCCGCGCGAGCAGGCGTCTTAGCGCGCAATCCTGCGACCGCGCCGGCACGTGACGGGGATGGGGAGGTCGGGATGTGACCGGCGGACTTGTCAAAACCCCGGTGGCTAGTGCCCGGGGCCTGGTGGTGGCCAAGCATCCGTTGGCGGCAGCCGTGGGGGCCGCCGTGCTGCGCGAAGGCGGCAACGCGTTCGACGCGGCCGTGGCCACCGGTTTTGCGGTGGGCGTGGTCGAGCCGTACATGAGCGGGATCGGGGGGGTCGGACTGGCCCTGGCGTACCGCGAGGGGGCCGTCACCGTCTTCGACGGCGGGCCGGTCAGTCCCGGCGCCCTGGACCCGGCGCGCTTCGTCGTGGAACCCGGCGGTGTCGACGACGACCTGTTCGGGTGGCCTCGGGTGGCCGGCGGGTTGAACGTCAAGGGGGCCACCAGCGTGGCTGTGCCGTCGGCCGTGGCCCTGCTCGAGGCCCTCTACCGCCACGGAGCGTCCTGGCCGTGGGCGCGACTGGTCGAACCCGCCGTGCGTCTTGCGGAGGATGGGTGGCCGGTGGACTGGCAGATGGTGCTCCACCTGGTGGCGCACCAGGCGGAGCTCGAGGAGTACCCGACGACGCGTGCCACCTATCTGCCGGGAGGGCGACTGCCGCAGTACTCCCTGACGGATGTCCCCGGCACGACGGTGCGGTTTCCCCGCTTGGCCGAAACCCTGCGCGTCATCGCCCGCGAGGGGGCTCGGGCCCTTTACGCCGGCCCGTTGGGGGAGCGCGTCGCGGCCTTCGTCCGTGAGCAGGGCGGGTGGCTCGACAAGGAGGACCTGGCGCGCTACACCGTGCGGATCTCCACGCGCCCCCTCGCCGTCCCCGTCGGAGGCGCCACGGTGTACCTGCCGGACGGCCTCAACGGAGGACCGACCATGGCCCACATGCTGCTCCTGGCCCAGGCGCTGGAGGCCGAGGGAGAGAGCGACGCCCTGGTACGCTGGGTCCGGGCGGGGCGGCTCGCGTTCGAAGACCGCCTGGCTCTCCTGGGGCATGCTGGCACGCCCCCCGACATGCTGTCGGCCGAGGCGGTGGCTCGCCGCGTCCGGGAGGCCCCCCGAGCGGAAGGTCCCGGTGCGCGCCCGCCGGATTCCACGACCCACCTGGTGGTGGTTGATGCGGCGGGCAACGGGGTCAGCATGAACCTCACCCTCCTGTCGGTGTGGGGGTCGCGGCTGGTGGTTCCGGACCTCGGGATGCTCCTCAACAACGGCATCATGTGGTTCGATCCGGTGCCCGGTCGACCGAACTCGCTGGCGCCGGGGGTGCGTCCCCTCGCCAACATGGCGCCGGCGTTGGCCGTCGCGGAGGACCGGTTGGCCGTGCTGGTCGGTGCGTCGGGCGGCCGCCGGATCATCAGCGCCGTGCCTCAGATCCTCTGGCAGGTCCTGCGCGAGGGTCGGGACATGCAGGCCGCGGTGGACCACCCGCGGGTCGAGACGAGCGTGGTGCCCGTGCTGGTGGATCCCCGGTGGGGCCGAGACCTGGCGGACGTGGTCCGCGCCACCGGCGTGCCCGCTCGTTGGCGCGCTCCCGCCTTGGCGAACCCGGGGTATGCCAGCCCGGTGGGCATCCGCCGGCGTCCCGACGGTCTCTGGGAAGGCGGGGCGGATGCTTGGGGACTGGCGACGGTCCGTGCGCCCGATGACGCCGAGGAGGCGATCTGAGCCCGTGACGGTCCGGGTCGAGCGGCACGAATTCACCAGCACCGTCCTGCAGGACAATCCGTGGGGGGATCCGGCCCGCCGCCCCGTGTTCGTCCTGAGTCCCGCGGACGTCCCCGCCGCGGAGCCGCTGCCCGCCGTCTGGGTGCTGGCGGGATTCTTCGCCACCGGCGCTTCCTTCCTGGCCTTCGAGCCGTTCGGGGAGACTTTGGCCGAGCGCCTGGAACGGCTGTGGAGCCACGGCATGAAACCGGTCCGCGTCGTCCTGCCCGACACCTTCGCGGCGCTGGGCGGCAGCCAGTACGTCGATTCGCCGGCCATCGGGCGGTATGCGACCTACCTCTGGGACGAGCTCCTGCCGGAGGTGGAGCGCGTCTGGGCCACCCCCCGCCGCGCCGTGGCGGGGCGGTCGAGCGGCGGCTTCGGCGCCCTGACGGCGGCGATGGACCGGCCGGGCCTGTTCGCCGCGGTAGCCTCCCACGCGGGGGACATGGGCTTCGAATGGTGTTACCTGCCCGACATGCCGGAGCTGATGGCGCGGATTCGGGAGGCCGGCGGGGTCGGGGCGTTCTGGCAACGGTTCTGCGCCGCCCAGCCCAAGCCGCCGGCTTGGTTCGGGGCCATAAGCCTGCTGGCCATGGCGGCGGCCTACAGTCCGAACCCGGAGCGGAAGGACTTTCCGGCGGATCTGCCGGTGGACGAAGAGACACTCGAGATCGTGGAGCCGGTGTGGGCCCGGTGGCTGAAGCACGACCCGGTGCGGCGGGTGCAGCGCGAGGAGGCGGCCCGGCGGGCTTTGGCGGGCTTGGCGCTGCTGTACCTGGACGCCGGCGCCGACGACGAGTATCGGCTGCAGTACGGGGCGCGTCGTCTCGGTCGGCTGCTGACGCGGTACGAGATTCCCCATGTCCTGGAGATCTTTCCCGGTGGGCACCGTCGCACCGCCCACCGGTGGGACCGCTCGTTGCCGCTGTTGGCCGAGGCCCTCTGGGCCTGAGGCCCCCGGACGCCCGGCCTACGCGGGTCCCTCGGCCGCCGGGGGGGCACCGGCCCAAGGACGGGACAGGGCCCACTCCAGGGCATCGGCCACGGGCTCCGGACTGTCGGGCGGCGTGACGTAGTCGGCCACGGCAGCGGCTTGGTCGTGCCCGCCGCCCACCGCCACGGCCAGGCCGGACCACCGGAGCAGGCGGACGTCGTTCGGACCGTCGCCGACGGCCAGGATGTCGCTCGGGGGAATGCTGAGCCGGCGCGCCACGGCGGCCACTCCCTCGACCTTGTCCACGCCGGGGGCGCAGATGTTGAGTTCGCGTCGGCCGTTGCGCTCGAAGGTCACCAACTCGTATCCCGGGCCGAGGCGGCCGAAGCGGTCGACGAAGCTGTCGACCTCCCGGTTGCCCACGACGAACAGCTCAAGGGGGTCAGTGTCGAGCGTGCGGGACAGATCCCCGACGACCGCGTCCTCGGGCTGGCGGAAGCGGGCGACGTGCTCCTCGGTGAAGAAGTTGAACAACACCGGCCGGCCCACGCCGAGGTAGCAGCGCACCATGATATCGTGGGCCGTAGCCCAGGCGAGCATCGTGCGCGCCGCCTGCCGGGGGACGCGGCGGGCGTACCACTCGGCGCCGGAGCGCGAGTCGAACGCGTAGGCGCCGTTGTGGGCCACCGCCGGGCCGGCGATGCCGAGCTCCCGCTGGATGCGCAGCGCCGTCCGCCAACTCCGCCCCGTGGCGATGACCACCGCGACTCCCTGCCGGTGGAGGGCGACCAGGTGGGCGGCGGTGCGTTCGCCGACATGGCCGTCGGCGCGCAGCAGGGTTCCGTCCAGGTCCAAGGCGATCAAACGTACCACGGCGACCCTCCCGCCCCATGATACCCCTTGGGGCTCGGGGATGTGCGGAGGCGCCGCGGCAAGGGGGTGTCCCGCGGGATGGCGGCGCTGGGGGACAGCACGAGGGCGACGATATGGGTGGGTCCGCCCGAGGCGCTCCAGGACGCCTGGCTCTGGTGGGTGCGCCACGCGGGGGCTGGCTGGACGCTGACCACCGCCGCGCCGCTCGCCGTTCACTTGACCGCCCGGCTGGGCGAGGGTGGTCCGTCCCCGACGCATCGCGTGGTGAGCTGGGAGGATTGGGCCGTCGAGATGCTGGGCGGGGCGTCCGGCGTCCTCCCGTCTCGGCACTTGGCGGAACGCCTCGCGGCGGCCCTGCGCCGGTCAGGCGACGGGCCTTGGCGGAACCGCCCCGGAGCGACCGTCGCGTTGGCGGAGACCGTCCTCCGCCTGCGGCGGGAGGGCGTGCCCCGGGAACGCCTGGCGCGGCTTTGGACGTCCCGGGCCGCGTGGATCCGGGCCGGCTACGATGCTGTGGCGGCACTCCTGGGGGAAACCGTGGAGGCGTCGCGGGCCTGGCTGGTGGGGGGCGGCGAGACCTTGGCCGCGCGGGTGCGCGACCGGGCCCTCGCCTGGTATGGCGTCTTCCCCGGTGCGGTGGCTGGGCGGGCTTGGGCCGCCGGCGCGCCGGGGGGGCCCCGGGCTGTGTTCGTGCCTAGTGCCGGCGGGCCGGCGGACGCCTGGATCCGGTCCTGGGTCCAGGCGTGGGTGCGCCGCGGGGCCCGCCTGATCCGGTTGGACGGCGCCCGGGCCGCTCCGGTGGACGGCGTGACGGTGCCGGCCAGGGGACTCCTGCCGGCGGCCGTGGCCGGTCTAGGGACCGCCGCGGCGGATGCGGGAACCGTGGTGGTCACGTCCGACGCGGAGACCGCCGACGTTCTGGCGGAGGCCCTCGGGCACCGGCCGGCCGGCGGGGACCGGCGGAGCCGGTGGCTTTTGGCCTGGGCGGCGGCGGACGCCCAAGCCCCGTTCGAGAGCGTGCTCGCCTGGCTTGGCGCAGCAGGTGCCGCCGGTCCCGCGGAGCGACTGGAAGTGGCGCGGCACGGCCCGTATCGGGACCGTTGGCCGGCGGCGGTCCGGGACCGCTGGGTCGCCCTGGTCGAGGCGCGCCGGGCGGTGCGCCTCGCCCCTGGGTGGCGCGCCGCCGGGGAGGCGGTGGAGCGGTTGGCGGCCCGAGCCGGGGTGCCGTCGCCCCTGACGGAGCCGGATCGCCTTGAGCTGGCGGCTTGGGACGCCGTGGAGACGCTGGCGCCGACCCCCGAGGATCTGGAGGCGTGGGCGCAGGCCCTCGGCGACCCGCCGTCGCCGCCGTCTGCCGCGGTGGCGCCCTGGAGTGGGTTGGCCGGCGCATTCTTCGAGCAGCTGGTGGTGGTGGGAGCCGAGGGGGGATTCCAGGGCGACGGGCCGTCGAGTCCCCTCCTCGATGCCCGCGCCGAGCGGGCGCTGGGATTGCCGTCCGCGGCGGACCGGGACCGGTGGCTGGCCGCTCTGCTGCCGTTGTCCGCGCGCCGCGTCACCGTCGTGCGGGTTGCGGGCCGACCGTGGCCGTCCACTTTGCGCCCCCATCGGGAGCGGGTCCAGGAGCTTCCCTGGTCGCCGGGTGCCGGCCTGGGGCCGCCACCCGCCGCCGTGCGGGTGGACCTGTTTCCCCCCGGCGCCGTACCCCTCCCGGTCACCGTGACCGGGTTCGAGCGGTACGGCCGCTGCCCCTTGGCCTACGCGTGGGAACGGCTGGGGTTCCAGCCGTTGCCCGACGTCGCGGACGAACCGGCGCCCGACCTGGTGGGGCGGTGGCTGCACGAGGCGTTGGAACAGCTCGGGCGCGAGCCGCCCCCACCCTCCGACGCCTACGGCCGGGCCCGGGCGGCCGTGCTCAGGGCCATGGAGCGCTACCCGGCCCCCCCCGCGCTTCTGCCCGACGTGCTCGCCGGCGTGGTGGACGGCCTCGTCGCGGACTTGGTCCGCCACCTGCTCGAGGCGCCCGACGGGGAGCCGGTGGCGACCGAATGGCCGTTCCAGGTCGAATGGGGCGCCGGGCCGCTCTCCGGCCGGGTGGACCGGATCGAGCGCCGGGGCACGGCGTGGTGGGTCGTAGACTTCAAGTCCGGCCGCCTCCCTCCGGCACGGGTCGGGCCCGCTTCTCTCCAGTTGGCGGTCTACGCCGGCGCGGTGGCCGCCGGGTTCGGCGTGCCGCTGGCGGCGGTGCGGGCAGAGTTCGTGGGGATCCGCGAGCGCGCCAACCAGCACCAGCGTCGGACGCTCGCCGGTGACGCGGCCGAGCGGTGGTCGGAGGCGGTGGCCGTACTCAGGGGCATCGCCGAGCGCATCGTCCGGGGACGGCTGCCGCCGTTTCCCGAACCGGGGGCGTGCCGGGCGTGCCCGTATCGCGTGGCCTGCCCCACGGGCGTGGACTCCGCCCGGGTGCGTACGGCGGATGCCGACCCGGCGTTCGCCGCGCTGTGGGAGTCCACCGGGAAGGGGGAGGACGACGGTGACGCCACCGCTTGACGCCGCAGCCCGGGAGCGCGTCCGGACCGACCTGGACACGAACCTGGTGGTGGAGGCCGGCGCCGGGACGGGCAAGACGACGCTGTTGGTCGAGCGGGCGGTGGAGGCCTTGGGGCGGGGCGCCGCCGACGCCGAGAGCCTGGTGCTGGTGACGTTCATGGAGAAAGCCGCGGCGGAGATCCGGCGCCGCCTGCTCGAGCGGCTCGAGGACGCGGCCGTGGGGAGCGAGGGGGTCCGTCGCCGCCGCCTGACCCGGGTGCTGGCTCATCCCCACCGGCTGACCGTCACCACCCTGCACGGACTCGGGTATCGCATCGTGAGCCGATATCCGCTGGAGTGCGGCGCCCCGCCGGGTGCCACGGTGTGGGACGCCGTCGAGGGCGAACGGCAGGGCCGTCGGGCGTTCGACGCGTGGCTCCGGGGACTGTCGCCCGCCCGCCGGCGGTGGATCGCGGGGCTGTCGGCTTACGGGGCGAGCTGGCACGATGCGACCCGGTTGATCCGGGAGATGGCCGAGCGCGAGGTCACCTTCGTACTGCCCGAACTCCCCGAGACGCCGGAGGACCTCCTCGGGGCGTGGCGGACCACGCTCGCGGAGTTGGCCCAGGTGATCGACGCCGTCCGGCCCGACCCTGAAGACGCGGGCGTCAAGCAGGTGGCGGAGCTTCGGCACCGTTTCGAGCAGATTGCCGCCCTCGCGCCCGCGGCCCGAGGGCCGGCGCTGTTCGCCCTCAAGGTGCCGGCGCCGCGGGGGACCCAAGCCCGTTGGGGGCGTGCCCGCGACCTCCTGGCGGCGCAGAAGGAACGGCTTTTGGACCTGGCGGCACGGCACGAGCGATGGCGGCGTGGCTGGGCCGCGCGGCTGGCCGGGGAGCTGGGCGAGCTCGCGGCGGACTACGCCCGTTTCTTCGCGGCGTGGCGCGAGGAACGGCGGGCCCTGCTGTTTCGGGACCAGATCCGGCTGGCGCTGGCCCTGCTCCGGGCCGACGGACCGCCGCGCCGCACGTTGTCCGCGGAAACGGCCCTGCTGATGGTGGACGAGTTCCAGGACAACAATCCCGAGCAGGTCGAGATGGTCCAGTGGCTGGCCGCCGATCCGACCGGCGCCGTCCACGACTTGGATCATCCTCCGGCGGGACGGTTGACGCTGGTGGGGGACCCCAAGCAGGCCATCTACGGCTTCCAGGGCGCCGACGTCGCCACGGCCCACGGCTGGATGGAACGCCTCGTCCGGGTGGGGGCGGCGGATCTCGTGCCCATTGTCGTGAACTTCCGCAGCGCGCCCGATATCCTGGCCACGGTCAACCGGGTGTTCGGGGGGTGGATGGGACAGGAACGGTTTGACGCGCCGTGGCGCGCCCTCCACCCCCATCGTGCGGGTGGAGACGGCCCGCGGGTGTTCAAGGTGCGCGTCGAAACCGGCGGCCCGGCGGCGCGCCTGGGCCGGGCGCGGCGGCGCGAGGCGGAGACCGTGGCCGAGCTGTGCCTCAAAGTCGTCCGGGAAGGATGGACCGTGACCGACGGTGGACGGACCCGGGGCGCCCGTCTTGAGGACATCGCCGTCTTGATTCCCGGCCGGACCGACCTGACGTGGTACCTTGACGCCTTCCGGGCGCGGCGGGTCCCGGTGGCCGCCGCGGCGGTGGAGCGGTACTACGCCTACGACGAGGTCCGCGGTCTGGCGGCCATCCTGCGCGCGGTCGCCCTGCCGGAGGACGCGCCCGCGGTGTTGGCTGCCTTGCGGTCCCCGTGGCTCCGTGTCGACGAGCTCAGCTTGGCCCAGCATCGCGCGCGCGGTGGGACGTGGTATCCGCTGGATCCCCAACCTCCCGGCCCGGTGGCGGCACGGTTGGAGCTTCTTGCCGTCTGGCACCGGACCTGGCCGGATCGGGGGGCGGCCGGCATCCTGGAGGACGTCGTCGCCTTGCGGCGGGACGCGTTGTCCGCGGAGGAAATCCGGCGGGCGGCTCGGCTGGTGGACGAGGCGCGGCGGTACAGCCGCCGGTGGGGCTTCTGGGCGTTCGTCGACTGGCTCTGGACCCGGGTGCGGGACGGGTCGGGCGCGGCCGAGGCGGACGAGCCCGCGGAGGCCGCGGGCGTCCGGATCTCCACGCTGCATCAGGCCAAGGGCCTGGAATGGCCGGTGGTGGTGTTGGCCAATCTCGCGGCCGGCCGCCCGCCCGACGGGCCGGTCCTGTTGGACGGCGCCCGGGGGGAGGTGGCGGTCCGGTTCGGAGCCGTGCCCACGCCCAATTGGGAGGCGGTGGCGGAATCCCTCGCCCAGCAGCAGGAGGCGGAACGGCGGCGGCTGTGGTACGTCGGGATGACCCGGGCACGGGACTGGCTCTTGGTCGTGGAGAGCCGTCCGACGGCGCTCACGGCGCGCCTCGACGCCCCCGAACTGGGCCGGGCGGAGGGCCGCCGCGCAGATTCCTCGGCAGGCGTGGTCTAGCCCGGCTCCGGGCGTCATAACCCCCTTACCGGGTTCGGGCGCGCGCAGGCGCCGCCCAGCGGGGGGCGGGGACAGGGTGACGGTGCGGAGGTGGCAGGTGGGCGCGGCCTTCGCGCTCTTGGCGGCACTCGCCCTGGGCGTGTGGTGGCGGCTGTCCCCCCGTCGGGGGGCGGAGACGCAGCCGGCGCGGCCGCGGGTGGTGCTGTCCCTGCCGTTCGGGACCACGCCGGATGCCGTCGGCCGGAGCGTGGGACTCGACGGCCTTGCTTACGGTCCGTTGGCGTTCGCCGTCCACGGGGGGACCGTGGCCGTGGCCGATACCTACCGGGGACGGGTGCTCTGGCTGGATCGCGGGCGGCCATCCGGCTTCCGGGGGCTCGGCGACGCCCTGTTGGAGGATGTCGTCTGGTCGGCCCGGGACCATGGCTGGCTCGCCGTCGACAACCGGAACCTGGCGGTTTGGCTGGTGGGACCGGCCGGTGCGCGCCGGCTAGTGACCGTGCCGGAACCCAGGGGGACGAGTCGGGCCATCTGGCACCTGTGGGTCGACAACCGCGGCGACATCCTGCTCGAAGTGCTCACGCTGGGTCGAGGCCGACTGACGACGGAATTCGAGGAATACGGCCCGGACGGGCGTCCGGCGGCTCAGTCCGAGGCCGTCCTGAAACGGCTGGCCACCCGGGAGGGTCCGGGCACAGGGGTGGCGGCGCGGGTGGAGAGCATGGCCCTGGGTCCCGGGGGCGACTTCTACGTGCTGACGGCCGGTCCGGACGACCGGACTCGCACCGTCCTCTGCTGGCGACCCGACGCCACCCTGGCGGGGCGGGTGCAGGTGCGGTTCCCGCGTGCCGTGCACCAAGCGGTCCTGTTGGGCGTCGGCCGGAACGGCGCCTTGTTCCTGGGGGCGGATCTCGGGGGGCGTCAGGGCTTGGTGGAGGTCACCGACGCGGCCGGCCGCGTCGAGCACATGGTGGCCGTCCCGCCCGAGCCCGTGCGGGCGGCCGTATACGGCCGCGTCACGTCGGACGGGTCGCTTTATCTGGTCGAGAACACGCCCGACGCGTACCGCCTGGTGCGCTGGACATGGCGCCGCTAGCGCCCGTGTCCGGCGTCGGGCCGGGAAGGCCGGGTGGCCCGGCGTGTCGGGCCACCCGCCGTGACACGGTCCTCAGATGCGGATCTTGGCCAGAGTGGGCCGAAGCCGCGGGTTGAGCACGCGGATGTGGGTCCCCTTCATCCCCAGCGACCGCGTCTCCACCACCCCGGCGCTCTCGAGCTTGCGCAGCGCGTTGACGATGACCGAGCG
>JAIMBI010000021.1 GCA_023565505.1 Actinomycetes bacterium | reverse complement strand
CGGTGGTGCGTTGGGCGGCCCGCTACCAGGTGCCGCTGGTGGCGCGCGGGGGTGGCACCGGAGTGATGGGCGGCGCCCGCCCCCCGGGGGCGGGGGGGGGGGGGGGGCCCCGGCGGGGGGCGGGCGGGGGCCGGGGGGGGCCCGCCCCGCGCCCGCGGGCCGCGGGGCCCCCGGAGCGCCGGGACGCGTCGGCGGCGCCCCGCCCGGCCGCGCCG
The DNA here is from genome assembly GCA_023565505.1 of Actinomycetes bacterium. Taxonomy (GTDB): domain Bacteria; phylum Bacillota; class Sulfobacillia; order Sulfobacillales; family JAIMBI01; genus JAIMBI01. The sequence continues at coordinate 63,333 of JAIMBI010000021.1, read as the reverse complement.
GAGGCGGCCCTTCCCGTCGCGGGGCGGGCGGCGTGCCCGGCGGCCGGCTGCCGACGCCCTGCGGACGCGGATACCCCGCGGTCGGACCCGCTGCGGGACGGGGCGGAACGCCCCGTCCCGCGCCGGTCGGGGCGTTCGGGGCCGCCGGCGGGGCGCCGGGCGGCGGGCTCAGCACGGTGCCGCGGGGCTGGGGGGGTGCCGCCGGCCGCGGGCCGGGAGCCGAGGGGGCGGCGGGCCGGGCGAACGTCTCGCCCACCCGCGTCGGCGGCGGAGCGCTGCGAGCGGGAGCGGCCGGAGTCCGCCCGCCCGCCTCGGGCCGGGCCGGGGCGGCGGTCGGCGGCGGCGTCGCGGCGCGATCCACCGGGGGACGGGACGGCGGAACGGGCCGTTGGGGCGCCGCCGCGACGGGCCGGCCGGCGGGGCGCGGGGGCGGGGCGGCCGGCCGCCCGCCCGCCGCCGGGCGCGCGTTCGCCTCCGCCCGCGGGGCCGGCGGCGTGGCCGGCAGCTTGCCTTCCATGATGTCCCGCACGATCTGGACGGCCTCGGGCTCCACCGTGCTCATGTGGTTCTTGATGTTCTCCACGTGCAGTCGATGGAGCAGGTCGATGAGCCGCCGGCTGTCGAGCTTGAGCTCCTTGGCCAGCTCGTAGACGCGAATCTTGTTGTCTTTGTCTGCCACTCTCCGTCCCCTCCGTGGTCTCCCCCAGGGCCTTCAGCAGCCCGCGGGCCAAACTTGATTGCAAAATCGCCAGCACGGCGTGGGGACCCTTGCCGATGGCCGCGCCCAATTCTTCCTTGGTGCCGCGCACCAACACGCGCACCCGCGGGTCCTGGGGCCGCTCGACGTACCGTCGGACGGCGGCGTGGCCCGCATCCCGGGCGACCACGACCAGCCGTGCGCGGTGATGATCGAGGGCCCGCCGCACCTCCGAGTCGCCCGCGGCCAACTTTCCGGCCCGGCGGGCGAGCCCCAGCCAGTCAAGCCAGCGCTCAGCCATGGGCCGCGCCGCTCAGCGTCTCGCGCAACAGGTTGACGACGGCGTCGCCAAGCGGCGTGGCCAGCGCCCGCTCCAGGCGGCGGTGTTTCAAAGCCAGTTCGAGGCATTCGGGGACGGGACAGATGTAGGCCCCGCGGCCCGACCGTTTCCCGGTCGGATCCACGGCCAACTCGCCGGCCGGCGTCCGGACGATCCGGAGCAGCTGGCGCTTCTCCCGCACCTGCCCGCAGCCCACGCACGTCCGCTGCGGTATCTTCCGGACACGCATCACCAGTTCCCGCCTTCCGCCTGCGACTCCGACCGGATGTCGATCTTCCACCCCGTCAACTTGGCGGCCAGCCGCGCGTTCTGCCCGTCCTTGCCGATGGCCAGGGACAGCTGGTAGTCCGGCACCACGACCCGCGCCACCCGCGTCTCCGGGTCCACCGTCACCGACGTGACCTTCGCCGGCGAGAGCGCGTTAGCGACGAGCCGCACCGGGTCGGGGTCCCACCGGATGATGTCGAGCTTCTCGCCCTGGATCTCGTTGACGATCGCCTGGACCCGCATCCCGCGCGGTCCCACGCACGCCCCCACGGGGTCCACGTTGGGATCGTCCGACCAGACCGACACCTTCGACCGATAGCCGGCCTCCCGCGCGATGCCCTTGATCTCCACGATGCCGTCGTGGATCTCCGGCACCTCCATCTCGAACAGGCGCTTCAGGAGACCGGGGTGACTGCGCGAGACGTAGATCTCCGGACCCTTGGTGGTCTTCTTGACCTCCACCACGTAGGCCTTCACCCGGTCGCCCGAGCGGAGCCGCTCCGTCGGTACCTGGTCCGACGGCCGAAGGATGGCCTCCGTCCGCCCGAGGTCCAGGAAGATCCGCGGGTGGCGGTCGCCTCCCCGGAGGAGGTCGGCCAAGTCCCGGCTCCCGCCGTCGTGCAGCGGCTCGACCCGCTGGATCACGCCGGTGACGATGTCGCCTTCCCGGCTGGAGAACTCCTGATAGATGAGACCGCGCTCCGCCTCGCGGATCCGCTGCATGACCACTTGCTTGGCCGTCTGGGCCGCGATCCGGGAGAACGCCTTGGGGGTGATGTTGTACTCCACCACGTCCCCGATCTTCACGGTCGGGTCCTGCTCTCGCGCGACGGCCAAGGACACCTCCAGGCGGTCGTCGGTGACGCGGTCCACGACCGTCTTGACCGCATAGACGCGAGGCTCGCCCGTCTCCCGGTCGATGTGCACCCTGACGTTCTGCGCCTGGCCGAAGTGCCGCCGGTAGGCCGAAATCAGCGCGGCCTCGATCGCCTCCAGCAAGACCTCCTTGTTGATGCCCCGCTCGCGTTCGAGGTCTTCCAACGCCCCGAGAAACTCGGCGTTCACACGCCCACGCTCCTGTCCCCGGCCCGGGTCCAAACGCAAACTGGCCCTCGGCAAGTGAAAAGAGTGGGCGCCTCGCAACAACCCACTCCGATCCCGCCAACGCGTCTTCCCTTTTTGGGTTGGGTCGGATTCTGTCACGGCGATCCTAACACAACCCACCGCCCGGCTCAAGGGCCAAAGCGGGGGCCGGCGGCCTCAGAACAGGGCCAGCTGCCGCGACTCCCCGAGGTTGTCCAACGCGCCGGCGTGCCGCAGGAGATCCAGAACCGGCTTGGAGAGCCGCGCCCGCTCGCGCAGGTCGTCGACGGACAGGAACGGTCCCGCCCGCCGCGCTTCCACGATGTTGTGGGCCGCGGTCCGGCCGAGGCCGGGCAGGGCCACGAAAGGGAGGCGCAGCCGGTTGGGGGGCAGCGGCACGAATCGCACCGCGTCCGACTCCTCGAGCGACACCGGGGCGATGCGGATGCCCCGCGCGAACATCTCCCGGGCGACTTCGAGCACGCTCAACTGCGCTCGCTCCTTGGCGGAGGCCTGGTGGCCGAGCCGCTCCAGACGGGCCAACGCCGCCTCGGTGGCCTCGGGACCGCCCAGGAACGCCTCAGGCAGCACGTCGTCCACCCGCACGGTGAAGTAGGCGGCGTAGAAGGCGAGCGGATGGTGGACCTTGAACCAGGCGATGCGCCAGCACATGGTCACGTAGGCCACCGCATGCGCCTTGGGGAACATGTAGGTGATGCGCTGGCACGAGTCGCAGTACCATTCCGGCACGCCGTGGGCGCGCATGAGCCGCTCCTGTTCGGGGGAGATGCCCTTGCCCTTGCGCACCCGTTCCATGATCGCGAACGCCTCCGTCGCGGGCAGCCCCTGCCGGATGAGGTACGTCATGATGTCGTCGCGGGTGGCGATGACCTCCGCCAGGGTGGCCTGCCCCCGCTTGATGAGGGTCTCGGCGTTGTTGACCCACACGTTGGTCCCGTGGGACAGGCCGGAGATCCGCACCAGCTCCCCGAACGTCGTCGGCCGAGTGTCCGCCAGCATCCGGCGGACGAACGGCGTCCCGAACTCCGGCAGCCCCAGGGTGCCCACCGGGGAGCCGATGGCCTCGGCCGACACGCCCAGCGAGGACACGCCGGAGAACAGCGCCATGGTGGGCGGGTCGTGGAACGGCACGGAGCGCGGATCGATCCCCGTCCAGTCGGCGAGCAGCCGCAGGGTGGTGGGATCTTCGTGACCGAGCAGGTCCAGCTTCAGGAGCCGCCCCTCGATGGCGTGGTAATCGAAGTGCGTCGTCACCACGTCCGAGTCGGCGGCGTCGGCGGGACGCTGCAAGGGGGTGAAGCGGTGGATGTCGTCGTCCGCCGGGACCACCATCAGTCCGCCCGGATGCTGCCCGGTGGTGCGCTTGACCCCGAGCAGCCCCCGCACCAGGCGCTCGACCTCGATGGGCCGGAGTTCCCGGCCGGTCTCGCGGGCCCAGGCCTTGACCAGTCCGAACGCGGTCCGCTCGGCCACCGTGGCGATGGTGCCGGCCCGGAACACGCGCCCCGTCCCGAACAGCTCCTCGGCAAAGCGGTGGATCACCGGTTGATACTCGCCCGAGAAGTTGAGGTCGATGTCGGGCACCTTGTCCCCCTCAAACCCCAGGAACGTCTCGAAGGGGATGTCCTGGCCCTCTCCCACGAGCGCCGCCCCGCACCGGGGACACGCCTTGGGGGGCAGGTCGAACCCCGAGGCCACCTCGCCCTGGAGGAAGAACTCGCTGTAGCGGCACCGGGGGCACCGGTAGTGCGGCGGGAGCGGATTCACCTCGGTAATGTTGAGGTAGGTGGCCACCAGGGAGGAGCCCACCGACCCCCGGCTGCCCACCAGATATCCGTCCGCGAGCGACTTCTCCACCAGGCGGTGCGCCGTGTAGTAGACGCTGGCGTAGCCGTGGCGCACGATGGCCTGAATCTCCCGCTCCAGCCGCGCCCGCACCACCTCCGGGAGCGGGTCGCCGTAGAGCTCCCGGGCCCGGGCCCAGGGCTGTTCGGACACCACCCGCTCGGCGTCGGGCAGCGAGGGGGCGTGCAAGCCCTCGGGAACGGGCTTGAGATCCGCCGCGACGGCGTCGAGGAGGGCCCGCGGCGCAGCCACCGCCAGGCGTTCGGCGCGTTCGGGGCCGAGAAAGGCGAGCTCCTCCACCATCTCTCCGGTGGTCCGGTAGTGGAGCGCGCCGGTGGGATGGTGCAGCTCGCCCTTGGCAGTGCGGGCCAGGATGTCCCGGAACACCCCGTCCGCCGGGCGCGCGTAGTGCGCGTCCGACGCGGCGATGACCGGCTTGTCGGCCCGCTCCGCCCGCTCCACCAGCTCCTGCAGGAGATCCTGCACCGCCTCCGGGGAACCGAGGGCGCCCTCCTCCGCCCAGTCCGCCAGGGCCGCCGGCGGCACGATCTCCCAGAAGTCGTAGGCGCGCAGCCACTCGGCCTCTTCCTCCGGCTCGCCCGCCCGGAAGAGCCAGTCGGTGACCTCGCCGCCCAATGCGGGGGCGCCCACCAGCCAGTGGGCCCGATTCGCCTCCACCACCGCGCGGGGGATGCGGGGCACCCGATGGAAGTACTTCAGGTGACTGTCCGACACGGCCCGGTACAGGGCCAGCAGGCCCTCCGGGTCGCGCGGGTAGATCAGCACCGGCACGGGATGGGCCACCGTCACCGGAACCGCGGGCCGGGCCGGCGATCCGGCCTGGAGCCATGCCCGCCCGCCCTCGGTGGCCAAGAGGGCCAGGAGGAGGCGGCCCGCCGCCTCCGCGTCGGCCAAAGCCCGGTGGTGGCGGTCGAGCGGAATCCGGAAGCGCTCCGCCAACGGCGCCAGCCCGAACTGACGCTGGTCCGGGAGCACCGCGCGCGCCAACGCCAGCGTGTCGACCACGGCCGTCTCCGCGCCCAGGTGCGGCCGGAGGAAGCCCCAGTCGAAGGCGGCGTTGTGGGCGGCCAGCACCGCCCCGCGGCAGAACTCCCGGAACGCCGGCAGGATCTCCGCCCAGGTCGGCGCGTCGGACAGATCGGCGTCGCGGATGCCCGTGATGCGGCTCGAGACGGCCGACAAGGGTCGGCGGACCGGGCGCACTAGGCGTTCGAAGCGGTCTACCACCTCGCCGCCCTCGATGCGCACCGCCCCGATCTCCACGATCTCCTGCGTCCGCGCCGAGAGACCCGTCGTCTCCAAGTCGACCGCGACGATCGGGCGCTCCCACCAGTCCGGGGAAGGCGGAGCCCCCCACAGCACCCGGACGTGCTCGTCGGCCACGAACGCCTCGATGCCGTACAGGGCCCGGACGCCGTAGCGGGCCGCCAGGCGGGCCGCCTCGGGGTAGGCCTGCACCACGCCGTGGTCCACGATGCCCAGCGCGGGGTGGCCGAGCTGCCGGGCCAACGCGAACGCCGCCTCGAGATCGAAGACGCCGTCCATGGCGCTCATCTTGGTGTGGCAGTGCCACTCCACCCGGGGCACGGGCGCCCCGTCCGACAGTTCCGGACCGGGTACCACGCCCAGATCCTCGACGCGCAGGACGACCTCCCCGCTCCGGTCCGTCTCAAGGGTGCCGGCGGCCCGGACCCACTGGCCCTCCTCCAGCTCCGCCGCCGGCCAGGCTTGTCCGCGGTGACCGAACAGGGTGAGCTTCAGGGCCGATCGCCCGTCCGTGATCCCCACCGCCAACAGCCGTTGGCCGTCCCGCAGGGTCCGCGTCTCGGTCAGGAACACCCGCCCCTCGACGACCGCCGCGCCCCCAAGGCCGAGGGCATCGAGCGGCTGGGCCGCCCCGTCGGGCGCGCCCCGGCCCCAGAAGAACCCCTCCGGCCGGGGCGGCCGGACGGCCACCTCCTCCGGCGGGGGCGGCGCCGCCTCGGCCGCGCTCACGACGACGGGCGGCAGGTCCGGCCAGCGGCTCCGGAGCTTGGCCACCCCGCCCCAGGTTTCGAACACGGCGAGGGCCCCGGGACTCGGCAGGACGAGGTGCAGTCGGCCGTCCGGAAGCTCGTCGATGCGCGCGTCCTGCAGCACCCGGCCGGCCCCGGGCAAGCGGGCGAGGCGGGCGCTCCAGCCGGACGCCGCCGGCTCGGCCGTGACGACCACCCGCACGGGAACGCCCAGCGCCTCGGACAGGTACGCCTCGGCGTCCTGGACCAGCGCCGCCGACCAGGGCTCCGCGGCCGCCACGGCCACCTCGGCGCCGCGCCCGTCGAGCCTGAGCCGCACGCCCGTGACCCGCGCCGTCCCCGCCGCCGGATCCGGATGACGCGCCAAAAACTCCTCAAACCGTGCCATACCCTTCGGGTCCGCCCGCCCGAACCCGGTCCCGCTCCTTTCGTCCCGGCCCCGCCCGTCTAGCCGCGCGGGATCTCGCGGAGGATCTCCCAATACATCCGCATCCGCGCGGCCAACCCCTTGGCGAGGCCCAGTTTCTCCTCCTTGAGCACCTGGCTCACGTCGGGGAGCGCCACTTCCTTCACCGTCGCGCCCATCCGCCTGAGCGCCCGGTTCAACGCCATCTCCACGCCGTAGCCGACGTCGTCGTCCAGTTCGAGCCGCTCCAGCAGCGACCGGCGCACGGCCCGCTGGCCCGACAGGAACGGGGCCAGGGCATGGGCCAGCTCCGTCGCCCGGCGGCCGCCCGCGAACACGCCCACCGTCGCGTCCGTGTCCCCCGCCAACACCGGCGCCAGGAGGGCTTCCACGTGCTCCGGGGCCAGGCCGACCAGGTCGGCGTCCAGGAACAGGACCACGTCGGCGTCCCGGGCGCGCTCCCACCCCAGCCGCATGGCCGCCGCCTTGCCCTGGTTGACCGGGCACTCGACCACGTCGGCGCCGTAGCTCCGCGCGATGGCCGCCGTCGCGTCGGTGGAGCCGTCGCTGACTACGATGACCTCGTCGACCGACGCCAACTGGGCCAGCGTCGCCAGCACGGCGCCGATGTTGGCGGCTTCGTTGTACGCCGGGATGACGACGGCCACGCGTTCCTTCGTCTTCGTCGCTCCGGTCTTCACGTCGGTTCACCTAGTACGCGCGCGCGAACACCGCCCGGTGCCGGGCCGGGCGGTGACACACCAGGCACGACCCGGGCGGTTCGACCTCCTCCGCCTCGTCCGGTAGGCACCGGAGCGTGGCCCCGGTCCGTTCCTGCACCGCATCCTCACACGCGCTCTCGCCGCACCAGCCGGCCCAGAAGAAACCCCGTCCGCCCTCCCGGGTGATGTCCTCCACGTCGGCGATGGTCCGCGACATCGCCTGCCGGAAGGCCAGGGCCTGCTCGTACAGCCCCCGCTGGACGGCGGCCAGCGTCTCGCCGACGGCCCGGACCACGTCGCCCGCCGGCACCACCGTCTTCTCCCCCGTGTCGCGCCGCGCCAGCACGACCTGGCCCCGCGCCAGGTCCCGAGGCCCGATCTCAATCCGGAGCGGGACGCCCCGCATCTCCCAGTCGTTGTATTTCCAGCCGGGCGTATACTCCGGCCGGTCGTCGACCGTCACCCGGAACCCCGTCAGGGCCTCGCCCACCCGCCGGGCCTCGGCGACCACCCGCTCGCGGTCGGCGCCGGTCCCGATCGGCACCACGACCACCTGCACCGGCGCGACCGCCGGCGGCAGGCGCAAACCCTTGTCGTCGCCGTGCACCATGATGAGGGCGCCGATGAGCCGCGTGGAGGCGCCCCACGAGGTTGTCCATCCATATTTTAACTGCCCGTCCTCGTCGAGAAACCGGATCTCGTAGGCCCGGGCGAAGTTCTGGCCCAGGAAGTGGGACGTCGCCGCCTGCAGGGCGCGTCCGTCGCCCATCAGCGCCTCGAGCGTGTACGTGTCCACGGCCCCGGCGAAGCGCTGCCCCGGGCTCTTGACGCCGGGGATGACGGGCACGGCGAGTTCGCCCTCGACCGTCTCCCGATACACGCCGAGCATTCGCCGCGCCTCCTCGCGGGCCTCGGCCTCGGTCCGGTGCACCGTGTGGCCTTCCTGCCACAAAAATTCCGTGGTCCGGAGGAACGGCCGCGTCGCCTTCTCCCAGCGGACCACGTTGCACCACTGGTTGATCAACACGGGGAGGTCGCGGTAGGACTGGATCCAGCGGCTGTACATCGCCCCGATGATGGTCTCCGAGGTCGGTCGGATGGCGAGCCGCTCCGCCAGGGCCTCCGAGCCGCCCTGCGTGACCCAGGCCACCTCGGGCGAGAATCCCGCGACGTGCTCCGCCTCCCGCATGAGCAGGCTCTCGGGAATCAGCAGGGGAAAGTACGCGTTCTGATGCCCGGTGGCCCGAAACCGCGCGTCGAGGAACCCCTGGATGAGCTCCCAGATGCGGTAGCCGTAAGGGCGGATGACCATGAACCCCTTGACCGGGGCGTAGTCCATCAGCTCCGCCTTGGTGGCGACGTCCACGTACCACTGCGAATAATCCTGGCTCTTAGGAGTGATCTCCTTGAGCGCGCGCTCCACCCGCTTTGGCCTCCCTCAACTCGTCCTGCACGGCCTGCCAGACCGCTTCGACCATTTCGTCCTGCTCCACCCGCCGGACCATCTGCCCGTGCCGGAACAACAGGCCCATGTTGCGTCCGCCGGCGATGCCCAGGGTGGCCTCTTTGGCCTCGCCCGGCCCGTTGACGGCGCAGCCCATCACGGCCACCGTCATGGGCTCCGCCACCGTGGCCAGACGCTTCTCCAACTCCGCCACGACCGGCCACATGTCGAACTGCAGCCGCCCGCAGGTCGGACAGGCCACGATGTCGACGCCGCGCTGGCGCAGCTTGAGCGCCTTCAGGATCTCCCAGGCGACCCGGATCTCCTCCTCCCCGGGGCCGGTCATGGACACGCGGATCGTGTCGCCGATGCCTTCCGCCAGGAGCGTCCCGATGCCGACGGCCGACTTGATGGTCCCCGCGAACGGGGTCCCCGCCTCCGTGACCCCCACGTGGAGGGGGTAGTCCACCCGCTGGGCCATGAGGCGGTAGGCGGCCAGGGTGGTCGGGACGTCGGACGCCTTGAGCGAGATCACAATGTCGAAGAAGTCGTGCTCCTCGAGAATCCGGACGTGCCGGAGGGCGCTTTCGACCAGCGCCTCGGCGGTCCGGCCGAGATCCTGGCGCACGGACTTCTCCAAGGACCCGGCGTTGACGCCCACGCGGATGGGCACCCCGCGCCGCCGAGCCTCTTCCACCACGGCCTCGACCCGGCTGCGGTCGCCGATGTTCCCGGGATTGATCCGGAGTTTGTCGACCCCCTGCCGCAGCACCTCGAGCGCCAGGCGGTAGTCGAAGTGGATGTCCGCCACCACGGGGATGGGCGAGGCCTTGACGATGGCGCCGACCGCCTGGGCGGCTTCCATGTCCGGCACGGCCACCCGCACGATCTCGCAGCCCACGTCGGCATACCGGTGGATCTCGTCGATGGTGGCCCGGACGTCGCGCGTGTCGCACTTGGTCATGCCCTGCACCCTGACGGGCGCGCCGCCGCCGATCTGCACGTCGCGCACCCTGACCGCTCGTGTCATCCGGACACCCCCTGTCGGACTAATCGTAGCAGATCGTGGTAAGTGACGAAGACGATGAACCCCAGCAGGACCATGAGGCCCACCATGTGGATCAGGTTCTCCTTCTCGGGGTCGATGGGCCGGCGGCGGATCCCCTCCACGCCCAGGAACAGCAGGCGGCTGCCGTCGAGGACCGGGACCGGCAGCAGGTTGAACAGGCCCAGGTTGGCCGACAGGGCGGCGGCCAGCAGGATGAGCGAGACCACGCCCTGCTGCACGGCCTGCCCCACCATGACGGCCATGCCGACCGGCCCGGCGACGTCGAAGGGACCCTGGCCGGTGAGCAGCCGGAACAACTGCGCGAACCAGAGCGCCGTGAGCTGCGCCGTCTGCGCCACCCCGGCCCCGATGGCGGCGAAGATGGGTAGGTGGGCCGAGACGTAGCGGGGCTGGATGCCGATGATCCGCTGGCGGACGGCCGCGTCGTACCGGGTCGGGACCACGACCGTCCGCCGCACGCCGCCGTGGACCAGGGTCAGGCGGAGCGGCGCCCGGGCATGCCGCCGAATCGCCGCCTCCAGGGCCGACCAGCTGTCCACCCGCTGGCCGTCGACCGCGACGATCCGGTCGCCGGGGCGCACCCCGGCCGTCTGGGCCGGATAGCCGGGCATCGTGATCCCCACCGTCGTGGTGGGTACCGGCACGCCGATGGGCCCGAAGACCACCACGTAGCAGGCGCCGGCCAGCAAGAGGTTCATGAGCGGGCCCGCCAGCACCACCAGCAGGCGCTGCCACAGGGGCTTCCGGGGAAAGCTACGGGGGTCGCCCCGGTCGTCCCCGTCCATCCCCGCGAGGCGGCAGTAACCGCCGAGCGGGATGGCCCGCAGGGCATACAGGGTCTCGCCCCACCGCCGCGCCCAGATGGCCGGACCGAAGCCGAGCGCGTATTCGTCCACCCGGATGCCGACCGCCTTGGCCACCGCATAGTGTCCGAATTCGTGCACCGCCACCAGGACGCCGAAGACGAGCACCCACGCCAGCACCGTCGTCATGTCACGGCCCTCCCCAGGCGGCGGCCCGCGCGCGGGCCCACCGATCGGCGTCCAGGACCGCCTCGAGCGAGTCGGCCGGCACGGGGTCGTGCGCCGTCACCACCGCCTCCACCAGCGCCGCGATGTCCAGGAAGCGGAGGGTCCCCGCCAGGAAGCGCTCCACCGCGACTTCGTTGGCCGCGTTCAGCACGGCGGGCGCCGTGCCGCCCAGCCGCCCCGCCTGGCGCGCCAGCTCCAGGAGCGGGAAGGTCTCGCGGTCGGGTTCCTCGAAGGACAGACGGCCCACCGCCGCGAGATCCAGCCGGCCGGTGTCCGCCTCCCACCGCTCCGGCCAGGAGAAGGCCAGCTGGATCGGCAGGCGCATGTCCGCCGGCCCCACCTGGGCAAGGAGCGCGCCGTCGGCGAATTCGACCAGCGAGTGCACCAAGCTTTCGGGGTGCACCCACACGTCGATGGCGTCGAGCGGGGCTCCGAACAGCCAGTGCGCCTCCAGGACCTCCAGGCCCTTGTTCATCAGTGTCGCCGAATCCACCGTGATCTTGGCGCCCATCCGCCAGGTCGGATGGCGGAGGGCGTCGGCGACGCCGACCCGGGCCAGGTCCGCCCGCGTCAAGCCGCGGAACGGCCCCCCCGAGCACGTCAGGATGATCCGGCGGAACGGGCGGGGCGGCTCCCCCAGGCACTGGAGCACCGCGGAGTGCTCGCTGTCCACCGGGACGAGGCGGCCGCCCCCGGCCGCCACCGCGGCCGTGACCAGCCCCCCCGCGGCGACCAGCGTCTCCTTGTTGGCCAGGCACACCCGGTGTCCCGCGCGGGCGGCCGCGAGGGTCGGCGCCAGGCCGGCGAAGCCGGTCATGGCCGCGACCACCGCCGTTCCCGCGGGGGCGGCGGCCACCCGGTCGACCAGGGCCTCCACCCCGGCCGCGACCGCCACGGTGGGCGGCACGCGCCGGCCAAGACGCGCGGCGGCGTCGGGGTCGGTCATGACCACCCAGCGCGGCCGTAGCTCCCTGACCAGCGCCTCCATCGTGTCCACGTCCCGCCGGGCCGCCAGCCCGAGCGTCCGGAGCCGTTCCGGGTGGCGCTGGATCACCGCGGCCGTCTGCCGCCCCACCGAACCCGTCGCCCCGAGCACGATGACGTCCATCCGCCCTGCCCTCCCTTCCGGCCTGTCCCGCTCACGCCCCCGCGAAGGGCGGAATCCGGCCCGCCCGCACCGCGGCCTTGATCACCACAGCCGTGATGGGTCCGATGAAAAACCCGAGGGGGCCGAAAACCCGAATGCCGACGTACAGGGCGACCAGGGCCGTGAGGGGATGGAGGCCCGTCCCCCCGCCCACCAGGCGCGGCTCGATGAGCTGCCGCACCAGGGCCACCCCGGCCAGGACCACCGCCACCTCCAAGCCGTCGATCACCCGCCCGGTCAGGAGCAGGACCGCGGCCCACGGACCGAGGAGGGCCGTCGGTCCCAGGAACGGGATGAGATCCAACAGGCCGGCGATGAGGCCGAGCAGGAGCGCATACCGGGAACCGTACAGCCACAATCCGACCGAGGTGGACAACGCCGTGGCCCCCACGAGAAACAGCTGGGCCCGCAAAAAGCCCAACGTCCCCCGCACGACCTCGAGTTTCAAGAGCGGCATGCGCCGCCGCATGGCGGGGGGGACCACCCACTCCCAGACGTGCAGCAGGCCCCGCCGGTCGCGCACGAGGAAGAACGCCGCCACGAAGGCGATGACGGCGACCAGGAGCACGTTGGGCAGGCCGACGGCCACCATCAACAAGGCCCGGAGCACGGTGCCGGTCAGGTGGTACAGGGTGGACAGCTGGCTGTTGAGCAACGTCTGGACGTTGGGCAGGTGCAGGTTCGAGACGGCCACGAGCTGGTCCAGGACCCCGTCCAGCACGCGCCGGCCGGCGGCGTATAGCCCCGGCAGCTCCGAGGAGAGGGTCATCATCTCCCCGATGAGCACCCCCACCAGGGCGCCGAGGCCGGCGAGCGTCCCGGCGATCCCGACCAGCAGCACCGTCAGCGTGGCCAGCGGGCGCGGAACGTGCCAGCGTTCCGCGGTCGTGACCACCGGGTCGAGCAAGGCCGTGAGAAACGCCGCGATGACGAACGGGACCAGGTAGGGCACGAGGTATCGCCAGAAGAGGTAGGCGGCGACGATGAGCCCCGCCCACCACAAGAGGGCGCGGACGTACTGCCGGTTCTCCTCGCCCATCGCCACCTCCCGGCTCAGCTCAGCCCGATGCCCTTGAGAAGATAATATGCCGCCGGCATCGCGAACAGGGCCGAGTCGAACCGGTCGAGCACGCCGCCGTGGCCGGGCAGGATGCCTCCCGAATCCTTGGCGCCCACGAACCGTTTGAGGTTGGACTCCACCAGGTCCCCGATCTGTCCGGCCATCGAGACGAGACCTCCCACCCACAGACCGGTTCCGGCATCCTGGCCCACCAATGGGCTGGCCGCCGCTCCCACCAGCACGCCGACCGCCAGCCCCGCGACCGCGCCCTCCCACGTCTTGCCCGGCGAGACGCGGGGCAGGAGCGGGTGGCGCCCCAGGGCCCGCCCGGCGAAAAAGGCGGCCGCGTCCGTGAGCCACGTAACCGCGAAGACGTAGAGCGTCACCCAGAAGCCGTGCGGCATGCCCCGGAGCCGCACCAGAAAGCTGAACAGCCCGCCGAGGTACAGTCCGCCGAAGAGGGCGCTCACACCCGTGAGGAACCCGCGTTGGTTGTCGCTGCCGCCGAGCCCCAACAGGGCCGCCAGGAAGAACAGGGCGACGACCACCGGCCAAAGCGGCCAGTGCAGCGCGTTCGCCGCCAACACCCCGGTGGTGAACAGGCCCGTTTGCCAGGGCGGCAGGTCGAGGTGCCGAAGCCGAAGCAGATGGGAGAATTCCACGCTCCCCACGAGCGCCAGGAGCCACGTCATGGCCCAGAGCGGCCAGTGGCCCAGCCAGAGGCCCAACACCAAGAGCGGCACCCCGACCACGGTGGTGCCGACGCGCTGGCCGAGCGCGCCCCAGCGGCCCCGCTCAGCCGAGTCCGCCATAACGACGCTGTCGGTTGGCATAGGCGTCCAGCGCCATCTCCAGATCGCTGCGGTCGAAGTCCGGCCACAGGGTGGACGTGAGCCAGAACTCGGTGTAGGCGCATTGCCAGAGGAGAAAGTTGGAGAGCCGCTCCTCCCCGCTGGCCCGGATGAGCAGGTCCGGTTCGGGCAGACCCGCCGTGTCGAGGGCGGCCGCAAACCGGTCCTCGTCGATGGCCTCGGGGTCGAGCCGGCCCGCCGCCACTTCCCGCGCCAGCTTGCGGGCCGCCCGGACGATTTCCGACCGTCCCCCGTAGTTGAGGGCCAAGTTGAGGACGAGCCGCTTCTGCTCCCGCGTCTCCGCCATCGCCCAGGCCAAGGCCGCCCGCGGCTGCGGCGGGAGGCCGGCCAGATCCCCGATCGCCTGGATGCGGACCCCCTGGGCCTTGAGCGCCGGGGTCTCGGCGTGGAGGAACTCCACCAGGAGTCCCATGAGCGCGTCGACTTCCGCCTTCGGGCGGCGCCAGTTCTCCGTGGAGAAGGCGTAGACGGTCAACACCTCGATCCCGAGGCCCGGCGCCGCCTCCACCACCCGGCGCAGGGCCTCGATCCCCGCGCGGTGCCCCTCCACCCGGGGCAGGCCCCGTCGTTCGGCCCAGCGCCCGTTGCCGTCCATGATGATGGCCAGATGGCGGACCCGTCCGGCGCTGCTGCGTGCTGCCGGGCGCGCCGCCTCGGCCGGCTTGTTGGCTAACGGCAAGGCTTGCTCCCTCGCTTCCGTCGCCCGCCCCAGAGACCGCCCCGCCGGGGCTACGGCTGCATCAGTTCCTTCTCCTTCGCCGCCCCGATCTCGTCCAGCATCCGGATGTAACGGTCGGTGAGTTTCTGGAGCTGTTCCTGGACGCGCCGACTCTCGTCCTCGGAGAGGGCCTTCTCCTTCTCGGCCGTCTTGATGGCCTCGTGCGCATCCCGCCGGATGTTGCGCACCGCCACCTTCTCGTCCTCGAGGCGGCGCTTGACCTGCCGCACCAGCTCGCGCCGGCGGTCCTCCGTCAGCGGGGGGATGGTCAGCCGCACCACGGCCCCGTCGACCTGGATGCCGACCCCGAGGTCGGCCTTCTGAATCGCCTTCTCCACCTGGTTGACGATGGACTTGTCGTAAGGCTGCACCAGCATCAGCCGCGGCTCCGGCACGGCGATCTGCGCCAGGTGCGCCAGGGGCGTGGGCGTGCCGTAGTAGTCGACCTGCACCTTGTCCAGCAGGGCGGGATGGGCCCGCCCCGCCCGCATGCCGGCCAGCTCCTTCTGGAAGATCTCGACGGTGCGCTGCATCCGTTGCTCGGCGTCGGCGAGTGTCTCCTTAACCACGGCTCTCGCCCCCCACGAACGTGCCGATCGTGTCGCCCATGATGGCTTTCTGGATGTTGCCGTAGACGTTGATGTCGAACACGATGATGGGAATCTGGTTGTCCATGCAGAGCGACGTGGCCGTGGCGTCCATGACCTTGAGGTTGCGCTTCAGGACGTCCAGGTAGGCGATCTCGTCGAGTTTGCGGGCATCGGGGTGCGTCCGGGGATCCGCGTCGAACACCCCGGCCTCCTTGGTCGCCTTCAGCATGACGTCCGCCTCGATCTCCGCCGCCCTCAAAGCCGCCGTGGTGTCGGTGGAGAAGAACGGATTCCCCGTCCCCGCCGCGAAGATGACCACCCGCCCCTTTTCCAGGTGGCTGATGGCCTTGCGCCGGATGTACGGTTCGGCGACCTCCTTCATCTCAATCGCCGTCTGCACCCGCACCACGACGCCGTACTTCTCGAGCGCGTCCATCAGCGCGAGGGCGTTGATGACCGTCGCCAGCATCCCCATGTAGTCCGCCGTCGCCCGGTCCATGCCCTGGGAGCTGCCCGCGAGGCCGCGCCAGAAGTTCCCTCCGCCCACCACGATGGCAATCTGCACGCCCAGCTGCAGCACGTCCCGGATCTGGCGTGCGATGCTGTCCAGGACGCCCGGGTCGATGCCAAAACCGGCCTGCCCCGCCAGGGCCTCGCCCGAGATCTTGAGGACCACCCGGCGGTACCGCGGGGTCGTCCCGGGACTTTCGCGGCTTCGATCGTCCGCCACGACTCTCCCCCGTTTCTCGGTATCAGACCGGCTCGCCGCGCTCGAAGCGGACGAACCGCCGCACGCGGATATTCTCGCCGAGCCGGGCCGTGTGCTCGCGTATCAGGTCCTCAACCGTCTGCTCGGGGTTTTTCACGAAAGGCTGTTCCAAGAGGCACGTTTCCTGGAAGAACTTGTTAAGCCGTCCCTCGACGATGCGGGCGACGATGGCCGGGGGCTTCCCTTCCGCCTCGGCCTGCGCTGTCAGCACCGCCCGTTCGCGCTCGAGTTCCGCTTCGGGGACGTCTCCCCGTTCCACCCACCGGGGGCGCGCGGCGGCAATGTGCATCGCCAGATCCCGGGCGAGCGTCTTGAAGTCGTCCGTGGCGGCGACGAAGTCCGTCTCGCAGTTCACTTCCACCAGGACTCCGATCCGGCCTCCCCCGTGCACGTAGCTGGCGATGAGCCCCTCCTCGGCGCGGCGGCCGGCCTTCTTGGCGGCCTGAGCCAGACCCCGCTGCCGCAGCAGGTCGGTGGCCCGGTCCATGTCCCCGCCCGCGTCCTCCAACGCGCGCTTGCACTCCATCATGCCCGCGCCCGTCTTTTCCCGCAAAGCCTTCACCTGCTGCGCCGTGATCATCCGCCCGACAACCCCTCCCGCGCTCCTTGGACGACCCTCCACGTCCCGAAAGAAAGGGCGGCTTGCGCCGCCCTGCCCGCCGGCTACTGCGCCACTGCGGCGGTATCCGGTACCGCTTGGTTCTCGCGGCTCTCGCGGCCTTCCCGACCTTCCAGGATGGCGTCGGCCATCTTCGAGGTCAGCAACCGAACGGCCCGGATGGCGTCGTCATTTCCCGGTATGACGTAATCCACCTCGTCCGGGTCGCAGTTCGTGTCGACGATGGCCACGATGGGAATCTTCATTTTGCGCGCCTCGGTCACCGCGATGTGCTCCTTGCGCGGATCGACGATGAAAACGGCCTGCGGCAGCTCCCGCATGCCCTCGATGCCGCCCAGATACTTGGCGAGTTTGTCCTTTTCCCGCTGCAGGCGGCTGACCTCTTTCTTGGGGAGGCGCTGCCAAGCGCCGTCGGCCTCCTGCTGCTTGAGCTCCGCCAGCCGCCGGATCCGCCGCTTGATGGTGACGAAGTTGGTCAGGATTCCGCCCAGCCACCGCTGGTTGACGTAGAACTGGCCGCTCCGCTGGGCCTCCTCCGCCACCGCGTCCTGCGCCTGCTTCTTCGTGCCCACGAACAGGACGTGCCCGCCCGAGGCGCCGACCTCCCGCATGAAGGCGTAGGCCTCTTCGACCTTGCGCACGGTCTTCTGGAGGTCGATGATGTAGATCCCGTTGCGCTCCGTGAAGATATAGGGCTTCATCTTCGGGTTCCAGCGCCGCGTCTGGTGCCCGAAGTGGACGCCTGCCTCCAGGAGCTGCTTCATGGAAATGACGGCCAAAAGTACACCTCCGGTTATCCCCGCCGCGGGTTCCTCGTTCGGGTCCAACCCGGCCGGCCGGGCACCGGTCCGAACATCCCCCGCGTGTGTCGTTGTCAAAGCCGAAGGCATTATAGCACACGCCAATTTTGGCCAGCAACGAAGCGGTCTCAGGCCCCGCCGGCCCCTGCCGCGCCGCTCCGGGCGGCCCCGGCCGACGGCGCGGGACCGCCGCGGACCCGCCAGTGCACCCGAATCCATCCGGCCGGTCCGAGCCGGGTGAAAACCTCCAACGGGTGCGGGCCGAGGGTGGCCGACAGGGCGCGCGTCAATCCGGGGCCCGCGACCCATCGTCGGGCGGCCCGCTCCACCGCCGGCGCCACGCGGCGGCCCAACCGGGCCGCGATGCGCCGCCGGGCCGCCGCCGGGAGGCGCACCGCGACGCCGTCGACCGAGATCACCACCCCCGCCAGCACGGGCCCCACCTGCTGTTCGACCGCCCGGGTCACCGCCGTGTCCAACCCGGCGCCCAAGGCCGCCTCGGCCCCCTGCCGGAAGACCGGCAGCACCGCTTGGACGGGCACGTCCACCGTCCATGCCCCGGTGCCGGCCACGACCACGCCGAGCGTCAATGCCGCCGCGGCGAGCGTCAGGACGATGCCGACGCCCACCCCGGTCCAGAACCGTCCTCCGGTCCGCATGGACCCCTCCGTCCCTGGATTTCCAATCATCGCCTCCGGTCTATGTGGCTGCCGGCGGAATGAGACCGCATCCGCCACCCATACTAAGCGCGACTCGCGGCACGGCCGTCCGTTGCCGCCGTCGCGCCAGTCCGACGCGACGGTGTCTCGCACTTGTTCTGCGCGAAGGAGGCGTCGTTGATGCAGAAGTTCGGTCCGTACGCCCGGACCGCGACCTTGGCGGTCGCGCTCGCCGCCTCGTTGGCCGGGTGCGCGTTCATGGGGGCCCCGCCGGCTCCGAAGCCGGCTCCCCGCTTGGCCGCCCCCCCTGCGCCGCCGCCCCGCCTGAAGGTGATGGCGTTCTATGATCAGACCGCCGGACAGGCGGCGCCCCCGAACCCGTTGGCGCTCCTGAAGTCGCATCCGGGCCTGGTCACCGAGTTGGCGCCGTTCTGGTACAAAGTCGAGCCGACGGGGAGCGTGGTCGGCCGTCCCCAGGACAATCTCCCGGCCCTGGCGCAGCAGCAGCACCTACCCCTCGTCCCGCTGTTCAACAACGCCCAGGGCAACGACACGTTCCTGAAGGACCCCGCCGCGCGCAGCCGGGCCGTGAACGCGATCGCCGGCCTGGTGCGGACCCATCGCTACGCCGGGGTCAACATCGACTTCCAGGGGCTCTCCCCCGCGGACCGGCAGGACCTGACCACCTTCATGGACGCCTTGGCCCGGGCGCTGCCCAAAGGGTCTCTGCTGTCCATGTCGGTGGTCCCGCTCAAGACCACCAACGGCAGCCAGAGCGCCTACGACTACCGGGCCCTCGACCACATCGTCGGCGCCATGGTCCTGATGGCCTACGACCTCCACGGCGACGGCACGCCGCCGGGTCCCGTAAGCCCCATCCGCTGGGTGTCCCGCGCGATCTATCGGGCCCGCCAAGCCGGCGTCGAGGCGAGCAAACTCTACCTCGGCATCGCCAATTACGGCTACGACTGGCCCGAGGGCAGCAGCAAGGCGACGACGGTGCCGCTCAAGGTGATGCACGCGTACCGTTACGGGCACTACCGCTACGTGCCCCGTTACCAGGAGGCCACCACGACCTACGTGAGCCACGGGGTCAAGCACGTCATCTGGTTCGTGCCGGACCGGGGAGCGGTGGCGCGGATCCGCCTCGCGGAACGCTATCACCTGGCCGGCGTCGCCTTCTGGCGCGTCGGCTACGAAGACGAACGCTGGTGGAACGCGGTCGCCGCAGCCGTGATGCACCGGCCCGTGGCCGCGGTCCGACCGCACCACTCGCCGCAGCACAAGGGGACGGGGCGGTAGCATCCGCGGGGCGCCGCGGCGTCGGGCGGTGACTCCGCCCGAGGCGGCCCGCCGGCCCGCGGGGACGGACGGACCACCTTCCGCCGGGGCGCGCGACCGCCGCGCGGCGGTCTTGCCGGTCCCCGCCACCGGCGCCGGTCCGCGGGACGGCCGGCGCGGCTCGGGGACGACCCGGCCAGCTCGCCGGCGGAGCAGCGGTCAAGCCGCACTCCGGGTGGTCGGGAGAACACCGGAGACGGATCCGAGGGGCAGGGAGAACCGGGCCCCTCCCCCGGGGCGCAGGGATGCAGACCGCCGGTCCCGGGCCCAGGCCTCCTGCGGCCGCGGGCCGACCGCCTGCGGGCGCGCCTCCCCGGGGCCCCCCGGCGTCGCTTCGCCGCCGGAGGCGTCGCGTGCCGCCCGAACCCCCACGGCGCCCGGGTCTCCGGACCGCGGCCGTGCGTCCCCGAACCCCCCTACCCGACGGCCGAGGGTCCGCCCCGTTCCCGATCCCGCCGGCCGGAGGGGCGACGCGGTTCCGAGGCCACCAAACCGTAGAGGGCGCCGATGTAGAACCCGGCCAGGGTGCTCTTCTCCACCGCGGTGCCGGGACTCAGCGCGACGAACGCCACCACGGCGACGACGCCGAGCAGAAAAGCCGCCGCCCGCACGATCTCCTTCAAATACTGGAGCCGCCGCGAGCGGGCGCGAATGGCCCGGCCCAGGGCGGCGCCGACCGCCGTCGCCAGCGCGACCAGCAGCACGTGCGAGAGCGTGAGGCTCACCGCCCCACCGCCCCCGGCCGCCTCCCGGTCTCTCCCGGGGTCTTCACCACGGCGCGCCTCCCTTCACACCGCCGCCGCGCCGGCTTCCGCGCGTCGCCAACCGGGCGTGGCCGCCCGGGCACCGTCCCCCCTCCCGGCGACGGACACGCCGCGGCGGTCTTCCCGGCTCGGCGCCGGGGACGAACCGGCCGGGGGCCGGGTCAACTCTCCTGGCCCACCCGGGGATCGCGGAAGAGCAGGACCGCCGTCGGCGCCTTGCGGAACAGGAACGACGCCAGATCCTCCCCCCAAGGGCTGTTGAACCGCGTCGTGGCGCGCCCCGCCACCATCAGCACGTCGCCCTCCGCCGCCGCCTCGATGATGGCTGCCCCCAGCGCCCGCGCCTGGATGATCCGCTGGCGCACCACCGCCCCTTCCCGTTCGGCTACCGCGCGCACTTCCGCCATCACCGCCTCCGCCTTGGAGCGGAGCGCGGGCAGCTCCGCGGACAGCGGCAGCGCGCGCGGCACCTCGATGACGTAGACGGCGTCGATGGCCATGCCGAAGACGCGCTGGAAGGCGCAGGCCGCCTCCAGCACCCGGAGGCTGTGGGGCGTTCCGTCGACCGGTACGACCGCATGCCGCCACATACGTCAGGTCCTCGCGGGGGCGGCCCCGATGCGGGCGCGGATTTGCGGCGCGCCGTCCGGAGGCGTGAGGACGAGCAGGCGGTCGCCGGGGCGGAGGACCGTGCGACCCTTCGGCACCAGGACGCGGCCGGCGCGGAGGATCGACACCAGGAGGGTGTTGTCCGGCCACAGGATCTCCCGCACCTGACGGTGGGCCAGGGCGGTCCGGTCGGAGACGTCCACCTCCACGATCTCGAAGTCCCCGCTGGGGAACGTGAGCAGCGTGCGCATGTCCTCCACCGCGACCTCCTGGTCGATGAGGGCGGCGATGAGACGCGTCGCCGACACCGTCAGTTCGATGCCCAGCCGGTGGAAAATCTCGACGTTGGAGGGATTGTTCACCCGCGCGATGACGCGCCGCACGCCGAGGCGCCGGGCGAGTTGGGCGATGACCAGGTTGTCCTCGTCCGCCCCGGTGGCGGCCACCAGCACGTCGGCGCGCTCCGCTCCGGCCTGGCTGAGGATCGACAGGCGGGCCCCGCTCCCCGGGATCACCCGGTCGCCGAAGACGTCCACCAGCATGTCGCAGGTCTTGACGTCGAGCTCCACGATGGTGACCTCATGCCCTTCGGCGATGAGGTTCTTGGCCAAGTGGAACCCGACCTGGCCCGCTCCCACCACGATGACGTACATTGCTCACACCCCCTCCCGGACCTTGTCCAGTACCGCCGCGATGCCCAGCGCGAAGGGGTTGACGTACGGGATCCCCAGCACCTCGAACACCCGCACCCGGTCAGGGTCGAGGGCCTCGGCCACCACGCGCCGGACGCCGAACAGGGTCATCGCCACCTGGGCCATCATGATGTTCGCGTTGTTCGAGTTGGTGAGCGCCAGGAACACGTCCGCCTCCCCGATGCCCGCCTTCTTGAGGACGTCGATGTCGGTGCCGTCGCCCGCCAGCGTGGTCCCGCCGAAACGGGGGTCCAGGCGGCGGAAGGCAGTCGGATTCTTGTCCACGACCACCACGGTGTGCCCCTCCTGGTCGAGCGTCGACGCCACGTTGGCGCCGAGCCGCCCCGACCCCACCACGATCACTTTCACGGACTCTCCCCCCTCGCCGGCTGCCAGGTGCGCGTGAGCGACAGGCCGTGCCGGCGCCGATACACGACATACAGCGTCATCCCGAACACGATCCAGAGCGGCCCCACGACGCGGGCCACCGGATGCAGCAAGGCCACCGCCAGCCACGTCCCGAACGTCCCCAGGCCCCCCAGCACCGCCGTGAGGGGGATGAGGGCCTTGCCCACGCGCACGTTGCCGGGGGGCATGAAAGGTCGCGGGAGGTCCGGGCGCTTGACCCGCAGGATGATGATGGCCGCGTGGGCCGTGGTGAACGCCAAAAGGGCCCCGTAGCTGTACAGGTCGGCGAGGTCTTCCACACTCCCGGGCAGGATGAGCACCATGGCGAGCAGGGAGAAGAAGCAGATGGCCACGTAGGGCGTGTGGAAGCGGGGGTGCAGGCGGTGCAGCCCCTCGGGAATCTGCCGGTGCCGTCCCATGGAGTAGGTGAGTCGCGACACCCCGAGCAATCCGGCGTTGGTCGCCACCAACAGGATCGTGAAGCCCAGGAGGGCCACCCACGGGGCCAGGATGTGGGAGAAGACCCCCAGGTGTCGCACGATGCCCGCCACCGGGTCGTTGATCCACCGCGTTCCGAGCGAGCTGGTGTACGCGTGCAGCCGGGGATCGTAGTGCACCGGCAGGGCGGAGAGGGCCACCGACGAGATGCCGAGGTAGATGGCCAGCACGGCTCCCACCACCAGCATCATGGCCCGCGGCACGGTGCGGGAGGGCTGCCGCGCCTCCTCGGCCAGGTTGGCGACCGACTCGATCCCCGTATACGCCACCATGGCGATCGACACCGAGTAGATGAGCGCATGCCACGTGGGGGCCGTGCCCCAGTGGATCTGCCGCACCAGCTGGGGTCCGTTCAGCACGACCGCCACGCCGACGATGATGAGGAAGACCTCGGTGGCGATGTCCAAGAGGGCGAAGAACACGTTGACCCACGAGGTCTCCCGCACGCCGACGATGTTGAGCGCCATGAGCAGCGCCACCACCACCAGGCCGCCGATGACGTTGTCGGGAGCGCGGTCCATCCCCGGGATGAAGTAGCTGAGGTAGCTCACCGACGTGAAGGCCGAGATGGCGATGGTGACGATGTAGTCCAGCATCAGGGCCCAGCCGGCGAAGAAACTGAACACCTCGTTGAGCGCAAGGCGGGCGAAGTTGGACGACCCGCCCGCCTCGGGCAACATGGCCGTCCCCTCCGCGTACGACAGCGCGGTGAAGGTGAAGAAGACGCCCGCCACCATCAGCACGATGGGCGACGCGCCCAACGCGTAGAGGGTGGTCACCCCCAGGGCGTAATAGATCGACGACCCGACGTTCCCGTACCCGACGGCCCACAGACCTGACACGCCGAGGACTCGCGACAGCTCCGGCGCCGCGCCCTCCTGTTTCGCCACGCTGCTCCCCCACCGCCTGCGTCAGTCGGAGTCTGCCCGGCCTGCGGCCCGTCGGAGACCCGGGCCGCCCTGGCCGCCCCGCGGCGGCCCTATAGGACCGGCAGCTCCACGCGGCGTCGCGGCGGGCTGACCGGCTCGCCCACCCGCTCGGCCGTCAGGAAAAAGGTTTTCGCCCCCGTGATACGCACAGGGACGAAACGATGCACCAAGTCCACGCCCGGTTCGTTGGCGATGAGCACGACCTTGTTGGCGTGCGAGCGGCAGGCCAACACCCCCGGGTCCTTCTTGCTCACGCCCTCGACCAGGACCACTTCCCGCCGCCCCACCCAGGCCTGGTTCTTCTCCCAGCTGATGGCATACTGCCGCGCCATGAGCCGGTTGAGGCGGTCCTTCTTGACCGGGTCCGGGACCGGTCCCCGGGCCTCCCATCGCGCCGCCGGCGTCCCCGCCCGGGCCGAGTAGAGGAACGTGAAGGCGGCGTCGTACCGGACCGTCTCCACCAGCGACAGCGTCGCCAGAAAGTCCTCTTCCGTTTCGCCCGGAAACCCCACGATGATGTCCGTCGTCAGCACCGCGTCGGGGATGGCGCGGCGGATCCGTTCCACCAGGTCCAGATACTGCTCCCGGGTGTACTTCCGGTTCATCTTGCGGAGCACGGCGGAGCTGCCGGACTGCACCGGCAGGTGGATGTGCCGGCTGATCTTCGCGCTCGCGGCCACCGTGTCGATGAGCTTCTGGCTGAAGTCCCGGGGATGGCTGGTGAGATACCGGAGCCACCGAATCCCCTCGATGGGCTCGAGCCGGGTCAGGAGGTCGGCGAGATCCGTGGGCGGGTCGAGGTCGTGCCCGTAGGAGTTGACGTTCTGCCCGAGCAGCGTCACGTCCTGGAAGCCCTCCCGGGCCAGGGCCCGCACCTCCGCCTCCACGTCCTCGGGGCGGCGGCTGCGTTCCCGCCCCCGCGTGAACGGGACGATGCAGAAGGTGCAGAACTTGTCGCACCCGTAGATGACGTTGACGAACGCCTGGACGCCCTCGGCCCGGCGCGACGGGAGGTTCTCCACCACCTCGCCCGCCGACTCCCAGACGTCGACCACCATCTCGTCCGCCGCCTGCGCCTCCTCCAGCAGGGCCGGCAGCCGGTGGAGGTTGTGCGTCCCGAAGACGATGTCGACATGGGGCGCATGCCGCTTGAGCCACGCGATGGTCTCGGGTTCCTGGGCCATGCAGCCGGCGACGGCGATCGTCATTTCCGGCCGCGCGTCCTTGAGCCGCTTGAGCTGCCCGATGTAGCCCAGCGCGTGTTCCTCGGCCGAACCGCGGACCGCGCAGGTGTTGACGATGACCAACTGGGCGTCCTCGGCCCCCGCGGCCGGACGATAGCCCAGCTGCTCCAGCTGGCCCGCCAGGATCTCCGAGTCCCGCTCGTTCATCTGGCAGCCGTACGTCCGGATGTAGTAGGCCGGCGCCCCGCTCATCACCGTCACCCTCCCGTCCCCGTGGTGTTCGCGACAAGCTTAACACACCGAAACCGTCCGCACGTCAAGGGGTTGGGGCGGCCTCCGCGAGCTTCCGGTACAGCTCGAAGGCGGCGCCGCTGGCCGGCTGGCGCGCGAGGGCCCGCCTGAGGTCCGCCAGCGCGGCCGCCCGCTGTCCGAGCCGGGCCTCGAGCGCCGCCCGGTCGTAGTAGGGTTGCCACCATCCGGGATCGGCGGCCACGGCGGCGGCGAAATAGGCGGCGGCCTCGGGGACGTCCCCGCTGGCCGCGTAAAGCTGGCCGAAGGCGTCGTCCACCGTGCCCCGGGGGCCGCCGAGGAGCAGGGCGAGCCGGAGCCACCGGGCGGCCGGGCCCCACTGGCGGCGCGCGACGGCGACCAGGCCGAGGCCCCAGGCCGCCTGCCAGTCGGCCGGATCCGCGCGTCGCGCCGCCTCGTAGGCCCGTTCGGCCCGCGCGAGGTCGCCGACCCGGCGGGCCAGGTCGCCCAAGTCGTCGGCGTACAGGGGATTCTTCGGATCCAGCCGGGCGGCTGTCTCGGCTTCGGCCAGCGCGGCCGCCGTGTCGCCCTGGGCGGCGAAGATCTGCGCCAAGCGGGCGTGGGGCGCGGCCCATCGCGGATCCCGGGCGATGGCCTGCTCCTCGTCGTAGGCGGCGCGCCCCAACTCGAACGTCACCCGGCTCCAGCGGGTCTCCCCGGCGGCGGCGAAGCCCGTCGCCGCCGCGTTGCCCCCCGGCGGGGCCGCGTTTGGCGTCGCCGCGCAGCCGGCCAGACCGGCCGCCAGCGCCAGGGCCACGGCGGCCACCGCCGCGCGCCTTAGAGAACCGGCGGCCATCCCAGGAACGCGCGGACCGCCGGATCGCCCAGGGCCTGGGCCATGCCGCGCGTCAGCGCGAGGGCCGGGACCTCCTCCGGACCGACCCAGCGCACGGCGGCCGCGTCGTCCCCGGGCCGGGCCTCCCCGTCGATCCACTCGCACGCGAGATCCACGATGACAAAATGGTGCCCCACGGCACCCCCGGCCGGGTCCGGCGCCAGGACCTCCGTCACGTAGAGGACGCGGCTCGGGTCGACGCGAATCCCCGTCTCCTCCCAGACCTCGCGGCGCGTCCCCTCGGCCAGGGTCTCGCCCCACCGGAGGTGTCCGCCGGGAAAGCTCCACGTCCCCCGCCCCGGGTCCCGTCCCCGTTGGACCAGAAGCACCCGCCCGGCACCGTCCCGGACGATGCCCCCGACCCCGACCGCCGGTCCCTCAGGGTGCGTCCGGCTCATCGGGATGCTCCGCGTCGTACACGGACAACTCGTAGCCTCCCGGCACCATGCGGACGCCGAAGACGAGGCCGTAGGCCTTCAGGGTTTGGTTGAGGAACGTGACCACCTGGTGCGGCTCGAAGCCCACGAACCGGCGGTGGCCCACCAAGCGCAGCGGCGGCACGTCCGACGGCATGTCTCGGCCCCCCCGAGGGTCATTATCGGAGTTCGGTCCCGTGCCGTCTACCGCCCGGCGGGGACGCCTCAGCCGGTCGCGAGGACGGCGGCCATGCCCCCGACCAGCCCCATCACCGCGGCCAACGCCAGCTGGCCCCAGAGCGCCCCCGTGGGCACCCGGAGCCACTCGGCCGCCAGATCCCCCACCACGGTCAGCGTCAACGCCGCCAGGATGCCGTGCACCGCCGCCCCCGTCTCCGCCTGCCGCGCCGCGGCGTACCCGGCGACGAAGCTCGCCGCTGCGTCCGCGAGCCACAACCCGCTCACCACGAACCGGTCCGGCAACGTCGTGTGGTAGACGACGAGCGCGAGCGCCACCGCCAGGACCAGGGCGGCCAGCAGGCCGACCGCCGTCCCGCGGAGGATTGCCCCGAGGCTCACGATCTCCCTCCTGTCCCGAACCTACGCCGGACCGGCCGGGACTAGAGCAGGGAGCGTCCCGTCAGTCCCCCGCCGCCTCCTCGGCCAAAGCCCGCTTGCCCCGGCGCACGAGGCGCCGCACCATCTGGCCGCCGATGCGCCCGACCTCGCGGGTGGTCATGTTGCCCCAGCCCCGCCGGGCGATGTCGTCATCCAGTCCCAGATCCCGGGCCACTTCGTACTTGAGCCGGCGCAACCGCCGCCGGGCCCGTCCCGCTCCGCGCTCCGCGTCATCCACGGTGCACACCTCCTTCGTCGTCTAGGGTGGCACCGGCGCTGCGCCGTATCCGGAGCGCCTCCGGCGGGATGGGCACCGCCACCGGCGGACGGGGAATCCGTTCCCAGGCGGTGATGTCGAGCTGGAGCGGCGTGACGGCCACGTAGCCGTGGGCGACCGCCCCCACGTCGGTGTCGGGGCCGCCGTGGTACTGGGCCACCTGCCCCGCGATGCGGAACGACTCGCCCCCGCCCGGATGCGGCTCGCGCGACAGGGTGTTGACGTACTCCCGCCGGCCCAACGGAACGGTCAGCATCCCCGTCGGCACCCGCGGCCCCACGCGCGGCAGGTTGATGTTCCAGAGCGTGCCCGGCTCCGGCGGGGAGAACCGGGTCGCGAGCCACCACGCCACGAACGCCGCCCCCCAGTCGAACCCCGGGCCGTCCGGCGCCTCCAGGGAGACGGCCACGGCCGGCACGCCGAGGAGAAACCCCTCGATGGCCGCGGCCACCGTCCCCGAGTAGAACACGTCCCGCCCAAGGTTCGACCCGTGGTTGATGCCCGACACCACGACGTCGGGCGGTTCGGGCATGAGGGCCTCCACGGCGAGCTTGACGGCGTCGACGGGGGTCCCCTCGACGGCGAACGCCCGGACCCCGGGCCAGGCGTACGGCCGGACCCGCACGGGACGGTGCAGGGTGATGGAGTGCCCGCTGGCGCTCTGTTCCCGGGCCGGGGCGGCCACCGTCACGGCGAAGTCCTCGGCCAGCCGGTCGGCCAAGGCGTGGATGCCCCGGGCCTCGATGCCGTCGTCGTTCGTGACTAGAACGCGCATGCCGCATCCTCCCCCGCCCCGATGAACCGGCTGACGGTTTCCACCAACGCCGCGCTCTCCCCGA
Organism: Actinomycetes bacterium; assembly: GCA_023565505.1. Taxonomy (GTDB): domain Bacteria; phylum Bacillota; class Sulfobacillia; order Sulfobacillales; family JAIMBI01; genus JAIMBI01. The sequence goes on along the minus strand of JAIMBI010000021.1, from coordinate 35,419 downwards.
CCACGAGGCGGGGCCCCCCAAGCGCGTCCAGGAACACCCGGCCGTAGGTCGGGCGCCCCACCAGCCGGGGATCCAGGACCACGACGGCCCCCCGGTCATCCATCGCCCGCAGGAGCCGGCCGAACCCCTGGCGGAACCGCAACACCGCCTGCGGCAGCGTCCGGGCCCAGAACGCCGACCGGCCGGTCCGCGCGATCCGCTCCAGGCGGGCGGCCTCCAGGGGGTCGTCCGGGTAGGCGAACGGCAAGCGGGTCACCACGACCGCCGAGAGCGCCGGTCCCGGCACGTCGATCCCCTCCCACAGGCTCGCCGTGCCGACCACGACGCTCCGCGGATCCGCCCGGAGCCGCCGCGCGAGCCGCTCGGCCGGACCGTCGGGACCTTGGACCCAGAGCTGGATGCCCTGTCGCTCGAGGACCGGCCCGAGCCGCTCGCGCAGGCGCAAGACCGCCCGGCGGCTCGTCGTCAGGACCAGCGTGCGGCCGCCGATGGCCGCGGCGAGGCGGGCCACGAACTCGCCCGCCCGGTCCAGATGCGCCTCTTCCCGCGGATCGGGAAAATCCGAGGGGACAGCCAGCAAGGCCCGCTCCCGCACGTTGAAGGGACTCGCCAGATCCAGCGTGCGCAGGCCCTGGAGTTCGAGGCCGAGCTGTTCGGCCAGGTAGTCGAACCGCCCCCCGATGCGCAGCGTCGCCGACACGAGGATCTTGCCGCCGGGGACCTGCTCCCACAACCGCTCCCGGAGCCAGGGGGCCGGATTGAGGGGTGCCCGTCGGATGGTCACCTCGTCCCCCGACGGCCCCGTCACCTGCCACCAGTCCACCCACTCGTCCGCCCCCGTTCCGAAGGCCGCGAGCACCTCCGCCAGTTCGGCCGCCTGCGCCGCCGCCCGCGCCCAGCCCAGCCACCCGGCGCGGTCCAGCACCGCCGCCCCGAGCTCCGCCCGGGCCCGCTCGACCAGTCCCTCCATCCGCTCGGCCAAGCCCCGGAGAGCCGTCTCCGCGTCTGCCCGGGCGGACTCCGCCGCCTCCGGCAAGGGGTCGACCTCGGGTCGGACGCGCACCGTCTCCGTACCCCGCCCCGCCGCCTCCGCCCGGAGGGCCGCGGCCAGGCGCCCCACGGCTCCCGCCGCGAGCCCGAGCCCGCGGCGGATCGCCTCCCGACCCCCGAGCCGCTCCACGCCTTCCAGGCGGTCGACCAAGCCGCCCCGGGCCCCCCACTCCTCCAGGCGCCGGGCCGTCGCACCGAGCGGCACGGCGAAGCCGAAGGCGTGGTCGGCCGCCTCCGGCAGCCGATGCGCCTCGTCTACCACCAGGTGGTCGAAGGGCGGCAGCACCCCCCCGCCGAGGCCCGCGTGCGCGAGCAGGAGCGCGTGGTTGACCACCAGGATGCGTGCGGTCTGGGCCCGCCGGCGGGACGTGCGCAGGTAGCACGGCCCGGCGAAGCGGCACCGGTCGCGGGCGCACGCCGCGGGGTCGGCGGCGACCGCCTCCCAGAGGGCCGGCCCGTCGGGTAGGCGCATGGCCGTCCAGTCGTCCCGCTCCCCGTCGACCGTCTCGGCCAGCCAGACCACGAGAGCCGCCAAGGCATACGGCGGGGCCAGGGTCCGGCCCCGCGCGCCTTCCAGCACGTCCTCGGCCTTCAGCAGGCACGCGTAGCGGCCCTGCCCCTTGACCAACGCCCGCGCCAGTCCGGGCACGCCGAGGGCCTCCACCGCTTCGGGCACGTCCTTGCCCCACAGTTGGTCCTGCAGCGCCACGGTATGCGTGGCGATCACCACCCGCGCCCCGTCGGCCGCCGCCGCCACGGCCGGCAGAAGGTAGGCCAGGCTCTTGCCCAGGCCCGTGCCGGCCTCCGCCAGGAGCGTGGCGCGCGCCGCCAAGGCCTCGCGCACCGCCTCCCCCAGGCGCTCCTGCGCCGGCCGCCGCTCCCAGCCCGGGTGCCGCCGGGCCAGGGGCCCGTCCGGGGCCCACCAGCGCTCCGCGGGTTCGACCACCGGGCCGGCGACCGGTTCCGGCTCCGGCTCCGGTTCGCCGCCGGGCAGGAAGACGGCCGACTCCGCCCCGGGTCCGTCGTGCGGCACCGCCCACCAGTCCCACTCCGGCCCCAGGAGGTCGGCCAACGCCCGGCGCGTGTGCGGCCCGAGCCCCGCGAGACGGTGGCGGATGGCCGCCACCAGCCGCAGGGTGGCCAGCACGTCGACCGTGGCGTCGTGAAATCCGCCCGGCAACGGACCGACCAGGTCGCCGAAGTCTTCCAGCCGATGGCTCGGGCGTCGGGGAAACGCGATCCGGGACCAGGTCAGGGTATCGGCCGCCACGGGCGGCCGGATACCGCGAGCCGCGAGGAAGTCGCGGTCGAAGCCCACGTTGTGGCCCACGACGGGCCGTCCCTCCAAAAACCGCTCCAGCGCCGCGAGGACCTCGGCCTCGGGCGGAGCGGCCGCCAACGCCCGCCGGTCGAGGCCCGTCAGCCGCAGGACCTCGTCGGGGACCGGCCCGGAGGGCCGGACCAACGAGCTCCAGCAGGCGACGCCCTCCGGTCCCACGGCCACGGCCGCCACCTGAAGGATGGCGTCCTGCCGCGGATCGAAGCCGGTGGTCTCCAGGTCGAGGACGACGTACCCCGGCGCTAGGGTCGGGACTCGGTCCAGCTCGCGTTCGAATAGTGCAGGATCCACGTCGCGCCCGCCTGCCTCTCCCACAACGTCACCGAGGCGTTGCCGAACCGCGGCCGGAGGCCGGCTCCCATCAGCTCCGCCGCCATCCGCAGCACGCCCCCGTGGGCCACCACCGCCACCGCCTGCCAGGGCTGAGCCAACAGCCAGCGCAGTTCCTGGTGCACCCGGAAGCGGAACCGGGGGCCGGTCTCGATACCGTCGCCCGGTTGGCTGAAACCCCCCGGCCAGACCGGTTGCCCCTGTCGCCGTCCCAGGTGGCGCTCACGCAGACCGGGCCTGAGCACCAACGGCACCCCGAGTCGATGCGCCAACGGCTCGGCCGTGGCCCGGGCCCGCTCCAGGTCGCTGGCCACGACCGCCTCCACCGTCCCCGGGCGGAACACCTCGGCCAGCGTGGCCGCCTGCCGGCGGCCGCGGTCGGACAGCGGCACGTCCAGCATGCCCTGAAAGCGGTTGGCTTGATTGTAGAAAGTCTCTCCGTGCCGGATCCAATAAATCTTCACCGTGTCCCCCCGGTCCGCGGGGCGCGTCGACCGCCGCGCCCCCGGGAATGCTAGACGCGTCGCGAAGATGCCCGCCGCATGTCCGGTGCGGCCCCCAAGACCCCGGCGCCCGCCGCACGCCGACCGGCCCGGGGGCTTCCGGCCCCATGCGCGGACAAAGGAGGTCTCGCCATGCCCCAAGACAACCGGCATCCCGTCCTCGACCCCGGAGAGCGGACGCTCATCGCCCGCTTCGCCTTCCGCGAAGACGCGGAACGCGCCGCCGACGCCCTCCGCGAGGCCGGGTTCGACGTCGTCTCGGTGGGCTCGGCCCCCGACGACCCGACCGACGGCGCCCCCATCGCCGAGTGGGGCCGCCTCGGTTACCACCCCGCCGCCCTGGACGACAAGTGGACGGCTGCGGCCAACTGGTACGCCGGCGCCACCTGGAACGAGGCGGCCCTGGTGACCGCCGTGGTGCCGGCGGAAGCGGCGGAACGGGCGCGCGCCGTGCTCGAGCGGGCGGGCGGGCGGCTCTAGCTCATCCCGGGGCCGACGGTTCGACTACCCGGATGGCGTTCGCGTACACCCACGGAAGCACCCCGCGCGGACCCAGGCGGCCGGCCGCGACACGATAGACACCGGGGTGCGCGACCACGAACCGGCTCGCCCGGCCGCGCTCGGACGAGACCGGCCGGCCGTCGGCGACCCAGACCCACTCGACCGCCGTCGGAGCCCGCGCGACCAGCGTCAACCCCGGGCGCCACGGGACGGTCGACCCCATCGGCGCCGGCCCGTCCGGCCCCTCCGCCTCGTACTGGAACCCGGTGGCCCGCCCGCCCGAGCCGGCGACCAGGAGCGCACGCCCGCGGGCGACGGCCGCCGTGAGGTGCTGTTCGTCGTCCGCCACGCGTCCGGACAGCGGCCGGTCGAGCACCACCTGGGTCCACACGGTCCGGAAGGCGGCGGCGTAGGGCAGCACGGCCACCGTCCACCGCCCCCGGCCCAGTCGGATGCCGTGGGCGTCGACGCCGGCGACGGCCGCCATGGGTCCCTCCCGGCTCCACGCGTCCCACAGGGCCAAGGCCGCCGGGTCGGGGCACCGTGTCCCCGCCTCCGGCCGACGGCCCCGCACGAGGAGCCGGCCGAGGCCGTCCCGGGCCGCTCCCCACTGGGAGAGATGGTTCCACGCCTCCAGGCCCGTGAGCGCGTCCCGCCCCGCGGTCCACGGATACGGCCCGAAACCCAGCAAGCGGTTGCCCCGGTCCGCCGGGTGCGCCGCGAACACCGCGGCACCCCGGGCCCGGTACGCGCGGGCGGTCTCGACGCCGTCGCGCCCCGCGTCGGTCAGCGACGGGGCACCGAGCACCAGGAGATGCCCCGCGCGGGTGGTCACCTCGGCGCCGACGAGCAAAAGACGCCCGTCACGCCACCCCACGGCCGGGTCGTCCCGGGCGGCCAGCGTGTCGTGATCGGTGATCCACACCACGTCGATCCCCGCCTGGGCCGCCGCCGCCCGCACCTCTGCCGGCGTGCCGGTGCCGTCGGAGTACCGCGTGTGGACATGCAGCGCCACGACCGGCATCCGGCCCGCGTCCGGCGTCACCGGGGCTGGGCCATGAACCGGCCTTCCGCCTGCGCCAGGACGGCCCCCGTGGCGGCCTCCCGGATCGTGGCCGCCGCGTGCGCCAAGCGATGGCGCATGGCTTCGGCCGTCGCCGTCACCGTCAGCTCCGTCCCCACGGGAGCGGGCTTGACGAACCGGGTGGTGAGGTCCACGGTCACCGTGGAGCGCCCGGTCCGATGAAAGACGGCGTGCCACATCGCGTCGTCGAGGAGCGCCGTCAGCACCCCGCCGTGCACGACGCCGCGGAAGCCCTGGAAATCCTCCCGCACCGCCACGCGCGCGACCACCCCGTCCCCCTCGGGGACGTAGCGGACGCGAAGCCCAATGGGGTTGTCCGGGCCGCAGATGATGCAGGGGTTGTCCTCCAACGGATTCATGGGTTGCGTCCTCCTCCCGACGACGACTTCCCGCCGACGCATCCCGCCCCGGCGCGGTCGCGTCGAGGCCGCCGTCCTCCGCACCGGCGCCGCATCGCGCGCTCCCGGCCTGGCTTCGGCGCCCGCCGGCGGCGTTCCTGCGCCCGTGACCCGTTACGGCCGCCCGGTGAGCCGTCCGGCCCGCTCCCGGGCCTCCGCCAGGACGGCGTCCTCGTCCACCACCGTCACCCGCCCGTCGTCCAGCAGAAGGCGCCCCGCCACGACGGTGTAGCGCACGTCGGACGCCTGGGTCGCGTACACCACGGTCGAGAGCGGGTCCGTGTGCGGCGTCGTGTGCGGACGGCTCCACCGGACGGCGACCAGGTCGGCCGGGGCGCCGGGTTCGAGCACGCCGCCGGCATAGCCGAGACCCCGGGCGCCGCCCCGCGTGGCCAGCGCCAGCGCCTGGCGGGCCCCGAAGGCGGCCGGATCGCCCCGGAGAGTCTTCTGCAGCCAGGCCGCCACCCGCATCTCCAGGAAGAGGTCCAGGGTGTTGGTGCTGGCCGGGCCGTCGCTGCCGAGGGCCACGTTCACCCCGGCGGCCAAGAGGTCCAGCACCGGCGCGGTCCCGTTGCCCAGCTTGAGGTTCGAGACGGGACAGTGCGCCACGGTGGCCCGGCTTTCCGCCAGCAGGCGGATGTCCTCCGCATCCAGGTGGACCCCGTGCGCGACGAGCGTGCGCTCCCCCAGAATGCCCGTGCGCTGCGCCAAGGCGATCGGCGACAGGCCGTAGCGCGCCCGCACCTCCCGAATCTCCTCGACGCTCTCGCTGAGATGGATGTGGATGCCCAGGCCGTGGAGGCGGGCCTGATCCGCCACGCGCTCCAGCAGCGCGGGCGAACACGTGTACGGTGCGTGCGGGCCGAGCCAGCCCTCCACCAGCGGGTAGCGGGCGGCGAAGCCGCGCGCCTCCTCGACCGCCCGCGCGAGAGCCGCCTCCGCCTCGGGCCCGTCCCCCACGAGGCCCCGGGCCACGAACGCCCGGAGGCCGGCCGCGTCCGCCGCCCGGGCCACCGCGTCGGCGTGGAGGTACATGTCGGCGAACGCCACCGTCCCGCCCCGGATCATCTCCAGGCAGGCCAGCAGCGTGCCGACGTAGACATCCTCGGCCGTCATGCGGGCCTCCACGGGCCAGATGTGATCCCTCAGCCACGCCATGAGCCGCGCGTCGTCGGCGTAGCCGCGGAGCAGCGCCATCGCAGCGTGGTTGTGGGTGTTGACCAGACCGGGCAGGATGGCGCCGTCCCCCACGGCGATGCGGCGGCCGCCCGTCCGCCCCCTCGGCGGCCCCACGTACACGAGGCGGTCGCCGGACCAGGCCACCTCACCCGGCGCGTACACGGTCCCCGCCGCGTCGCCCGTCACCACCACCTCGGCGGTCATGACCACCTCGTCGTGCCCCGGGCTCACCCGATCCCCTCCCACGATCCGAGGTAGCGTTCCTGCTCCGGCGTCAGCCGGTCGATGGCCACGCCGAGGACCGCCAGGCGCGTCTCGGCGACCCATCGGTTGATGTCCGGATCCACCGGCCAGACCCCCGGCGGCTTGGGCTCGCGGGCCAGCCGCTCGAGCGTGAGCGCCTGCAGGGCGAAGGTCAGGTCCATGATCTCGACGGGGTGCCCGTCGGCCGCCGCCAGGTTGACCAGCCGGCCCTCGGCCAGCACGTACAGGACCCGCCCGTCCGGCTGCCGGTAGCCCACCACGTCGGGGGTGCGCCCCGGCACCGTCTCCACGGCGGTCCGGCGCAAGGCCGCCACGTCCACCTCGACGTCGAAGTGGCCGGCGTTGGCCAGGACCGCCCCGTCCTTCATGGCGGCGAAGTGCTCGGCCCGGACCACGCCCCGGTTGCCCGTGGCGGTGACCACGATGTCCGCTCCCACGACCGCCTCGGCCATCGGCGCGACGGCGAAGCCGTCCATCCAGGCCTCGTTGGCCCGGACCGGATCCACTTCGGTGACCACCACGTGCGCTCCGAGGCCGCGGGCCCGTTGGGCGATCCCTCGGCCGCACGAGCCGTAGCCGGCCACCACCACCCGGGCCCCGGCGACCGACATGTTGGTCGCCCGCATGATCCCGTCCCAGGTCGACTGGCCGGTGCCGTAACGGTTGTCGAACAGGTGCTTCATGGGCGCGTCGTTGACGACGACCATCGCGAAGGGCAGCCGGCCTTCCCGGGCGAGCGCCCGGATGCGAAGGACCCCCGTGGTCGTCTCCTCGCCGCCTCCCTTGACCCCCGGGGCCAGGTCGCGGCGGCTGGTCACCAGCCGGGCCAGGAGCTCGCCCCCGTCGTCGAGGATGAGGGTGGGCCGGATGTCCAGGACGCGATGGTGCAACCGGTCGAACTCCGCCGCGTCCGTGCCCCGCCGGGCGTGGACCGCGACCCCGCGCGCGGCGAGGGCCGCCGCCACGTCGTCCTGCGCCGAGAGCGGGTTGGAGCTGGTGATGGCCACTTCCGCGCCTCCCTCGGCCATCAACTCGGCCAGGACGGCGGTCTTGGCCTCGAGATGGAGGGACATGGCCAGCCGTTCGCCGGCCAGCGGCCGCTCGGCCCGGAACCGCTCCCGGATCCGCGCCAGGAGCGGCATCCGGGGCCGTACCCAGGCCAGCTTGGCCTCGCCCGCACGGACGTCTCGGGTGGGTGTCTCGCTCACGGTCCCGTCCCCTCCTCCCGGGCGGCGGGGGGCAACGCCGCCGGGGCGCCGGCGCAGTCGCAGGCCACGGCGTCCAGCCGCGGGAGCACGGCGCGCAAGAGATGCCGCACGCTCGCGCTCTGCCGGGCCATGACGTCCAGCACCTCCTGGTGCGTGAGCCGGGCCCCCGCCAGGCCCGCCGCATAGTTGGTGACCAGCGCCACGGTGGCGTAACACAGCCCCAGCTCGCGGGCCAGGACCACCTCGGGGACGCCCGTCATCCCCACCACGTCGCCGCCCAGCAGGCGGAACGCCCGGATCTCCGCGGCGGACTCGAACCGGGGTCCCTCGGTGGCGACATAGGTGCCGCCCGCCGTGAGCGGCAGGCGCTGGGCCACGGCCTCCGCCCTGAGCGCCTCGCGCAACCCCCGGCAGTAGGGCTCGGTCATGTCGGTGTGCACCACGCCCCCGGGTCCCCCGTCGAAGAAGGTGGCCACCCGTCCCTTGGTGAAGTCGAGGAACTGGTCGGCCAGCAGCAGGTGGCCCGGCGCGAGGGCCCGATGGAGCGAGCCCACCGCCGCGGTAGCCACCACCCGCCGGACGCCGAGGCGCCACAGCGCATAGACGTTGGCGCGGTAGTTCACCCGGTGCGGCGGGAGCGCATGGCCCGCCCCGTGCCGGTTGAGGAACACAGCCGGGGCGCCGTCGACCGATCCCGTCACCACCGCCACGGATCCGTAGGGGGTGTCCACCGTCCGCGGCTCGGCCCCGTCGAGCCAAGCCGGGTCGTAAACGCCCGTCCCCCCGATGACCCCGACCGGTGCCTGTCCCATGTCATCCCTCCCGGTCCGGGGGGTGCGGGCGCGTCGCCCGTCGTGCCTCCCCGGCCTCGTAATCCGTTTCCTCCATGATCCCCGATTCGGCCGGGGGGATCCACTGTCCCGACGTCGGCGCGCCGCTCGCCGGCCGGACCCGCACCACCACGCGCACGACCTCCGGCCGGGCGCCGAACCGGATCGGCAGCTCCGAGGTGCCGAGGCCGCGCGAAACCACCAGCCACCGGTCGGGCGGCCACCGGGAAAGGCCCGCCGCCGCCCGCCGGGGCACCCGGGTGTGGCGCAGGATCGGTCCCCACCCGGGGATGGCGACCTGTCCCCCGTGCGTGTGACCGGCCAGCACCAGGAAGAACCGGGCACTCCGCGGGTCCAGCACCGCATCCGGCCGGTGACTCACCAGCAGCGCGGGGAGGCCCGCGGGGATATCGGCGAACGCGTCCCAGTCCGGCCGGCCCCGCTCCAGGTCGGGCAGGCCTGCCACGACGTACGGCGCGCCCCGCCGCTCGCGCCGGATCCACCGGTTGTCCAGCACCACGCCGGGCGGCGGCACCCACGGCGCCAGATCGAGGCGGCCGCGGCGCCAGTCGTGGTTGCCCGACACGAAGACCAAGCGCGCCGGGTCCAGGCGAACCAACGCCCGGGCCAGCGGCCGCCGGGGGCGCAGCGGACTGTACAGGTCCCCCGCCACGACGACGAGGTCGGCGGCCGCGATCCAACCCTGGACGGTCGGCCGCGCCAGGGCGTCGGCGCGCCCGTGGAGGTCCGTGAGGAGCACCACCGAAAGGCCGTCGAGCCCGTCCTTGCCCTCCGCCGGGACGACGTACGTCACCTCCCGGATCCAGTACGGCTCCCCCAAGACGGCATAGGCGGCAGCTCCCGCTGCCGCCCCGCCGAAAACCCAGAACCACCCGGTCATGGACCCGCTTTAAGAGGAGGACGCGGCCACCAGTTCGCCGCTCGTGAAGAAGAGGCCAATCTCCCGCTCGGCCGATTCCTCGCTGTCCGACCCGTGCACCACGTTTTCCGTAATCGCCAAGCCAAAATCGCCCCGGATGGTTCCCGGCTGCGCCCGCAGCGGATCCGTCGCCCCCATCAGGGCCCGCACGACCTCGACCGCCCGGGGACCCTCCCAGACCATGGCGACCACGGGACCGCTGGTGATGAAGGCTGTCAGCTCGGGGTAGAAGGGCTTGTCTCGGTGCTCCGCATAGTGGGCGCCGGCCAGTTCCGGCGTGACCCGCATGAGCTTCAGGCCTGCCAGTACCAGGCCCTTCCGCTCCAGCCGGGCGATGATCTCGCCGACCAATCCCCGCCGTACCCCGTCCGGCTTGACCATCACAAAGGTTCGCGCCACGAATCCGCCTCCGCCATCAGACCGCCGCCCGTTCGACGGCTTTGCCCACCATCACGCCGCGCAAGGTTTCCGAGGCCGTGAAATGCGTCGCCCCGAAGCGTTCCACGATGTACTGACAGGCGTCCCAGGGGTTTACGGAATCGCCGCATGTGAAGACGTCCACCGCGGCGTACCCGTGCTCCGGCCACGTGTGCACGGCCAGGTGCGACTCGGAGATGACCACCACGCCGCTCACGCCCTGCGGACTGAACTTGTGAAAGGCCACCTCCCGGACTTCCGCGCCGGCGTGCAGGGCGGCCTGGACCATGACCTCCTCGACGCCGGCCACGTCGTTCAACACTTCGGGGTCACAACCGTGCACTTCCGCCAGCACGTGTCGACCCAAAGCGTTCATCGCATTCCCAACCCCCTTCGACCCCGTTTGGCGGCGAACGGCGTCGATGCGCGCCGCGCCGGCTGGCCGCCCAGCGGCCATGGTACATTGTATCAAAGGGTCCCCTTGTGTCAATAAAATACTCGGCTGGGGCGTGAAAAGCCGAGGTCATTGCGCGTGGCGCCCCTTCGTCGCGGCAATATCTCTCGTTCACATCATCTCTCGCCGTCTTACAGTGCCTTCCTCAAGTCCTTCCACCGACCCGGGGGAACCGTCCCCGCGGCCGGGCGCCGCCCCTTCCGGGCAGACCGGACAGCGGCCCGTACGGCGCACCAGGGTGCCAGCCACGAGCGAGCCAAACTCGCGGGCCGCCTGATCTCCGTCCGTGGTCCGCCGCGACCCGGCCCCGCCGACCTGCTGTCGAAACCCGGCGTCCTCAGCCAGCGCCGCCGCCACCTCCGCCCACGCGTCCGGACGGTCGAGGGGCACCAGGAACCCCTCGACCGGGCAGCGGAACCGCCCCACGTGGTCCGGCGCGGGACTGGCCACCACCGGCACGGCGGCGCGCATCGCCGCGTCCAGGAGCGCGGCGTCGCCGGCCCCGGCGTCCGGCAGGAGGAGGAGGTCGGCGGCCGCCACGGCCGTCGCGGCGGCCGCGACCGACCGGGGCCAGGGCACCACGGATCCCCACCCGGCGAGGTCGAGGAGCACGGCGTCGGGGCCCGCGGCGCTCAGCGCCGCCGCCGCGGCCGCCCGACCGGCGTCCGACGGCCGGCCCCCGAGGCCCACCACGAGCGTGTCGGCCAAAAGACCCAGTCGGGACCGGACCGCCGCCCGCGCCGGGACGGCGGCCGGCGGGGCGGCGGCCGCGGCCGGACCCGCGAGCCAGCGGGCGTCCATCCGCGACGCCCACCACGCCTCCCGCTGGCGGTCCCCATATCCAGTCGGAACCTGGGTGCGGACATACACGACGACGCCGCCGACCGGTCGGATCCGGCCGACGGCGTCGAGAGCCCGATGACCGACGGCGACCACGGCGTCCGCCGCGGCGGCGGCCCGGACCAGGATCCGCCGCGCCGCCCGGCGCGCCCCCAAGCCGCCCTCCGGCCACGCCGTCCGCTCCACGTCGGGCGGTACGGGTAACGCCCGCACCGCCGCGGAGCCGATGATCCCCGGCGCGAAGGCCGGGCGCTCCAGCCGGTCCGCCGCCCAGGCGGCGAAGGCCAAGTTCTCCGGCGCAGCGTCGGCGACCACCAGGAGCAGCCGGATGGGCGGCATCTAGGCGGACCCCTCCCGCGCGAGCTCCGCCGCGATGGCCGCCAGCATGGCGCGGCCGTTCTCACGCAGCGCAATCTTGGCCACCGGGTTGAGCAGCGTCGCCAGCATGGGCATGCCGAACTCGAAGGTCGTCACGAACCGCACCCGCGTCCCCCCCTCGGCCGGCTCCACGACCCATTCGCCCTCGAACCGGCGGAGGTCGCCCTCCACCTGCCGGAACGTGATCCGGTCCGCGCCGAACTCGTCGCGCTCCACCCACCGGAAGCGGGCCCCCTGCAGGCGCGCCACCCATTCCGAGATGGTGTAGCCCTCCCCCCGCTCCCGGACGGTCACGGACTCCAGGTTGGCCATGAACGCGGGGAACCGCTCCATGTCCGCCAAGAGGGCCATGACGCGATCGGGCGGCCCGGGCACCGTCATCTCGACTTCCACCGTGGGCATCCGTCGGTCGCCTCCTACTCCTCGAGATCCATGGCCCGCACGGCCGCGAGCGCGTCGGCAAGCCGTTCGACCACCGTGGCGAGCTGCTGCTCCGTGATGACCAGAGGCGGCATGAACCGGATCACCCGTTCGTTGTTGAGCGTGTACACGGCGAGCACATGCCGGGCGAACATCTCGCTCATGAGGGCCCCGGCGTGTCCCGCCGTGACCAGCTCCAGCCCGAGCATGAGCCCGCGGCCCCGGACCTCCCGGATGATGTCGGGATACTGCCGGGCCAACTGGTCCAGCTGGCCGGCGAGCCAAGCCCCCTTGAGGCGGGCTTGGCCCGGCAGATCCTCCTCCACCATCACCCGGAGCGCCTCGCGGGCCACGGCGGCGGCCAGCGGGTTGCCCCCGAACGTCGACGTGTGCAGGAGCGGGGCTTCCTCGAAGAACCGGAAGGCGCCGGGACGCCCCACCACGGCGCCGATGGGGACCACACCGCCCCCGAGGCCCTTCGCCAAGGTCATCAGGTCGGGCACGACCTCCTCCTGCTCCACGGCGAAGAGGGTACCGGTCCGACCCATGCCGGTCTGGACCTCGTCCACGATGAGGAGGGCTCCCGCCCGGTCGCAAATCCGCCGCGCGGCCGCCAGGTAACCCGGCGGGGGCACGATGACGCCGCCTTCCCCCTGGATGGGCTCGAGGACGACCGCCGCCGTCTCGGGGCCGACCGCCGCCTCCAGGGCCTCCACCGAACCGAAGGGCACATGGCGCACCCCGGGCAGCAGCGGCTCGAACGGCTCCCGGTAGAGACGGCGGCCGGAGACCGACAGGGCCCCGAAGGTCTTGCCGTGGAAGGCCCCCTCGGCCGCGACGAAGTGGGTCCGCCCGGTCGCGGCCCGGGCGAACTTGAGGGCCGCCTCCACCGCCTCCGCCCCGCTGTTGCAGAAGAAACTGTACTGGAGGTCACCCGGCGTAAGCGCCCGCAGTTCCTCCGCGAGGGCGACCATCGGTCGGTTCAACAGGACCCGCGAGGACAGCGGCAGTTGTTCCAGCTGCCGGACGGCGGCGGCCACGATCCGGGGATGGCGGTAACCGTGGACGAAGACCCCGTACCCGCCGCCCAGGTCGAGGTACCGCTGCCCGGTCTCGTCCCACACCTCGGCGCCGAACCCGCCCGCCTCGACGGCCGTCAACCCCATGAACCGCTGGATCCGCGCCAGCCCCGGATTGACGGTGGCCTCGAACCGGTCGACCAGGTTGTCCTCAGGTGTCGTCATGCTGCCTCACCGGCCACGCATTTCCACAAGCGGCCGCCGGGTTCCTCTAGAGCCAGCGCCGGCGGCGAAAATACACGACGAGTCCCCCTTCGGCGACGGCCATGAGGGCCATGAGACCCCAGAAGCCCCAGGGATGGTCCGCCGCGGGCAGGTAGCGCAGGTTCATCCCGTAGAGCGCGGCCACGACCGAGATGGGCAGAAATCCGGTGGTGAGGACGGTCAACGTCTTGACCACTTCGTTCAGCCGGGCGCTAAGGGACGAGAAGTGCGCGTCGAGCGCCCCGTTCAGCAGGTCGCGACAGGTGTCCGTCTGGTCGAGGAGCCGCACGAGCTCGTCGTAGACGCCCAGCAGGCCCACGTCCGGTGCCCGGGTGCCCGCCGCCAGGAGCCCGTGCACGGCGAGGCGCTCCCGGCCGATGATCCGCCGCAACCGGACCGCCGCCCGCCGCAACCGGAAGGCGACCTCCTCCCAACGCCCGTCGGCCCGCTCCGCCCGGTGCGTCTCCAGCTCGGCGACCGCCCGGTCCAGCCGCTCGAGGGCGACCAGCTTGGCGTGGGTGAGCCAGCGGAGGACCCCGACGAGCACGTCGCGGGGCTGCGGCATCGGGTCCAAGCCCCCCGCCGCGCCCGCGAACACGGGGCCGCGGTGGACGGTCACAACGCCACGGGGCCCGAGGAACATCCGCACCGGGCGGACCGAGAGCCGGCCGGCGGCGAAATCCACCCAGTAGAGCGTCACGCCGACCGCCGCCTCCAGCCGAACGCCGCCCCGCCGCACCGTCAGGCCGCGGCGCCAGACGGTCCCCGCCGCGACCACCCGGTCGTCCCAGACGACCCGCCGCTTGGGGTGGAAGTCCGTTCGGCCCATGGGTGTAGCATGCCCCGCCGCCCGGGTCCTGTACCAAAAAAAGCGGGGCCGAACCGCTCGGCCCCTAATTGGTCGGACTGGCGGGATTCGAACCCACGACCTCTACCACCCCAAGGTAGCGCGCTACCTACTGCGCCACAGCCCGGCATCCACCTTTACTATAGGCCGGCTCGCGCCCGGGCGCAAGTCTCCTTTGACACCCTCGCGCCTCCCTTCGTGCGGACGAAGACCTCCCTGCCCGGGCACGAACCGGCCCCGTCCCCTCGCCGCGCGGGTGAGGCGACCGGGCGGCCGCGGGCGACGCGCCGCCCGCCCCGCGGTCGCGCGCCCCCGATCCTTGTTAGATGATGATGCAGATGAGACCCCCGGAGCCTTCGTTGATGATGCGCTGCAGCGTCTCCTGGAGCTTTTCCTGGGCGTTCTCCGGCATCTTGAAGAGCTTGGACTGGATCCCCTCCCGCACGAGGTCGTTCAGCGACTTGCCGAACAAGTTCGTCGCCCAGAGTTTCTGGGGATCGTCCTCGAACTGGTCGAGCAGATACTGGACCAGTTCGTCCGCCTGCCGCTCCGTACCGATGATGGGCGTGATCTCCGTCTCGATGTCGGCGCGGATCATGTGGATCGAGGGAGCGCGGGCCCGCAGCCGCACGCCGAACTGGTTGCCCCGCCGGATGAGTTCGGGTTCCGCCAGGTTCAGCTCGTCCAGGGTCGGGGCGACCATCCCGTAACCGGTGGCGCGCACGTCCCGCACCGCTTCCTCGACCTTGTCCCACTCGGCCTTGGCGCGCACGAACTCCTGCCAGAGCTTGAGCACGTCGGTCTCCGAGGCCACATGACGATCCGCCATCTCCCCCAGGACCCGGAAGAACAGCTCCGGGCGGACCCCCACGCTGATCGCCGCCTCGCCGGTGCCGAGGGCCATGGACACCAGGCGCACCTGGTCGGTGAAATCCTGCGCCTTGAGTTCCGCCAGGGCCCCCTCGATGTCACGGAGCCGATGCACGCCGGCCCGGACCCGCGCGATGACCTCGTCGAGCTGCCGGAGCAGCCAGTGGCCGGCCGGCAACGCTTCGGGCCACCCGGTGGGCGTGACCGTGAGTTCGGTCACGGGGAATTCGTAGAGGACCTGTTCGAGGATGTGTACGATGTCGTCCTGGCGCAGCTCGAGGCAGTTCGTGGGCACCACCGGCACGTCGTAGCGCTCGGTCAGCTCCTGGCTCAGCAGGATCGTGTCCTCGGCGTACGGGTGCGCCGAGTTCAGCACCACGGCGAACGGCTTGCCGAGTTCCTTGAGTTCCGCCACGACCCGCTCCTCGGCGGGGACGTACGCCTCGCGCGGAAGCTCGCCGAACGACCCGTCCGTGGTGATCACCAACCCGATGGTCGAGTGTTCGGCGATGACCTTCCGCGTGCCGATCTCCGCCGCTTCCTCGAACGGCATGGGAGCCTCCGACCACGGCGTCAGCACCATGCGCGGGGCCGCGTTCTCCTCGTAACCCAGCGCGCCGGCGACGGTGTATCCCACCGAGTCGACCAGCCGGGCACGGAAGGTGACCGCGTCGTTGAGCACCACCTCGACGCCGTCGTCCGGAACGAACTTCGGCTCCGTGGTCATGATCGTCCGTCCGGTGCCGCTCTGGGGCAGCGAGTCGATGGCCCGCTCCCGGTCGTTGGGGTCGGTGATGGCCGGCAGCACCATCCGCTCCATGAACCGCTTGATAAAGGTGGACTTCCCGGTGCGGACCGGCCCCACCACCCCGATGTAGATGTCACCGCCGGTGCGTTCGGCCAGATCCTGAAACAGGTCGAACTTCTCCATGCCGCTCCCGTCCCTCCCCTGCATTCGGGTTGGCGCCGGTCCTCGCCTGTCCCGCAGTCACCCTATGAGAACCCGATGCAGAATATGACGGGAGCCTGGCTCGAATACCAGGATCTGGGTCGCCCTCAGGAGGGCCGCGGCCGCCGCTCCCGGAAGGTGAACCGGAGCGGAGTCCCCTCGAAATCCCAGCGTTCGCGGATGACGTTCTCCAGATGGCGCTCGTAGGAGAAGTGGACCCAGTCGGGGTTGTTGACGAAGAACACGAAGTGCGGGGGCCGCACCCCCACCTGGGTCGCGTAGTAGAACCGCGCCGTCCGTCCGTGCACCGTGGGCGGCGGCGTCAGGGCCACCGTCTCCTGCACCAGCCGGTTGAGCTCCGGGGTCGCCACGCGGCGGCTGAAACTTTCGTACGCATGCCGCACGGCGGGCCAGATGGCGTCGACGTGCCACCCCGTCAGCACCGAGATCGGCAGCACCGTCGCGAAGGCCAGGAAGTCGAAGCGCTCCCGGACGTACCGGATCAGGGGGCGCGTCTCGCCGCGCACCAGGTCGGCCTTGTTCACCAGCAGCACCACGGCCCGGTGGCGGTCCCGCACGTGCCCCGCGATGCGGAGGTCCTGGTGGCTGGCCGGCTCCTCGGCGGAGACCACGAGCAGGACCACGTCGGCCTCCCGCACGGCGCTGAGCGTCCGCGCCACCGTCCGCCGCTCCAGCCCCGGCTCCACCCGGCTCGGGCGCCGGAGCCCCGCCGTGTCCAGGATCACGTACGTGCCGTCCTCCCGTTCGATGCGCGCGTCGACCACGTCCCGCGTGGTCCCCGCGATGGGCGTGACGAGGCTGCGCTCCGCCCCCACGAGACGGTTGAGGAGCGACGACTTGCCCACGTTGGGACGCCCCGCGATGGCCACCTTCACCGCCTCGCCGGACGGGACGGCGCTGTCCTCGGGGGGCAGGCACTCGACCAGACGGTCCAGGAGGTCCCCGATCCCGATGCCCTGGGTGGCCGACACCGGAACCGGGTCACCCATGCCGAGCTCGTACAACTCGGACCAGTCGACCGATCCCTCCGCCTTATTGGCGATCAGGACCACGGGCTTGTCGGTCTTGCGCAGGAGGTCGGCCACCGCCCAGTCGGCGGCCGACAGCGGCTGCTTGGCGTCCACCACGAACCCGATCACGTCGGCCTCGCCAATGGCCTCCAGCGTCTGGCGGCGCACGTAGGACAGAATGGCGCCTTCCTCTTCCTGCCACAGCCCGCCCGTGTCGACGAGGGTGAACGTCCGTCCGTTCCAGTCCGTGACCTCGTAGAGCCGGTCCCGGGTCACCCCCGGCTCGTCTTCGACCAGCGCCCGACGGGTCCCCGTCAGGCGGTTGAACAAGGCGGACTTGCCCACGTTGGGGCGTCCGACCAACACCACCGTCGCCATACGGCGCCTGTTCCCTCCTCGACAACAGGGGGACGGCCCGCCCACCGTCCCCGCTCCTCTCCAGCCGCCGCGACGCCTCCCTCAACGGGGGACCCGGCGCGGCACGCGCCGCCCGACGGCAGCCGCGGAGAACGCCGTGACCGCGGCCGTGAGGGCGTAAAGCCACGCGGTCGGTCCTCCGCCCGCGGTGCCGGGACCGGCGAAAAGCCATCGCCAGACCTCGGCGAAAGCCGCGGCGCCCACCGCCACCGCCCCCGCCGTGGGCGGGTCGGCCGCGCCGACGGTGGCGACGAGGCCGAGGAGAACCGCCTCGATCCCCACGGCCGGAACCACGGTCGCCTGATAGGGGTCGATCGGCGCGAACGCCCGTACGGCGGCCGCCACCGCCCCCCAGACGGCGGCGCGGCCCAGATCCGGCCACCGTCGCCACAACCACGTGCCGGCGCACAGCGACAACAGAACCCAGCCTACGTCGACGCCGTCCGGCACGACCGCGCCGGCCGCCCAGACGCCCGCCCCGACGCCCACCACCCGCCGGATGCTCACGCCGCGCGCGGCCCACCACGCCTCGCCGTAGCCCGACCCCAGGAGCAGCAGCGCCGCCAATCCGATGGCCTCGGCCCACACCAGCCGCATGTCTCCGCCTCCCCTCGGCGACCGCGCCGTCGAGGGGAATATGCCCGGCAGACCGCGACCTATGCGACCGGCGCGCCCCCGCTGCGGCCGGCCCCGGCGCCCGCGGTCCACCCGGCGGGCGGCAACGGAGGACCCCCGCGGAACGCCCGTCTCGGTCGGGCTCTGCGGGGGTCCTCCGCCCAAGCAGCCCGGGAAGTGACGCTACTGCTCTTCGTCGTCCCAGTTCCCCGCGTGATAGGCGGCCAAGTGCTCGCCGACGGTGAAGCCCTCGTCCGCCTCCGCCTGGGTCTCCAATTCCGCCGCCTGGGCGTCCTCCTCGTCGGCTTCGCGCTTGGACAGCGAGATGCGCTTGGCCTGGGGGTCGATGTACAGCACCTTGACCCGGATGACGTCGCCGACCTGCACCACCTCGCTCGGCGTCGCCACCCGGTGGTCGGCGAGCTGGGAGATGTGGACCAGCCCGTCGACGCCCGGCTCCAGCTCCACGAAGGCCCCGAACGTCGCCAGCCGCACGACCTTGCCGGTGTAGATGGCACCTTCCTGGTACCGCTCCTGCACCGTGTCCCAGGGGTTCGGCAGCACCTGCCGGAGGCCGAGGGAGATCTTCTCCTTCTCCCGGTCCAGGCGCAGCACCTTGACCCGGACCGTCTCCCCCTCCTTGAGCACCTCCGAGGGGTGCTGGATGCGGCCCCAGGACATCTCCGAGATGTGCAGGAGCCCGTCCACGCCGCCGAGATCGATGAAGGCGCCGAAGTCCGTGAGGCTCTTGACGACCCCTTCGCGGACCTGACCCTCCTCGATCTCCTGCCACAGCTTCTCGCGCTTGATCCGCGCCTCTTCCTCCAGCACGACCTTTCGCGAGAGGATGGCCCGCCGCTTGGAGCGATCCAGCTCGATGACCTTCAACCGGAGCGTCTGCCCCAGGAAAGGTTTGAGGTCGTTCACGTATCCCTGGGCGACGTGGGACGACGGGACGAATCCCCTCAGCCCGACATCCACCACCAAGCCCCCGCGCACGACCTCCGTCACCGGCGCCTCGATGACCTCGTTGTTGGCCATCGCCGCCTCCAGCCGGCGCCACGCCTCGATCTCGTCCGCCCGGCGCTTGGACAGGCGCAGCATGCCCTCCTCGCCTTCCCAGCCCAGGACGTACACGGAGATCACGTCGCCCAGCTTGACCACTTCGTCGGGACGCTCCAACCGCCGGTGGCTCAAGTCATGCAGGTGAACGATGCCTTCGGACTTGGCGCCGACGTCGACCAGCACACTGTCGGGTGCGATGTGCACGACCGTGCCGGTCACGATCTGGCCCGGCCGAATGTCTTCGACCGCCCCCATCCCCATGGACTGTTCGAGGGCCGCCTGTTCTTCCTGTTGCGCCCCCGCAGTCTGTGGGTTCTGTTCGCGTTCCTTGTCGAAAGGCTCTTCCATCCTGCGACCCCCTAACCGGCAGTGCGGCGTGACGTGCGACACTCTGCCGTCTACAATTTTATACTTTTCCGCCCGACGCGGCCAGCCCTCTCTCCTCCCGGATGGAGGCGATCTGCTCCGCGACGGCGGCCATGATGCGCCGCGCGCCCTCGTCCACGGACATCCCGGGATCGATGTAAAAGGCCGGGCCCATCCGGAAGGTCACCCGCCGGCGGAAGCCGTACGGTCCGACCAACCCGACGGGCACGACGGGGGCCCCGCTCTTCTGCGCCAGGAACGCCGTCCCCCGGCGGGGATCCTGCAACCCGCCGTCGGGGCTGCGGTGTCCTTCCGGAAAGATGATGAGGACGCCTCCCTCGTTTAGAATGCGCAGGGAGTACAGGAGAGCCGCGCGGTCGGGATGACCGCGCCGCACCGGGAACGCGTGCAACTTCCGGATGAGCCAGCGGAGCCCCCAGATGCGAAACAGCTCGGCCTTGGTCATGTACCACGCCGGCCGCGGCAGGAGGGAGCCCAAGAGCGGCGGGTCGAACCCGCTGATGTGGTTGCACGCGACGATGGCCGGCCCCCGGGGGAGGTGCTCCAGCCCCCGGATCTCCACGCGGAAGACCGCCTGGAAGAACGCCCGCACCAACCAATAGAACACGCAGTACACGTCAGCTCTCCCGCGCGGTGACCAGGGACAGGATTCGATCGACCACGGCGTCCACGGACAAGTCGGTCGTGTCGATGACCACCGCATCCTCCGCCCGCCTGAGCGGCGCGACCGCCCGGTTCTGGTCCAGCGCGTCGCGCTGCCGGATCTCCTCGCGCAGGGCGCCCGCATCCACGGCAAAACCCATCTGCGACAACTCGCGCTGCCGCCGGTGCGTCCGGGCCTCGAGGGAGGCGGTTAGGAAGAACTTGTAGTCCGCGTACGGGAGGACCACCGTACCGATGTCCCGCCCGTCCATCACCACGCCGCCGTCCGCGGCCAACCGCCGCTGCCGCTCCACCAGGAGGGCCCGCACGCTCGGAAATCCCGCCACCACGGAGACGCTGGCGTTTACCTCCGGCCCCCGCAGCGCCTCGGTCACGTCCACGCCGTCCAGCCAGACCCGGGTCTCGCCCCCCGGACCGGAGGTCAGATCCACCTCCGTCTCCGCCGCCACCTGGCGCACGGCCGCCTCGCTCCGCAGATCCACCCCGGTGGTCAGGGCCTTCAGGGCCACCGCCCGGTACATGGCGCCCGTGTCGATGTAGCGGAAACCCAGCGCCCGCGCCACGCGGCGGGCGACGGTGCTCTTGCCGGCCCCGGCCGGGCCGTCGACGGCGATGACCGGACGCCTCATGTCCACCCCGGCTCCGCCAAGTCGGCGCGCAAGGCCCGTGCGCCGCGCAGGTAGACGTGCCGCACGTCGTCCAGTCCCACGTCCCGGTTCACATGCATGAGGATGCGGAGCACCCGGGGCAAGGCCCCGGGCACGGGGATCTCCTGGACGCAGAACAACGGGACGCGGGTCCATCCGAGTTCCCGTGCCGATTGAGCGGGGAAGGCGGCGTTGAGATCCGGCGTCAGGCTGAAGAAGACCGACACGACCTCCTCGGGTTCCAGGCGGTTCGCCTCGATCATGGCCAGCAGCAGTTCGCGACTGGCCTCCAGGATGGCTTCCCGGCTGTTGGAATCCACCGTGATGGCGCCGCGGATTCCCCGCACCAGCTATCCCCTCCTCGGTGTCGTTGACAGCATAGCACGGCCCCGGAACGGCGGAAAGCCTTCCCGGGGCCGTGCTATAATGACGTCTACCGCGGAAACGCCTCGTCCTGGGCTTCGCGCCGGATGCGCGCCTGACAGGTGTCGCAGACATACGGCTCCGTCTGGTGCTGCCTGAGGCGTTCGTACGCCTCGTTCCACTTGGCGACGGCAAACGCCTTGCCGCACACCGTGCACCGGATGGTCATGGCCGCACCTCCTCACGAAAGGAGCCTCTGTCCATGGTTGCGCTGGGCGGACCACGGTTTTCGGAAGCCGATCTGTGGGCCGTCCTGCCGCCGTCCCGGCGGGAAGCGGCCCAAGACTACTATGCCCAGGGTCGGATCGGGCCTTGCCTGCGCCGCGGCACCTCACTGGCGGCGCGTCTCGTCGGCTACGGCGACCACTACTACCCTCATTGTGATTGGACGCCCGAAGGCTGGCAAGTCGGCTGCACGTGCGACCGTCGCATGCCCTGCGGCCACGTGGCGGCCCTGTGGTTGATCTGGGCCCGGGACCCCGACCGATTCCAGCCGTTCGCACCGGACCCGGCCGACCCCGTCTTCGCCGACGCCCCCTGGCGCTGGGCGACCGGTCAGCCGTTCCCCTGGGACCGTGTGCCGGCGACGCCTCCCTGGTACGCCCGGCCCCCCGCGGACGTCGGGGCCGCCCTGGACGCCGCCGCCCGGGAACTGGCCCGACTGCGCCCCCGGGCCCGGCACGCCACCCTGCGCACCTGGGCCCGCAGCGCCCATCCGGCATGGTGGGAGGAGCCCCGCTGGGTGGACTGGCTCCGGACGGTCCTGGCGCGCGAGGCGACCCGCACCTCCGATCCCCGCGAGCTGGTGGCGTGGGTGGCGGTCGCCCGCGACGTCCCCGAATGCCCGCTCGACCCGCTGTGGGCCAGCCCAGCCGCGCGCCACCCGGCGGTCGAGGCGGCCGCCTGGGCGACACTCTACCAACTGGCCGCGGAGGCCGCCCTCGAGCCCCGGCCATCCGCCCGGCTGCGCGGCCGCGCCCTCCTTCTGGCGCTGGCCGCCCTCCTCGACGAGCCCGCGCGCGCCGCCGACCTCGACCGTCTCTTCACCGCCTTCGGGGCATTCGACCCCTCGGGCCTCCTGCGGGCCGACTGGCTCTGGCGGCAGGGCCGGACGGACGAGGCCCTCCGCCTCGCCCGCGCGGGCGTCCACTCCGCGCGGCCGGCCGAGGCGGACGCCTGGCGCCAGCGGCTCAGCCGCTGGACGCAGGCAGGCGACGGCGCAGGCCCGGCGCCGGAGTGAGTCCCGGGATCCGTCCCCGCTTGGCGACCGGGCGGCCCGCCACCATCTTGACGTCCATGGTCATGTCCAAGGGCGGCGCCCCGGCGATGTAGCTCCCGACCCCGAAACCGGCGGCGCCCGCCTGGCGCAGCTCCCGGATCCGGTCCGGGGTGAGCCCCCCCGACACGAAGATCCCGACGTGGCCGTAGCCCGCCTGGTCCAGGCGCGCGCGCAACTCGCGGACCAAGTGCGGCGTGACGCCACCCCGCTCCCGGGGCGTGTCCACGCGCACGGCCGCCAGCCGCGAGCCCAGGGCCGCCGCCACCCGCAGCGCCTCCTCGGCCTCGTCCTTGAACGTGTCGACCAGGACGGTACGCGGCACGTCGGGCGGCATCAGCCGGTCGAACGCCCGCGCCACCTCCACCGTGTCCCCCACCATCAGCATCAGCGCGTGCGGCATGGTGCCCGCCGGCCGCTGTCCCGCCTGCCGCGCCCCGAGGATGCTCGAGGCGCCCTGCGCGCCCCCGACCAGCGCGGCCCGGTCCATCACCGCGGCCACGGCCGGATGCACGTGCCGCGCCCCGAAGGAAATGACCGGCGCGCCGTCGGCCGCCAGGACCGCCTCGCGGGCGGCCGTGGCCCATCCGCTCGACGCCGCCAGGATGCCGAGGAGGGCCGTCTCGTAGATTCCGAACCGGCGGTAAGGCCCGGTGATCCGCATGACCACCTGCCGGGCCTCCACCCACTGCCCCTCGTCGAGGGCCTCGACGTCCACCCCCAGCGGGCTCAGCAGGGCCAGGGCCTCCTCCACCCCCGCCAGCAGTCCCGCCCGGTTGGCGAAGACCTCGGCGACGACCGGGGTATCCGCCAGCCCCAGGTGGTCCAACAGCTCCAGCGACCCGACGAAGTAGACGTCAGCGGTCAGGCCGGCGAGAATCTCCTCGGGCGTGGCGGACCGGATGCCGCCGCGATCGGGCGGCGTCCAGCGGTTGATCTCGGCCAAGGTCAG
This sequence comes from Actinomycetes bacterium, assembly GCA_023565505.1. Lineage (GTDB taxonomy): Bacteria > Bacillota > Sulfobacillia > Sulfobacillales > JAIMBI01 > JAIMBI01. The sequence continues at coordinate 11,859 of JAIMBI010000021.1, read as the reverse complement.
CGCGGGAGGCCGTGCGTCGGCTGCCACGTTGTCCATCCCTCTCCTCTCGCGGGGCGGACCCGGCCGGCCGGCCCGGGTCCCGCCCCGCCTCCACGATGCGATACAGTGCCGCCACCTCGTCGGGGGTGAGCGGGCGCACGGCACCCGGTTCGAGCCCCTCCAGCGTGATCCCCGCGTACGCCGTCCGGACCAGGCGCCGCACCGGATGGCCGATGATCTGCAGCAGGCGGCGCACCTCCCGCTTGCGCCCCTCGGTCAGCACCAGCTGCACGCGGGCGGACCCGGGCGTCCGCTCCAGCACCGTCACGGACTCGGCCCGGGCCGGACCCTCGGCCAGGGTGACGCCCCGCCGGAGCCGCTTGAGGGCCTCCGGGCCGGGATGTCCCTCCACCCACGCCTCGTAGACCTTGGGCACGCGGAAGCGGGGATGCATCAGCCGATGCGCCAGCCAGCCGTCGTTGGTGAGCAACAGCGCGCCGGAGGTGTCCCGGTCGAGGCGTCCGACGGGGAAGAGGCGGGCCCCGTCCCGCGGGAAGAGTTCGGTCACGAGACGTTCGGCGTGGGGATCCGCCAGAGACGTGGTGTACCCTTCGGGCTTGTAAAGAAGATAATACCGAAACGCCGGCCGGGGGAGCGGCACCGCGTGCCCATCGACGGTCACCCGGTCGACGGCCGGATCGGCCTGCGTGCCGAGCACCGCCATACGGCCGTTGACAGCCACGCGGCCCGCCCGGATCCACGCCTCCATCTGCCGCCGCGACCCCAGTCCGGCCTGCGCCAGAAGACGCTGCAGCCGCTGTCTCATGGACGTGCCCGACGGTTTGAGGACGGTCGGCTCATCGCTGGACCCAGAAGACGACCTCGATCTCCACCGGCGCGTTGAGCGGCAGCGCCGCCACGCCCACGGCGGACCGCGCGTGGCGCCCGTTCTCCTCGAACAGGGCCAGCATCAGCTCGGACGCGCCGTTCACGACCTCGGGCTGGCCGAAGAAGCCCGGCGCGGAGTGGACGTACCCCACCAGTTTGATGACGCCGCCCAGATGGTCCACGCCGCCCACGACCGCCGCCGCCGCCGCGACGGCGTTGAGCGCCGCCTGCCGGGCGGCTTCCCGGGCCTGCTCGACGCCGACGGTCCCGCCGACGGCGCCGGGCCACAGGAGCTGGCCGTCGCGGAAGGGCAGCTGCCCCGACGTCCAGCAATACTCGCCCCGGATGCGTGCGGGTACGTACGCGGCAACCGGCCGCGGCGGCTCCGGCAGCGTGAGACCCAGCCGTACCAGATTCCTTGAGACCGTTGGGGGCACCTCCCGCCGCCATCTAGGCTCTCCGCCGCGCTCCCCGCCCATGCCGCGCGGGTGCGATGGCGCACCGTATCACCGGAAGCCTATCACGCCCGCTTTGGGAGGGTCAACCAGCAAACCGGACTGGCCGCCCCGTCCCGGCCATATGGTTCTAGCGGCCGGCGCCGCCCGCCCCGCCGGCGACGAGGAGGCGTGTCATGATCCATCTCACCGGTCTGGTCGAGGCGCTCACGGTGTGGTCCATCCCCTTGCTGCTGGCCGTCATCCCCGCCTACGGGTGGATCCGCGGGCTGCCGGTGTACGAGACGTTCGTCGAGGGCGCGGAAGAAGGGTTCCGCATGGCGGTCACGATGATCCCCTACATCGTGGGGATCCTCGTGGCGCTCAGCATGTTCGAGACGTCGGGCGCGATGGCCTGGGTCATCGCCCGCCTCTCGGGTCCCCTCGGGCGCCTGGGCGTGCCCGCGCCGGTCGTGCCCCTGATGCTGGTGCGCCCGCTGTCGGGGGGAGCCTCCCTGGGGATCACGGCCGGCCTGCTGCAGCAACACGGCCCGGATTCCTTCGTCGGCCGGCTCGCCTCCACCCTGCAGTCCAGCACCGATACGACGTTCTACGTGCTCACCCTCTACCTCGGCTCGGTCGGGATCCGCAACGGCCGCTACGCGCTCGCCGTCGCCCTGCTGGGCGACCTCGCGGGGTTCATCGCCGCCGTGGTGGTGGCCCACCGTCTGTGGGGTTAGGGCCGGAACGCGGCGGGGCCAGGCGCCGCAGGATCCGGTCGGCGGTGACCGCCACCGCCATGGCCGCGGCGGTCGCCACGACGGTGGGGCCGACGATGGCCGTCGGATCGCGGGACCCGCTGGCCACGCGCAGCGCGATGATGGCGGCGGGGACGAGGTTCAGGGCCGCGGTGTTCAGGGCCAGGAAGGTGATGATGTCGGGCGACGCCGTGGCGGGATCGGGATTGAGCCGCTGCAGCTCCTGCATGGCCTTCAGGCCGAAGGGCGTGGCGGCGCTGCCCATCCCGAGCATGTTGGCCACCAGGTTCATCGCGATGTCGCCGAGCGCCGCATGGTCCGCGGGAACCGCCGGGAAGAGCCGGCGCAGCAGCGGGGCGAGGGCCCGGGCCAACAGCCGCATCAGCCCCGACCGCTCCGCGATGCGGGCCATGCCCAGCCACAGGGTCATGATCCCGACGAACCCGAACGCGATCTCCACGCCCTTGCCGGCCGCGGCCAAGGCCGCCTCCGTGAGGGATTCCACCCGATGGCCCGCCGCCGCCGCGAGAAGTCCTCCGACAATGAGGATCACCCACACGGCGTTGACCATGCTTCGCCCCCTCGGAGCCACCCTATGACGCGGCGCCGGGGGGCATGTCTCGGCCGGTCAGGCCGGGGCCGGCCGCGTGAGGAGGCTCAACAAGCCCTCGGGGCGCCAGAAGCCCTGCATCCGACCCCGTTCCACGTCCGTGCGGGCGTCCCGGACCACCGTGAGCGGTACGGCGTCCACCCCCGGGGCGAGTCCGGCGTCCACGGCCAGGGCGAAGAACCGCTCCGGACGGGCGAGGGCCAGGCGATGGGCCAGGCGCATGACCCACGGGCAGGGCGGGCAGTTGGCGGCCACGTAGACCACCAGCGACCACGATCCCCCGAGACGACGGAGCCGCCGGCGGACGGCCGGATCCCACGGGGGAGGTGCCGTGTCGAAGTCGCTCAGCAACTGCACCAGCCCGGCGAAGAGATACCCGCCGGGTACGCCCGCAAACACCAAGCCCCGGGCCTCCCCGCCGTCGGGGTGCAGCGTGATGACGGGGGCTTCGGGCGCCGCCGGATGGGCCGTCCGGTCGCGCACGAGCGTGAGCGTGGGCCCGAGCGCGGCCAGGGGGGCCAGCAACTCGGCCGCTTGTCCTGCCCCCGTGCCGTCCGGCCCCCAGAGCGTCAGCGTGATGGGGCGCCGGATCTCCCGCAGCATCCGCCCCAAGACCTTGCGGTCCCGTTCATTCAGCGGCAGCATCGGTCGCCCCCGCGGCCTCGGCGGCATCCAGCCGCGCCAGCACCCACCCGATCATCCCGCCCTTGAGGCAGTAGACCCGCGCGAATCCCCTCCGCCGGAGCCACTGCCAGGCCTGGACCTCGCGATAACCGGAGCGGGCGACAAGCACGATGACGGCGTCCTTGGGCCAGATTCCCGCGTACTGGCGGACGCGGGTGTGGGGCGCCGAGACGGCCTGGCGGATGTGGCCCCGGTCATAGTCCTCCCGGGATCGGATGTCCGCCACGATCACCGGATCCCCTCGGTCCAGACGCTCGGCCAGCCATGCCGCGGAGACCCAGCGCGCGCGCAGCGCGGGTCCCACCTGCCACCCGACGAAGGCCAGGGCCAAGATTCCCAGAATGACGTTCATGCCTCACTCCCCGGCTCCCCCGGTCCCCGTCGCGAAGGCTTCGGGGCGCCGGCGGGCGACGACGTGCGCGGGCCGAGGCGCCGCTCGTAGGGGGGGCCTGGCTTGATGGTACGGCACCGGTGGGCGGCGTCAATCCGGTGCGGGCCCGAGCGGCGCGGGGACGGGGGCCCCGCTGAGGCCGCGGAGCACCTCCAGCGGCGGGACGCCGTGGGCGTCCAGGATCCGCCCCAGGTCCACCGGCGGCGGACGGTCCCAGGGCGGCAATGGGCCGTGCCGGACCGCCGCCAGCGTGGGCACCGGCCCCGGCGCACGGGCCAGATCGTCGGGCGCGAGGGGCCAGCTCACCGGAGCGCCGGGGCGGGCGCGGACCGTGTACACGGCCGCCATCGTGCGATGCTTGGCGTTCTGGCCGACGTCCAGGTACACGCGGGGACCGCGGCGGGCCCGACGCCATTCGAGGGTCACCAGGTCCGGCAGCACGGCGCGCACCAGGCGCGCCAACCGCTCCACCGCGACCAGCACCGCCCGGGCCGGCGTCGGCACGATCGGGATGTACAGATGCACGCCTCGCTGGCCCGACGTCTTGGCGCGGAAGGGGATGCCCAGCCGCGCGCAGACGGCGGCCGCCGCCCGCGCGGCGCGCCAGGTCGCCTCGCGCTCCAGGGGCGGCTGGGGATCCAGGTCCAGTACCGCCCAGTCGTGATCCTCCGGATCGCCGAGCGGGGCCAAGGGCACATGGAACTCGATGGCGCCGAGGGCGACCCAGCGCAGGAGGTCGTCCGGATCCCGGATCCGAATCGGCTCGTCGCTTCCAGGGACCGGATGTTTCTGGAAGAACCCGGGTTCGTGGATCCCGTGGGGCCAGCGGCGTACGGTCACGGCCCGGTCCGCGAGGTGGGGCAGGAGGAGGGGGGCGACCCGCGCATAGTAGGCCAACAGGTCCCGCCGGGTGATCCCCGTCTCCGGGAAGAGCACCCGGTCCAGTCTCACGGCGGCGGCCCCTCCAGGGCCAGGACACGACCGTGGCGGAATCGCCCGGAGGCCGTCAGTTCCCGGAAGTGCACGCGCGCGCGGCCGACCCGGCCGTCCGGGGCGACGACCCCCGGCGCGCAGGGCAGGCGCTGGGCGGCGTCCGACCCCGGCGGCCGCACCCACGCCCAGAGCGTCCCGTCTTCGCGGGCCAGCCGTTCCACGGGGCACCAGGCTTCCTGGCCCGCGATGACCTTCTGCCAGTCCGGGCTGCGCCGCCCGGGTTGATACCGACTCGACCGGCGTTTGGCCATCACGCCCTCCAGACCGTGGGCCCGGACCTGGGCGTAGAGGGCCTCGCCCGCGCCGACCAAGCCGTCCGCCACCACCAGGTGCGGCGCGCCCGGGGCCACGGCGGAAGCCAACCGTTCCAGGCGCACGTCGAGGGGATCCTCCAGCGCCCAGCCGTCCCGGTCATAGAGGCAGTCGAAGGCCACGAAGACGAGGGCCGCGCCGGAGGCGGCCAGGGCCCCGAAGGCGGGCCGCCCGTCCCGGATGGCCACCAGTTCCCCGTCGAGGATCACGGGGCCGCGCAGTCCCTCCGCGAGCCGGCCGATGCCAGCGAACCGCTCCAGCAGGTCGTAGCCGTGCCGGGAGCGCACCCGGAGGCGGTCGACGAGGCTCACCTGGGCCCGCCAGCCGTCCCACTTCACCTCGAACCGCCAGTCGTCGTCCGTGAACGGCCCCGAGGCGGTCACAGCCAGCATCGGCGGCACGAACCCCCGCGGGTCCGTCATCGGGCCGCGCGGGCGCGCCGGCGGCGCGCCGGCGGGGCGGCCTCGGCCGCGCCGCCGTCCGCTGCCGGGGCGGCTCGCTCCACCGCCTCAACAGAGGCCTTGAGCTGGGCGACCAGGTCGGCCAGCATGCCCGCCGGCGCACGGACCGCGATCGCTTCGCCGGCGCGCGCCGCCAGCCGTTCGAGGAGGTCCTGCTTGGCGCGGTTGGGATACGCCTCGGGCCGGAACGGCTCCGTCAGGGCGTCGACCAGGGTCCGCGCCAGCCGGATCTCCTTGGGGGACGGCACCGCCGCCGACGCCGCGGGAGCGACCAGCGTCCTCAGGCTTTCGGGCCAATGCAGCGTCTGCAGCGCCAGCAGGCCCTCGCGCCAGGGCCGGACCACCGCCAGCCGGCGGCGACGGGCCAGCGTCAGTTCCGCCAGGCCCACGCGGCCGGTTTCCCGCAGGACCGTCCACAACACGGCGTAGGGATGGCGGCCGCCGGCCCCGGGAGCCACCCAGTACGCTTGGTCGTAATAAATGGGGTCAATCTCGTCGGCGGCATGAAAGCTGACCAGCCCGATGGTCCGCTCTGCCGGGGCCCGCACGGGCTGCGGCTCGTCGAGGGGGACCAGCCGGCCGTCCTCGAGGACGCCCGCCTTGACCAGCTCGTCCGCGGCGACGATCCGGTCGCAGACTGGGCACCACTTCTTGTACTGGATCCGGCTCCCGCACGGGCGGTGCACCCAGTGCAGCGCCACTTGGTCGTTCTCGAGCGCCTTGTACAGCTGCACCGGGATGGCCACCAACCCGAAGCCCAGCGTGCCGGAGAACAGACTGCGCACCCGGGGCCGCCTCCCGCCTACGACGGTGGCGTCGCTTCGCCGTCCGCGCTCCGGCCGAACCGTTCCTGAATCCAGCGCACCACGTCCGGCGCCAGATCCATCAGTCGCGTGGCCAGATCCCCGCCCTCGACGGCCAAAAGCCGCACGCTCCCCTGGTGTTCGACCAGAAAGCCGACCGGACGCACCGACACCCCCGCGCCGCTGCCGCCGCCGAACGGCCGCCCCGGCGCCGCCGCGGGGCTGTAGTACTCGCCCCCGCCCGCCGCAAAGCCGAACGAGACCCGGGAAATCGGGATGATGGTCGTCCCGTCCCCCGTCTCCACGGGCGTGCCCACGACCGTGTTGACGTCAATCATCCCCGCGATGGCTTCCATGGCCGTCTTCATCAGGCTCTCGATGGGATGGGCCGGATTCGGCGGGTGTGGTTCGCCCGCCGTGGGATTGAGGCTCATGCACGTCAGCTCCTCTCGCGGGAGCCCGGCTCGTTGCGGGCCCGTCGGCGGTAGTGTGCCGTCCGTCGCCGCCCCCTATGCCCGACGTGCCCCCACCGGGCCCGCTCCCGGCCCCCCAACCGGCGGAGGGCGGCCGCCGCGCCCGCCCAGGCCGCCCCGACGAGGTCGGCGACCCGCCCGTCGAAGCCCACGCTCGCCTCCCCCTCGAGGAGGAAGGTGTCCGCGTCCCACCGTGGCGTGATCCGCCAGTGCGGCACGCAGGCCAGACGGCGCCCCAGGGCGCCCGTCTGGGTCCCCACGACGGTCGCCAGGATCCCGGCCACGATGGCCGTGCCTGCCGCGTCGCCCATCCCCACGGCGAGGTCCAGCGTCCATTCGGTCACGCGCACGCGGGGCGCGAGATGCCGGACGAACGCCGCCCAGAACGTGAGGGCCTGGGCGCCGCCGCGCACCCGGCGGGGATCAAACGCGGCGTGCGGCGCGACCGCGGCCGCCGGCGTGGCCGGGATGGGCCAGGTGTCGGTGAACCGGCGCGGTCCCACCCGGAGGGCGATCTCCATCGCCCGGCGATCCGGCCGCCCCTGCCAGCGGACGTGCACCGCCAACGGCGTCGCCGCGGCCTCGGCGCACACGGCCAGCACGAGCATCGCGGCAACCGCCCAGAACATGGTCCACCCCGGGCCCAGCATGCCCGGGGCGGCATCGGCTCACTCCGCGTCGGGGGCCTCCGGCAGTGGGGGCAGGTCCTCGATCCGCGCGAGGCCGAACATCTCCAGAAAGCGCGGGGTCGTGCCGTACAGGATGGGGCGTCCGGGAGCCCGCTTGCGCCCGACCGCCTGGATGAGACCCCGCCGTTCCAACATCTCCAGGGCGGCCTCGGATCCCACCTGGCGCAGGGCCTCGACCTCGAGCCGGGTCACCGGCTGGCGGTAGGCGACCACCGCCAAACACTCCCACGCCGCGGCCGACAACGTCTCCACACGTTCGGGCTGCAGGGCCTCGATCCAGCGGGACCACGTCGGACGCAAGACCAGCTGGAAGCCCCCCGCCACTTGCCGCACGGTCCAGGGCGTGCTCCGGAGCCGCTCCGCGAGGTCGAGGGCGACGGCCTCGACCCCCTCCGCCGGGAGGCCCAACCATTCGGCGAGCGTCTCCGCGGGCACCGGATCGCCGTGAGCGAAGAGAATCGCCGCAAGGCCCGCGGACAGGTCAGAGTCGGGCGGGGGCGGAACGGGCGGGCGACCGTCGGCCACGCCAGCTCACCTCCGGTTCTCCGGACGCGTCCTCCTGGATCACGTCCACCGCGCCGCGACGCCACAACGCCAGCACGATCAGAAACGCGTCCACCCGGCGAGGGCGTCCCCAGCCGGCCACCAGCCGACTCCACCGCACCCGCGCGCCGCCCCGGCGCAGCCGCTGCAGGACCTCCCGCGCCCGGCGCCACAACGGCGGCGGGGTCGGTACGGCGACCGGGACCGGGGGCGGGCGCTTTTGCCGGGTGGGCGGCCACGCGGCCGCAAGACGGGCCGGTGTCGCCCCCGCGATGCGGGGCGGACCGGCGTCGGGCCAGCGCGGCGGCCCCGCCACCGCGGGGACGCGCGCCGCGTAGAGGCGGCGCAGCGTCTCGGCCCACGCGTCCACGCCGGCGGGCGGAGCCGGGGGCGGTGGCTCGGGCGGCGTCTCCGCGGGTACCATCGCCGCCGCTTTCTGTCGGATCACCCACGCCGCCACCGGCAGCTCGTCGGCCACCGGGTCGACGCTCTCCACGGTCGCCCAATAGGCCCGCAGCTGGCGCACCAGCTCCGTCGCCCGGATGTCCCGCGCCTCGAGCCGACGCCGCCGCAGGCGCTCGGCCAAGCCCGCGAGACTACCGCGGAAGTGGACCAGTCGCAGCGCCGCGCCCATCCGTCCAAGCCCGGCCTTCCGTGAGATGCATCGCCGTCCGCACGTCGTCCATCACGGCCTCAGCCGCCTCGCGGGCCCGGGCGGACCCCTCCACCAGGACGTCCTCCACCTCGGCGGGGCGTCCGGACCAGTAGGCCTGCCGCTCCCGGATGGGTTCCAGGCGCTCGTTGACCAAGCGGGCCAGCTGGCGCTTGCAGTCGACGCACCCGATCTGCGCCGTCCGGCAGGCCGACTCGATGGCGCCCGCGTCGGGATGGAAGATACGGTGCCACTGGAAGACCGGGCACACCTCGGGATGGCCCGGATCCGTCCGCCGGACGCGGGCGGGATCGGTGACCATGGCCCGGATCTTGGTCTCGACCGTCTGGGCCGAGTCGGCCAGCGCGATGGTGTTGCCGTAGCTCTTCGACATCTTGCGGCCGTCAAGACCCGGCAGGACGGGGGCGTCGCCCAGGAGCGCCTCGGGTTCCCGGAGCACGGGCCCGTAAAGATGATTGAACCGCCTGGCGATCTCCCGGGTGAGTTCCACGTGCGGCACCTGGTCCTGGCCGACCGGGACCCAGGCGGCCCGGTAGAGCAGGATGTCGGCGGCCTGCAACGCCGGATACCCCAGGAAGCCGTAGGTGTGGATCTCCCGCTGCTCCAGCTCCCTAAGCTTTTCCTTGTAGCTCGGGACCCGCTCCAGCCAACCGAGCGGCACCAACATGGACAACGCCAGGAACAGTTCCGCGTGCGCCGGGACGGCACTCTGAACGAACAGCACCGCGCGCGCCGGGTCGAGGCCCGCGGCGAGCCAGTCCACGGCCATCGCCCGGGTGAGCTCGGGCAGCCGGCTCGTGTCGTGGTAGCCGGTCGTCAGCGCGTGGATGTCGGCCACCATGAAGAAGCATTCGTAGCGGTCCTGGAGTTCCACCCACTTGGCCAGGGCCCCCATCCAGTTCCCCAGGTGCAGTGCGCCCGACGGCTGCATCCCCGAGAGGACCCGTTCCCTACCTGTACCCTGCTCCATCCTGACCTCCCGTCCGTCCCGCATCCGGCGGTTCCGCAGGCCGCCCCTACCGGAGCACTCCCCGCACCACCCATTCCGCTCCCGACCACAATCCCCCCGCCACGGCTTGGCGGAGCGGGTTCAGGACCGCCGGCAAAAGCGGCGTCGCCACTAGCGCCAACACCAGAATGACCAGCCCGTAAGGCTCGAGCCGGTAGATCGCGCGGGCCACCGAGCCCGGCACCAACCCGGCGAGGACGCGCGACCCGTCGAGCGGCGGGATGGGGATGAGGTTGAACAACCCGAAGGCGACATTCAGAACGAACGCGGTGTCGACCACCTCGGCGGCGTAGTAGCCGATGCCGCCGACCATGCTGGCCGGCGCGATGCGATTCCAGAAGCCGAGCGCCAGGGCGAAGGCGAACGCCATGACCAGGTTCGACACCGGCCCCGCCAGTCCGACCCACATCATGTCGCGGCGCGGATGACGGAAGTAGCGCGGATCGATGGGGACCGGCTTCGCCCAGCCGAACCCGAAGATCAAAAGCGCCAGGAGACCGAACCAGTCGATGTGGGCCCACGGTTCCGGCGACAGCCGGCCCGCCCGCAAGGCCGTGGGATCCCCCAGGCGGAGCGCCACCACCCCATGCGCATATTCGTGGAACGTCATCGCGACCAGGATGCCGGGCAGCGCCAGCAGCATTGTCCGCCAGTCGAAGAACGCCATGGTCCCTCCCCGGGGGCGCGTCTGGCTACGGGCTGCCGAGCGCGCGGTCGTACCGAGCCAGGTCAGCCCACGTCTCGCGCTCCACCCAAATCCGCGCGTCGCCCCGGTCGACCGCCACGACGGCCGGACGGGGCACGCGGTTGTAGGTCGACGCCATGGCGTAAGTGTACGCCCCGGTGGTGAAGACCGCCAGCAACTCGCCCGGTTCCAGCCGCGGCAGGTCTGCGTCCCTCAGGAGCAAATCCCCCGACTCGCAGTACCGCCCGGCCACGGTCACGACCTCGCGTTCCGGCCGCGGCGGCCCCACCGGCTCGGCGGTGTAACGGGCCTGGTACAGCGCCGGCCGGATGTTGTCGCCCATCCCGCCGTCCACGGCGACGTACGTCCGTCCGCCCGGGACGCGTTTCTTGACGCCGATGCGGTATAGCGTCACCCCGGCGTCGGCCGCGACGGATCGGCCCGGCTCCACCGACAGGATCGGCACCGCCCGGCCGGGCGGCACCCATTCCGCCATCCGCTCCCGGGCCGCCCGGACCACCGCCGCCGGCGTGGGCGGGTCGTCCCCCGGCTCGTAGCTCACGCCGAGACCGCCCCCGATGTCGATCTCCTCGGGCCACCAACCCCACCGGTCGTACTGCCGGCGTGCGAACTGCATCAGAGCCTCGGCGTTGGCCGCGAACGGCGAGACGTCCAGGATCTGCGAGCCGATGTGGGCGTGCAGGCCCGCCAGGTACAGCCCGGAACACTCCAAGGCCGCCTGCACGGCCTCCTCGGCGGCGCCGCCGAGCGTGGCGAAGCCGAACTTGCTGTCGAACTGGCCGGTCCGGATGAACTCGTGGGTGTGCGCCTCGATCCCCGGCGTCAGTCGCAGCAGGACCGCGACTCGGCGTCCCGCGCGCCGGCCCAGTTCGTCGAGGAGCGGCAGTTCCTCCAGACTGTCCACGACGATCCGGCCGACCCCGGCGTCGACGGCCAGCTCCAACTCCGCCCGCGTCTTGACGTTGCCGTGCAGCACAATGTCGGCCGGCGGAACGCCGGCCAACAGCGCGGTGGTCAGCTCGCCGCCCGACACCACGTCGAGGCCTACGCCCGCGGCCCGTACCAACTCGGCCATGGCCCGGCATAAGAACGCCTTGCCGGCGTAGTAGACCCGGCCCGCGTCCCCCAGCGCCTCCCGCCAAGCGGCCAAGCGCTCCCGGATGGTGGCCACATCCATCACGTAAAGGGGTGTCCCGAACCGCTCCGCCAGCTCGTCGAGCGGTACGCCCCCTACGGTCAGAACCCCCCGCGCGTCGCGGGTACACGTAACTGGCTTCACCGCCGCCTCCCAGAAAGGCCGCCCCGGTCAGGCCGGAGCGGCCGTCGGTTGAAGCCTAACACTGGGAGCCGCGAGGGTCAACGGAACCTGTCCCGCTGGCCGTGTCAAGCTTTTGTAGGTGAAAACTCCTCGGGGGCGCCGAACGGGGTTAGCCGGTGGCTAAGCCCACGAGCT
>JAIMBI010000046.1 GCA_023565505.1 Actinomycetes bacterium | reverse complement strand
CCTACACGCCCTTTACGCCCAGTCATTCCGGACAACGCTCGCCCCCTACGTCTTACCGCGGCTGCTGGCACGTAGTTGGCAGGGGCTTCCTCGAGGCGTACCGTCCCCCCGCGCCTCCGCGCGGTCCTCGTCCGCCTCGACAGAGCTTTACAACCCGAAGGCCGTCTTCGCTCACGCGGCGTTGCTCCCTCAGGCTTGCGCCCATTGGGGAAGATTCCCTGCTGCTGCCTCCCGTAGGAGTCTGGGCCGTGTCTCAGTCCCAGTGTGGCCGGTCACCCTCTCAGGCCGGCTACCCATCGTCGCCTTGGGAGGCCGTTACCCCCCCAACTAGCTAATGGGCCGCGGGCCCGGCCGCGGGCGCGCCTGCCGGCGCTTTCCGTCCGCGCGTCGCCGCCCGGACGCGTATGCGGGATTACCGCCGCTTTCGCCGCGCTATCCCCCACCCACGGGTCGGTTACCCACGTGTTCCTCACCCGTCCGCCGCTCCCGCCTCCGTTGCCGAAGGCGAGCGCTCGACTTGCATGCATTAGGCACGCCGCCAGCGTTCGTCCTGAGCCAGGATCAAACTCTCCTCACCGTTGATCCCACACGGGTCCGCGCGCGTCGCGCAGGGCCGCGTCACCCGCCGCCCCCCGCAACGCCCGCAAGGTCGTGCTCGGGGTTCGCGGAATCCTGCTCCCGCAGAATTCCCCCTGGCTGTGCAGTTTTCAAGGACCGGGGCGCCGCCGCGCCTGCCCGCGCGACAGCATCACGCATTCTAGCGCCTTTCTCCCCCGCGGTCAAGAGGCCCTGGGGGTCCAAAATCTCCGGCGATTCATGGTGGCAGATCCGCTTCATCCGTCTCGCGCGCAGTCGAGGCAAGCTCGTCCGGGGCGTCGGCCGATCCCGGCGATACCTCGTGGGGGCGTGGATTGGGCATGTGATTTGGGTAAAACGCGCCGAAGGCCCGACCGGCGGCCTCGTTTTTTTGGGACAAGCGGGGGCTTGCTGCTGCCGTGGCCGCAGCCGGCGTGTCCGCCCGATCCCGCTAGGCCGCGGGCCTCGGCACGACGGCGGTGACAACCACCCCGCCTACGGGATCCGGACGCGGCGGCAGCCCACGGATCCGACCCCCGACGGACGGACCAGGAGCGTTCTGAAGCAGCGGATCCCGCCCTCCGAGCGAGTGCCCGGTGCGGATGTCAGGACCGCGCCGCGCCGAATTCCGCCTCAACTCCTTAGACGCGGTTCCGGATGGTCACGTAAATGCCGTCGGCCCTCCGATCCACTTGGTATGCGAACCCGCGCAGATCGAGTTCGGGGTAGAGCAGATAGGGTTCCCGGTCCACCACCATCACCAGCTGGTGAGGCGTCTCATCCCATTGGTCGAGGATGTCCAACGTGCGCAACAAAGGTTGCGGCGGGGGCAAACCACGATTGTCGAGGATTTCCACCGGAACGACCCACCCCTCTTTCGCCTCTCAGAGCCACCCCAGCTTCCGAAGTGCCTCTTCGGACATCATCTTGGGCTCCCATGGAGGGTCGAAAGTGACTTCCACATCCACGCGTCCGATCCCAGGCAGGCTCTCCAGCAATTCCTGGACACCGTCGGCCATGGACCCGTGCATCGGACAGCCCGGCGTCGTCAGGGTCATGCGTACGTGCACGTTGTCCGCTTCGTCCACGCTGAGATCGTAGATCAGCCCCATTTCGACAATGTTGAGGCCCACTTCCGGGTCGATGATCTTGGTCAGTCGCTCCCGCAACGCATCGACCGTCCACGCCATGAGGATCCCTCCGATTTTCCCGCCGTGATCGCCCGACCCGCTCTCCCGCCGGTTCCTCGAACCGCGGTCACGGCGCCTTCTACCTCCAGGATGGCTCTGGGCGGGCTTCAGTCGGTGACCGGGATCACGAAGACCCTGGGTTCGGTACCTGCGCAGTCGCCCTTGACGCGGGACCCGTCCTGCCGAGACACGCTCAGGTCGGCGTCGACCAAGCGGCCCCCGACAAGGAGGCCCGGGTGACGGCCGCGTCCGCAGCCCGGCCGTCCGGGACCTGATGAACCGTTGGCCGACAACTCCGCCGCACCCCTGTGCTGCGATCCGGTGCGGTCGGTCGAGGTCAGGATCAGCCGTCGACCCGAAAGGCCGTCGGCTGATGCAAGGCCTTGAGCACCGGCACCCAGTCCGATGCGTTGGCCGCAACCAGGATCACCCGCTCAATGTGCTCCAAGCTCTCCAGTCGCTGGACGAGCGTGCGAACCGTCTCGGGAACCAACCCGAACCGGATCGTCAGCACCCGCAGTAAGTCGTCGCGATCTGCGGCCCACGGATCGCTCACGTCCGTCCTCCTTCTTCGGTCGCGCGGTGGGCATAATGCGTTCGGGAGCGGTACTGGATCGGCGCCCGGCGGAGGTAGGCCAACGGCAGGCTCCAAATGTGGACCAGACGGGTATAGGGCGAGATCGCGAACAGGACCCAGGCCGCCAAGATGTGCGCCTGCAGCAGGACCGGCACCCGCGCCATCAGTCCGGGCTCCGGTTGCAGGACCAGGACACTGCGGATCCACGGGCCGACCGTCGTGCGGTATTCGTAGGGACCGAACACGTTGTTGTAGCCGACGGTCATCGCGACGCCCAGCGAGACGACGACAAACAGCAACACCAAGGCGACCCAGTCCATGAGAACGTCGGAATTGAGCCGGACCCGCCGGTTCAGGGCCCGCCGGAGTAGCAGGACCGCCAAGCCGGCCCAGGCCGCCGCCCCCGCCGCGCCGCCCACCCAGTCCGCGGTCAGGTGGTACAGGGCCTCGCCCACGCCGATCGCCCGCCACACCTCGACGGGCACGAGCAACCCGAGCACGTGCCCCACGAAGACGAACAGTATGCCCCAGTGGAACAAGAGACTGCCCCACTTCAGCCAGCGGCGTTCCAGCAACTGGCTGGACCGCGATCCCCACCCGATGGGGTCGCTGACGTACCGGTGCAACGTTCCGCCGACGAGAAAGGCCAAGGACAGGTACGGCACCACGCCCCAGAGGAATTCGTTCACAGGACGGTCGCCTCCCCCTCCGGATCGTGCAGCGGGAACGGCACATCGTCGGGGTCGTCGGCCCCGAGCGTCTCTGCCTCTTCCGCCCTGGTCGCCGCTCCTGCAGGAAGGCTCTCTACCAACGCTTCCATCAGGTCTCGGTAGGGCGAGCGCTCGGGTATCGTCTCCACTAGCCTTCGCAGGACGACACCGATCCGGGCGGCGACCTCCCGGTCGCCGCTTTCGGCACAATACTCCAGGAGCAAGGGGATCTCGTCGCCCAAATGGCCTGGCATCGGCTCGAATCCGGCGGCCTCGAGGCGGCGGACCAACGCCCACAGGACCGCCCCACGTTCCCGCCGGTCGCCGTACTCGCCGTAGGTCAAGGCCAGACTGCGGCGCGGATGGAAGTCGAAGAGTTCCACGTACTGCTGCCGCAGCGCATCTGGATCGACAGCCATCAGCTCGCGCAGGGCCTTCCCCAGTCGGCGCACGGGCATCGATTCGGCGTCGAGGGCGGCCAGCGTCTCGGCCATGGTGCGGCGCCAGGCGTCGTCCGGATAGTCCAGGCCCCAGCCTCCGAGTTTCCAGGCGATGTGGACGTCCGTCATGGTCGGCGCCCTCCGCCCGCGGGTGTCCGGAGCGGCACCTGGCCTTCCGGCGGGGCGATGGCCTCGAGGCTGCAGGCTCCCTGGGCGTACGCCAAGTCCGGTTCGGAATCCCGGACCGCCGTCGGGATGACGAACCGCTCCTCGTATTTGGCGATCCCGAGCAGGTGGGCCATGGCTTCCAGCTCGCTCGGGGGCAGCCCGGCCTCCTCCAACAACCGCCCCGCTGCATCCTGGTGGAACCGGCGGCGCCGCATGTGCACCCGCATCGCCACGAGCCGGAGGAGGACCTGGCGGACGACCGCCACGTCACCCGCCGTCAGCAGGCTCGCCAGATACTCCAGGGGGATGCGCAGAGCGTCGACGACCGGCAGGTAGTCGTCACCCGTCCACGACGCTTCCACCTCGGGCGGGACATGGTTGAGGATTGGCGAGAGGGGCGGCACATACCAGACCATAGGCAGCGTGCGGTACTCGGGATGCAGCGGAAGCGCCACCCGCCAGCGCATGGCCAGATCCCACACCGGGGATCGCCGGGCGGCCTCGATCCAGGGTTCGGAGATCCCGTCACGTCGGGCCTGGGCGACGACATTCGGATCGTGCGGGTCCAGGAACACGCCCAACTGCGCCGGATACAGCTGACGGACGTCAGGTACGGCCGCGGCTTGGCGTACGCGCTCGGCGTCGTACAGGACGACCCCGAGATACCGGATCCGTCCCACACAGGTCTCGGCGCACACCGTCGGGAGACCAGCTTCGATGCGAGGGTAGCAGAACGTGCACTTCTCCGCCTTATGCGTGTTCCAGTTGAAGTACACCTTCTTGTACGGGCATGCGCTGACGCAGAACCGCCAGCCCCGACAGGCCTCCTGGTCCACCAGCACGATCCCGTCCTCGTCCCGCTTGTACATCGCGCCCGAGGGACACGCCGCCACACAGGCGGGATTGAGGCAATGCTCGCAGATGCGCGGGAGGTACATCATGAAGGTCTGCGCGTATTCGAACGCGATGTGCCGCCCTAGCGCCTCGGCCTGGGCCACGTTGGGATCCAACGGCCCGACCTCCGGCCCCCCGGCCAGGTCGTCGTCGAAGTCGGGGCCCCACCGCGGGGCGTCCCACGGCTCGCCGGTCAGTGCCGAATGCGGCCGCGCCACCGGCTGGTGGCGCCGCGCCGGCGCCGTGATCAGGGTCGCGTAGTCGTAAGTCCACGGCTCGTAGTAATCGTCCAGGACCGGCATGTCGGGGTTGTGGAAGATGTGCACCAGGCGCGCAGCCGGGCCCCCGCTGTCCAACACCAGACGGTCTCCGACGAGTCGCCAGCCTCCCCGCCAGCGGGCCTGATCCTCCCAGCGGCGGGGGTAGCCCACGCCGGGCCGCGTCTCCACATTGTTGAACCACATGTACTCGGCACCCGGCCGGTTGGTCCACGTGTTCTTGCACGTGACACTGCAGGTGTGGCACCCGATGCACTTGTCCAGGTTCATGACCATGGCGACCTGGGCCTTAACCGTCAAGCCAATCCACCTCCCCCAGGGGCCGCAGCCATACCATCGTGTCCCGCTGGTGGCCCGTCGGTCCGTAGTAGTTGAAGCCGTACGACAACTGGGCCCACCCGCCGATCAAGTGCGTGGGTTTCGGCAGGATGCGCGTCAGACTGTTGTGGGTCCCGCCCCGTCCCCCGGTCACGGCGCTCTTGGGAACCCCGATCGTCCGGTCCTGGGCGTGGTACATGAAAGCGACACCCGCCGGAATCCGGTGGCTCACCACGGCCCGGGCGACCACCGCGCCGTTCTGGTTGTAGGCCTCGATCCAGTCGTTGTCGCGAATGCCAAGGATCTCGGCATCCTGGGGACTAATCCAGATCGTCTGGCCACCCCGGAACAAGGTGAGCATGCGGGGGGTGTCCGTGTACGTGCTGTGAATTCCCCACTTCTGGTGCGGCGTGAGGTACCGCACCATGACCCGGCGGCCCCCGGTGCCCGGGTCGTGATCCCCGGGTCCGAACGGCTGCAGTCCCAACGGGGGTCGATACAACGGAAGGGTTTCCCCGAACTCCTGCATCCACGGGTGATCCAGGTAGACATGTTGGCGGCCGGTAAACGTCCGCCAAGGCACCAACGCTTCCACGTTCACGGTGAAGGGCGCGTAGCGTCGATCCTCCCGCTCGATCCCGCTCCAGACCGGGGCCACGATGGCCGGCCGCGGCTGCACGCTCAGGGCCTCGAGCGTGTACCGTTCCTCGGCGCGACCGGACGCCAGATGGGTTAACGCCAGGCCGGTGGTCCGCTCCAGAGCCTGCCACGCTTCCATCGCGCGCCGGCCGTTGGTCGTCCCAGACAGCAACAGGATGGCATCCGCCACGTCGCGGTCGCGGCGGATGGCGGGGCACCCGCGGGAGACGACCCCGTCCGTGCACGCCCCGAGATACTCTCTGAGCTCCCGATACGCGGCGCGTCCGTCGAGGCGAATGCCCTTGGCACCGTAGCCTGTCTCCACCAACGGGCCGACCGCGGTCATCTGCTCCGCCAGGTGTGCCAGATCCCGTCGGACCACGACGAACCGCGGTTCGGTCGGCCCCGTGGGGCTGTCGACCGCCTCCTCGCTTGACCGGGCCGGCGGAACCTCGTCCGGCGTGTCATGTAAGAGAGGCGTCGCCACGATGTCCTCGACCACCGGCCGGCGATCCCGAGCCAGGGCGGAGACGGCCTCGGCCAACGTCACGAACGCGTCCCAATCCGTCCGACTATCCCACATAGGAGCGACGGCCGGATTGAACGGGTGGACGAACGGATGCATGTCGGTGCTGGACAGATCCGTCTTTTCATACCAAGTGGCAGCAGGCAGAACCACGTCAGCATAGAGTCCGGTCGATGTCATCCGGAAATCGAGATTGACGAAGAGGTCCAGCCGCCCGCCCGGGTTCACGGAAGGGCCATCCGGACGCCCCAAGACGTGGCCGTCCGCGCCCAGGAGATGTTTCAATAGATATTCGTGGCCTTTGCCGCTCGCCCCGAGGAGGTTGCCGCGCCACACGAAAAGCACCTTCGGACCGTTCTCCGGGCGGTCGGGGTCCTCAATAGCCCACCGCAACCGACCCGTGGCAAGGGCTTCGCGGACGTAGCGGACGATCTCCTCCGCCTGCCGGGCGCCCGCTTGGCGGGCTTCGTCTACGACCGCCACGGGATTCCGGTCGAATTGCGGGTAGAACGGGAGCCACCCGCGTCGGACCGCCTGCTGAATCAGATCTTGGGGGTGACGGGCAGCCAGACGATGCGCCAGGGGCGAATACAATGGGCCGAGATCCGGGGCCGGGTAGCGGTGCTGGCCGGATGCGAAGTAGAACACCAGGGTCCCGTTCTGTTGCCGGGGCGGACGGACCCAGTCCTGGGCGAACGCCAAGGTGGACCAGCCTTCCAGCGGGCGAACCTTTTCCTGCCCGACATAGTGCGCCCAGCCGCCCCCGTTGACCCCTTGGCACCCGGTCAGCAGCACCAGGTTCAACATGGCGCGATAGGTGACGTCGCTGTGATACCAGTGGTTCGTCCCGGCGCCCATCGCGATGAGGGAACGGCCCCGAGTCCGCGCGGCGTTGTCCGCGAATTCCCGGGCCACCCGCTCCACTTGATCGCGGGGCACACCGGTGATCGCCTCCTGCCACGCCGGCGTGTACGGTCGGGATTCCGGCGGCTCCTCCGCGGATTCCCCGGGCAGACCCCGCGCCACACCGACATGGGCCACCAGCAAGTCGAACACCGTGGTTACCCGGAAGGCCTGCCCGCGGACTGTCACGTCCCGTACCGGCACAGGCCGAGTCAGGACGCGGCCCGGCCCGTCGCCGAAGTAGGGGAACGCCACCGGCACGATGGCCTCCGCCTCATCCCGGAATGTCAACCGGGCCGCGATCGGGCGCCCGTCCTCGTCCTCGGGCCGGAGATTCCACCGCCCACGGTCTTCCCACCGGTGTCCGATGGTCCCCTTCGGTACGGCCGGGCCGTCCCGACCGGCGTCCCATACGAGCGGCTTGGCATGGGCGTACGGTGTGGGCCACCCCAGGTCGGCCGCGGTCAGGTAGCGGTCCGGCACCCATTCGGCGTCCCGTGGGACCAGGCGGACCAGGAAGGGCAGATCGGTGTAGCGCCGCACGTAGTCTTCGAAGTACGGGGTGGACCGCTCGATGTAAAATTCCTTCAAGATGACGTAGGTCATGGCCATGGCCAACGCGCCGTCGGTGCCCGGCCGGGCGGCCAGCCACTGGTCCGCGAATTTCACGACCTCGGCGTAGTCGGGACTCACCGCGACCACTTTCGTTCCGTGGTAGCGGGCTTCTGCCAGGAAGTGGGCGTCAGGCGTGCGCGTCATCGGCAGATTGGTGCCCCACACGATGATGTACCCCGCGTTGAACCAGTCGGCGCTCTCCGGCACGTCGGTCTGTTCGCCCCAGACTTGCGGAGACGCAGGCGGCAAGTCGGCGTACCAATCGTAAAAGCTCAGCATCGTGCCGCCCAGGAGACTGATGAACCGGGACCCGGCGGTGTAGCTCACCATCGACATGGCAGGGATGGGGCTGAACCCGGCGATGCGGTCCGGCCCGTACCGTTCCAGCGTGTGGAGGACGGCAGCGGCCACCAGTCGGCTGACGTCGTCCCACCCGACCCGGACGAAGCCGCCCTTGCCGCGGGCCGACCGGATTCGGGCCGTCGTCTCGGGATCCTCCACCACCTGCGCCCAAGCCGCGACAGGGTCGCCGGCCGCCGCCAGGGCCGCCTGCCACGCGCGCCACAAGACGCCGCGGACGTACGGATACTTGATCCTAAGGGGGCTGTAGACGTACCAGGAAAAACTGGCGCCCCGGGCGCAGCCGCGCGGCTCATACTCGGGGAAATCCGGTCCCAACGACGGGTAGTCCGTTTGTTGCGTTTCCCACGTGATGATGCCGTCCTTGACGTACACCTTCCAGCTGCACGACCCGGTGCAGTTCACCCCGTGGGTCGAGCGCACCACACGATCATGCTGCCACCGGCCCCGGTACAGGTCCTCCCAGGCCCGGTCCCGCGGGTTCTCCTCGACCCAGCCGTCGGCCAACCGGCGACCACGGACCAGGTACCGCAGGGCGTTGTGCAACGGACTTGTCCGTCGGGCCACGATGCCGTCCCTCCCCGCTCAGCTCCGTGCGAACCGGGCGTCAACAGGCTGTTTGGAGCTGGCGCCATCCCAGCTGTCGACCGTGATTGGCCTGACACCCGCGCGCGATTCGCGGCACACGGGATCACCCGGGTCGGTGCAGGACCCAGACACGATGTTGATCCGCTGCCGTCCAGCCCCCGATGCCGGTCCCGTGGAATCTGCTCCCGGTGAGGCGACCATCCGAGGTAAGGCGAAAGCGGTGTGCATCTGTCGTGCGGTCGACCATCCGGGCGCCGTCGGCTTGCGCGGCGGTGTTCGCGATCAGGTCGTCTTAACTGTCACACCCACGGGGCCAGCGCCCAATGGGCGAAAGACCGAACACCCTTGCGCCTGGCGGCGCAACTTTGCCGCGGGATTTTGTGATCGGCGTCACGGTCGGTTCCGGCGTTCGGCAGGACGCGCCGTCCTGCGACGGCATTGGGTGGGCCCAAGCCTACCCGTGAACTATCGCGCCGATCCAAGGTCGTTACCAGTCAGAAGCCTTCATCATTCCTGTACCCAGGTTTTTCCCCGCGCCAGGTTCGGCGGAGCAGATGTCTCAGGCGCGGTGCGTCGAGGTCTCACGGGACTCTCCAGCCCCCCGGCGTTCGCCGTCGACACACCCCGACCCGCGGTGCCTCCGGAATCCATGTCACACGGTGCTCGCGCGCGCCCGGCCCCGCCGACGACGGAGCCGGGCCCGCAGAAACGGCAACAAGTAGCGGGTGGTCGCACGCCAGACGTGTCGTCGCAGCGGCGGGGCCAATGCCCCTGCCAGGGCGCGGCGGGCATGGTCGACATCCTTCAGCAAGAGAAAGGCGACGGCAAATCGGAGGTGATGCCAGGCTTCAATCTCTGCCAGAGCCGCGGGCGACAGCGGTGCCCGGTCGCGCTGCTTGTCCAACAGGCCTTGCATCGTGACGTACACACGCCACACGTCTTTGCTGTATCCGGTGGGTACGTCGCGGTATACCACCAGTGGCCATGGGATCTTGACCACACGGCTTCGGGCAGCCAGTCGGACCCACAAGTCCCAGTCCTCCGCACCATCCAGCTTCGGGTCGAACCCGCCGACGGCCCGGACCAGGGTGGTTCGAGCCAGTACGGTCGAGGTTTGGAAGCGGTTCAAGACCAGGATCTCTTGATAGGAAAGAGGCTCGGCCCGCCATTCGGTCGGCAGGGACGGCCAATCCTCGGGACGGCGCACCCAGTCGGACGCTACGACGCCGATGTCATCGGAACGTGCAAGGACGGCGTACTGGCTTTCCAGCTTGTTCGGATGCCAGACATCGTCGGCATCCAAAAATGCCACCAGAGGCTGCGTGGCCGCGTCGATACCCCTGTTCCGGGCCCGACTCGGCCCGCCGTTGGCCTGCCGGATGACAGTCACATGCGGGCCGAACTCCTGCTCCACGGCCTCCGGCGATCCGTCGGACGACCCGTCGTCCACCACCAAGACCTCGGCGGGCTCAGCAGTCTGGGTAACGGCTGAGCGGACGGCCTCCACTATCGTCGCACGGTTGTTATAGACGGGAATCACCACGCTGATCGGCAGCGTCATCGACTCACCCGCGTTCCACGCCGGCAGGCGGCCGGCTTAACCGCTCAGCCATGGCCTCGCGGGCCGCCTCCCGGTCGTCCAGGACGACCCGCCGATCCCCGAAGATTTGTTCCCGTTCGGGTCCTCGGCCTGTCACCAGCACAATGTCGCCCGACGAGGCGGACTGAACCGCCAAACGAATAGCCGCCCGGCGGTCCAGCTCCACGGCCCAAGGTCGGCTCCCCGCCTCACGCAATCCCCGGGCCAGGTCTTCGGCGATGCGAGCCGGTTCCTCAGGGCCCGGGCTGTCGGTGGTCAGGATCACGGCGTCGGCCAAACGTGCGGCGATTTCGCCCATGATGGGCCGCTTCCCTTGGTCGCGGGCTCCTCGGGCGCCGAAGACGAGCCAGATCCGCCCCTCGGAGCCGACAGCCCGCCGGACGGTCTGCAAAACCTGGGCCAATCCGTCCGGCGTATGGGCGTAATCAACGAGCACCGTCACCCCGTCACCTTGTGCAGCCTTTTCAAGGCGGCCGGGAACGGGCGGCAGGCGGTCCAACGTGTCCACCATACGCTCGAAAGGCACCCCCTGCCCCAGGGCCGCGGTCACGGCAGCCAGCATGTTGTACACGTTGTAGCGGCCGGGAGCGGGCACCGTCACCTCCACGTCGTCCGACCGTCCTGCCACGATCAGGCGGACACGCGTAGACCACGCCGTCTCCTGAAGGATACGGGCCCTAACCTCACCGCGCAGAACGCCGAAATCATGGGTCCTTTGCCGGACACGCTCGCGGATCGTGGGGGAGTACGGGTCGTCGGCATTGAAGATCGCCACGCCGTCGGATGACAACAATTCTGTAAACAATCGCCGTTTGGCGGCGATGTAAGCATCCATCGTCCCGTGGAAGTCGAGATGTTCCCGCGTGATGTTGGTGAGCACGGCGACACGGAAGGGGACCTCGTCGACGCGGTGCTGCACGAGTCCGTGCGAGGAAACCTCCAAGACGGCCCGACGCATTCCGGCACGCACCATGCCGGCCAACGCCCGTTGCACGTCGGGTGCTTCCGGGGTGGTCAGGTGGTCCTGTCGAGGAGTCGGTTCCCCCGTAATGTTTTCGACGCTCGACAACATCCCGGCCGGCTCGCCGGATCCCACCAGGAGATGCCGGAGCCAATAAACCACGGACGTCTTCCCGTTGGTTCCCGTGACGCCCGTCACAATCAGCAGCCGGCCGGGATAGCCCGCAACCGCGGCCGCCAATTCCGCCGCCGCCCGCCGGGCCGATGGTACGACTACCACCGGGATCGGCGATGCCGGGATCGGGGTTTCGGCGACCACAGCCAGAGCCCCGCGCGCCGCCGCTTCATTCACGAACGATCGCCCGTCCAAGGTTCGTCCAGGAATGGCCACGTAGATGTCGCCGGCTTCCACGCGGCGTGAATCGATCTGCACGCCATGCACGTCCGGGTCGACCACCCACCCGGCGTCCGTCCGCCGAACCGGTGCCTCCCCCATGGCCCCACACCCCCGTATTCCTGGTCTGTCCCATGTCCGTTGAGGACATGCTCGGACCATGCCGACGGCGGACGAACACCCTCTGCCCGTCGGCCTCTCGGTACCTGTATGCTGTATGTACGCGCAGAAGATTTGGCCTCAACCGACGTCGGCCGTTACTATCCGCCCCCCGTTCAGGACCTAGTCCTCGCGATCCGTCGGCAGATGCACGACTCCCGCCGCGTCGGCCAGCATATCGGCGAAGGCGACAAGGACCTCCCGGACCGCATTGATCCCTTGGCGGAGCTCCTCGTGGCGGTCCCAACGTCTCTCGTGTTCCAAGGCGGAGACCCCTTCAGGCCGCCGACGCTCCCAATCCGCCAGAAGAGGCTGCCACCGGGTCAGGAACGGCCGTAGCACACGATTCAACATCGCCACCGCGACCCAGGCAAAAGTCAGTTCGTCATTCTTCGGCCTGGCGATCGCGGGCCCGTGCCGCCGCAGCATCCGCCGGATGGTCACCGCCAAGCCGCTCAGCGACGCCACCGCGTCCCGCAACGAGCTTTCCGGCCGCAACTCCGCCAGCGACGTCCCCGTTACCAACTCCACGTACATGTCCCAGGCCGCCTCGCGCTCCCGCGCGTCCGGCGTCCACCGGCCCCCTATCTGCCCCTGGCCGAATGGTAAACGGATTTCGACCCTTAGTGTATCCGGTGCCATACCCTCAGCCCCCCGACTTAGCTTGCTCGACATACGGTGCACCTCCAGGATACCCGCAAACAGTGCGGGACGCTCCGCAGGCCGGGGGACAAAAAGGGGCCCCCGGTGGCTGGGATGGCCACCGGGGGCGCGGTGCGTTCGCCAACGGTCCTG
>JAIMBI010000045.1 GCA_023565505.1 Actinomycetes bacterium | reverse complement strand
CCTTGCTGCAGTGCGCCCGCACAGGCTCGGCATGTGAATCCGCTCACAAGCTAATGGTACCACAATTCGCCCCGGGCACGGCAACAATTTCGTAAAGTGGAGCGATATCGCCGAGTGGTGGGCGCAGAGCCTCGATGGCCCGACACCGGGCCCGTCCGGGGGACAGCCCCAGCCTGTGGTCGCGGAAGTGGCACAACTCGGACGACGGCGGATTTGTCCCGTCGCCGTCCATTGATGGCCGAGGAGGCGAAGGGGCAATGACTGTGCGCCGTCGGCCCCGCGGTCGGCGAGCCGGCCCGTCCGGACGCCTTCCGGACGGCCCCCGGCCCGTCGTGCGGCCGACGGGGCGGTTCCACCGGACCCGGGCCGCGGGTCGCTTCAAGGCCGGGTCTCGACTTCGAGGTCGCCGGCCGTCGGCCCGAGAGGTCCCCCCGGGCGCACGGCGCGACGAGTGCCCGGGTCGCCCAGCATCGCAAGCGCCAGCCAAGCCCGCACCGCGTCGGCCAAGCCCGCCACCGCCGGGGCGGCGCCCAACGCCCGGGCGAGGGCGACGCCCGGCGCCAGCGGCACGCAGGCAGCATACACGTCCGCGGTCGCGGTCACGCGGCCGGCAAGCTCCCCCGCCAGTTCCGGGGAGGCCACCAGCCACAACGACCAGACCGCCTCCGCCCCGTCGGCCGCCGCCGAGTCGGCTCCCCTCACCCGCTCCCGCCAGCGGCGGCCGCCCCAGGCGACGTCGGTCACCCAGTCCCACGCGACGTCGTCCCACCGCTCCCCCATGCCGATCCGGCCGGCCGTCGCCCACTCCTCCAGGGCGACCCACGCGTCCTCGGCCGCCCGGACCCGCACCCGGCGGCGGAGGCGAGCCCCCCGGTGGGGGATCGTGGGGCGGGCCGCCCACAGGAAGCGCCCGCCGGGGGCTACGCGGAGGTCCACCGTGCTCGCCGCCCAGCGCCCGGCCCCCGGCAGCACCTGTTCGGCCGCCACCGGCTGCCACACCCCGCGGGCACCGGCGCCCACCGTGACCCGAAGCCGCTGGCGGTCGCCGCCCTTCAGCCCCGGCGTCTGCCCCACGGCCCAAAGCCACCAGGCTCCGCGCCGGTCGGGCCAGGCGCCCAGCACCCGCTGCGACCCCGACGTGTACAGCCGCACCAGGCCGTCCTGCCCCAGCACGGCGTCGACGACGCCCGTGTAGCCGCCGTCAGCCGAGGAGCAGTTCCGCATGCAGGTAGTCCAGGACGGCCTGAAGCCCCTCGCCCGTCCGGCAGTTGGTGAACACGGTCGGACGTCCGCCCCGGACCTCGGCGCTCTCCCGGGCCATCAGGCCGAGGTCGGCGCCGACGTAAGGCGCCAGATCGGTCTTGTTGATGACCAAGAGGTCCGCCGCGACCACGCCGGGCCCGCGCTTGCGGGGGATCTTGTCGCCGCCCGCCACGTCGATCACGAACAGCGTCCGGTCCACCAGCACGGGCGAGAAGGTGAGCGTGAGGTTGTCCCCGCCCGACTCCAAAAACAGCAGGTCGGCATCCGGATACGCGGCCTCGAGCTCCTCGATGACGTCGAGATTGACCGACGGGTCTTCGCGGACGGCCGTGTGGGGACACGTGCCCGTCTCCACCCCCCGGATCCGGTCCGGGTCCAGCACGCCGCTCAGCGTGCGGCGGACGTGCATCTCGTCCTCGCGGGTCACGATGTCGTTGGTCACGACCAGGACCTGGAGACCCTCCGCCACCAGCCGCGGGACCAGTGCCTCGATCAAGGCGGTCTTGCCGGAACCCACCGGCCCCCCCACGCCGACCCGTGCTACCCGATGCACTCCCCAGCGCCTCCTCCCACTCCGCCCGGGCCTTCGTCCCCGGGAGGACGTCAGGTCCGGAACAACCGCATCTCCTGGGCGGCATGCCGCCCGCGCACGATCTCCAACCACCAGGAGGTCGTCGCGATCGCGCCCACCGGCCGGTCCGCCGCCCGCACCCACCGGGCCAGCTCCGGCCCCACGGCCAACAGTTCCCCGTAGGCGGCCGCGGGGTCCCCGCGCACCAGCCTGCACCAGGCACTCACCACTTCCTGGCCCAGGGTGAACAAGTAGGCGGCCACGGCCGTCTCGGGATCCCAACCGCGGCCCGCGGCGACCAGCCCCCACGCCGGCCCGGCCCAGACGTCCCCGGCGACCGGCGGCACGTCCCAGCCCCAGGACCGGGCGAGCCGCAGCAGGCGGCGGCCCTGAGCCCGGCTGGCCTGGCGCACCTCCTCGGGCAACGGCAGCCGGGCCAGCCGGCGGCTGGCGCCCTCTGCCGCCGCGACCCGCCGCTCCGGCCGGGCCCGCAACACGTGCCAGCACGCCACGCCTTCCGTCGCCGCCCCCTCCTCGAGCAGGCGCGGCAGGAGCCACCGCAGATCCGCGACGGTCCGCACCCGGCCCTCCTCCACGAGGGTCTCGAGGCCGTGTGAACGCGCGAAGCCGCCCGTCGGCAGCCCCGAGTCGGTGAGGAACCAGATCTCCCACGGGCCCATGGCCCTACGCGCCACCCTGGTGGGCGTGCGGATTGGGGAGCGGATCCGCCGGCTCGCCGGGCACAACGGCGGCGTCCACGTCGCCAAACCCGCTCTGGCGCAGCCAGGCCACCAG
This sequence comes from Actinomycetes bacterium, assembly GCA_023565505.1. Lineage (GTDB taxonomy): Bacteria > Bacillota > Sulfobacillia > Sulfobacillales > JAIMBI01 > JAIMBI01. The sequence continues at coordinate 10,581 of JAIMBI010000045.1, read as the reverse complement.
CGCCTCGGGGGCGGCGACCGGGACCCTGAGCCGCCCCTCCGCGTCGACGCGGACCGCCAGGTGCTGGTTGCCCAAGAAGTGCGCCAGCTCCATCGCCCGGATGAGCCGGGCGGTGGGGGGCAGGGTCGCCGGCACCGTGATCCGCACCACCGCCGGCAGGGCCACGGCCACGGCGATCACCCGCTCGGCGTCGCGCCAGAGCAAGTCGCCGTCGTTGAGCACCATCCCGCGGGGCAGGGCCAGTTGCACCACGGTCCCCCGATCCGTGCAAAACCGCCCGAACGGACGGAGCGCCTCCTCCCGCGTCAGGCGGAGGACCTCGAGTCCGACTGCCGACCGGGGCTCCCATTGCCCGGCCGCCGCCATGATCCGATCCACCGGTCCCACCACGCCGGCCTCCACCCTGTCGCCCCCCTTCTGCCGCCGGCTCCGACGCGCCTCAGAACAGCCGGTAGAGGCGGTTGAAGCGCACTTCCCGCGCCGGGGGCACCGTCGCCAGGCGCCCGTCGACCCGCACCTCGTACGTCTCGGGGTCCACCGTTATGTGCGGCGTGGCCCCGTTGTGCACCATGTCCCGCTTGGAGAGCGTGCGGGTGCGGCGCACGGGGACCATCGGGCGCTCGAGCCGAAGCCGGTCGGGCAGCCCGTCCTCCAGGGCCGCCCGGCTCGTGAAGAACACGCCCGCCCGGGCGGCCGCCCGGCCGTAGGCGCCGAACATGGGCCGGTACCAGTTCGGCTCCGGGGTCGGTATGGACGCGCCGGGATCGCCGGACACGGCCCAGGCGATCACGCCGCCCTTGATGACCAGCTTGGGCCGGACCCCGAAGAACGGAATCTCCCAGACGACCAGGTCCGCCAGCTTCCCCGGGGCGATGCTCCCCACGTAGTCGGCGATGCCGAAGGTGATGGCGGGATTGATGGTGATCTTGGCCAGGTAGCGCAGCACCCGGTGGTTGTCCGCGCCCGGCGGGTCCTCCGGCAGCGGTCCGGTCAGCTCGCGCATCTTGTCCGCGGTCTGCATGAGCCGGGGCCAGGTCTCGCCCACCCGTCCCATGGCCTGCGAGTCGCTGGAATACATCGACAGCACGCCGAGATCGTGGAGGACGTCCTCGGCGGCGATGGTCTCCGGCCGGATGCGGCTCTCGGCGAAGGCCAGGTCCTCCGGCAGGTGCGGATTCAGGTGGTGGCACACCATCAGCATGTCCAGGTGCTCGTCGATGGTGTTGACGCCGAACGGCCGCGTGGGGTTGGTCGAGGACGGGAGCACGTTGGGCTCCCCGGCGAGCCGCAGGATGTCGGGCGCATGGCCGCCGCCGGCCCCTTCCGTGTGGTAGGTGTGGATGACCCGGCCGTCGATGGCCCGCCGCGTGTCCTCGACGAAGCCGGCCTCGTTCAGGGTGTCGGTGTGGATGGCCACCTGGACGTCGAAGCGGTCCGCAACGTCGAGACTCCGGTCGATCACCGCCGGCGTCGCGCCCCAGTCCTCGTGCACCTTGAGCCCCATCGCACCGGCCCGGACCTGCTCCTCCAGCGGCTCGGGACGGGCGCTGTTGCCCTTGCCCAGAAAGCCGACGTTGACCGGCAGCGTCTCCGTCGCCTCGAACATCCGCGCGAGGTTCCACGGCCCCGGGGTGCAGGTGGTCGCGAGCGTGCCGTGCGCCGGCCCCGTCCCCCCGCCGATCATCGTGGTGATGCCGCCCGACAGCGCGAACCACACCTGGGCCGGGTCGATCCAGTGCACGTGCCCGTCGATGCCGCCCGGCGTGACGATGCAGTGTTCGGCCGCGATGACCTCCGTCCCGGGACCGATGACCAGGTCGGGATGCACGCCGTCCATGACGTCGGGGTTGCCGGCCTTGCCGACGCCGACGATGCGGCCGTCGCGGATGCCGATGTCCGCCTTGACCACGCCCAGCAGCGGGTCGAGCACCACGGCGTTGGTGATCACCAGGTCGAGGGCCCCGGCCGCGCGGGTCGTGGCCGCCTGCCCCATCCCGTCGCGGATCGTCTTGCCGCCCCCGAAGACGGCCTCGTCGCCGTACGTGAGGAGGTCGCGCTCCACCACCAAGACGAGGCGGCTGTCGGCGAGGCGGAACCGGTCCCCGACGGTGGGGCCGTAAAGCTCGGCGTAGTGGGCCCGACTAAGCTCCATCGGCCGTCCCCTCCGCGGTCGGCGCGCACGCCGGGGCATACCCGTCGACGGCGTCCCGGAACCCGACCACCCGGTGGCGCCCGCCGTAGGCGACGAGGCCCACCGTCAGCGTCATCCCGGGCTCGAACCGGACCGCCGTCCCCGCCGGGATGTCGAGCCGCATCCCGCGCGCGGCCTCGCGGTCGAAGGCCAGCGCGGGATTGACTTCGTAGAAGTGGTAATGCGAGCCGACCTGGATGGGACGATCCCCGGTGTGGGTCACCGTCACCGTCCGCCGCACCCGTCCCGGATGCCGCTCGACGGTCCCCGCCGGCGTGTCGTACCCGCCCACCGGCAACACCGCCATGCGCCTACGCCTCCTCTCCGGCGCGCCGCCCGGGGCGGATGGGATCGTGGCAGCTGACCAGCTTCGTCCCGTCGGCGAACGTCGCCTCGACCTGGACCATCCGCACGATCTCGGGAACCTCCGGCAACACTTCGTCCGCCCCGATCACCTCCCGCCCCAGGGCCATGCACTCCGCGACCGACTTCCCGTCCCGGGCCGCCTCGAGCATGGCGTCGGCGATCAACGCCACCGTCTCCGGGACGTTGAGCAACAAGCCCCGCCGCCGGCGCCGGCGCGCCACCTCGGCGGCCACCGTGAGCAAGAGCTTCTCCTGATCCCCGGGAGCCAGGTACATGAATCCCACGATCCTTCCAAGTCAGACCTCATATCTGACATTAATCATGCGCTATGTGGTTATAAGATGTCACGTTCAAGATACGTCTCTTACATACTCACGGAAAAGGGACGGCGTCAAGGGTCAGGAATTCCCTGGCCCCGTCCGTACGCGGTAGTCCTTGCGCACGCTGCCAAAGGCGCAGACGGGGGGCGGGGATCCCCGCCGCGCGGGCCACCCCGCCCCGCCCCGCGTCATCCCTCTACCGGCAGCTTGCGCGAGTAGTCCATCAGCAGCGACGACACGGTCCAGAGGAGTCCCGCCGCAGCGAACATCATCAGCGCCAGGAAGAAGGAATGGGTCGCGTTCAGGATGGCTCCGACGGCCACCGGCGCGATGATGCCGCCGACGTTGCCGGCAAAGTTCATGGCACCCCCGAGCAGCCCGGCGTGTTCCTGGTCGGTGAGCAGCGACGGCACGCTCCAGTACAGCCCGGCCCAGCGCAGGAAGAACAGGACGACCGCGAGGAGCGCCACAGCCGCTACCGCACTGGCGGTGAACGCCACCACGACGACCGCCGCGGTGGTGACCACGCCGGCCACGCCCAAAAGCGTGCGCATGACGACGTTGGGACGCCCGCCCGCGAGCCGCCAGCGGTCGGCCAGCTGGCCGCCGATCAGTTCCCCGACGAACCCCATCCCGAAGATGAGGAACACGCTCACCCCGGAGACCGAGAACGGGATGTGGCGAAAAGTGGTCAGATAGTACGGAACCCAGCTCAACAGGCCGTAGAACACCACGTCGAAGCCGAGCCAGCCCAGACACATCGTCCAGAAGCTTTTGAACCGCATGTACTTGAAGAGGTTGCCCCGCCCGGCCGAGCCCTTCACTGCTGCATCCTCAGCGGCGTGGGCGGCCTCCAGGTACCGCACTTCCTCGGGGCTGACAAGAGGATGCTCGGCGGGCGCGTTGCGGATGAACCACGCCGCGACCAATCCCAGGACGACCGTGATCACCCCGGCTGCGACGAAGGCCGCCTGCCACGACCCCAGCAAGCCGATTAACCCGACGATGACCACGCCTCCGATGGCCGTCCCGAGCGGCGCACCGGCGTCCAGCAGGGTGCCGCCCCGCCCTCGCTCGGCCGCCGTCAGCCACACCGCATTCAGCTTGGCGCCCGCGGGGTAAACGGGACCTTCGAAGACGCCGAGCAGCAACCGCAGCAGGACGAGCACGCCCGCGCTGGACGCCAAGGCCGTCAAGGCCTCGACGACTCCCCACCCGATGGTCGACCCGGCCGTCAACAGCCGCGGCTTGAGGCGATCCGCCATCCATCCGGAGGGCAGCTGCATCGCCGCATACGTCCAGAAAAAGGCGCTGAGGACGAGCCCGCTCACCAGGGGACTCAAGTGATACTGTTTGGTCATGAGCGGCAGCGCGACCGAGATGGACGACCGGTCTATATAATTGGCCGTCACAATCACTAGGAGCAAGACGAAAATCCACCAACGGATCGCTGTACGAGGACGCGACGGCACGGCCTCGCGTTCGACCCCAAGCCCCATGTTCCCACTCCCTTCTCACCCCGATCCTGTCCCTTCACGAAACAAACCTGACATCATGTCCGTGTCTACCTGACATGATAAGACGACTATCACGTTAGTCCATGTCAGTTGTCAATATCCTGGGGCTATAAATCTATAGAATCATGTGGTTTATGCGGGTCTGTCCGGGAGATTATGGCCTTTGTCTCCGGCTATTCTACAGACAAGGTCTTGACCCCAAGGCCGATGTATGTCATGTATGAGGCGTTCCTGACACAGGGACATGATTCTTCTCGGCCGGCTTTCGGCCGACTATATGGAATCGGCGTGTTTGTCCGGAGTCTATATGATCGTCGTCCTGTTATCAATAGAGTCTGTCTTTTGCTGTGATTTCTTGGGGGAATGGGATATAATCCAGTCATGGAGCAGACAAAGCTCGCAGTCGGCCGGCGGCCCCAGGCAGCCCCCGATCGCGTCTATGCGGTCCTGGTGGAATGGATCCGGCAGGGTGACTGGCCGGCCGGCCGACGTGTCGTCGAAACGGAGCTGAGCCGCCGCCTGGGCGTCAGCGCCACACCCGTCCGCGAGGCATTACGGCGGCTCGAGGCCGACGGTGTTCTCGTCCGGGAACCTCACAGCGGGATGCGCGTGCGGACGTGGACCTACGAGGATGCCGAGGCGCTGTACGAAGCGCGGCAGACCCTCGAAGGCAAGGTGGCCGAGTTGGCGGCGTGGCGCGCCACTCCGTCGGAACTGGACCATTTGGCCAGCCTCATGGCGGCCCAGGAGCGGGCGTTGGACTGCAACGATCGCCGCGAGGCGCAGCGGCTGGACACCGACATCCACCTGGCCATGGGACGCTATGCGCGAAGCTCGGTCCTGGAGCAGCTGTTGGACAAGGTCTGGCTGCTGGTTCCGGTCCTGCGGGCGACCATCTGGGAACGTGACGATCTCACTTACCTCGACCACATGATCGGGGATCACGAACTGTTGCTGCACTGCCTCCGGAACCGCAGCCCCCGGGCGGCGCGGGAGGCGGCGGAGCATCACGTCCGCCGGGCCTGGGAGCGGATCCGAAAAGCCAATCGGCTGGAACCGCCGCCGTCGTCGGATCGCCGGCCGCCGGACCCGTCGAGCACGGATGCCGACCCCCTTTAGAAGTTAGAAGGATGTGAGAACCCGTGGCACGGATCGGCATGCTGACGCCATCCTCGAACACGACCCTGGAGCCTGAATGTGCGGCGATGGTCCAGTCGTTGCCCCATACCGTCCACTTCTCGAGATTTCCGGTACGCTCCATCAGCCTCAGCATCACCGACCGGGAGCAGTTCGCCTTCGCACCGATGCTGGCTGCGGCCGAACTGCTGGCCCACGCCGAGTGTCAGGTGATCGCCTGGAACGGCACCTCCGCCGGATGGCTGGGACTGGATACGGATCGGGAGCTTTGCCGGATGATCCGCACCCGGGTCGGAGTCCCGGCCATCAGCACAACCCAAGCGCTTTTCCAAGCCCTCAGGGCCTACGGAATCCGGTCCGTCGGCCTCGTGGTACCGTACGACGACGCCGTCACCCACCGCATCATCGCCACCTTCAAGGAGGCGGGTTTCACCGTACCGGTCGAACGGCACCTCGGACTGTCGGTCAACACCGAGTTCGCCCGCATCCCGCCGACAACGCTCGCGGCGCTCATCCGGGAGGCGGCGCAAGGCTCCGAGGCCGTCACCGTGTACTGCACCAATGTGGCGGGAGCGCCTCTGGCGGAGGACCTGGAACGCGAAATTGGGCGCCCGGTCCTGGACAGCGTGACGGTGACGATGTGGGCAAGTTTGCGCGCGGTGGGGCACGCGTCCGGCTTGGCCGGGTGGGGCCGCCTGCTGCGCGAGTACCCTCCCTTCGACCCTCTCGGGTGGTAGGCGACGGGCCACGAAGCGACGACGACGGGTGCGGCCATCGCAGGAGGTGGAGGCATGAGTCAGAAAACCATCAAAGTGGCCTACGGGGTCGATGTCGACGCGGTTGCGGGGTGGCTGGGGTCCTACGGCGGACAGGACTCGCCCGACGACATCTCGCGGGGCTTGTTCGCCGGCGAGGTGGGCGCCCCGCGGCTTCTCGAGCTGTTCGACAGGTACGGGATCCGAACCACGTGGTTCATCCCCGGCCACTCGCTCGAAACCTTTCCCGAGCAGATGCGGGCGGTGGCGGAGGCCGGCCACGAGATCGGTGCCCACGGATACGCCCACGAGAATCCCATCGCGATGACGCCCGAGCAGGAAGAAGAGGTCTTGCTGAAGTCCATCGAACTCATCACCGCGTTGTGCGGCAAGCCGCCGCGGGGCTACGTCGCGCCGTGGTGGGAGTTCTCGCCGGTCACGGCGGACCTGCTGCTCAAACACGGGTTTCTGTACGACCACAGCCTCATGCATCATGATTTTCAACCGTACCGGGTGCGCGTCGGGGATCGTTGGACCAAGATCGACTACCGCCAGCCGGCACGGACGTGGATGAAGCCGCTTGTCCGGGGCACCGTGACCCCCCTCATCGAGATCCCCGCCAGTTGGTACCTGGACGACCTGCCTCCCATGATGTTCGTCAAGCAGGCGCCCAACAGCTATGGCTTCACGAATCCGCGGGACATCGAACAACTGTGGCGGGACCAGTTCGACTGGGTTTACCGGGAGTACGACTATGCCGTCTTCGCCATGACCATCCACCCGGATGTCAGCGGGCGGCCGCAGGTCCTGCTGATGCACGAGCGCCTCATCGCCTATATCAACAGCCATCCCGGGGTGGAGTGGGTCACCTTCGAGGAGATCGCCCGCGACTACGCCGAACGTTTCCCCTTCGACCGTCCGGCCGGGACCTGAGCCGACCACCCGACGGAACCATCGACCGCAACAGGAGGATGTCGCGATGCCGGACGACCACGGTCTCGTCGAGGCCCTCACCACCATCCTGGAATCGCTCCGACAGGCGACCCGGAGTCAGCGCGTGACGTTGCGTATCGACGTACCGGCGCGGGACATCCATGTGGACCGGGCGTTGGTCGAGGTCCGCGATCCCGGCGTGCCGGCGATCCAGGCGGACACTAGCTTGAAGCAGCGGCAACTGGCCACGGTCCGGCATCTCGAGGCGACCCGGGATCTATTGGTCCAGAACGACTGCCGGCAGGACCCCATCTCGCCCCCTCCGGAACTGATGGCGGTCTACGGGGTCCGGGCGCAGATCCTGGCTCCGCTCCTGGGCGCCGACCGGACGCTGGCCGGCTGGATCTCCGTTCACGATACCGTCGCCCCCCGGATGTGGACCCCCCACGAAGAAGCCATGGTGAGGGAGATCACCGCCCGCGTGCGACGCATGCTGGAAGACGCCGGGTGGTTGTAGCTCCGGGCATGTGCCACGAGCCGCCCCGCGACCCGCTCCGCAGGGGGGCGGGTCGCGGGCTGGTCGCGAGCACCCGCCCGTTCCTTCACCGAGCTCGACGTGGCGGACCGTTGGCCCCGCCATCGCCGGCGGAACGTAAAAGGAGCCCGGCGGCGATGCTGGCCCGCACCCCGGCGGGGACGCCTCCCGGCCCCCGTCGGCGACCGCTGGCCTTGCGAGCGCACTCCGGCCGACGACCCACGAGGCCGCGCACGCCCCGTGCGGCTCATCCCCCACGGACAGCGGGAATCGCGAAGACCTCGGCGCTCAAGGACCCCTGGTACAGCGCCTGCCGAATCACGACCCCGTCCAGGCCCGCCTCCGCCAGGCGTCGTACGTCGGACTCGGAACGGACGCCACCGTCCGCCACCACCCGGCGGCCCGGCCGGGCCAACGCCCGGAGAGCGGGCACGTCCAGCGCCCATCCCTCGGAAGCGGGCGCCAAAGCCCGGATCAGGAACCGTCGGACGCCGGCCTGCTCCCACTCGCGCAGGCACGACGCGGGATCCGTGTACGGACCGAAGCCGCCGACGACGCCGCCGCGCACCTCCAGGGCCACCACCACCCGGTCGGCGTCGACGGTCTGGAGCAATCGGGCCAGCCGGTCCGGCTCGCGCGCAAGGGCCCGCACGACCACCGCCTCGGCCCCGGATCCGAGGTAGAGCTTGGCCGTGGCCACGTCGCGGATCCCGCCGCCGACCCAGACGGCCCAGCCCAGCGCACTGAGGCCCAGGACGGCGGCGGCCGAAGCCAACGGGCGCGCCCCCGGAGGCTCCGCACTCACCACGTAGACCGCCCGGGCGCCGGCCCGTCGCCACTCCCACCCCAGTTGCAGCGGGTTGGGGGGTCGCCGCCCGTCGCGCGGAGGGTGCGGGGCCGGCCAAAGAACCCGGCCCGCCCGGATCACCACCGCCGGCACCACCCCCCAGGTCATCGACCCCATGGTGTCCCTCCTCCCGATTGCGCTACCGCCCAGAGGCCGACCCTACGGGGCGTGAGTCTCCGGCCCCGCGCCGTCGGCGGAACCTGACACGGGTAGACCCGATTCCGAGTCAGAGTCTGTGCTTCTCTTCTCGAGCTTATCTCCGCGATTGTGTGCGCCACTTGATATCTCTGCCATTTGCTGTTGACATTCTAACACGTTCTGTGGCATACTGCCCCACGATCCTGACACCCAAAAGGTCAAATCTGACAAACGTAGTCGTCATCGGCCTGCGGCGCCGTCTTCTGCCGCCGCTCCACGAGAAGGGAGGTTGCCCGTGTACATCCCGGACCCCCGGTACCTGAACTCCGGCGACACGGCCTGGCAGCTCACGGCCGCCACGTTCGTAGGCATGCAGACCATCCCGGGCCTCGCCATCCTGTACGGCGGTCTGGTCAAGAAGAAGTGGGCCATCAACTCCGCCATGATGGTGGTCTACGCCTTCGCCGTCGTGTTGCTCGTGTGGATGCTCTGGGGCTACAACATGGGCTTCGGCACCCCCTGGCATCTCGGCCCGGGGATCCTCTCCAACCTGGTCGGTCGTCCCGGCCCGGCGCTGTCCCCCACGAGTCTCGAGGGGCAGGCCAACATCCCGCTGCTCAACGGCCTCATCCCGGCCTTGCGGTTTCCCGGGGCCGCGCTCATCTTCTTCCAGTTCGTGTTCGCCGCCATCACCCCGGCTATCCTCGCCGGGGGCGTCCTCGGCCGCATGAACTGGAAGGCGTGGATGCTGTTCGTGCCGCTCTGGTCCACGGTGGTGTACGCGGTCAACGCGTTCCTGCTCTGGGGCGGCGGGTGGCTGAGCCAACTCGGCGCCGTCGACTACAGCGGCGGCTACGTCATCCACGTCGCCGCCGGCGTCTCCGGTTTCGTCGCCGCCGCCGTGGTGGGGCCCCGCCTGGCCGACGACCAGCGCCACTTCTCCCCCAACAGCCTGCTGCTGGCCCTCGCCGGTGCCGGCATCCTGTGGCTCGGCTGGAACGGGTTCAACGGCGGTGACCCCTACTTCGCCAACGCCGACGCGGCCGCCGCGGTCCTCAACACCAACCTGGCCACGGCCGCCGCTCTGGTGACCTGGCTGCTCATGGACATGATCTTCGGTGAACGCCCGGCCCTCGTGGGGATGATCAACGGCATGGTCTGCGGGCTGGTCGCCATCACGCCCGCCGCCGGTTACGTCGACGGCACCGGCGCCATCCTCATCGGCGTCGTCGGCAGCGCCCTGCCGTGGCTCACCATGAACAAGCTCGCGAACCGCTGGCCGTTCCGCGTGGTGGACGACACCCTGGGCGTCATCCACACCCACGCCCTGGCGGGGGCGCTGGGCGGCCTGCTCACGGGGATCCTGGCCAATCCCAACCTCGTCGTGTACCTGGCCACCAAGGGGGCCCCGGTCAGCGTGGCCGGCTGGCTCTACGGCAACCCGCACCAGTTCGTGGTGCAGCTGGAGGCCCTGCTCTTCGTCGTCGCCTACGACGGCCTGGCCACCTGGGCCCTGCTCAAACTCGTGAGCCTGGTGGTCCCGCTGCGGTGGCCCGCGCCGGTCCTCGCCCAGGGCGACCGCGTGGTCACCGGGGAACAGTCCTTCGAACATCCCCCGATTCCGGTCCCCGGGACGCCCGACCTGCGCCCGGCCCCGGTCTCGGGCGAGCAGCAGTCCGTATAGCCCCATAAGCGGGAAGCCTGCGCGCGGGGCGGCACCTCCTCCGCCCCGCGTCCGCGCTCCCGCCGTATCCCCGGAAGGAGCGTGACGGATCCTGGACGCCAAGGAGATTCTCACCCTGATCCGCGACCGCGGCATCGAGATGGTCGACCTGCGCATCA
>JAIMBI010000020.1 GCA_023565505.1 Actinomycetes bacterium | reverse complement strand
GCGGAGACGATCACGTTGGTGTCCAAGACGACGCGCATCATGCGGGGGGTGTCCCGGTAGACCGCGCGCGGATGTCCTCGACGGCCTGGGCGACGGCCCGGTCAAACTCCTCAGCCGGGACATCGCGAAACTGCTCGCGGAGGTCATCCATGACGCGCCGGAGTTCGGCGAGCCGCCGATCCCGCTCCTGCAACCACGCGAGGTCCTGGGCGCTGACCACCCCGACAACGGGCACGCCGCTCTTTTCCACGATCACGCGGATGTGCTCGCGGGAGACTTCGTTAACGACGGCACTCCAGTGCTGACGGACGTCAGACGCTTTGAGCACTTTATAGGCGCTTATCGTGACCCCCTCCCCGCCATCTGTACAAAGTTGTACGGTTCTATTATGCCACGGTCCCCGGCTGGCGGTCTTCTCTTTACCGCCGGGCGTTGTCAGCCCGCGGCGGGGCCCCTGACCGGCGTCCGGAGCCGGACCCCAGGGGCGCCCCTAGTCGTGCTCAGCGCCGTGCAGCCCAAAGCGTCCAGCAGGTGCTGGCCAAGCTGGCTAGCCGGATCCCGGAACAGCCGTGCTCCTTGAGCCAGGGCGTCCGCCCCGGCGGATACCGGCGAGCGCCGCTTGGGTGGCGATCGGCGTCTCCTTCCTTACTCCCGCGAGCCGCGCCGGAACGCCCGATACAGCGTCCCCCGGTGCACGTGCAGGGCCGCCGCCACCGCCGTGACCGTCGTGCCGGGCTGGGCCAGCATCTGCTGGGCCAGGCGCACGGCGTCGGGTGTGAGCTTGCGGGGTCGGCCACCCTGCCGACCCCGCGCGCGCGCCGCAGCCAGCCCCGCCCGGGTGCGCTCCCGAATGAGCGCCCGCTCGAATTCGGCGAGGGCCCCAAAGATGTGGAAGATGAGCTGGCCGCCGGGCGTGGTGGTGTCCATCTCCTCCTGGAGGCTCCGGAAGCCGACGCCCCGCGCGCGTAGGTCCTCCACCACCGCGATGAGGTGCTTGAGCGACCGCCCGAGGCGGTCGAGCTTCCACACGACGAGCACATCGCCGGGCCGCACGTACTCGAGCGCCTGCTGGAGGCCGGGGCGGTCCGCGGCGGCGCCGGACATCACGTCGCGGAAGATCTTGGTGCAACCGGCCTGCCGGAGTGCGTCCTCCTGAAGCGCCGGCGTCTGGTCGGTGGTGGACACACGGGCGTAACCGATCAGCAGCGGGCATCCCTCCCCCGACGAGTGTCGCACAACCGCGCGCCGCTGTCACGAACGCGACATAGAATGTGCAACAGACTTTCGCGACACCGAATGGCCCATCACGACGATGGCGGCGGGAGCGGGCGGGGGCTGTCGCGAAAACGGTCGTTTATGCAACCCCACGGTGAGCAGGAAACCACCACCCGGGGTCAAACGACACCTTGACGATGGGAGTCCATGGGGCTTCCCCCGAGGTGGGAGCAAGGGTGTACGTGTTTATCTGTCCACGGTGCGGTTTCGTCCGGCAGGGGGGCCGGCGCGACCTCCCGACCATCACGGTGGATGAGATCTGCTACAACTGTGCCAAGCGGGAGCCGGCGCCACGGCCAGCGTCCCCCACAGAGATCACCAAATACCTGACCGGCCTGGATTCCGAGCACGGCGGCCATGGAGCCTTGCGCCACGGATCGTGGACCGACCTGAACTGGCACAAGGACCGTCTCCCCACGACGAGGCTGTTCGCCTCGACGAAGTATGCAGACCCGGAGACGCAGCTGCAGGCGCTCCGGGACATCATGCACACCGTCCGCAGCAGCCCGCGCCTCCGCGAAATGATGGAGGCCGGCATGCCCTTCGTGATTGTGGTGGAACACGGCGTCCCCGTCGACGAAGGCTGGTGGATGGACCGGGACGGACCGAAGCCGATCCGCGGTCTCACCCGGTCCAAGGCGGTCTTCCGGGCGGGCCAATACCAGCATCCTTACACGTACTTCCCGACGCCCCAGGAGGCGACTGACTTGTGAGGTACCCAAGGGGTTACCCGGCGCTGGAGTTCCACCTGAACCAACTCTTCCTGTATGTCGCGGAGCAGTACGACGCCGTGGGCAACCTCGGGACGTCGGACACGTGGATCCAACACGTCAGAGCTGAGCGCAAGCGCATTGAGATATTGGGCGACAAGGACCAAGTCGCGAAGGACCTCGGGCGGATCTCGGAGCGCGATTTTCGGGACCTCGCCATGCTGGCGCTCGGGATCCGGCTGACGGACGCGGAGGCGTCGCGGCTGTTGAGTCAGCTCCGCGCGGAGTGGGCCTGACAGCGATCCGCTTGGTCTCCCCTCTTCCTTACGGCGCCGCCAGCGTCATGTATAGCCGGTCCGCGGTGCCGAGCCGGGTGAGGGCCCACTTCTGCACGTAAAGCGTCCCGACCACCTCTGGCCGGCCCTCCGCAGCGGATGTCTCGATAAAGCGGCGGGTGTTCCGGGTCTCCTTCTCGGCGGCGAACGTCAGCACAATGGGTGCAGCATCCGCAGCGGGGGCCTCCGCGGACAGGGTCACGCGGAGGGTGCCGGGTTGGCCGAGTTGGGTCCAGGCCCACTTCTGGATATACAGCGTGCCGATGGCCTCGGGCTCGCCCCGGGCGCCAGCGTCCTCGGCGAAGCGGACAGTGCGGGCGGTTTCCTTCTCGCGTTTCAGCGTGGTCTCCAGCACGGCGGGGTACTCCTTTCAAGACGGCTGCGGGGTTATCGTGCGGGCGGCAGTGGGACCGGCACCACCTCCACCAGCCCGGCGACGTCGGTGAAGTCGTCTGGATTGGCGGTGTACAGCGGCAGCCCCTCGGATAAGGCGGTGGCCGCAATGAGCAGATCGAACGCCCGACGCCCTCGCGCCTTACGGCCGGCCGCCACCACGGCCGCATAGATCCGCCCATAGGCCCGCGCGACGTTCGCATCTACCGGAATCGGCTCGAAGGTGGCTTCGACACGTTGGAGGCGATCCTGGCGCCGGGCCCGTTCCGCCCCGTCCGAGGTGGCGTGCGGACCCGCTGCGAGTTCGGCCAGGGTCACCGCCGAGATCGCGGCCTCCCGCGGCAAGGTCCGCGGATCCAGCTGGTCGAGGGCGATGACCACGGAGGTGTCCAGCAAGCCCCGTAGCCCAGCGGGGTTAGGCATGCCGGGTCGGATCCTGGTCCACAACGGCATCGATGTCGGCCCGGAACCGCGCGCCGTCGAGGGGCGCGGCCCCGGCAAACGCCGCCACGAACGCCTCCCTGGCTACATAGCGACGCCGCGGGACCGGGGTCAGCGTGCCGACTTCGACGCCGCCGCGCGTAATGACGAACGTTTCGCCCCGCTCCACCGCGCGCAGGATTTCCCCGCTCTGATTCCGGAGTTCGCGTTGGGTAATTTTGCGGCTGTTCATGGGGTGATTGTAGCACATGTGCTACGTCAGGACACGGGTCATTGCCGCCCAACTCGTCGGAGAAGTCAGCAGGGGCCCTGGGCGCCGCCCAGGGAACGACAGACGCCTCGGCGGCGCTCCGCACTACTCGGGGTGCGCCGGTCGAAATCCGTCCTGTCGGGCACAGGAAGCCGCCTCGCCGGCGGCGAAACTACGCTGCGCCGAGCCGAGGCCGTGTCGGCCACCGACGCCGGCCCGGCGATCCGATGTTTGGAACCGCTAGCCGGGACGCGGCCAGGGCGTCCCGCCCTCCCGTTACGCCGTCTCGGCGTCAGGGCGCGGTGCGGGCGGCCGACTGAACTTGCCCGCCGTGCTCACCACGCGCACGAGCAGGGCGGGGTCGTCCGTCACCCGGACGGCGTACCGATACCAGCCCGTGTAGATGCTGTACGCCGCGCCGAAGCGCCATCCGTCCCATGTCAGGTCGAGCAGCGCGGGCCAGCGTTCCGCCCGCGGCCGCTGCGCCAGAGCTGCGACGGCCTGCTGAACGGGGCGGGGCAGGCGGAGCCGCCAGAGCCTGGGGTCGTCGGCCCATTCCCGTACTGTCCAGCGGTGGATCAACGCCGCCGTCCAGATGGCGTTGACCGCCGCGCGGCAGGCGTCCGGCCAGAGCGCGGCGGCCGTGTGGTAGAGGCTGGCGGCCTCGGCGGGCTGGATTGCCAGCAGGCGGTCGCGGAGCCAGGCGCGGAGTTCGGCCGCCGTCGGGTGGAAGGTCCATGCCGTGTCGTGCCGGACCCAGGCCCAGTGGTCGGTCCGGCGGAGCGTGTGAAGCCGCACCGGGTAGCCGCACGCAGGAAAGGTGCGCCAGTCGTCGAACCCCTGGAGCACGCGCCCGTCGGCGGTCTCCACGCGGTCACTATCCACCTCCGCCCGGTGCGCTGTCCGCATCACGACCCAGCCCCGCCCATGCCGGTGGCCGTCCCACCACTCCACGACGTCGCCAGGCTGCAACCGGTCCCACGGGACGGCGCTCGCGGCGGCCCGGGTCTCCCGCTCTTGCGCGTAACCCAGCTCCCACAAGGTCAACTGTTTCACCAGGGCCATCCCCTCCCAACGGACAAGACACGGCCCGCCGGAGGCGCCACGTTGGCGTCCGACGGACCAGGATACCTGAATTCATCGCATCCTCCAGTACGGTCGGCGGCAGGACCCGGAAGGAGCCATGTCTGGCACCGAGCGATGGGCCGCCTCTAGCCCATGACGAGCTGAGAAACCACGGCGACGGCCAAGAGAGGCAGGCTCCCGATGATGGCCCAGACACTGGCTCGGGCTACGCACTGGGCAGCGGCAGAGGTCAAGGCGTCGCGGGCCGTGAGGCCCAGCAGGGCACAGACATTCACGCCGACGACGAGATGCAACAGAGCTGTCCACACCATCACAACACCTCCTGCGGGAAGCGTTAGGTCGGTGGAGACGACCATGCACGGACTCACGTCCCAGCCAAGTGGCTCGCGGTGCAACGTGACCCACAACGTAGCCCGGCAAGAACATCCCGCCGCCAGGCTCGGATCACGAGGATGGTAGAACACCCCCGACACCGGCGGTCGTAGCAAGCGGGGGGCTTTCCACTCTGGCCGCGCCATCGGCCAGGGCGGCCAACACGTCGCCGTGGCACGGCTGAGGCGCGCACCAGCAGGCCAGGACTTTCCCCCGCAAGGACGGAAGCTGCGCCACCAACTCGGGCTGGGTGAGGATCCAAGCGCGGTATCGTTCGATCACCTCGGCCCGGGTGCCGTCCCGCCCGATGCGGAAGGGGTTGCCCCAGCGCGTCGCCCGGTCGATGCGGACCAGGCGGCCTGCCCGGCGCACCGCGGCTACCGCCTCCCGGTCGCGGAGGTTAATCACGGTCGTGGCATTGCCGCCCGCCGCTACCCCCTGCCCTCTCCCGCAACATGCCATCAGCGCGTCGCCTCCTGGTCCCAGCCCCGCAGTTCCAACAGGTGATCCAAGGCGGCCAGCGCCTGCGCTTGGTCCCCCGTCTCCATGGCCCGGCGCACGCGCCGCAAGTACTCCCCCAGCGTGCGCCGTTCGGCCAAATCCGCCAACCGGACCTCTTTCGCCACCTGGGTCAGGCAGTCCACACACACCATCCAATAGCCGTCATAGCCGCAGTGGAACACGCCTCCCGCGCGTCCATCGCGTCCGCATCGTTGGCAGTAGACATCCGCCGAGAAGGCCGCCCGCGTCCCGTCGTACCACGGGGTCAGGGGGATCTCACCGTGCAGCGCCATCCCCGCCGCCTCCTCTCACCGCGCCCGCCATGCGCCCCACCTCCCCACTCCCTGCACGTCCTCCTCGGTCCATGCCGTCTGTACCAAGGGTCAACTGCCGCGCGTTCGTCGGGACCACCCCCGCAGCCAGCACAAAGGCCACCAGACGCGCGCTGGTGGCTTCCCGTACACGAAAGAACCTTGGGATAGGGAAACGATCAGTTTGGTGCGAAAAGCCCGCCAGCGGGCTTCCTGGCGCGTCCGGCGCTATGGCGGAAGCCCCGACCCCGCCGAAGGGAATCGGGGCTTCCGCACCAAGGTCCGCCGGTCGGTGCCACGAACCCCGACGACACGGACATCCTGATGGTGCTGGGGGACCTGCCGGGCGGCGATGCGGTACAAGTCCATCGCCAGGGTGTAGTCCGTGGTCGTCTCCACCAGCCGTCCATCGACGTAGAACCGGTATTCATGCCACCGCCGCGGCATCTAGGCCCCTCCTTTCAGGCGGACGCGGGGCGCCGGCCGCCCGGTGGAGTGGCTGTACACGCCGGCCATCACCCGATAAGCGGCGGGCCAGCCCTGGACCTTGCCGGCGTACGTCCCGAACGGGTTCCAGAACCGCACCCACCCGCCCCGGTTGGCGCGTACGGTGTACCCGATGGCGGCGGCCATCGCGTCCACGGCGGCGCGCGGCGTGTCGTAGGCGGCGGCTACTCCCGGTCGTTCCATGACGGTCCTCCCTTCCGGCGCGCCCCGGCGCGCCGGGTGAGGAACCACCCGGCGGCCAGGGCCAGGGCGAGCAGGGTCCACGTATTCGGATGGCGGGCGAAGCGCCCGAGGTCGTAGACGAGCCACCCAAGGTGGTCCAGCGTCCAGAGCGCAGGCATGGCCGGGCCTCACGCGATCTGCTGGCCGGGTTCCCCGATCCGCTGCCGGTGGAGCCGCTGCAGCTGTTCGACCACGCGGGCCCAGATGTCGGGCGTCCAGTCGGTCCGGGGCCGGTTGCCGGCCGCCGAGGCGGTCAGCGCCGCAATGAGCCGCTCGCTCGTCCCGGCGGCGCGCAGGTCCCGGAGCAAGGCCTCGTACTGGGTTTCCAGGTCGCCGACCGCGTCCGCAGCGGACGCCGGCTCTACGGTCGGTGCCGGCGGGGCCGCCGCACCCGTCTCGGGCGGCGAAACCGTCACCGGGGGAGTCGGGGTGTCAGTCGCCGCCGGCCCGTCTGACGCCCCGGCGGCGGGCGAAGGGCGGGTCCCCGCGGGCCGTGCCCCGCCCGGGGCGTCCGGCTCCGTCCAGGCCGCGGCCGTCCCGGGCGGCAGGTCCTCCACCTCCGTCTCGTCGAGCCACCCGAGGCCCACCATGGAGAGCGTCACCCGGCGCTTGGCCTTCGTCTCGGCCTTCATGTAGGCGTTGGCCAGCGCGTCGCCCCGCAGGCCCGCGAGGCTGACGGCGCCGATGGCCTCGTCCGTCCGGCCGTCCGGGAGTTGCGCTTGGGCCGTCACCACGTACACGTCGCCCACGAGCTCCCGGCTCGTGATGCGGATGCTCACCCGGTGGATCTTCCGCAGCTGGTCGGCGGCATCCCGGGTCGCGTAGAGCGTCAGCCGCCCGCTCAGCACGATGTAGCGGAACGGCCCGGTCAAGGGGTTGAGGCCCAAACTCTCGCACACGCGCTGGTAGTAGGCCAACCGCTCCGCCGGCGAGAGCTTGGCGAGGTCGCCGTGCACCACCACCTGTTCGAGCAGGCGGGCAGCGTCCTCGGTCACGGGCGTCGGCAGGTCCATGGGATCCTCCTCCTTTCGGTCAGGCGGCCGGCGTCGCGGTGACGCGGAACCGGCGCGTCGATTGGGTCACGGTGTAGGCGGCGTAGAGGTCCGGGTGCTCGGCCTTAAGCCGATCGAGGTCGAGGCGGCGCTGGGTCGTGGGCGTCCAGGCCACGCGGTACGGCCCGGCGGTCCCCGCCCGGGCGTCGCCGAGCAGCGCCATGAGCGCCTGCGCCGCCCGCTCCTTGTCCGTGGCGGCGGCGGCCTCCCGCGCGGCGGCCTCCAGGTACGCGCGCGCCCATGCCTCGGCGTCGGGCGGCAGGGCCGCCTCGTCCCGGGTGGCCTCTGGGTAGAGCTGCAGCAGCGTCCGGCGCGCGGCGGGCGAGCCGTCCGGCTCCGGCGGGATGCGGCTCGCGACACGCCGCCAGAACGCGGCCTCCAGGGCGATGAGGTCCGCGATGAAGGCGGCGTCCCGCTCGATCCGGGTGGTGCGGAAGTCCTGCCCGCCGATGAGCACGGCCACCCAGGCGTGTGGCGCGCCGGTGACGGCGAGATAGTGCTGCACCTGGCACAGGTACTCGACGGGGATTCCGTCGTCGTCCCACTCGGCGGCATGGCGTGGGTGGGTGGTCTTGCACTCGAGGATCCCGCCGTCGCCCGTCACGCGGTCGAGGTTCGCGAGCATCCACGGGTGCTCGGGGTGCTGGAGGAGGTACGGCCAGGAGGCCACGGCGATTCCCGTGCGCCGGGCGAACTCCTCGGCCACCAGCGGTTCGAGGCGCTGGCCCCAGTAGGCCGCCTCCCCCGGGTCGTCGGGCGGCGTCAGCCCCATCTTGTCGGCCCAGACGTCCCAGGGGCTCTTGTAGCGCGAGACGCCGAGCACGGCGGCGGCGTCGGAGCCACCGAGACCCCGGCGCCGCCAGGCGAGCCATTCGTCGCGGGGCAGGGTGTCCGTCCGCACAAGGGGCACCGGGGTCGCGAGCCACGGCGGGCGGATGTCCGGCAGGACGGGGGTCGGTTCGGCCGCCGGCGTGGCGGACACGGTTTGGGCGGTCGTCATGGGAGGGTCCTCCTTACACATCAAGGGGGTATGGCAAACCGGCCGCCAGGCTCGCGGAAACGGCCCGTGGCGCCTCGGATCCGGCGCGGAGGATAAGAGGGTTATCCCCCACGCGATCCGGGCCGTCTCAGGCCGTCTGGGCGCGCCTGGCAAGGGATCTGGGGAAGGGGCTGGACGAACCGGGAGAATCAGGCGCCGGGCACGGAGGCGCACCCCGCCCGGAGCGTTGCGCGCCGTCCGCCGGATGTGCGGGTCGGGGTCCCGACGGCCATCGGCGGCGCGGTCGCCTCGTCGGCGAACGTGTGGAACAGACGCACGGCGGCGGAGTCCATGCCACCCACCGCCTGTTCTGTCCGGGAATCAATCAGGCCCGTTCATGGCCTCCCGACAGGCGGCCAGGATCTCGGGGGCGAACGCCGGGTCGTCGAGGTCCTGCCCGGTGACCGCGAAGCAGGTGAGATCCTTCAGCGGCCAAGCCCGGCGCAGGGCCATGGCCGCCTGGGTGGCCAGGGTGGCCGGGTCGTCGCACGCAAGGTCGGGATCGGGCGCGACCCGGCACACGAGGACGAGGGCGCGGTCAGGCATGGCAGGTCCCTCCGGGGAACGGAATCGGGCGAGGGGTCGGGGGCGGCGGCGACGCTGTTGCCCCCTGATCCGTCAGGGTGTCGAGGCGGTGCGGCACGAACGTCCGGGAGCCGGACGGGTCTTCGACGAGCACGTAGGCGACATCCCACGCGGCGCACTCGGCCCGGATCCGCGCCCGGTGGCGCGGGTCGGCGGCGAACGCCGCCAGCGCCGCCCACGGGGCAGGTGGGGCGAAACGCGGCGCCAGTCATGGACTGTCCTCGTGCTGAGACGGGTCGGTGACGGGCCGCGCCATGAGGCGGACGAGGGCGGCGGCCTTGCCGCGGAGGACGTCGGGTGGGGGCGCGCCATGGCGGATGCGCCCGCGGGGCAGGGGCTCCTCCGCGCGGAATCGCCGGGCCCGGGCCGGGGCCGCGAATCGGCCCGGCCGGGGAATGCGGGGGCCGAAGCGGTCGAAGAGCTGGGGGAAGGCCGAGGGCACGCGGTGGATCTGGTAGTAGTCCACCAGAGCCACGGCCCACCGCTCCGTAAGCGTGGCGCCGTCGGCCGCGGGGTCCTGCTCCAACCGGAGGCAGTAGCGCGGCGACGGGTCGCCGCAGGGGCAGTCCGGTGCATGGTCCATCATGAGGCGCACGGTGAGGGTGTCGCGCACCAGGTCCGCCGCCTCGGCGCGGATGGCGTCCGGGCTGGGCGGCCGAGTGCCGGGGTGCTCGCGGTAGTGAGCGGTCAGCGCCGCGGTCCACCAGTCGGTGAGCGTGGCAGCGTCGGCGGTGGGATCCCACGGCAGGCTGACCAGGGCGAGGGACACCCGGTGGCCGCACGGGCAGAGGGGGTCGTGCCGAAGCCCCCTCTTGAACATTGTGGTCATAGCATTCCCCTTCCTCGTCGGCGCCCTGGCCGCCGCCGGGGTCGTGGGGACGGCCGCCGGGTCACGCGGCGCCAGAGCGTCCAGAGCCGCCCGCCGGGGACGAGCCGCCAGATCCGGCCGAAGAGCCGGAGACAGGGCGGCCGGCGGCGGGCGCGTTCCGCGGCGAAATCGATGAGGGACATGCGGCACCTCAAGCGTACACGATGGCGGTCAACATGACGGGCTCCTCTCCGCCTCCCGCGCGGCGGCGCGGGCCAGCGCGGCGGCCACCGGGCCGGGCAGCCCCCGGCCGTATTGCAACGTGTCTTGCGTCAGCACCCGCGCGGCGCGGCGGTCGCCGGCCGTGTACGCGAGCGCGCGGGTGTAGATCTGCCGCGCCAGGTCGAGATTGCCGGACGGGCGGGGTCCGGCGCTCATGCCGGATCGCCTCCCGTCTCCGGGGCTGCGCCGGCCGCCGCCACCTCGTAGCCGACGACAACGCGGTGGCCGGTGTCGCGGGCGTGGGCGCGCGCGACGGCCTCCACCCAGGGGCCGTTCGCCGCCTGCTCCACCACGCCGTCCACGACGCAGACCGCCACCCAGGTTTGGGCGGCGCGCGCCGGCGCCGCGCTCATGCCGTCTTCGGAGCCGTCCAGCACGCGGTACGCCGTGGGATCGGCGATCTCCTCCGGGTCGAGGAACACGCTGACGCCGCCGGGGAAGGCCACGGCGTAGTAGGGCCGGCCATCTTGCGTCCGCAGCGCCTGGGTGATGACGCCGACGGCTCCGGGCCCCGTCTCGCGCAGGATGTCCTGCTCGTCGTGGGCGCGCTCGCCGTGGATCGACACGAGACGGGTGCCGGGACGCAGGGAGGCGGCGCGCTCGACGTCGGCGCTCATGGGCGGTCCCTCCCGGAGTCCGGGCCGTCGTCGGGCGCGTCCTCCTGAGCCGGCATGAGGGGATTGAGGGCGGCGAGCGCGGCGGCGGCCTCCCGGTCCAGGGCCTCCAGGGTCTGCTGCACGGGCCCGAGGGCGCGGCCGAGCCGGTCCAGGGCGGCCCGCGCCCGGAGGTGGGCCGCCTCGTCCCACGGCCCGTCCAGCCGGGTGTGCGCGACCACGGCGAGGTCCGCCCCATGCTGCCGCAGGCGCTCCGCCGCCGCGATGCTGTCCGAGACCGGGGTGTCCTTGAACACCGGCCCGACGGTCCGCGCGATCCACCGCCGCACCGCGTCGTGGGTCAGCATCCACTCCCCGCGCGGCAGCGTGGCCACCACCTCCCGCATGAAGTCCTGGTGCAGGTGCCAGGCGAGGGCGGCCCGGGGGGCGGCGGCCAGCTCGGCGACCGTGGCCCGCTGGAAGAAGTCTGCCGGGAGCGCGGGGATCGCCAGCGCGTCGGCCAGCATCGACAGGGCGAGATCGGCGGGCCCGGACCCGACGTAGCCCCACGCGAAGCCGGTAGGCGAGTGGAGAACGTGGTGCACCAGCGGCCGTTCCCCACGGCCGGCCGTGTAGACCATGACGCGGACGCCGTCTGCGTGGCGCCGGCCGACGTACTCGACGTAGTCGAGCGACACCGAGATCACCTCCTGAGCGATGGGGCGCGGGGTCAGACCCCCGCGCCCAGGGCGTCGAGCACCTTGCCGAAGAGCGCGTCGCCGTCGAGGAACGCGACCATCGGCCGCTCGGGGCTCCGCCCCGTGGCGGGCCGGTGGCTGACGGCCCAGGCCACGGCGTTGACCGCGGCCCAGCCGGTGCGGGCGAACGCCGCGTGGTCGGGCCGGTCGAACGCGGCGCGCAGCGTCTCGCGGAAGGCCGCCGTCGACGGCCGCTCCCGCTCGCCCGGTGCGGGCCGCGGCACCAGCGTGCCGTCCACCAGGTCGTGCCACTCCGCCAGGGTGAGCGGCTTCGCGGCGAGGTCCGCCGCTGCGCGGTCGAGGGCCTTCAGGTACCCGGCCGTGAGCGCCAGCGCGTCCCGCGCGGCTTGGAGATGGTCGGCCACGCGCGCCGTGTGGATGACGGACCAGGTGCGCCGGGTGCGGGCCAGCGCGAGGGTGAGGGTGTTCTGGCACACGACGCGCACCGGCGAGACCACCGCCTGGAAGGCGTGCCGGCCGTCGTGCCCGTTGGTGATGGTGAGGTACACGGTCGTGGGGTCGCCGAGCACCCGGAAGTCTTCCGGCAGCCGCGTGGTGAGCCACACGCGCCGGCCGCCGGCCAGGCTCCCGGCCGTCTCGAAGCGGGCCCCTTCGCCCAGGAGCGCGTCGGCGAAGGCGAACGCCTCCCGGTTCTGGACGATCCGGTAGGCGTCCGTGACGACGCCCAGAACGGCCCCGTCCGTGACGCGGCGGTTGACGCGGTAGCCGGGGATCTCGAAGCCCTCGGCGGTGTAGACGGGCTCGGCCTCCACGGCCCAGGCGAGGCCCGCGGCCACCAGGGCGGCCTCGGAGTCGGGGGCGTCGGCCACGTAGGTCCCGAGGCGGTGCCAGGGGGTCTCGCCGGTGTAGAACATGGTTTCGACGTTGGCGGGCATGGACATCAGCTCCTTTCGCGGGAGGCCGGGCAGTGCGCCCGGGCCCAGTCGGCGACGGCCGGTTGGTCGAGGCCGAGCGCGTGCTGGACGTCGGCCCACGTGATCGGCCCCTGGGGGACAGCCGCCAGCGCGTCCCACTGGTCCAGGCGCAGGCAGGGCACGTTGGCGCGGGTGACGGGGATGGTGACGTCGCAGCCGGGACCCGCCGGCCCGGGGGGCCGGAAGATCCGGCGGACGCACGTGTCCCACGCGCCGGTGCCGGGGTCCTCGGTCCAGCGGTCGAAGGCGATGGCCGCTGCCGCCAGCGCGGCCTCCAGGGCCGCGAAGGTGCCGTCAACGGTCGTCCCGGCGACGGTGGTGGTGCCGTCCGGCTCGGCCGTCACGCGCTCGGGGGCCTCGGCGGCCAGGGCGTCGCGGATCGCGGGCACGTCGAGGGCCCACGTGGGGCAGGTCAGGACGGTGTAGGCATCCGCGCCCATGACTCACGCCCCTTTCCGCGTGAGGGCCGCCCAGCCTGGGAGCCGGCCGGCGCTCGCGGCGACCTCCGCGTAGGTCACGAGGCGCAGCGGCAGGTCCAGCTCGGCGGCCTGGTCGAGCTCGGCGGCCATCCCGGGACTCGGGCGGCCGTCGGGGGTGAACACGTAGACGACGGCGGCGCCCCGGAGCTGGGCGAGGCCCCACCGAAGCCCGTCCGCGCGCTCCGCGGGGTCCGCGTCGTCGAGCCATTGCGGTGCGTACAGGTGCGGCGCGCAGGGCCAGAAACCCTCGTCGTAGGCGAGCCGCGCGACGGCCTGCGCCCAGAGCGTGTGCTGGGCGACGGTCTCCCCCGGCCGGGGGGCGTAGGGCGAGCAGACGTAGGCGACCGGCCGGGCCGGCGCCGGCGCGGGCGGGACGGCCCCGAGGCAGTGGGCCGCGAGCATCCCGACGCGCTCGGTGTCGGGCGCCGCCGGGCCCAGAGCGGCGAGGAGCGCCCCGAGGTCGCCGGTGGCGGCGACCCGGCGGCCCTGCCGGAAGACGGCGATGCCCGGCGGGACCGGGCGGAGGGCCCAGCCCCGGCGGGCGTAGGCGGGGAGCGTCACAGGCATCCTCCCTTCTCAGAACGGGACGGACTCCGGCTCGGCCTCGGCCTCGGCGCCGGCTGCGTCGGAGGACGCCTTCCGGCCATCGGGCAGGAACTCGACGGTCTCCGCGACGACCTCGGCCGCACGCCGTTTTTGGCCGTCCTGGGTCTCGTAGGTCCGGATCTGGAGCCGGCCCTGGACAGCGACGAGCCGCCCCTTCCGCAGGTGGTCGGCGACGATCTCCGCGAGCTTGCGCCACGCCACGCAGTCGATGAAGTCGGCCGTGCGCTGGCCGTCCGGCCCGGGCCGCCGGTCCACGGCGAGCGTGAAGCGGGTGACGGCCGTCCCGTCCGGGGTCAGGCGCAGGTCCGGGTCTTGGGTCAGCCGGCCGATGAGCCACACGCGGTTCATGTCATCCCTCCTGGCGCGGATCAGCGGGGCCGCGCCGCCCCAAGGTCGACCAACAAAGCCCACAGCAGACGGCCGATGACCACCGCGGCCAGGACGAGGAGACCCGGCCCAGCGACGGCCGACAGGACGGTCGCGACGGACCCGACGACGGCGGCGGTCATGACCGCATCGCCTCCGGGTGCACCGTGCGCGCGGCGTCCAGCACGGCGGCGGCCAGATCCTGCAGCCGCCGGTCGGCGCTCCCCCGCGCGACGTCGGCCGCCGCGTCGAGGAGCGCGCGGAGCCGCGCGCCCCGCGCCCGGGCCACCGTCCGGTAGAGCGCCGGCACGTCGAGCGGCTGGACAGCGGGACGCGGTTGTGCGAAGCTGGTCATGTGCGAAGCACCTCCTGGTGGGGTGACGGCGTCCGGTGTTGCGAGCACCGGGCGCCGTGTTTTGCGGCTCAGCGGGCCGCGGCGCGGATGACGGCGGGCCGGACCTCGACGGGGCCCGTGAGGGTCTCGCCCAGGTCGGCGGCGGCCTGGGCGAGCCACCGGAGGGCCGCCTTCTCGTCCGGGAGCACACGCCGCAGCACGCCGTCCCGGGTGGGCCAGCAGGCCGCCACCCGGCCATCCGGCAGGTATTGCAGGTACGGGCGCCGGGCCGCCCGGGGGTCGCCGCCGTCGGCGGTGAGCGTCCCGGCGTAGGCGAGGGCGCGGGCGCGCCGCCGCTCCTGCGGCAGGGCCCAGCGAGCGCGGGTGGCGTCGTCCGGCGGGTCGTACGCGCCGGCCGGCCGGCCCGTCCACTCCGGGTCGCGCCGCGCCGTGCCGGCCGCGCGCTCCTGGACGCGCTGGCCGCGCGGGTCGGGTCGGACGGGTGCGGGCGGCACCCGCCGGGTCACGGGCGCGGTGCATACGCCGATGACGCCGCGGTACGGGCGGCCGGGTTGGGACAGCCGGTCCTGGATGAACGCGCGGGCCGCGTCGGCGTCCGGGAACACCTTCCCGTGCCGCCAGCCGGGCAGGAACGCCGCGGCGCGGCCGTCGGCGAGCAGCATGATGTACGGGTCAGCACGCATGGCCACACCTCCTCAGGGGAGCCATCCCGTTCGTGACGAGGCAAACGGGGAAAGCTGACCGCGGTTCGGCCGATGCCCTTCGCGGCGCCGGTCGCGGAACCCCGGCGCCGTCCGCCTCCTCCCCTGCCCGTGACTGGCTCGCCGCCGGGGGCGCTCGCCGGCTGTGCCGGGTCGTCGCGTCGGCGGGTCGTGGCATTCGCAGCCCGTGGCCCGAGGTACTGAGGGCGGAACCGATACAGTTGTCAAGGAGCGCGGGGGCCGGGTCCCCGCCGGAGCGGGGTCCCGGGGGAAGCCCGCTCGGGACAGCCGGGGCACGGCCGGCCGGACGGCGCGGGGCAAGGGGGCGCGCCGCGCCAGGAGCGGCCGGGAGGGATAATGGGGGGGACCCGCCAGCCGGCTTGGCGAGGCCCGCAGGCCGAGCCTAGCCGGCGCGGGGAGGCCCCGTTATGCTCACGGCCGATCCGGCCCTTGCCCCGCCAGACGGACGGACGGCCAGGATGCCCCGGCCCCGAGCGGGCCACCGGGACCCGAGGCGGGGACCAGCCCGCGCAAACGAAAGACAGCGTGAGGTCCGCGGGAGAGCCTCGGGCAACGGGGGCGGGATGCCGCCCGCCGGCGCAGGACCCGAAACAGCCCGGGAGCGCCGCGGCGGCCGGCTGCCGACGCCGCCGGGCCCGCTCCGGCTCCGGCCCCCCGCGCCGCAAAACGAAAAAGACCGCCCCGGCTCACGCCGGGACGGTTACCGACACCGCCTCCTCCCTACTACAGAACCCGGCGGGTCGCGCCCGGCGGCCACAGGCCGCCCGGCCGGGGGCCGCGCCAGCGGCGGGTCCCCGGCCGCCGACACCCCACCCCACGGGTCACAGCCCATCCGCCGGGCCATCGCCGCGCGGGCCAGGCCGGAGCCACCGGAAAGCGGAGGCCGTCGGCCCGCGCCCACCGCAACCTCCGTCTCGGACTGTCCGCCCCCCCCCCATCGGATCCGCGACAGCCTACCGCCAACACGCCCCCGCGCGATCCGCGATTGCCCGCTCCAGTTCTCCCCCGCCAGCTGCTCCGCTCCCCGTCCGACGATCACCCCCCCACACACCCGGAAACACCGACCCCTGTACCGGACCATCTCTCCCACACACCCCGGCCCCTCACCGGCTCCCCTCGGAACCTCGACTCCACCCGGTTCCCTGGGGATCCTCCATCCGGTCTCGATGAACCCCCCGCGCCCCCCACCGTCTCCACCGCCCAAGGGCGGTCGAGGAAGTGTTGGGGCGGATTCGCAGAGTAACCCGCCATCGTTGGCGCGACAAGGATTTGCGGGTTTTTCTCGACGAGCACTTGGGTCTCGGTAGTGTCTTCGTGGGAGCGTCCGGCTATCAAGTCAGCCACGTCGCGGGAGCCAACCAGGTTAGTCGCGGGAGTATATTCCCGCCAGTGTCTTCTTGGGAGTGCGCTCGCCGGAGTGTATTCCCGCCAGTGTCTTCTTGGTAGTGTGCTTGCGGGAGTGTAGTCGCGGGACGGAACCAGACCGGGACTTGGCCGCCGTCACCGCCCGCGCCGGAAACACGCCGCTAGGGATGGTGGGCAGATTCCGCTGCTGTCACACCTTTTTCGGGCTTATTCCGCGAAGCGCATGACGTGATCGCTTTCTCGCAACCGCTTGTGTGACTGCGTGTGACCGCTCCTGACCGCGCAAAGGGGCGACAGTCCGGCGCTCCTACTCACGGAGCGCCGCGCCGTCAATCAGCTCGTGCAGGCCCAGGGTCTTATGACCCGGTTCCACGGATTCCAGCGTGTACAGACCGCTTCGCCAGCTACTCTCGCTCAGCAGCCAAACGCGGCGATACAGGATCGGGTAAGCGCCCCCCAGTTCCTTTACGTGCGCGTACGGGTCGGCCCAGTACCGCCGTTGGTCGGCCGTGGCCGACACCGACCATACGACGAACGGC
Organism: Actinomycetes bacterium; assembly: GCA_023565505.1. Lineage (GTDB taxonomy): Bacteria > Bacillota > Sulfobacillia > Sulfobacillales > JAIMBI01 > JAIMBI01. Next base: position 50,620 of record JAIMBI010000020.1, on the reverse strand, counting down.
TGGGCGGTCAGCCCCCCGTACTTCCGACGCCAGGGCTGATTCGTAAAGTAGGTTGCGTACTGCTGCAAACGGCGGGTCACCTTCTCGGGATGGGCCGTGCGTTCATACTCAATGAGCAGCAGCACGCGGGTGCCGTTCGGCCCCGTGATGTACAGCGCCGCGTCCGGGCTGACCATGCGCCGCGGCCCGCCGCCGTCCCCGGGGCTCACCACCTCCACAGCCTCCCGCGCCCCGAACCACTCGGCGTGATAGCGCCGGCCCAGGTAGTCCAAGATGCCGAGGCACAGATCGGCGACCGCCACGTCGTGTTCCGGGTTGTTCCGGAGGCTCCCGCGCTCCAACGGGGGCAACCACCCGGCCGGCAGGGTCTCCGTACCCGGCCACTCCTTTTGGCGGAGGAACTCCAGTCCGAACGCCGTCAGCCCGTAGGCGTATTCCCGGGCGCGGTGCCGCTTCCCCCAGTAGGGGATCCGCCGTCGCCCCACCAGCCCCGTGTGGAGGTACAAGTGTAATCGACGATAGGCGCGCTTGAGACTCGTCCACTCCCCCAACTGCACCCATTGCCGCGCGGTGAGGAAGTTGTAATCGAACAGCAGGCCCAGTCGCTGAACGTCCTGCGGCAGCGTCAGCCGGAACTGGATGGCCGCGATGCCGGCTTCGAGCTCGGCGAGCGTAAACGGCGGATCGTCCACAATGTCCCATAATCCGCGCCGCTGGAGAGCGGGAAGTCCGGTCGTCACGTGTCTCTGACCTCCATTTCCGGCCTGTTCGGGCCTGTTTGCAGCTTGTTCGACCTTTTCTGGTGATCTCGATGGGATTTCGCCGTGAGATCATGACCGCTCACGCCCGCGTGTGACCGCGCGGGACCGCTGGCGACCGCCGGCAGGGGGGTGAACGAGGGACATCAGCCTGTCCATAGTGGTCACCTCGGGATGCGCGGCGGCGACCGCCAGGACCTCGTCGACCGACGCCTCGGCCGCCCACAGCGCCTCGCGCAGGGCCCCGAGGTCGGCGCCCAGCCGCTCGGCCAAGGGCCGCAGTCGGCGGTCCTCGGCCTTCAGCGCCAGCACCCGGCGGAACCGGGCCTGCGCCGCGCCCTGGTGGGGCGGGACCTTATTGCGGAGCAGCCACGCCGCCGCCTCTCGCACCTCCTCCGGGGTCGCGCCGGCGGCGGCCGCCCACTGTCGCATCTGGTCCGGGGTCCAGCCATAGCGCCGGCAGGCGGCCTGCCGGGGATCCGTCGGCTCCCAGAGGGCCGGCCCGTCGGCCGGATCCGGCGACGGGGTGCGCGGGACAGTCGGCGGCGGAATGGCATCGGCAGGAGACGCGGGGTCGGCGGCCGCCGGATCCGTCGGTTCCGCGGCATCGGCCAGTTCCCCCTTGCGTTGCCGCTTGTCGGCGTACATGGCGGCGTCCGCCCGGGCGACCGCCGCGGCCAATGACTCGCCCGGCTCTTGGCGGGCGCTCCCCACGCTGGCTTCGACGCCCGCGGCCAGCAGCGCCGCCCGGATGCGGGCTTCCAGCCCGGCCAGCTCGCCGGGCGACAGCCCTCGCGCCAGCACGGCGAACTCATCGCCGCCCGCCCGCACGGCCAGGCCGCCCGACCCGACCGCCTGCGCCAGGGCCCGCGCAGCCCGTTGCAGGTATGCATCCCCCGCCGCGTGCCCCTGGGTATCGTTGATCGGCTTCAGCCCGTCAAGGTCGCAGATGACCACGGCGCACGCCGTCAGGTCCTGGGCGAGGAGCTGGTGCCAGACGTTTTGGCCGTAGAGGCCGGTCAGCTTGTCCCGCGCGAACGCCAGCAGCGCGGCGGCGCCCTCCGGGCCCAGGAGCAGCGTCAACACATCCGGCAAGCCGGGGGGTCCGACGCCGGGCGCGGCCCCCGGCAGGTCGGCCCCAGAGAGCGGCGACCCGGCCCGGGCCGGCGTCGGTGCCCGCTCCGCCTCCGCATCCGGTCCCGGTGATCCAACAGTCCGGGCGGGCTCCGGCTCGGCCGTCTGCTTGACGTCCTCCGCTGGCGCGGACTTCCCAACCGGCTCCGGCGGGGGCGTCCACTGGGGCTGGCGCGCCAGGTGGGCCTGCCGCGCCGCCGCGTCGTAGGCCGTTTCCCACGGGATGGTCTGGGCCAAAAACGCCGGCTGGGGCGTGCCCCCCACCATGAACCGGCAGACCGCCCAGAACTTCGGCAGCCGCATGAAGTCGTCCGCCCCGAAGTTGATCGCGTCCTGGCTCTCGTCCGCCGTGGTGACCATGTTGGCCCACACCCGCATGAACCGCTGCATGAACAGCTTCGCCTCGTCCACCAGCTCGAACTGGTGCACGATGAGGTTCTGCGCGAGCGCCTGCAGCCCCAGGATGACCTTCTCCGACGCGATCTCCTGCAGGAACCGCACGGCCAGCGTCACCTGCACCCCGTACGCCCGGCCCTCGGCCAGGAGGTCGAGAAACCCGTCGCTGATGAAGTTCTGCGCCTCGTCCAGGATGAGCGAGACGGGCACCCGCTCGGCCTCCGGCACGGCCGTCTGCGCCTCCAGCGCGTGCCACAGCATCGTGAGGAGCAGGATGCCCACCAGCCGCGCGCCGGTCGTGCCGAGCCGCGCCTTGTCCAGGTTGGCGACGAGGATCTGCCGGCGGGCGATGATGGCGCGGAAGTCGATGAGCCGCCGGCCCGGCCCCGCCTCCAGCACGGCCCGGATGCGGGGGTTCCGCAGCACCTCGTCGAGCTTGTTGCGCGGCGCCGCCAGGCCCTCCTCGAAGAAGCGGGGGTTGACCTGGAGCGTCTGGGGAATCACCTGCTGCCAGTACCGTCGCTGGTGGGCGTCCTGGACATGTTCTGCGACATACTGCCGGAACGTCTCGTCGGTCAGGAGCCGGTAGACGTGCGTGAAGTCCGCCTGGTCGCCCAGGACCTCCCGCACCGCCAGGATGGCGTTGCCCAGGAACTCCCGCGAGCGCGCCCGGATGGCCTCGTCGCCGAAGACAGCGGTCAGGCCCTCCAGCACGTGGTCGGCGAGTCCGCTCGCCTCCACGTCCGCCAGCAGGGGATTGATCCCCCACGGGCAGGCCGGGTCGGCCGGGTCGAACCAGATCACCTCGCGGCCGGGCGGGATGATCCCCAGCGCCCGGTGCGCCGTGTCCTTCCCGATGTCGAGGAGCACCAGGGCCTTGGCGTAGACCGGCCGCCCGTCGGCGCCCGGCGCGGTCCACCGGCTGTCCACCTTGACCACGTTGAGGAGGTCCGTCGTCTTGCCGGCGCCCTGGGAGCCGACCAGGAGGAGGTTGTACTTCCGGTCCCCCTCGGGGATGCCCACCGGCCCGGTCTCGTCGCGGAGGATCGCGAGCGCCGGATCGCGCGGGATGGGCCGGGGCGCCGGCCCCCGCCGCACCAGCGCCCGCTGGAGACTGTTGACCCGGAGCCGTGCCGTCGGGAGATGGATCAGCGTCGCCAGCGGGAAGCTGAACAGGAGGCACGCCCGGAAGAGCACGAGACTCGGCATCCGCGCCCAGAACCACCGCGTCCAGAGCCCCTTGCCCAGCACCACGGTCGCCGCCCGGAAGCGGTTCTCGCCGCCCGCCTCCTGGATGGCCCCGTAGGCCCGCTGCATGTCCGCCCAGGTGTCGGCGGCGAGCCGGATCTCGGTGCGAAACGCCGCCTTGCCGTACAGTTGCAGGCTGTCCTTGACCACCTGGCTCTCGGCGTAGCCCACGCCCGGCATGGCGGGGTCCGCCTGCTGCTGGGCCCGGGCGCCGTACTCCATCTGCCGAATCCGGTGCCGGAGTTGCGCGTGCAGGGGTTCGACCGGCAGCGGCGTCAGATGGTACTGGAGGTGCACCGCCCCGTCCGCGCGGTCGAGGGCCTGCACCAGCGTCTCCACGACGCTGTTCTGGTAGTCCTTCTGCGTCTCCGTGGCGTGCCACCAGGGCTTGGCGAGCACGATCTGCTGCGCCACGGGCCAGGGCCGCGGCGTCTCGCGCCAGGGCCGAAAGCGCAGGTTGGTGTACTTGCTGCGCCAGATGTCCTCAATCGCGTCGAGCCACCCGAAGGGCGCGGCCAACAGGAAGTGCACGCCGCCGTCCGCGTCCCGCACGATCTCGAACGTCCAGGACACTTGGCCGAGCGCGGCGCTGCCGTAGCGGGTGAGGAGCTGCCCGTGGATGGCGTCGAGCGCCGACATGACCTCGTAGGGCGTGGCCGTATCGTCCGGTCCCAGGATGATCTCGTCCACCCGCATGGCGAGGGCCCGGCGCCGGCGCAGGGCCAGCCGCACCGCGGCCACGAGGAGGGCCAGCAGGAGGAGCGCGGCCAGGGCCCAGAGCAGCGCGGCAAGGACGTGCGCCAGCGTCGCGGCGAGGACGCCGCTCACCGGGGGCGCGGGCGCCGGCCGGCCCCCGCCTGCCGGCGGTGCCGCTTTTCCGCCATGGCTGAGCCAGAGTACCAGCCCGAACAGGGCGACCGCCCAGAGCACCCAGGAGGTGCGCGGGACCTCGTGGTTCATGGCCGCTCGTCCTCCCCCACCCCAAAGGCCGCGAGGCCGTCCCAGAGCGCTTGACGGACGGCGGCCGGGTCCGCGGGGGTCGCCCAGGGGTCCGGTGCGGGCGCCGGCTCCGCCCGGCCGGGCGCGGGGGTCGAAGCGCCCCGTTCGAGCGCCGCGGCGATGCGGTCTAGGGCCGCCACCAGCGGCGCGAGGCGATCCGGTCCCATCGGCGGAGAGTCGGTCAGCGCGCGGGCCAGCGCGGCCCGCACCGCTGCCGCGCGCCGCCGGGCCGGGATGGCGCGGAGCGCCTGCGCCAACGGATCGTGGTCCGGTACGGTGAACTCGATACGCAAGGGATTCCCTCCGTTCCCGGAAAGCGACAGCGTGCCGTCAGTTGGCTTGGCAGCCCGGTTCCCGGGATGACGCCGGGATCCGGTACCGTGTCGCGGCCGACTGTTTCGGGGTTCCCGGCATGACACCGGAATGGCGGCGCAAAAGGCTTGACGTGATGCGGCAGGCGACGCCGGGAAACGTGTCGGGGTGGCTCCTGAGGCGCTTCAGACCCACGCGGGACGCGGGCCGGCGGCGGCCAGCAAGGCGTCGCGGTACGCGGCGGCGTTGGCCCATTGCGGGTCGGCGGGGATGACCGCCTCCGGCCAGGCGTCGGCGGCCAGCGCGGCGCCGCCCCCCACGGCCACGAGGCCCGCGAGCTTGGCGATCCGGTCGCCCAGGGCCTCCGCCAGCCGGTCGTGGAGCTGGCGGGCCACCGCCTGCCGCGCGGCCCGCCGGGGCTCGTCCAGCGGGACGGCCCGGCCGCGCACGTGCACCACGTCGGCCGTCTCCACCTCAGCCGGGCTGAACGGCACGCCCGTCTCGTCCGTCAGGGCCGCGGCGACCCGGCGCGCCACGTCGCCGGTGCCGCCCTCCACGCTGTCGGCGGCCGTCGGGTCGTACTGAAGCCGCCCGTCGGCGCTCCGCTCGACGAGGATCCAGTCCGTGGTGCGGTAGCCCACGTCGCAGACGAGGTACGGACCCGGCGCCCAGCCGGGCCGCGCCAGGACGGCGGCCGCGGCGGCCACCCCCTGCGGGAGGACCGTGACGGTCTCAAACCACACGCGCCGCGCCGGCTCGCCCGGGATCTGGACAGTGACGGTCCGGCCGCCCCACGCGGCCGCGAGCGCCTGCCGCTGGGCCGCGAACCACGCGAGCGGAAGCCCCGTGGCGATCCGGACGGGCCCGTCGGCCCCCAGGCGCGCGGCGGCGACGACCGCGAGCCGGAACGTCTCGGTGTCCGCGGCCTTGTCGCGGCTCCACAGCGCCGTCGCGCCTGCCCGGCGGGCCACCTCGCCGACCCAATACGGCGCGCCGTCAAGCAGGACGGGCCGCTCGTGCGCGTAGCCGACCAGCTCGACGGTGCGGGCGGCCGGGATGATGAGACTCGGAAACAGCGCGCGCCCGCCGGAGACGGCGAGCGCTTTGACGTAGCCGTGGCCGACGTCGACGGCCAGGTGCATCGGGGATCCTCCTCCTTCTTGGGGATGGCGCGTCTCGCGCCGTTGTCGAAGTGTTTCGGTCCTAAGAACCCGTTGCGGCCTGCCAATCGCTCGCCATCGGCTTCGCGCGGGACCGCGCATGACCGCACGCAACCGCGCATGGGTGGGGACCCACGTGGTCCCCCACATTCCGTGTGGTCCCCCACACGTGGGGACCCCCGCTCTTGTGTGGGGACCCATGTGGGGACCCACGTTGCCTGTGGGGTCCCACGTGTGGGGACCCCGGTGTGACAGATCAGGCGTGTCACACCCCGCGAAGCCTTGTCTCGCAAGGGTTTTCGAGGTGTGACACCCGCACTCTATCACACGGCCCGGCAGGGGTCCGGCATGAGGGCTCAATACCGTGTCGGCGGATGCAGGCCCGGGCGGGGCGGCGGGGGGCCTTCCCGCTTTCTCCCGGTATAAGGGTCGTAGCGCGTGGCCAGGTCCCACCACTCCTCGTTGTCGCGCTCGATCTCCTCCGGCGTGCGCGTGTCGGGTTCCAGGTACTCCGGCGGCCACTGTCGGCCAAACAACTTGAGTTCCGCCTGCGCCAGGCGCTTCATCCACGGGTGGGGCTGTGGGGACGCGACCGTCGTCGGCGCCGGGTCCGGCGGACCAGGGTCCGCCGTCGGAACCACGGCCGCGGTGGACGGGTTGGGGCCTTGGTCGGCGGCGTCCGCCGTCACCGGCGCGGGGGTCGCGGCCACGCGGGTGTCCTGGAGTTGAAAGCCGGCGCGGAGGGCTCGCACCAGCGCGGCTTGCCGCTCTCCGGGCGGTATGGCCTCAATGACCGCCAGCACGTCCGCATCGTGCGCCTGGTGCAACCGGATCTTCACTTCTCGCCAGCTCGGGCGTTGCCAGGTTCTCACCGAAACCGCCGCCCGGAAGCCCCCGCCTTTAGGCGTGGGGAGGAAGGGCGGCTCCCCCCTTTCTGGCATTGAGTTTTTTGTGTTATACTGTTGGCATGAATCTGACGCTGATGGTCAAACTCCATCCAACGCCTGAACAAACCACTGCGCTTTTGGAGACGATGGAGCGGTTCAATTCCGCTTGCAACTTCGTCGCTGAAACCGCCTTCCGGGAGCGGACGGCCAACAAGATCAGGCTCCAGAAGATCGTCTATTACGACATCCGGGAGCGGTTTAGCCTGCCCGCTCAGATGGCCGTTCGTGTGATTAGCAAGGTCGCGGAAGCGTACAAGCGAGACAAGTCCAAGCAGCCCGTGTTTCGAGAGCACGGGGCCATTGTCTATGACCAGCGGGTGCTGTCGTGGAAGGGGTTGGATCGGGTTTCGATCCTGACCCTCCGGGGTCGGCAGGTCATCCCCATCGTCCTTGGAGGCTACCAGAAAGCTAGGCTGGATCGAATTCGTGGACAAGCCGACCTGATTTACCGCGATGGTACCTTCTATCTGGCTGTGGTGGTCGAGGTGCCCGAACCGCCGCCCCTCCAACCCGATGACTGGTTGGGGGTCGATTTGGGGATTGTCAACATTGCCACAGATTCCGATGGCGATACCTACTCGGGGGGCCACCTGAACGGGCTCCGCAAGCGCCATACTAAGCTCCGTAGAAGGTTGCAAGCGAAAGGTACCAAGTCGGCGAGGCGTCTCCTGAAGAAGCGGCGCAGGAAGGAACGCCGGTTCGCGGCGGATGTCAACCATCGGATCGCCAAACGGCTGGTGGCGAAGGCCCAAGGCACCGGTCGCGGGATCGCCCTTGAAGACCTCAAGGGAATCCGCGAACGGATAACGGTTCAAAAGGCGCAGCGTCGCACTCAGCACAGTTGGGCGTTCCACCAGCTCCGATCCTTCATCGAGTACAAGGCTCGGTTGTTCGGTGTTCCCGTCGTCCTGGTGGATCCGAGGAACACATCCCGAACTTGCCCCGCCTGTGGGCTCGTGGACAAGCGTAACCGTCCGACCCAAGCCTCCTTCCAGTGTGTCGGTTGTGGGTTCGCTGGCCCCGCCGATACCATCGCTGCGGGCAACATCGCCCGCAGGGCTGCCGTCAACCAGCCGCACGCGGCAGGCGATTCCGCCTAGCTGCAAGCCCCCGGCTTCAGCCGTGGGGTAGTTGACGTGATTTTCCCTTCCGAATGGCCCTGTGGTCCCCCACGTGTGGGGACCCACGATCCTGTGTGGTCCCCCACATGTGGGGACCCACGTCTACCGCCGGGGATGGCGCACAGGATCCCGCTGCGTGGCCTGGGCTTTCCGCCGCTGCATCTGCGCGCGTCCCCACTCGCCGACGGGCCCGCGGAGCTGGAGCACCAGCGTCGCCAGATCCGCCCGCCGGATCCGCACCGTGCGCCAGCCCAAGCGCACCACGGGCACGTGGTGTTCGCGCAACAGGCGCCGCAGGGTCGCCACCCGAATCCCCAGGGCCTCCGCGGCCTGGCGTAGTCCCAAGACTTCGTCGTCGCCGACGAGCCCGGGCAGGGTCTCACGCATGTCCATCGTTCTATGCCTCCTCCTGCTGTCCCGTGCGCCGGGGCCGTCCGGCCCCTGCCGCGACGACGCGGCGCAACACGGCCAGCACCGTGGTGTCGAAACCCGCCTCGGTCTCCATCACCGCCAGCGCCTCCGCCGGCGACCGGGCGGCGTGATAGGCCCGGTGGTGCGTCAGGGCGTCGAACACGTCCACGGCCCGCGCCACCCGGAGCAGGAGCGGGACAGCGCCGCCGGCCAGCCCCTGGGGATAGCCCTGGCCGTCCGGCCGCTCGTGGTGCCCACCGGCGACCTGCTCCGCAAGCCGCCAGAAGGCGGCCGCCTCGGCGTCCTCCGCCTCTTCGGCCAACCGCGCGCACTCCTCGGCCCCCAGCGTCGTGTGGGTCTCGATCAGCGCCCGCTCGGCGGCGGTCAGCGGCCCCGGCTTGCGGAACAGCTCCGCCGGCAGCCGGAGCTTGCCGACGTCGTGCACCAACATCGTGAGCGGCCACCAGGCCGCGTCCGGCGGCAGGGGCCGCTCCCGCGCCCATGCCCGCAGGACGGCCCGCATCAGCGCCTCCGTGCGCTGCGGATGGCCGACCAATTGGCCCTCCTCATGCCACGCCGTCTGGCGGGCCAGCGCCGCCAACGTCGCGCGGACGGGTGCGACCGCCTGCCACCGGATGACCTCGAACATGGGTCCTCTCGCCTCCTCGGGGGGTGCCAGGCTCGAAATACAACGCGCTCGCCGCGACCGGCGAGCGCCTTGGTACGCCCGTGGCACCGTGCCGTCATCCCCAACGCAACGCCCATTCGGTCGCCGCCAGCCGCGCCAGCGACGGCAGGACCGTCGGCGGTCCCGTCTGGACGGCGTCCCAGGCCGCCCGCATCTGGCGGGCCGCCCGGCGAGGCGGCATCCGGCCAATCCCCGTCGCCAGCCCCGGACAGAACAGCGTCCGGACAGGCATCTCAGGTTCGGCGGCGTTCCAGACCCGCACGGCCAATAGCGCTGCTCGAAAGGCCAGGTAAGCGTTCAGGGACCATGGGACCGGTCGGGGTGTCCGCATGGTCGGCGCCAGCACAAGGTGGGTGAACGGGCCGTCCGGCGTCGGCACGACTAACGCCTGCCCCACCGGCAGCTCCCCCGCTGCTTGGTCACAAATGGCGGCCTGCACGCGCGTCAGGATGTCGACCCCGGCCACCGCATACGTGCGGCGAATCCCTTCGTCCAGCCCACCCGTCATCCAGCCGAAGCTGTTGGCGGGGGACACCAGGGCGCCGCCGCGCGCCGTCGCCAAAATATCGCCTGTCAGGACAGTCACGGGCGTCCCCGCAAAAGCGCGACGCCAGGCGCGGACCATCCGCGGCGAACCGACCAAAACCACGGTCATGCCCATACCCCCCTCCTCTCGAGGCCGCACCGCGGGCGCCGCTGAGGGACGCGATTATGTCCCGTTCCACTGCTGCACGGGCTGCACGAACACGTTGGCCGCCATCCACTCCGGTACGGTGATGGTGAACGGCGGCAGGCCCGGGATTCCCGTCTGCCACGGGAACGAGACCGCCGCGTAGAGGCCGGGCCCCGGGATGACCCCGCCCAAGACGCCCGGCGGGGCGGGCTGCCCTGCTTGGCTGGCTTGATAGACGCTCACCTGGTTCACCGTGACCGGCAGCGATCTCCACGCCGTGCCCTGCAGCTCCGCCGTCAGGTCTTGGGTGAACAGCGTGGCCGCCGCGTCGTTGGTGACGCCCTGGGCGCCGTCCACGGCATCGACGGCGCCGAGCTGGTCGGCGGTCTGTTGCAAGGCGATCTGCATGTAGCGCGTCATGGCCGCCCGGGCGCTGTTGACGGACTGCACCACCGTGTAGGCCATCGCCAACGCGACGCTGATCCCCACCAGAAACGCCGTGAGCAGATAGATCTCGGCGCCCCCCGCGCGGTCGCGGATCCGGCCGGCCCTGCGGCGGCCCGGCCCGGACGGTCGTGGGCACATACGCGATTCCTCCCCGTGCCGCGCCGGCGGGGTCAGTACCCCGTCGGCGTCGCGATGATGTAGTAATCGGTCCCGTTCACCGTGAGGGGCGCCGGCGCCGCGCCCGACTCGGTGAACTGGCCGGTGGCCGGGGCCCAGCAGCCTTTGCCGCAGGGCACGAGGTAGGTGTACGTCACCACCGCCGTCCAGTCCGCTGTCAGGGTCCCCTGCCACACCGTCGTGCCGAGCGGGTTGGGCGGCGGATAGCCGGCCCAGGACTCCACGAAGGCGCCGGTCGCCGAGAGTTCGAGGGATCCGCCGCTCGGCGTCAGGAGGGTCGTCACGGTGCTGTAATGGTAGAGTGCCGGATCCGTGGGGTTGTACCCCGGATAGCCCGGCAGGTTCGGTGTCCCCACCGTGTGCGTGATGGACGCGGTGAGCTGCACCCCCGTGAGCTGCACCCCCGGCAACGCCGGGAGCTGCGGCGTCGGGATGGTCAGGGTCGCCTGGATCGTGTCGCCGAACTTGGCGCCGACGGTCGGGTGGTACGCGAACCACGTGGCCGGCTCGCTCTGGTCGGCCGCTGGGATGGTGCATGTGTGCGGCACCACGATGGGCAGCCCCCCGTGCCCGTAGCCGCAGGTGAGACTCAGCGTTCCGCCGCCGCTGTTGGGCTGGGGGCCGCTGGGCGCCACGGGATCCACCGTCAGCGTGAGCGTGACCGGGGGCGCCTCCTGGTCCTGGTTGTCTACGGCCACCACGACGACGGTGTACGTGACGGGCTGGGGGCCCGTGTTGGCGGGCGGCGTCCAGCTCGCCTGCCACTCCCCTTCCTTGATGTGCGTCAGCGGCCACCACGGGGTCAGCGGTTGCCCGGCGGCGGTGCGGACCTGGAAGTCCACCGGCGCGGTCCCGCCTTCCGGCGGCCTGTACGGGTTCAGGAGCGCCGGATTGGTGGCGTCGGGATAGGTCACCCCCGCCGGCTCCGGCCAAGCCGTGAGGGTCACGGGCTGGCCGCTCGCCACCTCCGTCTGGGACAGCTGGGCCTGAATGGCGTACGGCGTCGTCACATACAGCACGAGGGCCGGCCGCCCGTGCGGATCCCGGTTGGTCCAGCCCAGGAGCGCGTGGAGCGGCCCCGCGTCCGGCAGGTAGCCGGTGTAGGCCGTGCCCGGCGGCGCGGCGAGCGCGAAGGCCCCGTCCTGGCCCGAGAGGAAGATCGCCCCCTGGCCGTTGGCGAAGACCAGCCGCACGTGCCCGCCCGCGTCGAGCAGGACCGCCGGCGACGCGACGTCCGGCCCGTAGCCGGTCAGGATCTGGGTCGGCGTCAGATCCGGCTTGAACTCGCCGACGACGTTGCCGCCGCCCCCGATGGCGATGAGGTAGCCGCTCGGCGTGGCGCCGCTGTTCGGCAACCAGGCCATGTCTTGGCCCAGCACTTCGTGCGTGCTGGTCCAGGAGCTCGGTGCGTACACCGCCGTCAGGGCCTGGGTGGCGACGTCGAAGGCGTACAGCCCGCCGTAGATGTCCTGCACGAAGAGCGTCCCGGAGGTCGGGTCGTAGAGCGTCGTGTCGGCCACCTGCGCGGCGATCTCCCCGACGCCCAGATCCGCCCACTGCCCCGTGGTCACGTCGAACAGGACCACGCGCGGGTGCGCCCCGGCGATGCCGAAGGCCACGCAGTGCTGGCCCACCCCCGGCACCGCGCCGACCCACGTCGGGTCGGAGGTGATGGCGGCGACGGAGTTCGAGTAGTCTTTGCTTGTCTGGTAGTAGAGCGGGACTGCGGTGTCACCGCTAGGTACGTTTACAGGAAATGCCACCAACCCGCCATCCCAGCTCCCCACCACCGCCACCGGCGATTGCCACGTCGTCGGCTGCCCCGTACTGTCGATGCCCTGGACCGTCACCGGCGGCGTGATGAGCGGCGAATCGTCCACCTGGTAGTTGGTGTTGCCGGGGTTGCCTTGGATATAGACAGGGATTCCGCTTGGGGCGCCCCCCGTCGGATAGGCGCTCGCCGGCCAGATGTAGAGGTTCTGCCCCACCGCGATGGCTTGGTATTGCGCGCCGTCCGGCTGGCCGTTGAGGTACGGCCCGGTCGAGAGCGAGTCCTGGCCCGCCGCCTCGTTCCGGGAGCCGGAGAAGCCCGCCGCGAACTGGATCGGCGGCGCCACCGGCTGTGCTGGCATCGTGACGTAGGGCGTCCCCCCGGCCAGGTCGGTGACCTGCTGCGCCGTGAGCGCCGGCATCGCCACGGCCCAGAGCCACCCGTTGCCCGCCGTGTCCCAGGTGTACTGGTAGATCGTGCTCCCGATCACGTTGGGCGTCGAAAAGCTCTGCGTGCCGGCCGGCAGCTCCAGGTACACGGGGATGTCGCTGTACAGCACGGTCGCCGCGTTGTCGGAGGCGGCCTGCACAAGCCGCTGGCGGGCGAGCGTCACGTCGTAAAGCGGCAGGTCGGCCGCCCGCGCGGCGCCGGGCCAGGCGCCCGCGAGCAGCAGGCCGACGAGCGCCAGCGCCCCCGCGCGGCGCCACATGCTCCGCATCGAGGTTCCCTCCCTGGTTTCTGTCCCTCTCGCCGCCACAACAAACCGCCCCGGGACGCTGCCCGGGGCGGTCCGTGGCGGGCGGTCGCCGGATCAGGCGACGGGCTGTCTCCGGCGCCACCAGACGAGGCCACCGCCCCCACCGGCAACGATGGCGGCCCCTGCCGCCACCCACGGCCACCAGGGGACGCTTGGCCGCGTCGGCGCCGCCTGGTGATGCAACCGGGCCGCGTCCGCCTGGATGGTCCGGCGATACTGCCCGAGCGACGGGCCCTGGGTCGCGGCCGCAGGCCACGCGGGTTTCCCGGGCGTCGCCGACGAGCCGGACGCCGGGGCGGTGTTCGATCCGGATGCGGGAGCCGGCGCTGAGGACCCCGAACCAGTGGGAGCGCTGCCGGAAGCCGGGCGGGGGGCCGCGGTGCCGCCCGCGCTGCTGGACCCCGCGCTCGTATGCGACGGCGCCGGGTTCGAGGCCGTCGCGCTGGTGCTGCTGCCCCCACCGGAGCCCGTGCTGCCACTCGATGACGGGGCGCTGGGCGCCGGCGATGGGCTCGGAGCCGGAGCGGGAGCCGGGCTGGGCGCCGTCGAGCTGGTCGTGATACCCGGCGGGTTCACGCCGCCCACCATGGACGGCGCGAAGTGCTCCGCGTTCATTGCCGCGATGAGCTGCGGGCTGTACTTCACGCCGGCGGGGAACATGCTCTGCCCGAGCCAAGTCGCATTGACGTGCTGGGCGTACCAGAGCAGCGGGGCGGGGTTGTCGAAGCCACCCCAGCCCTGGTCGATGGTCGCGTAGCCCTGTGATGGAGCACCGTTTTGGTTTCCAGCAGGAAACGGAAACGGCACAAAACTGCCGCTGAAATTAAAGACAACCTCCGGCTCGGGAAACTGCGGTGGCCCCGCCCAGACCCATGACGTCATCGGCGGCTCGTTCACCGCCGGGCTGGTGGCGGCGACGGCGGGGGCGCCCGCCAGGGTAGCAAGCAGCGCCGCGCCGGCCACGCTCAAGCGCCAACGCATCAGGCGTCTCCTCCTTCTCGTGTGGCTTCCATTTCGCTGCGGGTCGATGCGATTTCCTCTTTTTCCCTAATTGCGTACAGCCGAGGCGGCGCAAAACGCGAGCCACCGTGATGCTGGTGGCCCACGGTGGCTCGGCCTAAAATTTGGGACGAGGGCACGCCCTTTGGCGACCTCCTAGAAGGGAGGTGGGGGCGATGCACCTGCACCTGTCAGTGTCGCTCTCTCTGACCTTACCGGCACTGCTGGTGTGGTTGCGGACTAGCCGCCGGCGACGGCGCTAGGCCCTCATCCGGCTCCCCCGTGCTGACGACGCGGGGGAGCTTTCGTGTCTAGTGTAGCGCGACGGCCGGTGCTGATGCAAACCGCCGTGGGCAAATCGAGCCTCCGCGCCGTTCGGTGCCACGCGGAGGCTCTCCTAAAATAAGGGTGAGGGCACGCCCTTTGGCGACCTCCTAGAAGGGAGGTGGGGGCGATGCACCTGCACCTGACGGTGTCCGTCTCGCTGTCCGGCCTGGCGGCACTCGTCGTGTGGTGGCGCACTAGCGGCCGGAAACGGCGCTAGGCCCTCACCGCTCCCTCCGTGTTGCAGCACGGAGGGAGCCTACGCTGTTAGTGTAGTCCGTTGGGCGCCGTCGATGCAAATGCCTGGACCGCCAGCGATCCGCGACAGATCGAGCGGCATCCCAGCCGCCGCCCGCTCAGCCCTGATGGGCCGGAGCGGGCGCCGAGGCGGGAGCCCCGGATCCGGCGGGCGAGGTGCCCGTGGCTGGCCCCGGCGTCGGTGACGCGGGCGGCGAACCTCCCGCCGGAGTGCTGGCCGTTCCGGGGTGAGCCGGCGGCGCGGCGGTCGGCGCCGCCGGCGGGCCCGACCCCGGCTTGGGAAGCACCGTCGGGGTCGGCGGCGTCGGCGTCGGTGCGGGCACGGAACCGCCCGTCGCCCAGGGGTCGAGCACCAGCCACAGGGTGCCCGTCGCCGCCGCGGCGGCCAGCGCGCTCGCGTCCGCCTGCGGCACCGCCAGCTCCACCGCCGCGGGCACTGTGCTTCCGTACCCGCCGACGGTCTGGCCCGCCGTGTTGCTGGTTTGCACCGGCGTGTCATTGGACGTGACGACGGCGATGACCCGCGCGCCCCGCAGCAGCGTCGAGCCCGGCGTCAGCCCGCTGCCGGCCCCGTTGCCGTTCGCCGCCGTGCTCCCGGCCCAGATGACATCCACCGTGTCGCCTGGCCGGACGCCGCCCGACGCCGCCAGGGTCACCGGGACCATGACGCCCACCTGGCCCGGGGCCAGCCCCTGCTGCGCGGCACCCGCCTGGAGGTCCGCCGCCAGGACGGGCTGGCCGGCCACCACATCGTGCGCCAGGACGCGGCGCACGGCGGCGGTCGGCGCGGTGAGATACCCGCGCGGGACCGGCCCCGCCCATGCGGCCGTGGTCACGTCGGCCGCCGTGAGCACGGTTCCGGCCGCCAGCGCGTGCGTCGCCACCACGACGCGGGAGACCTTGTGCGCCGCGGCGAGCGGCCCCAGCCAGGACAGGATCAACGCGCCGAGGCCCACAAGCACCGACACCAGGATCCCGCGTTGGCGGGCCTTGCGGCTCATCGGGCCGTCCCCCCTGGGCGCGCCGCCTTAGAGGTCGGCGCCGGCAGCGCAACGGCCCGGGGCAGCGCCCCGAGCACGGCGGCGAGGCCCGTCGTCCGGTGCGTGGCCCCGCTCGGCGTCGCCGTGACCAGGGCCGGCGTGGTCGGCGTGTAGAGTGTCGCCGGGCCGATCTGCAGGGCCCAGGGCAGGCTGATGTGATTCCGGCTCAGCACCTGCTGGGCCTGCCGGATGGCGGCCGCCGGCCGGGGACTCCCGGCTCCCACCAGCACCAGCATCAGCGGGCGCTTCGGCGCAGGGATCCGGTCATACCCCGCGGTCACCTGCCGTAACGCGGCGGGGGCTTGCAATGAGGCGACCACAACCGGATAGACGGCCGCGTCCAGCACCATCTCGCGCCCGTTGGGCGCGTAGACCGGCATCACGGCGGGGTCGGGCGACAGGGGGAGCCCTGGGGCTGCGGCCGCGGTCCCGCAACCGGCCAGGGCGGAGGCCGCGAGGGCGGCGGCGGTGGCCAGACCGGCCCAGCGCCGCGCCCGGCGAGGGATCGGCAAGATGCTCACCTCCGTGGATTGGTTGGGGTTTCGGATCAGCGATCAGGGCAGCACGGGGCTGATGGCCAACGCGGCCACACCCCCGGGCTCGCCGATGTTGGTCCAGGAGCCGTTGAGGTTGAGCTCCACGGAACCGGCAGACGAGACCACGGCCTCTTGCTGCTGGGGACCGGAAGCGAATCCGGAGTTGTAGGACAGCCCGAACGGGAGCGTGGACCACTGGGTGCCCGATCCGCTCCACACGTACGATCCGTAGAGTGAGACGAAGGCCATCGGCTCCACGTTGGCGGCCCCCATCACCCAAGCCGCCCCGAACGGCCATGACGCGCCGATGGACTGCGGGGACGACGACGGGCTGACGGGGTTGGGCACGAGTTCCACGCCCCCGCCGTAGATGAACCCCATGACCAAGCCCTGCGGGGACCAGACGGCCGTGCCGCCGTAGTTGCCGTGGCTTCCGTCCAGGAATCCGAACCAGCCGTATCCGGGGTCGTACACCTCGATCCACGGCCCGAGATCACCGGCGGCGATCTCGCCGTTGGGCCCGACGCTCACGTCGGTGATACTGCCGTCGCTCGACGGGAAACCGAGCGACTGCCACGACGTGCCCCCTTGCCAGACGCCGACGTACGTGCTCGACCAGCCGACGAGGGTGCCGTTGGGCTCGAAGGCGACCCCGGACACCGCGCCGGCGCCGCCGAGGCTTTGCCACGCGGACCCCGTCCACTCGTAGGCGCCGACCGGGGTCGAGGTGGAGTTGGACCCGGCGATGACCAGTTGACCCGACGGACCGTAGGCGATGGTGCCGACGTCGGTCATGCTGCTCGTCGGGATCGGTGCGAGCAACCGCCACTGCGTGCCGCCCTCCCACACGTACACCCCGTTGCCGTTGACGGCGGCGGCCAGGGTGATGGGCGGGACAACCTGGAAGGTGATCGCAGTCGCGTAGGCCCCGCTGGCGGTGTCCCCGCCCGACGGGGTGAACGTCAGTTGGTACGACCCGGCCGCGAAGGGCCCCTCGTTCACCCAGCCGCTCTGGCCCTGGGCGTTCGTCGGCTGGGCGGGCTGCACCAGCGCGGGGCAGGACCCGCCGCCGCTGGCCGCGCAGGTCACCGTGCCCGTGCTCCAGCCGGGCACGGCGTTCCCGTACGCGTCGTACGCGGTGAAGCGCACCGAGACCGTGTTCCCGTCGCTGGCGGGCAACTGGCCGTAGGCCATCGTGGTGCCGTTCCACGTGCCGCCCGGCAGGAGGGTCCCGTTCGTGTTGTTGGCGGGCCCCAGCACCGGGTACAGGAACTGCACCGGGCCGGGGCTCACCGTGACGGCGGGGCCGGTGAACGTCTGGCCGTCGATCGTCACCTGGGGCGCGAACGCGCCCGCCGTGGTCGGTGTCGCGGTCCATTGGCTGTAGCCGATGCCGCTCCAGCCGCTCAGCGGGCCCGTGGTGGTCGTGCCGGACCGCCCGTCGAACGCCCACGAGACGGTCTCGTCGTCCGCCACGGGGAAGCCGTAGGCGTCCAGGGCCTGGACGACGAACGTGACCGGCTGGCCGGCTTGGTCCCGCCCGGCCCCGCCGCTGCCGTTGTCCTCGTCCCAGGCCACCAGGGCCGGGGCGTTGGGGGTCACGGCGACGTCGAGCGTGCCGGATGTGTTGTCCACGGCGTAGGTCGCGGTGACGACCACCGTGCCCGTGTCCGGCTCGAACGCCACCGTCGCCGTGGCCTGGCCCTGGCCGTCCGTGGTCACGGTCACCGACGACGGGCCGTTGGGCGACGGGCTCGCCGCGCCGGCGGCCCAGGGGCTGCCGGCGTCGGTGCCGGACACCGTGAAGGTGATTTGGGCGTTGGCGACGGGGACACCCACCTCGGTCAGGGTGGCCGTGACGCCGAACGGGGTGCCAGCCGGTGTGGACGCGGCCCCCACGGCCGGCACCAGCACCAGCTGGTAGAGGTGCGCGACGACCGTCAGGCTCGTGTCGGTGTACGTCGCCGTCTGGCTGCCGGCCGCGTCGGACACCGTGATCGTCGGGTCGTACGGGCCGCCCACCGCCACGGGCGTGAGCGGGATGCTGAAGTAACCTTGGGCGTTGGCCGTGCCGGTGAAGGGCACGCCGGGATCCCAGCCGCCGGTCACCGTCACGGTGGCGCCGGGGATCGGGTTGCCGTAGGGATCCACGGCGACGCCGGTGATGACCGGGTCCACGGTCCCGCCGTCTTGGACGGACTGGGCCACGCTCGGCGTGATGGCCGGGGGGTCGACCGAGACCGGCGCGGCGGGCGACACCTGCCAGACCGCCGCCGCGGTGGTCGTCCCGTTGTCGGCCGACAGCGCCGCGGTCACCGTGAGCAGGCCCGCCTGGGTCGCGGTGACAGAGATCGTCACCTGCCCTTGGGCGTTCGTCGTGCCCTGGGTCGCAGACAGGATGGTCCCGGCGCCCGGCTGGGCCGTGAACGTCAGGACCTCATTTGGCACCGGCTGGCCCTGGCTGTCGGTGAGCGTGAACGTCACCGCGGTGGACTGGCCCGCCGTCAGCGTCGTCGCGGTCTGCGTGGCCGTCAGGCTGTACGCGCCCTGCTGACTGACGTTCACGGTGAACGTGCCGTTCTGCAGCGGCACGCCCCCGGCCGCGACGGTCACCACCTGCTTGCCGGCCTGCGCGAACGTCACCGGCACGCTGACCTGCCCCTGGGCGCCGACGGTCGCGGCCACGGGCTGGGGCCAGGCGGTAGACGTCAGCGTGAGCGTGGTCCCGGCCGCCACGGGGTTCCCCCAGGTGTCGAGCACCGTGCCGCTCAGGACCGTCGTCGCCCCCTGGTTGACCGGGTTCGGGGTCGCCATGGCCTGCACCAGTTGCGCAGGCGCGCCCGGCGTCACCGTCACCGTCACCGGCGCGCTGGTGGCCGCGCCGGCCTGCGCCGTCACCGTGACGGATCCGGCCAGCGTCAGCGTCACCGTCCCACTGAACTGCCCCTGCGCGTTGGTCGACAGCGTCGGAAAGCCGTCCTGCTTGTCGTTGGTCGACCCCAGCTGGACGGCGGTCCCCGCCGCCACGGGGGTGTCATCGGGACCGCGCACCGTGCCCGACACCGTCCAGGCCGACCCCGCGGCGTCCTGCGCCGGGCTCAGCGTGAGCGTCACGGTCTGGGGCGCGCCCGGCTGGACCGTGACGGACGCGGTCTGACTGACGCTCCCGGCCGTGGCGGTGACGGTCACGGGGTTCGGGGTCAGCGCCGTGATCCCCGCCGGCACGCTCACGGTGAACTGCCCGCCGACCGTGGTGACGGTCTGGGTCGGCAGGTCCGTCGGGTCGTTGGAGGTGATCGTCACCGCCGTCCCGTCGGCGACCGGCTGCCCGTCCGCCGTGAGCACCGTGCCCTGCAGGCTGAACGCCTGCCCCACGGTGACGGCGCGCGGGGCGGCCCAGGTGATCGTCGCCGGCCCGGGCGGCTCGACGGTGAGCGTCGCGCTCTGGCTCGCCAGCCCCGCCGTGGCGGTGATGGTCACCTGGCCCGGAGCCTTGACGCTCAGCGTCGCCGTGTAGGCCCCCTGGCTGTCCGTCGTGGCGGTGACGGTCTGACCCGCCGCCGTCACCGTCACCGCCTGGCCGGCGCCGGCCGGCCCGGATCCGGTGGTGACCTGTCCGCTCACGGTGACCGTCTGGCCGACGACAGCGGGATTCGGCGAGACCTGCTCCGTCAGGGCCGTCGGCAGCGTGGCGGGCGGCGCGGCGCTGGACGCAGCGCCCCCCGACCCCTGCCCACCCTGCGTCCCGGCGAAGGTGCTGGCCAGCGTCGCGGCGTCCACGCAGGCCGACGGGTTGGGCACGGCCTGCGGGACGTACTGGCTCTGGTCGTTGGTGACCTGGGCCTGCACGTAGTCGTGCGCGATGGTCCACGGCGTGCCGGGCAGGGTCAGGTTCAGGTCATAGCCCATCGTGGCGGTCAGCCCCCGCGCGCCGTACAGCGCGGGGCCGCCGCTGCCGCCGGTCGTGTTGAGGTAGACCTGGTTGGGGTTGACGTGGTTGGCCTGGAGCGTCTGGGTCACGGCGGCCAGGGCGTCCTGGGTGAGGCAGCCGTCCGCCACCAGCGAGCGGTCGACCATCTCCGCCGCGTTGTGGAGCGCCGCCTGCGTCGAGACCGTCTCCACCAGGGCGCTGCCGCCCACATAGGCCATGAGCAGGACGGGGGCGGCAATGGCGAGCGCCACGTATTGGCTTACGCCGCGCCGATCCCGCGCCCAGGCCGCCGCCCGCCGCCACCATGCTGGCGCCATGTGCATCGGCGGCGCCCCGATGACGGGGCGCCGCCTGCCTCCCTTCGTCCCGGATCGCGTCGGTCGGTCTAAGGAAACTGGTTGAGGATGTTGCTGACGGTGTTCTGGACGAAGTCGCTCACCGTGCCGGGCATGAACTTGTAGACGGCCGTGCCGATGAGGATGGTCACCAGGAGGATGATCCCGGCGGTGATGTACTGGTCGTTGGATCCCATAAGCGCCTCCTTGGCGCGTGTCGCGCCCACACCAACGGGGCGGCCGCACCGGCCGCCCCACGTCGTCG
Organism: Actinomycetes bacterium; assembly: GCA_023565505.1. Lineage (GTDB taxonomy): Bacteria > Bacillota > Sulfobacillia > Sulfobacillales > JAIMBI01 > JAIMBI01. The sequence continues at coordinate 29,933 of JAIMBI010000020.1, read as the reverse complement.
GGTCCCGCCCTCTCAGAGCGGGACGCCGCTGATCGATTGGACCCACAGCACGTAGAGCGCGGGGCCGAGCGCCGACACCATCGCGGCGAACAGCGCGAGCCCCGCGTAGACGGTGATGGTGGAGGTCGCCCGGCGGACGAGGTAGTCCCGGCGGAGCAGCTGGATGCGCGTGAGATGGCCCGCCAGGGTGCCGAACGGCTCGGCGGGCACCGCCTCCCGGTCGTAGTGCGCGAGCTGGGCGATGACGGCCGCGGCGTCGCGGTCGTAGACCCGGTCGGCGAAGGCCCACAGCGCCTCACGGAGCGGCAGGCCGCTCTGCCGGCGCGCGACCAGGCGCTCCCACTCGACCCGGAGCGCCCCGGTCAGGTGCGGCGTCACGGCCTCGACGGCCTGCTCCACGGTGTCGCCGGCTTGCAGCCGCGCCTTGAGCAGCAGCACCAGATCGCCCAGGGCGCCGACCACCTCGGCGAGCCAGCCCCGGTAGCGGCGCGCGAGCCAGAGCCGCGCGACGCCGGCGCCGAGCAGGGCCCCGACCGGCGCGAACGCCGGCCCCCCGTCGAGGCCCATCAGGAGCGTGCCCGCCGCCGCAAAGCCCGCGGTCCGGAGCGCGAAGGCCCGCGGGTCGGTGTCCGTGGCGGCCAACTCGTGCCGGAGGGCGGCAAGGAGCCCGCCGCGGCGGGCCAGCGCCGCGAGGAGGCGCGCGCGCCACGGCCGAGGCGGCGTCCAGCGCGCTTCGAGCTCCTGGCGGAGCGCCGCCGCCGGCGAGACCGCGACGGCCCAATACGCCGCGAGGCCCCACGCGCACCCCGCGATCACGCCCCACATCCCCATCCCCCCCGCCTCATCCGGCCGTCACCCGGGCCCGGGCGAACCGCCGGACGCCCGAGAACACCACGGCGCCGACCAGCGCCGCCAGCGAGATGAGAAAGCCCAGGTGCGCCCGGATCAGCGGCCAGTTCGGCGAGAACGCCCGGTAGGCCGGGAAGACCGCCAGGTCCACCGCCAGGCTGACCACGAGGATCCCCAGGTACAGGGAGAGCTCCCCCCGCACCGTCGCCTGCGTGCGCTCATCCTCCCGAAACTGCTCGTCCAGCGTGTCGAAGGCCCGGGCCATGTGCTCGACCCCGGTGCGCTCCCGCACCTGCATGAGATCCACGAAGAACCGGAAGCTCGGCAGATCCACCTCCTGCCCCAAGAGCCGGAGCCGGTCGGCGAAGGGGACCCCCGCCTCGGTGCGCCGCAGATACGCGGCGGCGATGGGCGCGAGCGGCCCGCCGCGCACCCCCCGCGCCGCCGCCAGCAGGGCGTCCTCCGCCGTGGCGCCCTGCGTGTGGAGGCTGTCGTTGACCGTGCCGACGAACACGCTGACCTGCCGCTGGAGCAGGTCGAGCTGGCGGCCCGCGGCGACCTCCGCCGCGAAACCCGGGAGCTGCCAGCCGATGATCCCCATGAACAGGCCCGCCGGGAGGTTCTGCACCACCAGCGCCCAGCCAAGCCCGACCAGCGCGGCCGTGACGCCGGCGAGGACGCGCAGCCGGCCGGGGTCCCAGCCGAGGAGCTTGACCGACCGGGCCGTGACCGACCACCCGGCGCCGGGGGCCGGAGCCCGGCGCCGGGCCGCGGCGCCCGGGGGGGCGGCGCGGGTCGGCAGGGCGCCCGCGGTGACCCGGAGGTAGGCCGCGACGGCCCAGGCCCAGGCGGCCAGGATCCCCGTCATGGCTGCCGGGCCGGGCGCGCGCGCCGCCCGGCGGGCCGGGGGGCCGCCCGCGGGGCCTCGGCGGCCGGCGGCGCCGGCTGCGCGGGCGGCCCGGCGGGCGGCGCGTCCAGATCCTCGAAGCCGACGTCCTCCGGGTCCGTCGGCTGGGGCACCACGACGCCCTGGAACGCTAGCCGCTCCGCCAGCCGATCCGACAGCGGCTCGACCCAGCGCCACCGGTCGGTCCGCCAGTCCCACACCACGAGGGGGCGGAAGCCGCCGGACGGGGACGCCTCCAGGGGTTCCACCTCCACGATCCGGGTCACCCGGCGCCGGCCGTCGTGGAGCCGGTCCACGAACGCCAGCACGTGGAGCTTGCGGTGCAGCAGGCGCTCCAGAAACTCCTCGCTCACCGGCAGACCCGCGAGCTTCAGGAAGAACACGAAGTTGAAGATCGCGTCGTGCTCGTCGCCGGCGTGCATCGTGCTGATGCCGCCGTCGTGCCCGGCGAGCGTCGTGAGCACGTAGGGTGCCGCGTGATCGCCGGTGCGGATCTCGCCCACCGCGATCCGGTCCGGGCGCATCCGCTTGGTGGCCGCGAAGAGGTCGTCCATGGTGACCGGCTGCTCGCGGCGCTCCACCGTCTGGAGCGACACCCAGTGCCGCACGCGCGCCTCCGTCTCGCGGGTGTCCTCGGTCATGATCCAGCGGGTGTCCGGCCGCGCGCCGGCCTCGATGAGGATCCGCGCCAGGGTGGTCTTGCCGCTGCCCGTCCGGCCGCAGATGAGCAGGTTGCAGGCGGCGCGGGCGCACGCCAGCAACAGGCGCATCCCGGCGGCCGACAGCGCCCCGGAGGCGACGTACTCGGCCGGCGTGTACCGCCGGGTCTGCTCCACGGACTTTCGGATGTTGAGGGTGTGCGTCCGCGAGACAGGGGGCGCGGTGGCGTGGATCCGCGTGCCGCTGACCTCGGCGTTGACCAGCGGGTGGCCCTGGTCGAGCGGGCGGCCCGTGTCCCGGATGAGCCCCTTGATGTACTCGCGCAGCTCCTCGTCGCTGCGCCAGGCGACCGGCACGCACTCGAGGCGGCCGTCCCGCTCGACATCGACGTGGTGCGGCCCGTCCACCAGGATCTCGGTCACCGCCGGGTCCCGCATGTAGGGGTCCAGCCGTCCGAATCCGAAGTACTCCGTGCTCAGGAGCTCGTAGGCCGACTGGCGCTCGGCCGCCGTCAGCGCCGCGTCCTGCAAGGTGTCCTGGATGAGGCCCAGGATGGCGGGCCGGTGCGTCGCCCGATCCCGCAGCCAGTCGGGATGCGCGGCCAGCCGCTCGCGGACCGTGGCCACGGCGGCCGCCAGGGGATCGGCGGCCGGGGCGGTCGCCTGACGCTGGGCCTCCACCAGGAGGCTCGCCAGGTCCACGCGCCGGCGCGCCGGGAAGGGAATCGTGGGCATCGACAGGGAGACCACCTCCGCGGGGTGATGCGGCGGCCCCGGGCTTAGCGCCGGGGCCGCCAGGGGAACCAGCGCCGCCGCGCGGGCGGCGGGGCCGGGCCCGCGCCGTCCCATCCCGGCAGGGCCAGGGCGGCGAAGGCCGCCCGCCAGGCGGGGTCCGCCGGCAGGCGGTGCTGGTTGATGGCCGCCAGATACCGCTCCGGATCGGCCGGAATGGCGCCGAGCAGCGGCAGCGCCAGGGCTTCGGCCACCCGCTCGGGGGCCAGCCCCACCCGGCGCGGGCGCGGCACCTTGTTGACCACCAGCGCCGTCTTCGCGAGGAGCGCTGCGCCCGTCGCCTGCAGGCCCTCCAGGAGGCGGAGCTGCGCCAGCGCGTTGTCCACGCTGATCTCGTGGGGTTCGACCACCCACACGATGCGGGTGGCTGCCCGGAGGGTGGCCAGGACCACGGGCAGGCGGAGATCCGCCGGCAGGTCGTAGACCGTGACCGCCCACCGCTGGGCGGCCCAGGCGAAGAGCGGCGCGAGGCCGTCCGCCTCCGCCGCGCCGGCCGGAGCGCACTGGAGGCCCCCGGCGGTGCCCAGCATGGGCAGGACGGCCAGCCGCGGGCCCACGGCCACGGCGACCTGCTCCAGGGCGGCGGCGCACCGCGTGGGGTCCTGCCAGTCGGCCGGACCGAGGCTGTCGAGCCCGCGCTGCGGCCGGCGGTCGAAGTACGTCAGGATCCCGCCCTGGTTCTCGTCCAGCTCCACCAGCCCCGTCGGCGTCTGCTCGGCCGCCAGGGCGGCGAAGCAGACGGCCGTCGTCGTCTTGCCCACCCCGCCGCCCGCCGCATAGACGGCGACCGCTTGGGGAGCGGCCGGCGCGGGCGCGGCCGGGGCGGAGGCCCCCGGGGCCGACACCGCGGCGGCGGGGGCCGGCGCGCGCCGCGCGGCATCGGGCGCGGCCGGGGCCGGCTCGGCCCAGACCAGGGCCGGCGCCGGCGCGGCGCCGAGCCCGGCCAGCCAGTCCAGCGCGGCCCCGGGCAGCGCGCCCGGCAAGAGGGCGCAGCCCTGAAGCCGCCGCGCCACCTCCGGGCGCACCGGCCCGCCCGTCAGCACGCCGACCCGGTCGGCGGGCACGACGGCCCGGGCCGCGTCGGCAGCGTCCGGCAGGACCAGGTAGGCGTCCGCCCCGGCCACCGGCGCGAAGCCGGTTTGCGCCACCGCCTCCATCCCCAGCGCGTCGCGGATCGCCTGCGCCAGGCGCTCGGCATGCGGCGCCGGCAGGCAGACGACGACGCGGCGGGGGGGTTCGGCGGGCGTCCCGGCCGCCGCCGGGTCGTCCCGCCACCGAATGATGCTCACCGGATGAGGTCCCTCCTTTTGCCTGCAAGGCGTCAGAGCACGATGCGCCGGCGCGCGTCCGCCACCAGCGCCCGGGCCAGCGGCTCGATGGCCTCCAGCAGCGCCGCCGGCGGGTGGCCGGTGGCCGCCCACCGGGCGAACGCGGCCGGCTCCGCGGGGTCGCCGCCCCACACCGGCCCGCCCAGCAGGGCCGCCACCTCCCGCGCCGTGGGCCGGGGGCCGAGCCGCCGGCCCAGCACGGCGCCGGCAAAGCGCCCCAGGGCGCCCGTCGCCTGGGCCAGCTCGGCCCAGCGGAGCGCCGCCGCCACCCCCGCCGGGGTGGGCTCGACCACCAGGACGACGGCGTCGGCGTCCCACAGGATCCCGGCGTCGGGCCCGGCCCAGCCGAGCCCGCCGTCGATGAGGGTAAGATCCTGCTGGCGGGCCAGCCACGCGAGCGCCGCCGCGCCGGCCCCGCCGGGCGCGACGAGGGCCCCGGGGCCCCAGCCGCGGGGGATCACCCGGCCGGCGCGCCCGAAGGGCACCGCCACCGCCTCCGGCGGCTCCCCGCTCTCCCAGCCCCGGTCCACCGGCGCCCGGCCACACCACCGCAGGAGGCCGCCCCCGAACGGGGCGGCCTCCCACACCCCCACGGCGAGGCCATGGGCGTCGTACCAGTGCGCCAACAACGCCACGGCCGTGGTCGCCCCGGCGCCCCCGTGGGCGGCGAAGACCGTAACGCGGCGGCCGACCCGGATGGCCGGGGCCGCCTCCCGCACGGGTAGGCGGCGCGGACGCCCGGCGCGCCGGGCCGGGTCCGGTTCCGGCGCGGCCTCGGGTGCCGGCGTCGGATCCCCGGGCGGGCCCGGCGGCGCCGGGTCTCCCGTGGGCGCGGGCGGCCCAGTCGCCGCGTCGGCTCCCGGAGCCGGGGGCGGATCCGCCGCCGGCAGGCCCAGCCAGGGGGCGAGGGCGGCCCAATCGCGGTCCTCCGTCAGCGCGCGGGCCAGGGCGTCGGGGTCCACGGGGTCGCCCGGCACCAGGTGGAAGATGCCGAACCGCGCCGCCGTGGGCCCGACCGTCGGGTCCGGGTCGGCCCCCACCAGCCACACGATCCGGGCCCGGGGCGCGACGTGGCGCACCGCGGCCCAGACGGCGGGCCAGTCGGCCACGCCGGGGCAGGTGATGGCCGCCACCACGGTCGCCGTCGGGTGCCGGCCCGCCACCTCCGCCAGCCGGTCCCGGATCTCCACCCGGGCCGTCACGGTCCAGGGCGGGGGCACCAGGCCGGCCAGGGCCGGCAGCGCCCAGGGCGCGGCGGCCAGCACCACCGGCCGGCCCGCCTCACCGGCGGGCGGCGCGGCGGGCCCGGCGGACTCGGGCGGCGTCGGCGGGGCGGATCCCGTCGGCGGCGTCCGGCGGCGTGGGGTCATCGGGCTGTCCCTCCTCCTCGGGTTCCGGAGCGGGCGACGGCGTGGCGCCGAGCGCCGCCGCCAGCGCCGCCACCTCCTCCGGCCTGGTCGTGATGAACGGGTAGAGCGCGTCGGTCGCCAGGATCTCGACCGGCACCCGGCGCGTCCCGCGTTCTTGCCCCACAATCAGGAGCCCCTGGCCCGCGGGGGCGTCCTGGACGAACTGGCGCTCGGCCGGGGTCAGCTGGAAGGTCTGGGCCAACAGGTCCAGCTCCACCCCGATGGCCGTGCGCATCAGCAGCGCCACGCCGGCGTTGGCGAGCACGGCGCTCGCGGCCTCCGCCCCCGCCACGGTCCGCCCCGTGGTCGGGTCGCCCAAGAGGTCCGTGATCTTGTGCGTGACCAGGCAGAGCCGCCCGCCGAGCTTGCGGGCCATGCGCGAGACGCTGTCCAGGAGCGCCGCCGTGTCCGGCCGCTTGAAGAACACGTGGGCCTCGTCGACCACGATGAGGGTGCGGCGCCCGCGCTGGGCAAGACGCCCCCGGATGGCGTCGGCGATGAGCGCGTAGGCGACGGCCTGGAGGTGCTGGGCGCGCCCGCCTTGGCTCAGGTCGCCCACGTTGAACACCACCACCCGGCGGTCGAGGTCCACCGTGGTCCGGCCGCTGAACATGTCGAGCGTGCCCCGCACGAACGGCGCGCACCGCGCCGCCAGCTCCCGCAAGGCGGGGTCCGCCTCCAGGGCGGCCAGCACGTCCGCGAGCGTCGGGGCGGGCCGGGCCCGCGGCGTGAGGGACGGCTGGGGGTCGAGCACGCTCGCCCAGTCGTCCGCAAAGCCCCAGGCGGCATACAGCCCGTACAGCGCCCGTTCCAGGGCGGCGCGCTCGGCCGGCGGCATCGCGCCGTCGGGATAGGCCATGAGCTCCAGGAGCAGGGCCAAAAACGCCACCTTGGCCGTGACGGGCCGGGCCAGGTCGGCCTCCAGCGTCGCGAGGTCGGCGGGGACCCACAAATCGCCCGGGTTCAGGCGGTCGGTCCCGCCGACCCCGAACCGCGCGAACGTGCCGTCCGCCAGCGCCGTCCACCGCCCGTAGTCGATGGGGTCGGAGGGGTCGAGCACGAGCACGTCCGTCTGGGGGTCGAACAGCGCCTGGGTGGCCAGCACCTTGACGGCGAAGCTCTTGCCGCTGCCCGGCATGCCCAGCACCACCTGGTGGGCCACCGGCCGCACCGCGCGCGGGTCGACCAGCACCGGGTTGCCCGTGTCCGGGTTCCGGCCCCAGAGATCCCCGTCGGGCTGAATCAGGTCGCCCCCCGCGAACGGGTACAGCGAGGCGACCGCCGACGTGGGCAGCGGCGTCACCGGCAGATCCCCTGGCCGCCACGCGAGCGGCAGCGTCGCTTGAAAGCCGGGCCCCTGCTGGAGCCACAGCGGCCGTAGCACCACGCTCATGCCCGCCGCCCGCTGCGCCAGCTCCCGCGCGGCGGCGAAAGCCGCCTCGGGCGTGTCGCCGAGCAGCGTCACCAGCGCCGCCACGTCCCACATCCGCTCGTCGCCCCGGGCGAGCTGAAGCCGCAGGGTCTCCAGCTCCCCCAGCGCGAGTTCCGTGCGCTCGTCGGGCCGAAGCCCCCGCCGCGCGGCCCACCGGGCGTTGCTGTCGAGGTCCGCGAGCTTCCGGTTGAACTCGTGGAGCACGGCGGCCGTGTTGAGGGGGGTCAGGTGCAGGCTCACGCGGCGCGCCACCCCGGGCGCCCGGAACGTGAGAATCGGGTCGAACCAGCCGGGAAAACCCCGGCTGGGCCAGGCGCGGACGGCGAGCGTGACGGCCGTCCGGCCGTCCACCAGGAGCGCCTGGGGCTGTTCCGCAAAACCGCCCGGCCCCACCACGTCGGCGGGGCCGGGCAGGCGCGCGGCGAGGTCCGGCTCCGGCGGGGGCGCCGGGGCCGCCCGCCGGATCCGGTCGCGGAGCCGTCCGGCGGGCGGCGGCGCGGGGGTGGGGCCCCGGGCCCGGCGCAAGACCCCGAGCGGCGTCCCGAGCACGGCCGCGGGGCTCACCGGGGACTGGCCGAAGGCGCGCGCCAAGAGCGCGGCCAGCCGCTCGGGGTCGCCAAACCGCACGGCAAACCGCCCCCCCAGCAGGTGGGCCAACTGCGCGGCGCGGCTTTGGGCCTCCGTCTCGCTCGGCGCGGCCACGCTGAGCAGCGTGACGGCCTGCTCGCCCTGGGCGGCGAGCTCCGCCGCCAGATCCTGCTGGGCGGCCACGACGCGCCGGAACGCCTCGGACCCCCCCGTGGCGTCCAGTCGCGCCTGGTACGCCGTGAGGTCCACCGGCTCGGTCAGCACGGTGATCTGCACCGTCCACCCGTCGGGGATCCCGTTGAGCGCGGCGGCGAAGGCGGCGAGCCGCTGGGCCTGCTCCGCCTCGAAGCGGGCCTTCAAGGTCTCGCCGGCGACCTCCAGCACCGCCACCCAGGTCCCGTCCGGCCGCCGCACCAGCGACCCGGCCAGGGCGTCGACGCCCACGAACCGCTGCCACGCCGAGCGCCCTCCCGGGGCCGCGCCGGCCCCGAGCCGGGGCCGGGCGGCGAACGCCCAGGCCCGGCGAGCCCAGGTCGGGAGGCGGTCGCCCGTCGGCTCGGCCGGCCAGCGCACGAGGCCGCCGGCCAGCCCCAGCCCCCCGGCGACCAGGATCTCCGGGATCTTGAGCGCCCAGGGGGCCGGGCCCACGAGCGCCTTCAAGGCCAACATCGCGCCCCCGGCCACGGACACCGAGGCGGCGGCGTCGAGGCTGCCGAGCCAGGTCATGGGCACGCGGTAGTTGGCGGGAATGTTGATGATCATCGGCGTCCTCCTCCGCGCTTACGGCAGGCGGTTGTAAACCGCCTCCACCCAGTGGGTCCACGCCCGCGCCAGGGCGGGATCCGCGTGCTGAAGCGCCACGCATCCCAAGACGCCCAGGGGGACCACCACGAGGAACGGCCACACCACGAAGATTTCCTCGTCCGGAACGTCCGGGGGGCCCGGAGGCGGATCGGCGGTCCGCCGCGGGGCGTCCGCGTCGTCGGCCATGGTGGCGTGCACCTCCTCCGTTCACTCGTACCGCGCGTCGAGCGGCGGCGGGGGCTGGACGTGGTGCGTCTGCCCCCGGATGGCCCGGGCGCGGGCCTGCACGGGGGTGGCGTCCGCGGGCGCGGCCGCTCCCCTCGGCGGGGCCGGGGCGCCCCGCACCCGCTGGTACGTGCCCTGCTGCCACGCGCCGGGGTTGAATCCCGGCGGGTCCGTCGCGCCCCGGGCGCCCATCAGCCGCTCGTACTCGCGGAGCGGGAGGCGGAACTGGGCCTGGGTCGCCGCGGGGCCGACGGCCGCCGTCGCGGCGGCCACGCGGCCGGCCCGCGTCGTCTCGGCGGCTTCCGCCTGCTGCCCGTAGGCCCGCTCCAGGGCCCGCCCGGCGGTCACCCGCGGCTGGTAGACGGCCGAGGCCGCGGTGCGAAGCCCGTGGACCGCCGACGCCGCGTACGGGGCCGCGTGCTGCCCGACGACGAACGCGCCCCGGAGCGCGAGGCCCGCCGCGCGCGTCACGGCCTCCGGCGACTGCTCCATCTGCTGGATCAGGCCGTCCGTCAGCGCCACCGCGCGCGCCGACAGCTCCTGCGCGGCGGTGTGCAGCTGTTGCCACCGCGGGGCCACCGCCTGGCCGACCGTGGTGCCGGCCAGCCGCTCGCCGAGCGAGGGGCCTTGGGCCCCCTCCAGGGCCTTCTGCTCCGCCGCGGCCAGCCGCCCCTGCACGACGCCGTGCAGCGCCGCCCCCATCGGGCTCATGTGGAAGGCGTTCCGGGTGTTGCGGGCCAACAGCGCCCCCGCGGCCATGCCCAGCATCAGCCCGCCGAGGCCCGCGTGCTGGTGGCCCGTGATCGCCCGGACCATCTGCGGCGCCTGCGTCACCATCCAGAGCGCGCCGGCGGCCAGCAGCAGCCGCCCGAGATCCGGGCCGAAGCCGGTCGCGAGAGACGGGAGCTGACCGCCCAGGAGGAGCCACGCGATCCACCACAGCACCGCCATGGCGAGCTGGGTGAAGACGGCGCCCTGCGCCTCGGCCCAGGCCCACTGCCACGCCCGCCGGTTGCCGGACAGCGCCAGCGCGGCCGTGACGGGCAGGATCCCGACGAACACGACGATCTCGACCTGCCGCATGACCCACTGGACCACCACCCAGAGCAACAGCCCGCTCAGGATGAGGCCCGCGAGCGGCTGGAACAGGAAGGTCAGCACCAGCCCGACCCCGTTCGCGAGGTCCACGGCCGGATGCGCCGAGGCGGTCAGCGCGTTCGCGAGCAGGCTCCGGCTCGCCGCCATCAGCGTCTGGGTGATGGTGTTGGCCGCGGCGAGCAGCGCCTGGAGGAAGGCGTAGCCGCCCACGAGCGTCAGCGCCCACACGGCGAGGCCCTCCGCCAGGGCCGGCTTCTCGCGCCCCACCGCCACGAAGCCGCTGGTGAGCCACCCGCCCCAGGCGAGGCTCACCAGCGCCACGGCGGGCGAGGCCGCCGCCGCGGTCTGCCAGACCGCCCACGCGGCCTGCCCGACCACGCCCGCCCCGGCGCCGTGGGCGAGGCTCACGGGGGCGAACAGGGTGGACTGGACGAGCGGCAGCACCACGTGGGCGAGCAGGCCCTGGACCACGAAATCGGCGAAGGAGCCGAGGACGACCAGGACGGCGCCGGCGACGGCCCCGGCCGCGTCCGCGATGGCCTGCCAGAGCCAGTCGAGGGGGCCGGCGGCGACGACGCTGGTGACGGCGCTAATCATACCGCCGCGCCTCCCGCTCGCCGATGAGCGCGGCCCAGTCCGGCGGCGGCGTCAGCCGCGGGTCCGGGGGCGCCGACACGATCCGCGCCAGCTCCGGCGGCAGGGGGGCGGGCCGGGCCGGGGCCGCCGGGCGGGCCGGGTCCTGCCAGCCCAACCCGGTCCACACCGTGATCTCGATCCCCATCAGCACGCTGAGCGCGAGCGCGAACGCGCCATTGAACAAGGCCAGCCCGACGGCGCTGGCGGTCACGTGGGCGAGCTGAAACGTCATCGACGCGGTCCAGGCGGCGTGCGCGGGCGGGATGGGCGTCGGCGCCTGGCCCACGAGCCGCCACCAGCCCGTCACGACGCCCTGCCAGGGCGCCGTCTCGAGCCAGGCGAAGGCGTGTCGGGCCCACGGCGGCCAGGGCGTGCCGAACACGGTGTCGGGCGGCAGGCGGGATCCCGGCGGCCCGAGGAGCGCGACGGGATCGAAGCTCCACGCCAGCACCACGAACGCGAGGGCCTTGAGCGCAAGCGGCGCGAGGTCGGCGACGATCATGCCCAGAGGCCGGAGCGACCGGCCGAGCCCCCGGCCCACCGACCCGAGGAGCGCGGTGGAGAACCAGGCGACCACGCTCGCGCAGACGGCCAGCACGGCCTGGATGATGACGCCGGCGCCCTCGGCGGCTCCGAAGAGCAGGAGGATCGGCGCGATCAGCAGGCCGAAGACGAGCCAGCCGCCGCTGGCGAACAGCATGTCGGTGAACACGGGATGGTCCTCCTTCCGCGCTGCCCGCCGCGCCTGCCCGGCGCCGCGGGCGCCTACCGGGCCGCCGCGGCCAGGGCCTGCCGGACGGCCTGGGCCACCTGGGCCGCGACCGCCTCCGACGGGCACCGAATCGTGAACGGCCCCGCCGCCTGGTGCAGCGTGACGGCCGCCGGGCGCGGCGCGCGCCGAAACGCCCGCTCCGTCCGCAAGGCGAAGGCGAGCGCCAACAATCCCAGCAGGCCCACCACGAGGCCCACCGCCACATTCTCCGCCAGCGAGGTCGGCACGCTGCCGAGCCAGCCCACGCCGGCCAACACCGCCAAACCCTCCCACCACGGCCGGCGCTTGGGCAGCGGGTGGACGCTCACGGTATCGATGCGGGTGATCGGGACCAGGTGGTTTCGCGTGATGACGGCCTCGGGCGTGATCCGCACCGCCCCGTCGTCGTAAAGCGCGTCCAGCGCGCACCACCTCCGGGGAAGGGGGGCGGGCGTCAGAGGCTCGCCACCCACGTGATGATCTGCGGCGCGAACGCCGCGATGAGGAGCCCGATGAAGGCCGCGACGACGATCTCCTTGCTGCGGTCCTTGGCCTTCTGGTCCCACACGAAGTGGTTGACCAGCGCGGCGCCCACCAGGGCGACGAGGGCCGTGGCGCCCAGCACGTCGCGGATGGTGGCGGCGACGTTCTCCAGGGCGGTGGAGACGGTCTGCGCAACGCTGCCGCCGCTGCCGTACTGCACCGCCGGGACGGTGTTGTCCGCCAAGGCGACCGCCGAGGCGAAGACGCCCAGCACCACCGCGAGCGCGGCGGCGACCGCGGCGCGCCAGCGCCGGGGCCAGCGGGGCCGGGTCGACGAGCACGAACGGGTCATGGAGACACTCCCTCCTTGCTCAGGGCGGGCCACCCAGGCCCTGGGTGGTCGTGGTCGGTTGCCAGGTGCCCGGCTGGTTCGGCTCCGCAGTGAGGGTCGCGAAGTAGCCCCGGCCGGTCTGCATGATGGTCCGGGTCCAGACGGTGGTCACGCCGAACGCGGCCTGGCCGCCGTAGCGGCGATAGGGGACGTAGACGGTGACCTGCACCGCCCCCGCCCCGGCCGGGACGGCGGTCCAGCCGACGGGCGGGCCGACCTGGCCCGTCACGTCGTTCCACGGGTGGACGCCCGCGTTGTACGCGGACGCGGCGGGCGTCGTGACGCCCCGGGCGAGGTCGAGGCCGAGGCCGACGGACACGGAGAGCGCATTGGGCCAGACGGGGCCGCCCGGCCGGACGTAGGCGCCCGTCTGCACGTCCACGCCCTGCCACGCCCACCGCCCGTGCGTGGCGATCCCCGCCCAGAGCGCCCCGGCCTGCGCGGTCGGGTCGAGCGCCCACCAGGTCGTGGGATCCGCGGGGTCGCGCACCACCCAGAAGGGCCCGGGCGGCTTGAGTCCCGTGGCCGCTTGGAAGGCGGCGGGAATCGCCCGCGCCCAGGCCACCGAGCCGGGCGGGGGCCCGGATCCGGGCGCCGTCCGCGGCCGGGTCGGCCCGGGCCGCGCCGGATGGGGAGTCGGCGCGCGGGCCCGGGTCGGGGTCGGCCCGTGCGGGCTGTACGCCCACACCCCCGCCGCCACGGCGAGAACCCCGGCCCCGATCAGGCCGACGCGCTGGAGCATCCGCATCCGTATCAGACCTCCTCATTGAGGGGGGCTACAGGCGGCCTGCGCCAGCACGTCCTGCGCGCCGGCGGCGTCGGCCTGCACCCGCGCGACGTAGGCGGCAAGCGTGAGCGTGTTGCCCGCCTGCGGGAAGGGCACCACGTCCAGCGCCCCGCTCGCGAGCGCCGTCGCGTACGATACCCCGAGGGCCAGCCCCCGCGCCCGGAGCGCGGCCGCGAGCGTCCCGAGCCCGCCGTAGTAGGCGGCGGACGCCAATTCCCAGCTCCCCGTCTCCCGCTCCAGGCTCGCGAGGTACAGGGCGCCCAGCAGGACGTTCGTGGCCGGGTCTTCGCGCTCCGCGTCGGTCGCGCCCATCGTCCCCGGTTCGAGCTGCATCAGCCCGTACGCGCCGGCGAGATAGCCGGCGTCCGCCCGGCCGCCGCTCTCGGCCAGGATCTCCCCGCCGATCCACGCGGCCGGCACGCCGGTCTGCCGGCTGACCTGCTGGACCAGGCAGGCCCACGGTTGCAGTCCGGCCGCGCCGGTGGGACCGGACTCGCCCGGGACCACGGGGCCGGTGCCCAGCGTCCGGAGATCCGCCAGCACGCGGCTGACGAACGCCGGGCCGCCGGGGGTCCGGGTGCCGCGGGCGGCGCCCGCCACCGGGGCGAGCGTCGCGCGGCCCGCCTGCCACGCGGCGGGGTCCGTCATGAGCGCGTAGGCGTAGGCGGCGAGGTCCGCCGGGTTGCCGCCGAGCGCCCGGTATGCCTGGTCGAGCGCCTGGGTCAGCGCCGAGATCTGCCAGCCGGGGTCGAAGGGGCTCGCGGCCGCCGTCGGCCGCGCGTCGAGCGGCAGCTGCGCGATCCCGAAGGTCGTGACCCCGTCCTGCTCCTGCACGAGCGCCGTGTTGCCCCCCGAGGCGGCGTCGAGCACCGCTTGCAGGAAGGGCACCGTGATGCCCACCGACGTGGTGACGCTCTGGTACCCTGTGACATGGCCCTGCGCGTCCGTCACCGGCTCCTGGGTGGTCGCCGGGATGGCGTATTGCTGCACCGCCGCCTGCTCGGCGGGCAGGTACGTGACGGTGATCGCGTCGAGCCCCTGGGGCGGGCCGCCCGCAAACGCCTGAAACGGCGCGAAGAACCAGCCCAACACCGCCAGGATGAGGAGGGCGAACAGGCCCAGCGGGACGGCCGGCAGGGCGACAGCCCCGAGGAGGCCCCACAGGAACCGTCGCATGGCCGGGTGGGATCACCACCCGCCGCGCGCGGCCAGGACGTTGGTCACGTCGCGGCCCCAAAGCAGGAGGCCGCCCAGCAGGGCGGCCCCGATAAGCGTCTCGCCGGCGCTGCCCACCGGCCAGCGCGGCCAGGGCAGGCGCCAGCGTGTCCGCGACAGCGGCCAGAACAACGCCTGACCCATGGTGTTCAGCGCGTCGAGGGCCAGGTGCGACAGGCAGCCCGCGAACACGCCCCACCCGATGGCGAGCGCGTTGGCCGGGACCAGGCTCCGGGCCACGGACGCCGCCACGACGGCAAAGCCCCCGGCGGCGGCCAGCGAGTGCAGGGGGCCCCGGTGCCACAGAATCCCGAAGGGGGTCACCCGCCCCACCTGGCCGCCCGCAGCGGCGGCGTTCCCAAAGGGGCCAGGCCGAAACGGCTCCAGGTGGCCCCGGATGCGGGCTACGCCCGGCAGCGGGAGCCACCGGCCGTAGGCGCTGCCGGGATGGTCGAGGTCCGGAAGCGGCGCGGCCAGCACCGCCGCGGCCACGAGCGGCGCCGCGGGCAGATGGGCCGCGCAATGCGCGAGGGCGGCGCCGGCCAGGGCGCCGCCCAACCAATGCGTGTGGACGTTCATGCCGTGTCCTCCTGCCTACATCTAGTCCGGTTTATGGCGCGGCCTGGATGAGCGGGTTGGTTCGGCTCCTGGCCCTAATCCGATGGACACGGTGGCCGCCACCATGGCGAGGAAGAGGAGAATGGTCGAAACGGTTCGCCAATGAAAGATGGTGGCGATCCGTGCCAAACCTGCTAAAAACAATGAGCTGACCATAAGCAGCCGGAGATGGTGAAAGTCCACAGGGAGCGGCCAGAAGCCATCCAGAACGATCAGAGCCACGCCGATGCCGATCGCGGTGAGCAGGAGTAAAACCATCGAGGTCACCTCAGGACCTGGCGTCCCCCTCAACGATGCGCCGGTGCCACGCGCGCCAGTCGGACCGAGCCAAATGCCCACCTTGGGCGGCCAGTTCCAGCACCAGGTCGAGGGCCGTCAAAGCCCGGGCGACAGTCGTGGTCGGGTCGCAGCCCAGGACGCGGCTCCAGTCCCGCAGCCGCTCGGCGGTGGCGGCATCCACTACAACCGCCTCCGGCTGCGGCGGGTCGACCAGCCGGATGCTAAGGGCCGCGTACCCGGGCGGCACATAGGGCGCGTCCCGCAGGACGTGGGTGACGTGCACCCGGCATGCGCGCCCGGTGTAGCCCGCCACCGCGTCCCACTCCCGGAGGACCAAGCAGTCCCCCACCGCAAACGTGCGGGTGTCCTCCGCCCGAATCTCGACGGTCTTCCGCCGGGCGGGGTCGGATTCGGTGACCGCCGCATACCACGCCGGGGCGATCTTCAGCTCGTGCACCATGTCTGCGCCTCCTGATGCGCCCGAGCGGGCCCGCCAAGCGGGGCGCGCGGCGTCTCGGCCCACCGCCGGCCGTCGAGCCACGGCAGGGATTCCTTCCGACCGCGGCGCACGCGTTGCTTGAAGAAGAACGGCACACCGGCCGCCTGGCACTGGTCACGAATCGCCCGCACCCAGTCGTCGTCCAGCGGCCGGGCCCCGGGGCCGGACTCGCCGCCCACGATGACCCAGTCCAGGTGTGCCAGCCAGGGCTGGAGGTCCACCGGCTCCAGGAGGGGTTCGCACGAGACGAATCGGACGGCGGCCGGCAGGCTCGCCAAGACCGGCAGCCGCTCGGCGGCCCGGCGCTGGGTCTCGACCGACACGCCGAGCCACACGTTGGGCAGCGGCCACGGGACGTGCTCCCACACGACGTCGCGGTGCGTACCGGGGGGCAGCCCCGACTTCCACCGGATGGCGGCCAGGGCAACGCGGTCCTGCCGCTGGGGATCCGTCCACCAGGCCGCGGCCCGCTCGATGCGCTTGGTGAGGACCTGGTACGTGTGCCAGGGCGTCAGCGCCATGATCCCGAACACCGCGTCGCGGAAGGCGTCGTCGCCAGCCGGGGCGTTGTCCGGGATCGTCTCATGAAACAAGTCGCTGAGCGAATTGACAAAGATGCGACGGGGCCGGCGCCAATGCACCGGTGTCTCCAGCCGATCCCATCGGACCCGCACGACGTCCTCGGCGTGGGCGGCCGTCCACGGCTGGTCGGTCCAGCCGAAGTGGCGGCTCAGCCGCTCCGCGTAGCAGTGCTGGCAGCCCTCGCTGACGCGGGTGCACCCGATTACGGGATTCCAGGTCGCGTCGGTCCACTCGATGCGCGATGCCTGGGCCATTGGGCCTCCCCTCCCCCTCAGAAGAGCGCCGCCAAGCGGATGCTGCGGCCGGCCCGGAGCGCGTCGTCCAAGCCCTTGTCCGTGTCCCACACCGTCCGCGCCACCGCGAGGCCCTGACGTCTTAGGGCGTCCGCCAGCGCCTTAACCTGCCGCCCGACCGCCGCCCGGGTGGCCGGGTCCGGGTCGTCGTCGAACGCGAGCACCACAAGCGGGGGGCGCCAGGCCGAAAGCCAGTCCACAACGCCGCGGGCGTTGCCGGCCCCCGCCACCCCCAGCACGGGGGTCTGGAGGAAGTGGGCGGCGATGTCCGCCTTGAGCGGCCCTTCCGTCACCCACACGGGGGTGGCGGCCGTGCGGAAGGCCCGGCCGGCGACATGCACGGGCACCCCCGAGGAGGCCCCGCCCCGCCGCCGGGGCCCGTCCGGCGTCGACAGCCACACGTACTTGCCCCGGCGCGGGGTGTCCGGCCGCACCTGACACGCCTGGATGCGCCCGTCCGCGTCCCGGACGGGAATCAGGAGACCCGGCGGGCCGTCGACCCGCCACGCCCCGTCCGCGGGGTCGTAGGCCAGGCCCGGGACCCCGTGCGCGTCGCCTACGGCAGCCCACACGGCTTCCGCCAGCGCGTGCCGGCCGTCTGCCCGGAGCGTGCCGTAGCCGTTAGCGGCGATGGCGTCAGAGGACAGCCCCCGCGCTTCCAGCTGCGTCCGGTGGGCATCCGACAGCGGGCAGGCCGCCAAGAGGGCCTGGTAGGCGCGGTCACGCGTTGCCAGGGGCGCCCGGGCCGGCTCCGCCGGCGGCGCGGGCCGGGGCATTGCGCGGGGCGGATCCCCCAGGCTCCCCAGCCCCTCCCGGAGCCGCCGCGCCGCCTCGCCCTGGCTGACGCCCGCCCACCGCGCCACGAAGTCGATGGCGTCGCCGTGGGCGCCGCAGACGTAGCAGCGGTAGGTCTGGCTCTTCAGGAAGACCACGAGGTTCGGCCGGCCCCGGTCGTCGTGGAACGGACAGCGCCCTACGGCGTAGTGGCCGTGGGGCGTGAGCGCGACGTGGGCGCCGATGATCGCCTCGATGCGGACCGCCTGTTTGACCGCGTCGAAGTCCATGGCCCTATCGCGGGACCAGGACCGGCTCCGTCGCCGGCGCGGCCGCGCCCGCCTGCACCATGACCGCCACGTGGCCCGCGTACAGTTCCACATACGTCACGAATGCCCGCCACCCGGCGTCGGCGCGCAGGAGCAGGCCGTGCCGGTACACCGCCTCCACGACACCCGAAAACGGCCCGTACGCGAGCGGGCCCTGGCTCGTCGCCAGTCGGCGCGGCGCGTAGTGCCAGGTGACCGGCGCGCCCACGGCGTCCCACCAGGCCGCCCAGCCCGCCGCCTCCACGTCGCGTCGCGGCCGTCCCGGCCGGATGAGGTCCGCCAGATCCACGGTCGTCGTTCGCCTCCTCATCGGGTGCGCCGGCTCCGCCGCCGGCGCGCCAGCAGATCGGAAAACTCGCCCTTGGTCAAGTGATCCGGGACCGGCAGGCCGTGCGCCCGCATCCACGCCACCTGCCGCGGACTGGCGGGTTCTTGTCGCCAGGGGGCGTTCGGGTCTTCCAGCGCCCGCCGCCGGCGGGCGTCACGGATGAGATCCGCGGCCTCCTCCCGTGTCAGATCCGCCGGCACCGGCACCCCGAGGGCTTGCAAGAAGGCCACCTGCTTGGCCGTGGCCGGGCGCTGTCGCCACGCGGCATCCCGGGCCGCATAGCCGGCCTGGTCGTGCGCCCGCACCCAGTCCTCCGCCACGCCCTGCGCGTACGCGAGGGGAAGCGGCCGGTCGTGCAGGGCCTCCCGCACGCCGCGTCCCACCAGGGTGACGGTCCACTGGTCTTCGCCCTGGTCGATCAGCACGATGACCTGTCCGGGCCCGGCCTCCAGCTCCATCCGCCCCCGCCCGACATGCCACCGAAAGCGCGAGCGGGCCAGGAGGTCGACCGGCGTCGCGGCCGGCGTGCCATCCATGACGACGGCGGGCGGAGCCTCGGCCGGCTTCCGGGCCCGCGTGGCCCGTGACGCCGGCTGAGACGGAGCAGCCGGTGCCGAGAGCACCCCATCCGCCCGCAAGGTGTCGAGCGTCACCAGCTGGTGCGCGCTATCCGCCACATCGAGGACCAGGCAGTCCGTCTTGCCCGGATACGGCCGCAACCCCCGGCCCACCATCTGGACGAACAGGGTCTTCGACCGCGTGGGCCGGGCCATGATGAGGCAGCCGACGGAGGGCTCGTCCCACCCCTCGGTGAGCAGTTGGGCGTTGGTGAGCACCTGGAGGGCCCCGGCCCGGAACCGCGCGAGCCGGGCCCGGCGCTCGGAGAGGGGCAGCGACCCCGCCACCCAGTCGGCGGCGACGCCCGCGTCCTGAAACGCCGCGGCCAGGTGCTGCGCGTGGGCCACGTCCACCGTGAACGCGACCGCTTTGCGGCCGGCGCCATGCGCCCGGTAGGCGGCCACGATGAGCGCGTTCCGCGCCGGCGTGTCGACGGCCCGCGACAGGTCCGGCACCCGAAAGTCGCCGTGCTCGATCCGCACCCGCGACAGGTCGAGGGCGGTGTCCACCCGCAGCCCCCGCACGTCGGCCAGATACCCGGCCCGGATGAGGTCGGCGAGGCTCCGGCGGTAGACGATCCGCTCGAAGACGTGTCCGAGGCCAACCCCGTCGCCCCGATAGGGCGTGGCCGTCAGCCCCAGCAGGATCCGGCCCGGGGGCGGGTCCGGCCAGCAGCCGAGATCCGCGAGGATGGCCCGCCAGGTGGCGGCCGTGACGTGGTGGGCCTCGTCGACGATGACCAGGCTGATGCGGTCCGGGTCCAGCCGGGCCCGCCGGCGTGGGTGGTGCAGGGTCGGGACGGACGCCACCACCACCCGGCGGTCGCCCTCGTCCCGCGCCGCCTGCACGACGCCGACGTCGGCCTCCGGCCACACGACGCGGAACTTGGCGGCGGCCTGCTGGACCAGCTCGTCGCGGTGGCAGAGGAACAGCGTCCGGCCGGGGGCCTGCTGCGAGAGGGCCGCGGCGACCACGGTCTTGCCGGAGCCGGTAGGCAGCACCACCAGCTGGCGCCGGACCCCGGCCCGCGCCGCGGCCTGCACGGCGGCGACCGCCGCGCGCTGGTAGTCCCGGAGCGCCAGCACCCGGGTTGCACCTCCTCTCTCAGACCGCTACCGAGAGGGCGAATACCTGCAACATCCGACCTCCGCCCGGCCCCACCCGTGGGCGACCAGCCGGCGGGGTTTCGCTGGGCCCGGCAGGGCCAGCGCGTCGAGAGGCGTGTGGGGCGGCACCCCGCGGCGGGCCAGCAGAGCTTGCTCCTGCGCCGCCAGACGCCGGGCATGCTCGGCCGCGTCCTGCTCGGCGGCGGCTTGGGCCCGCTCAATGGCCCGCAAGCGCCGCGCGAAGCGATCCTGTTCCGCCTGCCTGGTTTGGGCTTGGCGATCCTGATAGGCCCGCCATGCGGCCCGCGCCGTGTCCTCGTCGACGTACCAGGCCCGGTAGACGGGAGCCGGCGCCCCGGCGACGTCCAGCGGACACAGGACCCCTCGGCGGACCCCTTGGCGGATGTAGGCGGGCCGCTTCCGGCTGACGCCGCTCGACCTGATGACGAACATGCTCCCCGTCTCCCCTTTCCCCGGCCAGGCAAAGACAGGCGGCCGACTCCGTTGTCGGAGTCGGCCGCGAAAGCACAGTCTGATCCTTGTCGCATCCGGTGCCCCGACACCAGGCCGGGGACGGACACGGGCATGGCCGAGCCATGCAGAGCAGGCGACATGATTTATGGCAACAGCTTACCACGTTGCCAGAATCTCATCAAGTCCTCATGGGTTCTTTCGTCAGACTGTTTGCGGATGAGACAGTCTAGGTCGATACGTGTCATCATAGATCTATCATGCGTTGTTATGAGGAGTGTATCGACCTGTCATGGAGCGGTTCAACGGCTCGGGGCAGATCGTCACGGGCTTGCCCGCTTGAGGCGCTATAATGCCGGTAAGGCATGGCGGTGGGGGGGTTGGCATGTACTGGCTGCCGGTCGGCAGTTGGGAGCCGCACGGCGCCCATCTGCCGGAGGACACGGATACGCGGATCGCCAGCCGGCTGGCTCAGGCTGCCGCGGCGCCCGCCGATGTCGTCTTGCCCGCCATAGGGTTTGGCTGCTCCTTTGAGCATCGCCGCCTCGGGCGGCTCATCAGCCTCCGCGTGGCGACGTTTGCGGCCCTCCTCACGGATATCGTACGAGCCGTGCCCGATCCGCTCGTCGTCGTCAACGCGCACGGGGGCAACACGCCCCTCGACGCGCTGGCTCAGGAGTGGGCCGCCGACGGGCGGTCCGTGCTCGTGCTGCCGACTCGTGCTCAGTGGGCCGCCGCATACGCGGCGGCTGGCTGGGATTTCGGTCCCCACGACGACATGCACGCCGGGGCCATGGAACGGAGCCTCCTGCTGCACTGGGAGCCCGAGGTTGTCGGGACGCCGGCTCCAGCGGATCACGCGGTCCCGGATCGGCCGCTGTTTACCGCGCGGGGCATGGCCGGTTACGCGCCGACCGGTATTATCGGCTATCCCCAGGTGGCCAGCGCGGAAGCGGGTCGGCGGGCTGCGGCGGCGCTCGTCGCGGCGCTGCGCGAGACCGTAGCGGCGTGGTGCCATGGCTGAGCGTCGCCCCCTCCGCTGGATGGACATCGCCGACGTGCTGCGCGCCGAGATCCTGAGCGGCCAATGGCCCGCAGGCGCCGAGTTGCCCAACCTGCACGCGCTGGCGGAGCGGTTTGGCGTCCACCGCGCCACGGTCGCGACCGCCTTGCAGCATCTGACGGCGGAAGGGCTGCTGGAGGCCGCCGAGGACCGCCGCAAGCGCCGGGTCGCCCGCCGCCAAGCCAAATCCCGCCGCGCCGTCGCGTTTTGGGAGGACCCCGCCTGGCGCGAGCCGCGCATCGAGCCGGTCGGGTTCCGGGTCGAAGCCCCGCCGCCGGCCGTCGCGGCGCGTATGGGAGACCACCCCTTGCTGCACTGGCAGACGCGCCAATTCGATGGCGACGAGGTCGTCGCCCTGTCGGACGCCTGGTATGAACCGACGCCCTGGCTTATCGATTTTGCGCTGCATCCCGAGGGAGCGTTCTACGAGCGGCTAGCCGCGGATCGGGGACTCACGCTGGGCACCTGCCATGAGATCATCGAGGCCCGCATTGCGACCCCGGAGGAACAGCGGGCCTTCCGCCATCCAGGCCGCGCGCCGCTCGTGGTGCTGGTCGTGCAGCGCGAAGTGCGTGCCGCAACGGGCGAGGTGCTCGAAGTGGCCACCCTCATCGACCGCGCCACACGATACGCCCTGGAGTACACGGTGCCCATGGGTTCGGGCCCCGACGCCCCGCCGACGAACCCCAAGCGCCGCCGGGCCAAGCCCTGAACGGAACCGGCTCTCAACCGGTGGCAGTCCCGCACGACATTTGTAATGTAAGATTACGCAATGTCTGGTAACATGACCCATGGAGGTGGCAGCATGGACGCTCTCCTGCCGGTGGAAGCATCTCGGGACACCTGGGAGACCCTGCGCGTCTGGTTGGAACGCACCGTGCCCGCCTGCCCGGACCCCGAGCGGTGGGTGCTGCTGCGGTTGTTGGCCGACCTCGCACGGCTGCTGGACCGTGCGGCCGCCTCGTGATCCCCCCAGACTGGCCGCCCCTGCTGGGCCTTGCGGAGATCGCGAAGATCCTCGGCTGTCCCGTAGGTACTGTCCGTGTCTGGCACCATCGTGGGAAGTTACCATCCCCCACAGCCCGCCTCGCCATGGGGCCGGTGTGGCGGGTCGAAGACATCGCGCCGTGGCTCCTAGCCGTGCTGGCGGAGCCCGAACACCGCCCGCCCGCCCACAAGCGGGGGCCGAAATCAGGAGGACGCCGTCGTGTGGGTCGGCTACCGGATTGACCCCTCGAAAAACATGTATCGGTGGTACCATGTCGACATCGCACCGGATCTCTGGGGCGAGTGGGCCGTCTGGACGGCGTGGGGGCGTTTAGGCCAGCGAGGACGTCTGCGAGTACTGCCCGTCGGAACTTTTGCGGAGGCCCAAGCCGTAGCCGACCGGATCATCACAAAAAAGAAGCAACGGGGCTATCGTCATCCCGGATGGTGCCATTAGGCTGAAGGCCAGGACTTACGAGAGCACCTGGGAGGAGCCACATGGTTAAACGATTAGGCGGGAGTTTGTTGGTGCTACTGCTGGTCGTCGCTGCTTTTTTGTATCTCAGCGGCTATCGGTTTTCGCCTATTGCCGCTGCGAAAGCCGAGTTCGATGTCGGTGCATACGCCGTACCTTTCGGGGCGGTGCAGTATCCTTGGGGGGAGGTCTTACTCGTCAGGACACCAGCGGGACCACGTACAGTCCTCCTCACGAAACACGGATTCTTGTGGAGAGCCCCAGGGGATACGCATTTTGATAAGAGTACGGGCAGGATAAAAACCATCGGGTGGATGAGCTATTCCGGTAGCCAAGGCGCGACAACGGTCTTTGCGGTCGAAACATCTGATCCGCGGATTGCCTCCATCTCAGCAGGTCCGGCTTCTGCAAGACAGAAAAAGAAAGTTGATGTCAATACTCCTGTAATTTTTTCATGGAACAAAGCATTCTATTGGTATGAACTGAATCCTGTGGCATTGTCGGCGGAAGGCAAGCCCTTATACAAATGGGGAGTACCTCTGAATGTCTCAGCGTTTACTCCCCGTGATCTGAAATGGTATCGCGCGAATGGGTCAGGTTGACCGGCCGTCGATGCGATTGTGCTGACCAGTCACCAGATCACCACTCCAGAGGAACGCACGGTGGCCCGAACACTGCTGGCAGGTACGTATGGCGACCCGACTCCAGCTTGGCCTGCGCGGGCACTTTGCGACCCAACCGCGTAAATAACGACGGTACCGGGAAGGCGCCTCAAAACCTCCCTCCAGCTCCGTCGACAACCTAGTCGCGCCGTCTCGCCAAAGCGCGATAGCGCCGCTCAGCTAGCGCGTAGAACCCTTCATGGGGCCCCACGAGGAACACCAGGCACCGCTCGCCGTGGACGATATAGGCCGCTCGGTACGCCCCACCGGGGCCTGAGAACCCCAGCGCGCGAGCGCCGCGCAAGCTGCCTTGCAATGGGTGGACGGCTTCCGGGTCCGTTGCCAGCTGGCGCAACGCCTCCGCGGCCCTGCCCCGAACCACGGGATCCAATTGCTCCGAATCCTTGGCCGCGCGGCGCGCCAACTCGCCGGTCATTCGTCCGCTCGCTCGACATGCTGGCGCGCCCACTCCTCCAGCGGGATCGTCTCGCCGCGCGCGGCTTCCTCGATGGCCGCCTCGGCCAAGGCGTCAAACGGGTTGGCGCCCCGTATCACCCGAAAGCCCGTGGCGTCCACCTGCAAAAAGACGAGATCGCCCGGCTCCAGCTTTAACTGCTGCCGGACAGCCGCCGGCACGCGGATGCGGCCCTTGGCATCGACCCGAACCGCAACGGGTTTGGCCGTAGCCGTAACACCTCCTGTTCCTAAAGTAGTGGGACTTTCCCACCCGCATGATCTCAGGCTATGCCATACGCCCTCCATCCTCAAGGAGTAGCAGGAATCCCGCCCGCCCGACCCGAACCCGTCGACAACGTATCGAAGCAAAAGCGCGTGGGGCGAGACATGGAGCGGCCCATGATTCTGGTCGTGCACAACCAAAAAGGTGGCGTAGGTAAGACCACGACGGCGCTGCATCTGGCCGCCGCGTTGGCGATGGGCGGACAGACCGCGTGCCTCATCGACGCGGATGCCCAGGGCAACGCCACGCAGGGATTGGGCCTGGATCCTCGCCCCGCCGTGGCCGAATGGATCCTGGAGGGCCAGTGGGAGCCGGTCACGGCGCGCACCAGACTTGATGTGCTGCCCGGAGGCCCGACGGCTCAACGCTGGTGGGAAACGGCGGGCCAGGACGTGGTCGCCGAGCGCTTCCGGCAGATCCCGCTCACGTACGACTGGATCGTGGTCGACACCGCACCCGCACATAGCACCTGGATCGCGGGGCTCCTGCGTGTCGCGCACGGCATCATCGTGCCGGTGGACCTGAGCTTCTATTCGCTGGCCGGGGTCGCCGACGTCCTGGGCCGCGTGCCACCCGGGCGGTTGATCGGGTTGCTCCCGGTGCGCTACGACCTCCGGACCCGACGGTCCATCGAAATGCTGGACGCCCTCAAGCGTATCGCGGGCGCTCGTGTCGCGCCGCCCATCCGCCAGTGCGTCGATCTCGACCGCGCCGCTCAGGCCGGCCGGACCATCTGGGAGTGGGCGCCGCACGCCACGGCCGCCGAAGATTACCTCACATGTGTCGAATGGATGGTGACCCACATTGCCGAGACGAGACACCCGGCAGGACGCCGCTGAGCGCCTGGAAGGACTGTTGCAGCGGATTAGCGAGGCCCCGGCGCTGGGGAACGTGGATAACGGGACCGGCGACGCGCCGCCTCAACCAGCGAGCGAACTGGCCCCCGTCCGCGACATCCCTCTCGACGCGATCCTGATCCGCGAGGGTTTCAACGCGCGCCGCGGCCTGGCCGACGATGCCGACAGCCTAGACGATCTCAAGTCCTCGTTGCGCGAGCATGGCCTGGTCGAACCGATTGTTGTGCGCCCTCGAGAGGATGGCCGTTTCGAGTTGGTCGCGGGCGAGCGGCGGTTGCGGGCGGCTCGAAGCCTCGGCTGGTCGACCATCCTGGCCTACGTCAGGCCAATGGACGACGCCCAGGCCGCGACGGTCATGCTGATCGAAAATCTCCAGCGGGAAGACCTGAGCCTCCTGGAAGAAGCCGATGCCTACGAGCGGCTGATGGCCGAGTACGGCTGGACCCAGGAGGAGCTGGGGCGCCGTGTCGGCAAGCCGAGCAGCTACATCTCGTCCGTCCGGAAAGTCGCTCGCGCGGACGCGCTCCGACAAGCCCTTGAAGCCCAGCGGATCTCCGGTCGTGTTGCCCGGGAGCTGGCTGGCTTGTTCGACCCGCGCGGCCTTACGGAACGGGTGCCGGGATCCGTCGACGCTATGCTCCAGTGGATTGAGGTCACCAGACCCGCGGTAGCTGCAATCGCCCAGCAGGTACGGGAGATCGTCACGACCGGACAGGTGCCGGACACACTCCGCCGCCTGACGGTACCCGGCGGGCGACCGCCCGTGCACCAGAGCTGGGCCGAGCGCCGCCAGCGGGAATGGGAAACAAAGGAGCGCCCGCGCCTGATGAGCCGCCCACTTGTCGAACTCCAGGAAGCCGAGGCAGCCCTGCGCCGCATGGCCGACGAGGTCCGTCAACTCATTGCCGCTCGGTTGGCAGGCCATGATGGGCGGGAACAATCACCTCCACCAAGCTAGTCTTCACCATGGTGAAACTGCGGCAGTTTCACCATGGTGAAGGCCGGATCCGCAGGCCCCCATTTATTACCGTGGACGAAACGAACAGTAGTGACAGAATAGACACTGTCGGCTATCCTCCAAGAAGGGGGTAACGTCATGCCGGTACTGACGCACAAGCACCGGGAGGCTTCGACGGCAGCGACCGAGTGGATTACAACAGGGGAAGCGGCCCGGCGGCTGGGTGTCGGCTCCCTCAATACGGTGAAGAGGTGGGCGCACGAGGGTAAACTCCGAAGCCGCCGTTTGGGTCACCGCCTCCAGATTTACGCGCCGTCTGTGGACCTGTTGCTCCAGGAGGCGGACCCCGATGTGCAACGTCTCCAGCGACTGGAACGCCTACTGGACGAGATCGAGGACTTAGGACGCGACTTACCCCCGGAAGCGTGGCAACAACTGCTGGCCGAACGCCCCGGACGCCTGCCTTGGCAACCGGGCGGGCGATCCTGAACGGTGCCTCGCCGCCGACCAGTTCGTGCCGTTTGTGACACGAGCGTGCTGGTGCCCGCCCGCACGCGGCGTCATCTGGTTCGGGCCGCGGCAGAGGCGTTATTTCTGCCTTATTGGTCTCCGTGGATTATCGGTGAGCTCTATCGGGTCCTGACTTGGCACTGGCTCGAGCGCCAGCCGATTTTCGACGACGCGAACTGGGCTCGGTGTTCCCGCACCAGCAAGACCATGATGGCCATCCTCGCCCCGCTCTTTGTGGTCGTCGATCCGAAACCGCCCTGGCCCCCCATGTGGCCAGATGCGCCGGATCCAGACGATCACCCCATCTGGGCTGCAGCGCGAGCAAGTCGCGCCCGATACGTGGTGTCTAACAATCTGCACGATTTCCCCCCAGCCGACTCCCAAGGCCATCACCTTTGGGAGGGGGTTGAATATATAACGCCGCCAGAGTTCTTCCGGCGCATTGGCTACGAACCCACCGAGGCAGACCAGATCCCGCCTTGACCTCTTCGACCTTCTCGGCCATTGAGGGACCTCCGGTTGCACGACCCCGCATGCTTTGCCATCAACTGGCGCCTGCCGACTGTTTTTGGGCGTACGCTTGAATGAGCCACGCCCGCCGCATCCCTCCGTTCTGCCGGTAAACCGCTACCGCCAGAGGCCCCCCTGCGACCCGCGCCAACCGCTCCGCCTCAGCTTCCAATGCTGCCGCCTCTGGCCCGCCGCGCGCCAGCACCTGCGTCACTTCCTCCCAGAGACCCTTGGTCCGATCCGCGTCGGCCTGTTCCTTGGCAGCTCGCTCCCGGGCTTCGCGCGCTGCACGTTCCTGTGCCTGCCGGCGCTCGAATGCCGCCAGGAGCGTCTCCACCCAGGCCGGCGGATCCGTCCACCGTTCCTTCACCCCTTGCTGAATCCACGCCCACACCCGCCGCGGCCGCGCAGGATGGTGCGCGGGAGCGGACAGCGCCCAGGCCGTAATACGCGCGATCACCTCGTCCTGATGACCTTGGCGGCGGAGGCGGGATAGGAGGTTGGGTGGAAGTAGGGTGAGTGGGTCAGTGGAGATGTTAATGGCTTCTTGTAGAACAACAACAGAGGGACTCTGTTTGGTGGCCGGCTTGAGTGCGGCTGCATGTGTTGGTTGATCAACTTCCCGTAGGGTTCTTGAATTGATCTGCGCGGACTCTGATCCCGCAAAGGCTTGTCCTGCTTGAGTTACCGGGTTGTCGGTCCCCCGAGGGGGTGGTGTCAGCATGGCAGGAGGGGTGGTGTCAGCCGAGGTCGCAACAATGCCAGACTCTGCCAATCCCGACTCCTCATCCCGTTCTGGCTCCCGGATGGGCGGCAACGGGGAAGGGGACGGCGTCTCCTCGGCCGAGTCCGGCGCAGGGGCCCACCGCAAGCGGTAGAGGCATGTGTCGGGGTCACCGCGGCGGTGGGTCCGGTGGACGACCAGAAGCAGGCCCTGGTTGCTCAGCTCGCGGATCCGGCGCCGGATCGTGCTTTCTGAGAGCGCCAACTCGGTAGCCATGTACCGCACGCTCATCCAGAGCCGGCCTCGGCGCTGGCCCGCGGTGCGAGCGCGGGCGTCCGCCTGCGCCTGGAACGTCCAGAGCCACCACCAGAGGCGCTTGGCATTGGGGGTGAGATCCGTGCGCCGCTCGAGCGCGCGGCGGAGCGCCGCCGCGCCCGGCGTGTTCGGTGTATCGGCAAAAAGTTTTTGGGACATTCTAGCCCCGGGACACTTGACGCACACCCGTGGGGTTCGGCACAATAAGCCCAACGGGATGCCCGGGTGGTCGCGAGTTGCTTTTGCGGAGCGGGCTCGCCACCACCAGCTGTGTAAGAGTCCCGGATAAACCTCCTTTCAGGGGCCGCTTGGCACGGCGGCCTTTTCCATGTCCGGGACCGCTTGGCCCACGAAAAACACCTACAGGTCCGCCCCGTAGGTGACTGCCTTGCCTGGCGCGCGGCCAAGCGATATACTCGTTATGCAGTCAACCGTGTCAGGACGGTTGAGTGCCTGAGGGCGGGGTACGAGGCGGGGCGAGCCTCGGCCCTTGTCTTTTGCGCGTCCCCCAGGCGGACACGCTGTCCCTCTAGGCCGTGGCCCCATTATAGACGAACCGTTGGAAAAAGCTACACCTAGCGGCAGGATTCGGCACGGTCCAGAGGTAGGGGTCCACGGGGCCAGGCGCCAAAGAGCCGCATGCTTCAAGCGAGGCTTTACGAGCTCAACACGACGTTGCATACTGAGGGTGGAAGCTGGTTCTCGGAACTTGGATGTGCCGTGGATAGCACGTCTAGGTCCGAAAAATACTAATCCCTGACCCGTGGTCGGGGTCAGGGCGGCCGTTTCGGTCAGCGAGTCGGGTGGGTTAGATTGTCCGGGTTCCCAGTTGGCGGCTGTTCGCCCGGACCCCACCAACGGTACGGTTACAGGCGCTCGTCCTTGCTAGGACGGGCGCTTTGCCTTCTGCGTTGCACGCGGGGAGACCGTCTTTTGCAGAATCACAGTCACCTTGACCACGATCTTCAAAAGAATCGGGGCCGTAGGCCATCCTCCTCTCTCGACCCGCCACACCGAAACGGCCAAATGGCGAGAGGAGGAGTCCCGCGCGCCGACAGCCGGACTGCCAAAATTATACCACCGGCTTGGACTCTTGCCGGAATTCGACGGCGAGCGCCACGGCCGCTGGACGATATCGGGGAGCGACAACCGAGACCCGGCCCGATCATGCCCCCAATAGCTGTCTGAGGACGTATCCGCTTACGGCGGTGATGCGTCCACACAAACTCCTAGGGGCCTTCGGTGATGACGACGCTGCGGGGACGGCCGGCGGCCAGGGCATAGACCTCGTGGAGAAGCTCCCGCGGGAGCCGAAGATGTCTCAGCTTGCTTGGGCAAGGCCACCGCGCTTGAGAGAACTCCTGGTGGGCCCGTTGCCAGCGGCAAGTGATCGGCACTGGCATGCCCGGCTCACACTGTCCTAGTCCTCCCGCATGCTGTCCAGGATCTGCGCAAAGTGCGCGGGGTCCACTAGGCGAGTCTCTCCGAAGCGGCCCAAAGCTTGCAAAGCCTTATCGCCCGTCACCAGAAAGTGGGCTCCTGCCTGCTGCGCGGTGGCGAGAATCCAGTCGTCTTCCGGATGGGTTGCCACACCCGCCACCGGTTCCGTGATCGGCTGGAACATCGCCGTCTCCTTCAGCACGTTCAGAAAGCGTTGGATCCGAGCCGGCCCCAGACGCGCTGCAAAATACGGCTTAGTGAGTGTGCGCTCCACCTCCGCCAATAGCGGATCGGAGACCACCACGTGAAAGCGGCCCCTCAGCCAGCCTTCTCGGATGATGGCCAGGGGGCCGCGCTCGGCCCGAATGGCGGAGACGATCACGTTGGTGTCCAAGACGACGCGCATCATGCGGGGGGTGTCCCGGTAGACCGCGCGCGGATG
>JAIMBI010000044.1 GCA_023565505.1 Actinomycetes bacterium | reverse complement strand
AGGCGGCCGAAGGTGCGGACGGTGGCGTCGACGAGGGCGGCGACGTCGGCGGCGACGCTGACGTCGGCGCGGAGCGCCGCAGCGGGGACCCCGAGGGCGCGGATCTCCTGGGCGGTGGCTTCCGCCTCGACGGCGGAGCGGGAGTAGTTCACGGCGACGGCCATGCCGGCCCGGGCGAGGTCGAGCGCGATAGCTCGGCCGAGGCCGGTGCCGCCGCCCGTGACGAGGGCCACCCGATCCTTCAGTTCCATGACGCGAGCCTCCTTCAATCGATTCCCGAAACGGTACGGGCTCCCGGAGCGAAACTCCGCCCAGTCTGGGTTTGTGTGCTACGCTGATTGACATCCTCCCCACGGCTGAAGCCCGGGGGATTCCGGCCCTCACGAGCCGGACTTCCTGCTTCATCGCGCCACGGCTTCTTAGGTCCTTATGGGCGTTCGTCCACCGGAGGGCGCTCCCCAGGCACACCGGGCGTGTCCCGCCCTGTCTTGTGTTTCGCAAAGGCGAAGCGTTTGATGTTGTGCGCGGC
Organism: Actinomycetes bacterium; assembly: GCA_023565505.1. Classification (GTDB taxonomy): domain Bacteria; phylum Bacillota; class Sulfobacillia; order Sulfobacillales; family JAIMBI01; genus JAIMBI01. The sequence continues at coordinate 13,354 of JAIMBI010000044.1, read as the reverse complement.
CAACACATCGCGGTCATGCTGGCGTCCGCACTGCGGACACGTCCAGGCGCGATCCGCCAACGTGAGCGCATGATTGGAGTAGCCGCACCAGCACAGCCGAGAAGAGGGCTCGAAGCGGCCAATCACGCGCACGTGTTTACCATACCAGACTGCCTTGTACTCCAACTGGCGACGGAATTCCGCCCATCCCGACTGGGCGATCCGGCGGGCCAAGGCGCGGTTGCGGACCATGTTGGCCACACTCAGGTCTTCCAGGCAGACGGTGTCGAAGCGGCGCACGAGATCCGTGCTGAGCTTGTGCCAGAAGTCCTGCCGCCGATTCGCGACCCGTTCGTGCAGCCGGGCCATCTGGCTCCGGATCTTCTCCCGATTCCGGGAGCCTTTGGTCTTCTTCACCATTTTCGCTAATTCGCAAGCGTGAACGCCGACGAGGCCTCGAGCCCCTGGGCCGTTGCGCCTTATATCCCCCAGACCTGAAGGTTGGGGCTCTCGGGCGCACTTTGGTAAAACACTTCCATGCGGGGGCTGAACAGTAGAGGGTGTCCTGTGGGGGGGCACTGGCCCGGGCAGAGGAGGGGCCGTAGGTTGAGGGAGGAGATGGCATGCTCGAGGCGTACGGGGCGACCGTCGTCGGGCTCATGATGCTCTTTTATGCGCTCGAGTCCCGTTCGCCGTGGTATTCGGTAGCTTTCGGCGTCGCCTGCGCCGGCTCGTCGGTGTATGGGTGGCTGGCCGGCACCTGGCCTTTTGGGGTGGTGGAGGCGGTGTGGGCGCTGGTGGCCTGGGTCAAGGCGGCCCGGCGCTTGCGGACGGAATTCGGAAGCCAGAGGGACTTGGGCCGTCCGTTGGGGCAGGATCCCCGGAAAGGCTGACGAACTGTTGGCCGGGAGGCGGTCATATGCGCCAGGTGGGATGGATCGGGCTCGGGGCGATGGGGCTGCCCATGGTCCAGGCCCTGCTCGACGCGGGCTGGTCGGTGAGCGTGTACGACGTCAACCCGCGGGCGGTGGAGGCCGCGGCCGCGAGCGGCGCCCGGCCGGCCGCGGATCCGGCGGACGCGGCCCGGGATGCCGAGGCTCTGGGCATCATGGTCCAGGACTTCGACCAGACGGAGGAGGTGCTGTTCCGCCGGGGCGCCGCGGCGGCGCTGCCCGACGGCGCCGTCCTGGCGCTGTTCAACACCATCGGGCCGGACAACGCGCGGCGGGTGGCGGAGCGGGTGGGCGGACGTCTCGCGGTCCTCGACGCGCCCGTGAGCGGCGGAGTCAAGCGGGCTCGGGGGCATCTCTCCATCATGGTGGGCGCTCCGGAGACGACGGTGGCGAAGGCCCGCGAGCTGCTCGACCTTTTGGCCGACGAGGTGGAGATCATCGGCCCTCAGGTCGGCGACGGCCAGGCGATGAAGACGGTCAACCAGCTCCTGGCGGGCGTGCACATCGCCGCAGCGGCCGAGGCGTTGGCATTCGCCGCCCGGGCGGGGGTGGATCCCCGTCGGGCCTTCGAGGTCATCAGCCACAGTGCCGGCTATTCCTGGATGTTCGGGGACCGGGGCCCCCGGATGCTGGACCGGGACTTCGAACCGCCCCGGAGCATGCTCCAGATCTTCGTCAAGGATCTCGGCATCGTGCTCGATACGGCGCGGGCGGCGGGTATCCCGCTGTTCCTGGCGCCGCAGGCGTATCAACTATTCGCCGCCGGCAAGGCCCAGGGCCTCGGCCGGCTCGACGACAGCGCCATGATTGCCGTCTACGAGCGGCTCATGACGCCCGGGTCGGACCGGTAGGCCGGCGGCGCGGGAGGGGACGAGGCAGATGGAATTGGGACTCGCCGGGCGTACCGTGTTGGTTATGGGCGGAAGCCGCGGCCTCGGGCGGGCGACCGCGGAGGCGCTGGTGGCGGAAGGCGCCCGAGTGATCGTGACGAGCCGCACCGAGGCCAACGCGGCCGAGACGTGCCGGGCGCTGGACCCGAGCGGGGAGCGGGCGGTGCCGCTCGCCCTCGACACCGAACGGCCCGAGAGCGTGGCGGGGCTCGGGGCCGCCCTGGACCGGATCGCCCCGGAGGGGGTCTACGCCGCCTACGTGAACACGGGCGGGCCGCCGGCGGGCGACTTCGCCGACTTCGACATGGACGCCTGGCGGCTGGCCGTGCAGAAGCTCCTGCTGGGCCCGGTGGACGCGTGCCGCCAACTCATCCCGCGGCTCTTGGACGGGGGGGCGCTCCTGTTCAACGCCTCGTCGTCGGTCCGGGTGCCGATCCCCCGCCTGCTTCTGTCGAACACGATCCGGCCGGCGGTCGTCGCCCTCGCCAAGAACCTGTCGCTGGAGCTGGCGCCGCGGAACATCCGGGTCAACGTCCTGGCGCCGGGGCGCATCGCCACCGACCGGGTCCAGGAGCTGGACCGGATCAACGCGGAGCGGCAGGGCACCACCCCGGAGGCCGTGCGGGCGGCCTCGGCGGCGCAGATCCCGCTGGGCCGTTACGGCGAACCCTTGGAGTACGGCCGGGTGGCGGCGTTCCTGCTCTCGCCGGCGGCCAGCTACGTGACCGGCGTGACGCTGCTGGTGGACGGCGGGCTGGTGCGGAGCCTGTAGCCGCCCGGCGGGTGGACAGGCCCGGCCGGGACCGGACCCGCCAAGTGGGAGGACGAGATGAAGATCACGGATGTCAAGACGTACGTCGTCGGCAACCCCTGGAAGAACTGGGTGTTCGCCGTCGTGGAGACCGACGAGGGCGTGACGGGCCTCGGCGAGGGCACGCTGAACGGCTTCGGGCGCACGGTGGAGGCGGCCATCCACGAGCTGTTCCCGCTCATCCGCGGCCGCAACCCTCTCGACGTGGCCGACATCGCGTTGCACCTGTGGCGCGACGTCTACTCCGACGGCGGCCAGATCCACGGATCGGCCCTGGCTGCTCTGGAACTCGCGTGCTGGGACATCTTCGGCAAGGTGGTGGGCCAGCCGCTCTGGCGGCTGTGGGGCGGGCGTTGCCACGACAAGCTTAGGGCCTATGCCAACGGGTGGTACCGGAGCCACGAGGGGCGCACGCCGGAGGCGTTGTACAAGCAGGCGAAGGAGGTCGTCGCCCGGGGCTACACGGCACTCAAGTTCGACCCCTTCGGCTCCAGCTGGCGCATGGTCGACCCCAAGGAGTTTTCCCTGGCCATTGACATCATCGCGGCCGTGCGCGACGCCGTGGGTCCGGATGTCGACGTGCTGGTGGAAGGCCACAACCGGTTCACCGTGGCCACGGCGATCCAGTTCGCCGAGCGCATGGCTCCTTACCGTCCCGCCTGGTTCGAGGCTCCCACGCCGCCCCAGCGCATCCGGTCCACCGTGGAGGTGGCGCGCCACTCCCCCGTGCCCATCGCGGTGGGGGAGGACTACTACTGCCGGGAGCAGTTCGCCGAACTCCTGCAGTACGATGCGGTGCACATCATCCAGCTCGAGCCGCAATTCCTCGGGATGACGGCGGCCCGCGACGTGGTGGGGATGGTCCACGCCCACAACGGGGTGACGGCGCCCCACAGCGCCCAGGGGCCGGTGTGCTCCCTGGCCTGCGCCCACCTCAACATGGCGTCGCCGAACTTCTACCTCCACGAGTTGTTCGACGAGTTCAACGACCCGTGGGAGTCGAAGCTCCTCACCAATCCGCTCAAGGTCGAGAACGGCTGGATCATCCCGCCCGACGGCCCCGGACTGGGTACGGAGCTCAACCTGGACGAGGTCCTCAAGCACCCCTACCAGCCCACCAACTACCTACCCCTCTTCCAGTCGGGCTGGGAGCGGCGCGAAGGGGCACGCGGCTGACGCGGAGGGCGGCATGGAGGCGGCCTGGGTGAAAGCGGGCAGGCGCCCGACCGGCGGGCGGGGGGCGCCGCACGGTGGGGTCGAGCGCGGCGTCGCCCCGGCGTGCGCACCGTCTCCCCGCCGGTCGCACGTGCGGGCCGGCCACCGTGCGGCGGCCGGACGGCGGGGGGAGGGGGGCGGACCGTGAGCGAGGCGGCGTCCCCCCGTTGCCTGGAGGCAGCCCGGCGGGCGGTGGCCGACGTCCTCGCGGGCGGGCCCGTCCACCACGTGTTTCAACCCATCCTGGCGCTCGAGACCGGGGAGTTCGTGGGGTTCGAGGCCCTCGCCCGCTTCGGCGCGGATCTCTCCCCCCAGCTGGTGTGGGAGGCCGCCGAGATCCTGGGCGTGACCGCCACCCTCGACCACCTGTCCGTGCAGGCGGCCCTGGCGGCCGCCGCGAGCCTGCCGGGGGTGCTCTTCGTCAACCTCGCGGCGGCGAGCCTGGCCGAAGACGCGGCGACCGCCGCGGCGCTAGTGCAGGCGGCCCAGCGCTTCCGGGAGCCGGGCACGGTGGTGGTGGAGGTGACCGAGGGCGCGCTCCGCGACGTCGCCGGGGCGCGGCGGACGCTGTCCGCGCTCAAGGCCGCGGGACTTCGGATCGCGCTGGACGACGCCGGGGCGGGCTTCTCCACGGTAGAGCGGCTCTCGTGGCTCGCGCCGGCTTTTGTGAAGATCGACCGGCCGGTGATGGAGGCGTGGCTCCGGGGGGAACCCTCGGGCTTTCTGGCCTGGCTCGCCTGGGCCCATCTCGCCGGGGCGCGGGTCATCGCCGAGGGCGTCGAGCGGTCGGACGACCTTGAAGCCTTGCAGGCGGCCGGCATCGCCTACGTCCAGGGGTACGCGGTGGGCCGGCCGCTGCCGGCCTCCGCTTGGCTGGACCGGCTCGGGCGCCCCGCGGGACGCGGGAGTCGCTGACGGATCCGGCGATTGAGGCGTGGGATTCGACTCAAATTGACGCGACTAGACCTGCAATTCAGGCAGGATTGTCCTCCTGTTGCCGCGAACTCCCCTCCCGATGATCCGGGACCGTAGGGCCTTGGACGGCCGCCCCACCCCGGGGCGGCCGGGGAAGGGGGACGTGATGGACCCTCAGCGCTACGTATCGATGTATCGGACCATGTGCCTCATCCGCCGGTACGAGGACCGGCTGGCCGAGGTGTACACGGAGGGCAAGTCGCCGCTGTTCAGCATCGCCGGCGGCCCGGTGCCGGGCGAGATGCACCTCGCCGCGGGGCAGGAGCCGGTGGCCGTGGGTGTCGGCGTCCATCTTCGGCCGGACGACGCCGTGACAGCCCCCCACCGCCCGCACCACATCGCCATCGCCAAGGGCGTGGACTTAAAGCGCATGACCGCCGAGATCTTCGGCAAGGCGGCGGGTCTTTCGGGCGGCAAGGGCGGGCACATGCACCTGTTCGACGCCGCGGCCCACTTCAGCTGCTCGGGCATCGTGGGGGCGGGGTTCCCGCCCGCGGTGGGTGCGGCTCTCGCCTTCCGCCGGAGCGGGAGCAACCGGGTGGCGGTGGCGTTCGCCGGCGAAGGGGCCGCGAACCAGGGCACCTTCCACGAGAGCCTCAACCTCGCGGCCCTCTGGAAGGCGCCGGTGGTGTTCGTCATCGAGGACAACCGCTACGCCATCTCCGTGCCGAAGGCGGCCTCGACGGCGGTGGCCCAGAACAGCGACCGCGCGGCGGCGTACGGCATCCCCGGCACGTACGTGGCCGGCAACGACGTTCTGGCGGTGGACGAGGCGGCCCGCGAGGCCGTCGCCCGCGCCCGGGCCGGGGAGGGACCGTCGTTGTTGGAGATCGAGACGACGCGCCTGTACGGCCACTTCCAGGGGGACGCGGAGGCGTACCTCAAGGCCGGCGAGAAGGAGGAGTGGCGCCGGCGCGATCCCATCGTCCGGTTCGAGCGCTGGCTCGTGGAGCACGGCATGCTGGACGAGGCGGGGGCCGCCCGGATCCGGGACGAGGTGGCGGCCGAGGTGGAGGAGGCGATCCGGTTCGCGCGGAGCGCCCCGGATCCGGATCCCGCGAGCGCCTTCGTCGGCGTGTTCGCGGACTGACGGGAGGCGGCAGCATGGCGACGGAGACGATGCGGAAGCTCACCATGGCCCGGGCCATCAGCGAGGCCCTGGCGCAGGAGATGGAGCGCGATCCCCGGGTGCTGGTGTGGGGGGAGGACGTCGGCGTCTACGGGGGCATCTTCGGGGCGACCCAGGGCCTGTACGAGCGGTTCGGGCCCGAGCGGGTCATCGACACCCCCATCTCGGAGAGCGCGTTCATCGGGGCGGCCATCGGGGCGAGCGCCGAGGGGCTCCGCCCCGTGGTGGAGCTCATGTTCGTGGACTTCTTCGGCGTGGCCATGGACCAGATCTACAACCACCTGGCCAAGAACCACTACATGTCGGGCGGCCAGTTCCGCCACCCGGTGGTCCTGATGACCGCCGTGGGCGGCGGCTACAACGACGCGGCGCAGCACAGCCAGACCCTGTGGGGCCTGTTCGCGCACGTGCCGGGGCTCAAGATCGTGGTGCCGTCCAACGCCTACGACGCCAAGGGCCTGATGATCTCCGCCATCCGGGACGACAACCCCGTGATGTACTTCTTCCACAAGGGGCTCATGGGCCTGGGGTGGATGCCCTCCGACGACCTGGCCGAGGTGCACGTCCCGGAGGAACCGTACACCGTCCCGCTGGGCGAGGCGAACGTCGTCGTGGAAGGCGAGGACGTGACGCTGGTCGCGGTGGGGGCCATGGTGCCGCGGTCGGTGCGGGCGGCGGAGCGCCTGGCGGCGGACGGCATCCGGGCCGAGGTCGTAGACCTCAGGACCCTTGTGCCGCTCGACCGCCGAACCCTCCTGGACTCGGTGCGCAAGACGCACCGGCTGGTGGTCGTCGACGAGGACTACCGCTCCTTCGGCATGAGCGGGGAGATCGCGGCGATCTGCGCCGAGGAGGCCCTCGACTACCTCGAGGCACCCATCCGGCGCCTCGCCGTCCCGGACGTGCCCATCCCCTACGCGCGGCCGCTGGAGCAGGCGGTCTACCCCACGGTGGACGGCATCGTCCGGACGGTGCAGGAGCTCATGGGCTGAGACCGGGGCTCGCCCCGACCCATCCGGGACCAGGGAGGCGCGCAGTATGGCGGATCCGGAAAGCCGGCCGGTCACGGTGCCGTTCAGCGACAAGCCCGACGCGGAGGCGGTGCTGACCCACTGGATGTACGACGACGGGGCCGCCGTACGGGCGGGGACGGTCATCGCCGAGGCGATGACCGAGAAGGTGACGGTGGAGGTGGAGGCCCCGGCGGACGGCGTGTTGCGGCGGTTGGTGCCGGAGAACGGAGTCTTCCGCCCCGGCGAGGCGGTCGCGGAGATCCTGCCCCCGGGCGCGGCCCCGCCGGCACCGGCCGAGACCCCCGCGGCCCCGCCGCGCGAGACGGCCTCCTTCGTCCCGGTGATGCCTGCGGTCCGGCGCTACGCCGAGGAACGCGGCGTCGACGTGGCCGCCGTCGCCCGGCGGTTTCCCGGCAAGCGCCTGACGCGGGCCGACGTGGACGCCTTCGTGGCCGAAGGCGGCGCGCCGGCCTCCGGCCTTGTGCCGTACCCCCGCGAGCGCCGCGTCCTCATCCGGAACCTCACCAACCCGGGCGCGTTGCCGTTCACCCTGCACCGCCGGCTGTCCGTGCCCGACGCCGTCCGGACCGCCGGGGTCCAGGCGGCCGTCGCCTGGGCCCTCGCCGCCTTGAGGCCGGAGCATCCGCGACTGTTCGGGCGGCTCGGCGCGGAGGGTTTCGAGCCGGCCGCCGAGCTGGTGCTGGCCGTCGCCGTGCAGACCGACCGCGGCCTGATGGCCCCCGTGGTCGACGGGGCGACGTGCCGCACGGTGGCCGAGTGGCGGGCGCGGATCGCGGAGCTGGCGGAGCACGTGCGGGCCGGCCGCCTCCAGGCCCTGCGATTCGACGCCCCGACGTTCGCTCTCTCCAACCTGGGCCCGTGGGGCGTCGACTACTTCACGCCGGTCCTGCTGCCCCCGGCGGTCGCCATCCTCGGTCTGGGCGCCCTCGACGGGGGCCGCCTGCCGGTGTCCCTGACGGTGGACCACCGCTGGGTGGACGGCGTCGACGGCGCCCGCCTGCTGCAGGATCTCGAGGCGTGTTTGGCGGACGTCGTACCGTAGGGCCGGCCTAGGAGGGTCGGCCCGGAGCGTGCGCGTCGAAACCCTGGGCCAGCCGCCAGGCGAACTCGAGCGCGGGCACGGCCACCCCGGCGGCCCGAGCGCGGCGGATCACGTCGCCGAAGACGGCGTCCACCTCGAGCCGGCGGCCGGCGAGGAGATCCTGGACCATGGACGCGTAGTGGCGCGGCGCGGCGGGATCCGGGGGCGTCTTGCGCCCGAAGCGGTCGAACAGGGCCTCCGGCGACAACTCGGCGTACGTGTGGACCGGAAAGCCGGGCAGGTCGGGGACCTCGATCCCTTCCGCCGCCCGGGCCACGGCGATCGCCTCCCGGCACAGCAGCTGGAAGGCGGCGACCCACGCCGGCGTCGCCCAGATCTCGGGGTTGGAGGCCCGGGTGGCGATGCCGACGCCGAAGGCCGCGAGGGCGTTGGCCGCCTTGGCCCATTCGACGGCGCGCATGTCCTCCCGGAGCGCGGCCGGATACCCCGAGGCGGACAGGGCCGCGACCACCGCCTCGGCGACCGCCTGCCGGGCCGGCGTGAGGGGCGCGAAGCCGGGGCCGACCCACGTCCCGCCTTTCTGGGTCACCTGCACCGTCCCGTCGTCCAGCCGGGCCGCGGCGATGACCGTGACGGCGCCCAGCACCCGTTCGGTGCCGAAGGCGTCCGCGAGGATGTCGTCCTTCGCCATGCCGTTCTGCATCCCCAGCACGGCCGTCGGCTCCAGGTGCCGGAGCGGCTCCGCGGCCGCCGCCAGCTGGTGCGCCTTGGTCATGAACAGGAGCGCGTCGACGGGCGTGCCGGCTCCGAGCCCGTCGGCGACGGCGATCTGCCCCGCGGCTGGCTCACTGGCCGTCGTCACGGGCAGGCTGAGCGGATCCGCCCCCACGAGCCGGATGCCGTCCTGTCGCAGCGCCGCCACGTGGTCTGCCCGTCCCACGAGCCACACCTGATGACCGGCGCGCGCCAGCACCGCGGCGAACACCTGCCCCAGACTGCCGGGGCCCACCACCACCAGTCGCACAGCCACCCCTCCCCGGATGTCGAAGCGTTGTCGCTCCCACCCGCGGCGCGCCCTGCCGCCGGATCCGGAGGGCGCTTCCGGGTGGGGCCGGAAAAACGGGACGGCCCGGCTTCCGACCGGGCCGTCCGCCGTGCTACCGTCGGTTCCCGCCGCCGAAGAAGGCCAGCAGGTACAGGAACAGGTTGATCACGTCCAGGGCCAGCGCCAGCCCCAGGAACGCCGCGAGCGCGTCGTCGGGACCGTAGGCCATCGCCACCTTGAGGCGGCTTAGGTCCACCACCAGGTAGAGGGCGAAGACCAGGGTGCCGAGGAAGTACCAGACCGGGGACGTGACCAAGCCCAGCACCGGGGCCAGGAACCACCCCAGAAGCTGGGTCACGACGAGGCCGACGACCGCCACCAGGGCGAGGCCGCCCAGACGCGTGAGATCCCAGGGGCTGATCCACGCGATGGCCGCCGTAACCACTACGGACCCGCCCACCGCCAGGGCGGCCGACGCCAGGGCGGCGGGGTGATTGACGGCCGCCGCCGCGACCGCCAGGCCCAGGAACGGGCTCAGCACCAGCAAGATGAGCGCCCCGAGCAGGATCTGGCGGCCCACCTGGCCCGCGGCGCGGTTGAGCAGCACCGACAGCCCCACGACGGCGAGCAGCAAGGGCAGGACCAGGACGCCGCCGGTCTGTGCGATCCAGGCGTCGACACCCAGCGCGAGGGACGCGGCCGCCCCCGCCGCCGCCACCGCGAGGTACAGACCGAAGTACAGGACCGTCGAGGCCAGCAGGCTTCCCGTCAGCGACCAGGGTCGCCCGGTGCGCGCGTCGTACGGCAGCAGGAGCCCCGCCGAGCGCCGGGAACGATATCCGCCCATCCGATTCGCCTCCTGGGGCCCATCATAGTGCGGCCCCGCCGACCTGTCAGGGCCCTGCCTCAGCGGTCCGCGTAAAGCCGGAGCCCCGCCAGCACGGGCGCGTTGCCGCGCTCGTCGAAGCGCGCCGGCTCGGGGTCCGTGAGGCGCACGCAGCCTTTCTGCTCCGCCTCGGCCCACAGCGGCTCGGAGATGACCATCTCCTCGAGCTTCAGGGTGTTGGGAATGGCGACCACCCGGGCCGCCTCCGGGCGCCGGCCGTTCAGGGTGCGCAGGGCCAGTTCGATGGCGTCGTGGTCGTTGGGCATGACGACCGGGATCTTGGCCGGGATCATCTCGGTCGAGGTGAACGCGTTGGTGTACGTCTTGGCGAGGTCGAGCTGGCGATACAGCTGCTCCGTCACGATGTCGGCCATGCCGACGCCCATGCCGTTGCCGTGGGTCTCCAGGGTCAGGTTGAGGTAGACCAGCTTCTGCACGTCGGGTCCGCCCGAGACGCCCTTGGGCGCGTAGCGGCCGGTGACGTTGGGGTCGGCCCCGTCGCCGGAGATGTTCTTGCCGATCTCCCCCACCACCAGGACGTCGATCTGGTCGAAGGGCAGGCGCGCCATCCAGGCCCGGGCCTTCTCCAGGAGCGCCGCCTCCCGGGCTTCGAGCCCGTCCGGGACGAGGGCCTCGACGAGGGCCGGTCGGTCGTGCCCGTTCTCCACGATGGCCAGGCTGAAGGGCATGTGGATGTGCTCCAGGACGGTGCGAGCCACCTTGGGGATGACCTCGGCGAAGCGCGCGAAGCCCACCGCGTGGACGCTCGAGGCGCCGCGCTGCTTGCCCAGGCCGATGGCCAGCATCTTGCACACGCCGCTCTCGATGGGGCCGTGGAAGGCCGTGTGTGGCTTGACCCGGGCCACGAGGATGATGCCGTCGGCCTCGAGCGCGTCGACGCTCGCGTACGCGGTCAGCCCCGGCTCCACCTCCGCCAGGGGCCTGGCGTCCATCCGGGCACGGATGGGGACGCCCATCCGCGCTTCGGTCACGCCCAGCGTCTCCAGGACTTCTTTCTGCCCTTCGGCAGTGGCCCCGCCGTGCGAGCCCATCGCCGGGAAGATGAAGGCGTCGGCGCCCCGGCGCCGGAGCGCCCGGATGAGCGCCTCGACGATGTCGGCCAGCCGCGCGATGCCGCGGCTGCCCACTCCTATGGCATAGGTCTTGCCTGCCTCGATGCGATGCGCCTGGCTGGCGACGGCGGCCTCGACGGCCCCCTCGAGGTCCGCGATCTCGGGCGGGCCGCCGAGAGTCTGGCGGACGCGCAGGAACAGGGGCCACGCGATGGCCGGGTAAACGGACAGATCCAACACCAGAAGCCCCTCCTTTTCTTCCATCATATCCCCGCCGCGGGGCCGGCGCATGGACAGCGCGGAACCGGCAGCCGACGGGCACGACGGGGCGTAGATCGGCCGGACCTGGGGGAATTCGGCGGGGGCGCGGTCGCGCGCTACTTGACGGGGGGACGGGCGGGAAGCGGGTCCGCGGCGACGGGTGCGGTCTCGTCGGTCAGCTTGTCGAGCAGGCGCTTGAGGGTGGCGAGTTCCGCGGGCGTCAGACGGCGGAGCCGATCCAGCACAAGGCTTTGCCGTCGGCGGCGGATGTCCTCCAGGAGCTCCGCGCCCCGGGGGGAGAGGCGGATCAGGGTCCGCCGGCGGTCCGTGGGATCCGTCCGGCTTTCGACGAGGCCCAGGTCCAAAAGGCGCCGGACGGTGACGGAGGCGGCGGGCCGGCCGACGCCGAGAGCCTCCGCCAGGTCCCGGTTGGACAGGGGGCCCAGCCGGCGGATGACCCACAGGCAGCGCCACTCCGCCCCGTGCACCGGGCGTCCGCAGGCTTCCGCTACCGGACCCGGGCGCCAGCGCCACCGCCACAGCCGCTCCAGCGCGGCGGCGACATCCTCCAGCAGGAGGTCGTCCATGCTCGCCACCTTCCACGTGTCACGCGCTGTCCTCTCTTAACCCTAACATGGGCGGGCCGGGCACTCCACACTCTGCCGGCGTTGACAATGTTTTAATATCTGAATGATATCCTCTGGGGTTGACCGGGGCTCCGCGCATCCCGAGCGCGACGTACCCCGGACGGAAGGGGATGCATGCGTGAATCCCGTCGCAGTGGGACCCGGGGTGGTGCGTCTCGCCCCGCGTCTTCGCCGGCGCTGGTGGTGGTGGGCGGCCGGAGCCGTGGTGGTGGTCGGGGCAGGGACCGTCGCCTGGCGCATGACCCACGCCGGCGTGACCATCCCGGCTTCGGATCTCTACACCGTGCGCTACGGCACCGTCACCCAGACCGTGGCCACGACCGGGACGCTTCAGGCGCCGAAGCAGGTGGCGCTCAGCTTCCTGGCCAGCGGTCAGCTCAAGGCGCTCGACGTGAGCGTCGGCCAGCACGTGCAGGCCGGCCAGACGCTCGCCCAGCTCAACGACGCGACTATCGCGCCGCAGGTGGCGCAGGCCCAGGCCCAGCTCGCCTCCGCCCAGGCCGCGCTGCAGAAGGCGGAGGAAGGCCCGACCCCGCAGGCGGTCGCGGTGGCGCAGGCGAACCTGCAGCACGCCCAGGTGGTGTTGCAGGGGGCGCAGCAGCAGTATCAGGACGAGCAGGCCATCTTCAACGACCGCCTCTCCGCGCAGCAGAGCGTGCAGCAGGCGCAGGACCAGGTCAACCAGGACGCGGCGGCCCTGCAGGCGGCGGAGGTGGGGCTGGCCAAGGCGCAGAACGCCCTGCAGCAGGCGCAGGTCGGGGTCAACACCTCAGCGCTGAACTCCATCTCCTATACCATTCAGCAGGACCAGGACCTGCTGACCGCCGCCGAACAGCAGCTCAGCAACGACCAGCAGACGCTCGCGGCGGAGCAGGCGGACGAAACGGCCGCCCAAAACGTCTACAACGAATACCTCACCTTGTGGGGGAACCTCGACCCGAACACTTATGCGCAGGCTCAAGCGGATGTAGCAGAAGGTAACGGCGCGGCTACAGGATTTTCTACAAGCACCGGCGTTTCGATGACTGCCCAGCAATACGTGACCGCGTACACCACCGATAGCGGGGCGCTGAGCCAGCTGCAGTCGGCACAGCAGCTCGTCGCCAAGACCCAGCAGGCCATTGACGCCGACTACGCGCAGATCCAGCAGGCCCAGGCCAACCTGACCAACGCGCAGAACCAGCAGGCCAACCTGGCGCAGATGAATCCGCTCACGGTCCAGGCGGCGCAGATCGCCGTCCAGCAGGCCCAGGCCTCCGTCAACCAGGCCCAGGCCGCCTACCAGGCGGCGGAGAACGGTCTGGCGCTGGCCCAGCAGCTCTACAACGACCGCACGGCCGCCCAGGCGCAGCTCGACCAAGCGGCCAACGCCGTGGCACAGGCCCAGAACGGCGTCACCCAGGCGCAGGCCCAG
>JAIMBI010000019.1 GCA_023565505.1 Actinomycetes bacterium | reverse complement strand
CACCGCATCCCGACGCTGGAGGACTGCGTGCGGCACGTGCGGGCGCTGGTGGAGTCCGACACCACCACGGGCACCGTGGTCGTCGTCGATTCCGGCGTCACCCTGTGAACCCTCACCGGTGAACCCTCAAGGAAGGAGACGGTCCCGTGATCCACGTCGACGTGCCGGGAGCCACCCCTCTCGACCTGACTCACGCCGCTCTCGACTTCAACGGCACGCTGGCCCTGGACGGCCGGCTGCTGCCCGGCGTGGCCGAGCGCCTGACCCGCCTGGCCACTCGGATCGAATGCTGCATCCTGACGGCCGACACGTTCGGGACGGCAGCCACCGCCCTGCGGGACCTGGGATGCGCGGTCGTCCGGGTGGCCACGGGTCAGGACAAGGCGGCGTGGGTCCGCCGGACGCGCGGTCGCGTGGTGGCGGTGGGCAACGGACACAACGACCGCCCGCTCTTCGAAGCGGCAGCGTTGAGCATCGCCGTCATCGGGCCGGAGGGCGCCTGCGGTCCCTCACTCCTGGCCGCAGACGTGGTGGTCACGACCATCACGGACGCCCTCGACCTGCTGCTGCATCCTCTCCGGCTTACCGCCGTGCTGCGCCCCTGAACGGACTCGTGCCGGGCTCGGCCCCCCCCCGACCGGCCCGGCTGCATCGCATGGGAGGTCGATCACCATGTCCGCCTGGGAGCACCCCGACGCCATCCGGGAAGCCTTCGCCGGGCTTGAGACGGCCAATGTCTCGGATGTGCTCGACCGGCTGGGCTTTCCTCACCAAGCCCTGGATCCCGCCCTCCGACCCGTGTCCCCCACCGGCGGCACGGTAGCCGGATGGGCCTATACCATCCAGGGACAACACACGCCCTTCGACACGGCCGCCGACCCGAACAAGATGGCCGCCCTCGACGGGGTCACGCCCGGGACGCTCACCGTCTGGAGCGGGGGCGGCGCGCGCGGCGTCTGCCTCTTCGGCGAGCTTTTGGCCCGCGGGATGGCCGCCCGCGGGGCCCTGGGAGCCGTCGTGGACGGGGGCGTGCGCGATGTCCGGCACATTCGGTCCCTGGGTTTCGCCGTCTGGGCCCGTTATGTCACGCCCGTCCAGTCGACCGGACGGTGGAAGGTCAACGCGTGGCAGATCCCCGTCTACCTCCCCGGCGCGACCGCCCCCTGGGTCCGCGTGGAGCCGGGCGACCTCGTGCTCGCCGATGACGACGGGGTCGTGGTCGTCCCTCGGTCGTTGGTCGAGACCGTCCTCGAGGAAACGCGGGCGCTCACCGACACCGAGGCGGAAATCCGCGCCCGGACGGACGAGACGGCTCCGTCCGAGCTGATGCGCCGATACGGACGGATCTAGCAACCGTCGCGCGCGTACACGAGGCGGCCGCCGCGCCGCCCCAGGAAAGGAAGGCCCCTCATGGAGCATCCCGTCATCTCGGCCCACGATCCCCATCCCCGCAGGGTCATCCCCGTGCTCGACTCCACCCTGTCCTTCGTCGACACCGGTGAAGGCGCCCCCGTCGTGTTTCTGCACGGCAATCCGACCTGGTCCTATCTCTGGCGGAACGTCATCCCCCACGTCGCCCCGCTGGGCCGATGCCTGGCTCCGGATCTCGTCGGGATGGGCAACTCGGGGCCGGCTGCCGGCGGACGCTACCGCCTGGTGGACCACCGCCGGTACCTCGACGCTTGGTTTGAGGCCTTGGCGCTGGACGACATCATCCTGGTCGTCCACGACTGGGGATCCGCGTTGGGTTTCGACTGGGCCCGCCGGCACCCCGACCGGGTGCGCGGCATCGCCTACATGGAAGCCATTGTCCGGCCGCTCCGGTGGGAGGAATGGCCCAACGCCTCGCGGGGGCTGTTCCAGGCATTTCGCTCCCCCGCCGGGGAGTCCCTCATCCTCGAGCGCAACCTGTTCGTCGAGCGCGTCTTGCCCGGCAGCATCCTGCGACGCCTCTCGGACGCGGAGATGGAGGCTTACCGGCGCCCCTTCCGCCGACCCGGCGAAGCCCGCCGCCCCACGCTCACCTGGCCCCGGGAGATCCCCGTGGACGGCGAGCCGCCGGACGTGGTCGCCCTCGTCCAGGCCTACGCCGACTGGCTGGCCTCCACGCCGTTGCCCAAGCTGTTCATCAACGGTGAGCCCGGCGCCATCCTCGTCGGTCCCGTGCGCGAGTTCTGCCGAACCTGGCCGAACCAGGAAGAGGTCACGGTACCCGGTGTCCACTTCCTCCAGGAGGACAGTCCGGACGCCATCGGCATGGCCGTGGCTCGGTTCGTGGCCCGCCTCCGCAGCGGGCGTCCGGCTCCCGGTCCGTCCTAGTCGCCGGCGGCCGTCGCCCCGGGCGCCAGGACGCGGCTGGCCCGCTCCACGGCATTGACGATGTTCTGGTAGCCGGTACAACGACAGAGATTGCCGGCCAACGCCTCCCGAATCTCGGCCCGCGTCGGCCGGGGGTTTTCCCGCAACAGGTGCACCGCCGTGACCAGGAAGCCGGGTGTGCAGAATCCGCACTGCAGGGCGTGGGCCTCGCGGAACGCCTCCTGGACGGGGTGCAGTCCCCCGGCCGGCGCAATGCCCTCCACCGTGACGACCTCCGCGCCGTCCGCGCTCGCCGCCAAGGTCAGGCACGACCGCACCGGGCGACCGTCCAGCAGCACCGTGCACGCTCCGCAGACGCCCTGCTCGCAGCCCAGGTGCGTCCCGGTCAAGCCGAGCCGTTCCCGCAGAAAATCGCCCAGCAACAGCCGGGGCTCCACCTCGGCGCGGACCGTCTCGCCGTTGACCGACAACGTGATGGGAATCCGCTCGTCCATGCCGTCGTCACTCCTTCGTCGGCACGATGGCTTCCGCCCGACGGGCCGCCGCGACCAGGGCCTGGTCCGCCAGGACCGTGGCGAGCCGGCGACGGAAGGCGGCCGAGGCGTGGACATCGTCGGGGGGTTCGACGGCCCGCGGGACCAGGTCCCGGAGGACCTGACGCGCTGCCTCGAGCGTCCGGTCGGCCAGCTCCGCCTCGACATCCGGCAGCCGGACGGGCCGATCCGACACGCCGCCCCACACCAGCCGGGCCGTCCGAATCCGCCCGTCCTCCCATAAGGTGACCCACGCCCCCGCCAAGACCCAGGCGAAGTCCCCGTGGCGGGCGGCCCGCTCGCAAAGCGCTCCCCCCTGACGCTCCCGGCGGGCCGGCAGTATCACCTCCGTCAACAGCTCATCCGGTGCCAAATCGGTGGTGAAGTAGCCCTGGAAGAACCGGTCCGCCGGGATCTCGCGCACGCCCCGGCGCGAGCGGGCGACGGCCGTCCCCTCCAGGAGCCGGAAGACGGCAGGCAGTTCCGCCGCGGGATCGGCGTGGGCCAGACTGCCCCCGATCGTCCCCCGCGACCGAACGGCCGGATGACCGATGAGGCGCTCCGCCTCGGGGATCAGTGGGCAGCGGTCCCGCAGGAGGGCGTCGGTCTCCAGTTGGTAGTGCCGGGTGAGTGCTCCGATCCGGATCCGCTCCCCCTCCTCCCGCACCCCGGCCAGTTGGGCCGTCAGGCCGTTGATGTCCACGACGACGTCGGGGCGGGTCAGCCGCATGTTCAGCAAGGGCACAAGGCTCTGACCGCCGGCCAGCACCTTGGCTCCCGGCTCGCGGGCCAGCCATTCGAGGGCCTCCGTCACCGAGCGGGCCC
This sequence comes from Actinomycetes bacterium, assembly GCA_023565505.1. Taxonomy (GTDB): domain Bacteria; phylum Bacillota; class Sulfobacillia; order Sulfobacillales; family JAIMBI01; genus JAIMBI01. The sequence goes on along the minus strand of JAIMBI010000019.1, from coordinate 66,005 downwards.
GCACGTAGCGAAACGGGGCCGGCTTCATCCCCGCACCTCCTCGAGCGCCGCCAGCGCCTCGAACAGGCGTTTCGGAGTGACGGGAGCCATGTCGAGCTTCAGGCCCCGGTCCCGGAACGCGTCCTCGACCGCGGCGAGCACCACCGCCTGCGAGGGGATGATCCCCGCCTCCCCGACTCCCTTGAAGCCGCGCGGATTGGTCGGCGCCGGGTAGTTCCGGTGCAGAATCTCGATGTCCGGCATCTCCGCCGCCCCGGGGAGAACGTAGTCCAAGAACGTGGTGGTCAGCGGCTGGCCGTCCGGCCCGTACACCATCTCCTCGGTGAGCGCGCTCCCCAGGCCCTGCACCGCCCCGCCGATCACCTGCCCGTCGCTCAGGAGCGGATTCACCACCGTCCCGCCGTCGTGCAGGATGACGTAGCGTTCAAGGGTCACGCGGGCGGTGTCGGGGTCAACCGACACTTCGAGCGCGTGGGCCCCGAACCCGAACGTCGGGACATCGGCCGAGAAATACGCCTCCGCCGTCAGCGGCGGATCACCCCGCTCGGCGATCCATCGGGCCAATTCCGTCCAACTGCACGTCCGGCCCGGTACCCCCCGCACCGCAAAGCCCTCGGGCGTCAGTTCCACGTCCTCCACGGCCGCCTCCAGCCGCTCCGCCGCCGTCCGGCGCGCCAGCTCCGCGAGCTCCTCGGCGGCGGCCGAGGTGGCGCTGCCGGCCATGATCATCGTGCGGCTGCCGAACGTCCCGAAACCCCGTGCAATCCGCGCCGTATCGCCCTCCACGACGACCACCGCGTCCAGCGGTCGCAGCAGACGGTCCGCTGCGATCTGCGCCAACGCCGTCCGGTGTCCCTGACCCTGGGAGGCGGCACCCGTCGCCACCTCGATCCGCCCGTCGGCCATAAGAGTCAGGTGCGCTCCCTCAAACCCGAAGCCGCCCGAAATCTCCACATAGCACGCCAGTCCCAGGCCGATTCGCCGGCCCTGCCGCCGAAGTTCCGTCTGCCGGCGCCGGAAGCCGTCGTAGTCGATGTGCGCCAGGAGGTCCGCTAGGGCGCGCGGGAAGTCACCCGAGTCGTAGACCACGTCGGGGACTCCGGCGTCGTAGGGCAGCTCCTCCGGCCGCACCAGGTTCCTGGCGCGGATGGCCGCCCGGTCCATCCCGAGAAGGTCCGCAGCCCGGTCGAGCATGCGCTCGATGACGAAGTGTCCCTGGGGCCGGCCCGCACCGCGGTAAGGTGCCACGGGCACCTTGTTGGTCAGCACGGTGAAACCGTCGATGGCGAAATGCGGGATCCGGTAGGGGCCCACGAGGTTGCGGGCCGTGGTGCGCGCCACGACCGGTCCCCCCGCAGCGTAGGCGCCGTTGTCCTGGTAGAACCGGTCGACCAGGGCGACGATGTCGCCGGCCCGGGTCACCCCCAGTCGGACGTGATGCACCTGCTCCCGCTCCTGGTACGTGGCGAGGAACTCCTCGAAGCGGTCGCCGGTCCAGCGCACCGGGCGGCGGAAATGCCGGGCCAGGTAGGCGACCAACGCCTCCTCGGCGTAGGCCCCGTTCTTGACGCCGAATCCGCCGCCGACATCGGGGGTGACGACGCGGACCCGCTCGGGCGGGACGCCGAGGTACGCGGCGATCCGGTCGCGTGCCCGGTGGACGGCCTGCGTGGAGTGGTAGACGGTCAACTGGTCCGTCCCCGCGTCGTACGTCGCCACCACCCCGCGGGGTTCCATCGGCTGGGCACTGACCCGCCCCATCCGGAGGGTCGCCGACACGACCACGTCGGCGCGCTCCAAGGCTTCGGCCCCCTCGCCGCGGGCGAAGTGGACGTGGTCGACGACGTTGGTGCCGAGCGCCGGATGGAGGATCACGCGGTCCGCCAAGGCTGCATCCACGTCCGCCACGGCTTCGAGGGGCTCGTAGCTCACGTTGACGCGTTCGGCGGCGTCCTCCGCCACGTAGCGGTTCTCGGCCAGCACCACGGCGACCGGCTCGCCCACGTAGCGGACCACGTCCGTCGCCAGCGCCCGCACCGGCACCTTGCTCCCGTCGGCGAGCGGCCGGGCCAGGTCCGGCAGGTCCTGCGCCGTGATCACCGCGTGCACGCCGGCGAGCGACCGGGCCTCCCGGGTGTCCACGGCCACGATGCGGGCGTGGGCGTACGTCGACCGCACCACGGCCATGACCCATTCGTCGTCGAACCGCACATCGCTGACGTACCGGCCCCGGCCGGTCACCAGCGGCTTGTCCTCGACCCGCGGGATCGGACGGCCCACGTAACCTGCAGCCACGGACATCCCCTCTTCCCGGCGGACATTTCCTCTGCGATTATAGCGGAGAAATTCGGACGGCGGCCGCCCGCAGAGCCGCCGGACTCAGGAGGCTTCCAACCGATGACCCACCCCGACGCCCCGCCGCCGCCGGCTCTCGTGCTCGTCGATTTCCAGCAGGACTACTTCCCCGGCGGAGCCTTCCCCCTCGTCGCACCGGAAGCGGCGCTCAAGGCCGCCCGCGCCGTCCTGCTGGCCTTCCGCGCGCGCCGCTGGCCCGTCGTGCACGTACGCCACCTCTCGGTGCGCCCCGGCGCGACCTTCTTCCTCCCCGACACCCCCGGGATCGCCATCCGTCCGGAGGTGGCCCCGGACACCGGGGAGCCGGTCGTCGTCAAGCACTATCCCAACGCCTTCCGCGACACGCCCCTGGACGACCTGCTGCGGGCACGCGGCGCGCACGCGCTGGTCCTCGTGGGGATGATGACCCACATGTGCATCGACGCCACGGCCCGGGCCGCGTTCGACCGGGGTTACGCCGTCACCGTCGTCGCCGACGCAACCGCGACCCGCCCCCTCACGTTCGGCGGGACCACCGTCCCGGCGGACGCGGTGCAGGCATCCTTCCTGGCGGCGCTCGACGGCGTGTTCGCCCGGGTGGTGCGGGCCGCGGACTGGGTGGCCGCGCTCCCCCGGGGGTGATCACGCCGCCCCCTCCGGCCGGCGGAACACGGTGCCGCGGAACAGCGCCACCGTCTCCCCGGTTTCGTCGGTGATGCGGACGGCGTACACGCCGATCCGCCGCCGGAGCACCTCCTCCTCGCAGCGCGCCACCAGTCGCGTCCCGACGCGCGCCGGACGCACGAACGTCATCGACGTGTCCAGCGCCACGGCGACGGCGCCCCGGGCGTTGCTGGCCCGTGCGAACGCCACGTCCGCCAGGGTGAAGAGCGCCCCCCCGTGCACGGTGCCGTGCTGGTTCAGATGGCGAGGCGTCACCTCGAGGGTCGCCACGACGACACCCGGGGCCTCCTCCCGGATGGCGACCCCCACGTCCGCGCCGAACGGATCCTGGGCCTCATGCTTGTCCATCGCCTGTCCTCCTCGTCCCGGCCTTCGGATCCGAGCTTAGCCGATGCGGGGCACGGCGGTCCCGCTCCGCGACCCCGGCGCACCGCGCCGCCTCGTGTACCGCGCCCCCGCCGCCGGCTCGTCCGCCGTCATAGCCCGGCGGCGTTCCGGGGAGGCTTACCGCAAGCCGCGGGATCGCCGCCCCCCGGCGTCCCGCCAAGGGCGAGGTCCGGCGAGGAGGTCGAACCGTGTGGGCGGTTCTGCTCATGGTGGCGTTGGGGTCGGCCGGCGCGGCCCTGGCGACCTGGCGCCGGTGCAAAGGCCGTGTCCGTGCCGGGCGCACAGGTCAGGCCGACACGGCCCAGCCCCGGTCCAAAGACGGCTTCGACGAGCCGGAGGCCCGCGCCCCCATCGACCCCGCCCCGCACGGTGCCGGCAGGCAGAAGGACGCCGCAGTCGACCTCACGGTGGTCCTGGGCCCTCAAGCCCCCCGTCCCCTCATCCTCAGGCTCCCCGTTCTGGTGGAACCCCCGCCGGCAACGCGCGGGCGCTCCCGGCGGCTCGGCATCGCCTTGGCTCAGGCCGCGACGGCGGTGGGGACGGCCGTGTTCTCCAGTGCCGGCCCCTTCGTCCCTGAGGAGCGCGCCGACGCCGCCCGGTGGATCCTGCGCTGGGGTCGCAGCGGCTTCCGTCACGGCCTCACCTTGCTGACGTTGGCCGATATGATTGAGATCCCGTTGGGACCGGCGGGCGTTGTTGGTCCCCCAGCCGGCGGGCCGGCGCACCGCCCGCGCGCCGTACGCCGCACGGTACCCCGGTCGGGGTCCGGCCACCGCCCGGACAGGGTGGAAGGCCGTTCCGTCGCGGCGTGGATTCGCGCCGCCCGGCGGGTCCAGCCCGACGTGCCCGTGGCTCTGCGCCTGCCCGTCGCCGCGGCGCTGGAGGCCCAGTTGGCCGCCGCGGTCGCGTTGGGGGTCGATGTGGTCACCCTGGATGCGACGCGATGGGATGTGGGGACGACGCTCGTGGCCGAAGCCGTGGGGCGGGCGTCCCGGTGGATGGAACGGCACGGTCTCGCGCACACCGTCCAACTGGTGGTCGCGGCGCCCGTCCGCGGAGCCGAGGACATCGCCGACCTGCTGGTCCTCGGGGCCGACGCCGTCGTCGTCGGCGCTGCGCTCCACCGCGCCGTCGACCCCGACGCCCTCCGCCGAACCGGACCGGCCGTATCGAGTCCCCGGAGACGGGGGGGCGTCGACCTTGATGCCGCCGCCGTCGCCGCCACCCGGTGGCTCCAGAGCGTCGGCGAAGAACTCGCCGGCATCCTCCGCGCCTCCGGCACCGCCTCGCTCCGCGACCTCGACCGGCAGCGCCGCTGTGCCGGCGGAGCCGGCCCCCTGCGTCAGGATCCTCTCCCGGAGCTTCCGGCGTTGGTCGCCACCTATCGGGTGGCGACCGCCGTCCTCCACGATCTGGCCGAACTCGTCCCGCGGCTCTACGGCATGACGGGAAGCCATCCACGCCCGCGGAGATAGGCCCAGGTGAAGGCGGACTTGGCCCAGGCGGCCCACCGCCCGATGGCCGCACGGTCCAACCGCCCGCCGTACAGCGTGTTCTGGGCCGAGAACAAGCCCCGTCCGTCCCCCAGGTCCAGCACGTGGAGAACCGCCGGCATGGCCGGCGGAGGTGCCGTGGTCCCCCGGACGGAGGCCAGTGCGTGCGTCACGGCTATCCGGGCGTGCCGCATCGCGGAATGCGCCGACTTGGGCAGACCGTCCCGGCGGATGTCGCCGATGGCGTAGAGCCTGGGCCACTCGACGTGGCGGCCGACGGCGTCGGTGGGCACCCATCCCCAGCCGTCGTCGAGACGGCTCCACCGGGCCAGACGCGACCCCCGGTAGGGGGGCACCCAGGTCATCGCGTCGACCTTGAGCGTCCGGTCGGCCAGGACGAGGCGACCCGCTTCGACGCGGCGGACGTCGACCCCCGTGAGCACGCGGATGTCCCGTCGCGCCAGCTCGCGGGCCAACAGGGCCTGGCTCCGGGCCCCGAGCCACTCCCCGGCCACGGCGGCCGGCGTCAGGAACCAGATCTCCGTCGCCTCGCGGCGGCCCCGCCGTCGGAGACCGGCATCCGCGCAACAAGCTGCCTCGACGACGGCCGCGTCCAGGGCCGCGCGCAGCGAGGGCTGTTGGGCGGGATCCGCGACGAGCGGACCGGTCGCGAAGACCCACCGCCCCCCGCGCCAGGCGGCCAACCTCTCCGCCGTCGCACGCGCCAACGGCAGCTCGCACAACCCGCCGCGCGACGGATCCAACCCGTCGATGAACTGCCAACACGGGTCGACGCCGGTGGCCCACAGGCAAAGGTCATAGGAAAGCGGCGGATGGGCGGCCAGATGGACCTGCCGGGCGGCGGCATCGATGCGCACCGCGAAGTCCTGGATCCAGCGGGCGCCGAGGCGGCGACAGACGTCGGCCACGGGCACCCGGAGGGGACGGAGCCGCCCCGGCTCCCCCTGCAAGGCGACGATGAGACTCGGGCGAAACACGCTCACGGCCTGCGGGTCCACCACGGTGACGGCGCACTCGCCCAGCCGTGCCTTCCGGGCCAGCCAATGCAGGGCGGTCAGGCCCCCGAAGCGGGCCCCCACGATGACGACGCGCACCCGTTCGGCCAACCGCCAAAGCCCCCTCGGGGTGCCTCGGCAGGACGTTGAACCATCAACCGCCCGAGGCCCGCCGGACACCCGGCTTCAGCGTGCGCCGCCTGTCCGGCCCGCATACGCCGCCCGCGGTTCGAGGTGATGGGCATGCGCACCCGGACGGGAGCGTCCGACGTTGTCGGAGGTCTACCCGGCCGCCGCGGCCGACGCGCGCGACCGGCGATCGTCCCGGGCGTACGACAGCCCGGCCGCAACCAGCACGAGCGCGATGGAGAGAGCCAACGCCGCATGGAACCCGGCCATGTAGGCGGAGCGAAGGGGGCCGGCGAGTCGGCTCACGCCGAGAAAGATGGCGAACGCCGCCCAGCGCGGGATGGCCTCCGACGCCATGAGCAGGGCGACGGCGAAACTGGAGACCATGCCGACGTTGGAGAAGGTGCGAAGCAGGCCGTTGGCCACGCCGTAGGCGTCCCGCGGTGCATGGACCACCACGGCGCTGTTGTTGGCCGGGAAGAAGGCGCTGTTCCCGATGCCGTTGACCACCGCGGCGAGGACCACCCGCCAGAGCGGGGCATCCACGGACAACGAGGCGTACAGGGCGATGCCGAGGGCTTGGACCAGCAGGCCGAGAGTGGCGGGCCAACGCGCCCCGTGGCGGTCCGCGAGGCGTCCCGCCCACGGGCCGATCACGCTACCGACCAAGTAGCTCGGGACGAGGAGCATCGAGGCGGTGAACGGCGACAGACCCCGAACCCCTTGCAGGTACATGATGACGAGAAACATGACGGCATAACCGCCCAGCGCCTGGAACGTCGCAGCCAGGATCGAGGCCACCAGGACGCGGTGCCGGAACAACGAGAAATCCAGGAGGGGGGCGGCCGCCCGCCGCTCCCAAACGGCGAAGGCGCCCAGCAACACGGCCGCCACGCCCAGACGTCCCGCCACGAGGGCGTCGAATCCCTCCCCGGTCATCTGGGTGAGGCCCCACAGCAGGGCGAACAACCCCGCCCCCATCAATCCGATGCCGGGCAGGTCCAGGCGTCGGGCCACGCGCGCGGCCCGGTCGCGGAGGATACGCCGGCCGGCCGCCAGTGCCGCGACGCCGATGGGCAGGTTGATAAAGAAGATGGCGCGCCAGTTCACGTAGGTGATGAGGACGCCGCCGAGCAGGATGCCCAGGATGGCCCCGAGACTCCACCCCATCCCCGTGATGCCGAAGGCGCGCCCGCGCCGGGCGGCGGGGATGGCGTCGGCGATGATGGCGCCGCTGTTGGCGGTGACGAGCGCGCCCCCTATCCCCTGCACCACCCGCGACGCGATGAGGGCGGCGCTGGACAGGGACAACCCGCACAGGACCGAACCCAGGGTAAACAGGGCGAATCCCGCGTTGTACATCCGCACGCGGCCGTACATGTCGCCGAGGCGGCCCAACTGGGTGGCCAGCATCGTCAGCACCAGCAGATAGGCCATCATCACCCAGACCATCCGGGCCAGACTGGCGTGCAACTCCTGCATCATCACCGGCAGGCCCAGCACGACGATGGTCGTGTCCACCGCCACCAGGCTGACGCCGACCAGGACGATGGCGATGACGCCGCGCTGCTCCCCCGGCGACGGCGGGTCGGAGGCCGCGCCGACCGGCGCGGGGGATGCCGGCGGCATGTGGCTCACCCTGCGCTCACCTCCTCGGAAGACGGGGACATCGGGCATCCCTTCCCCCCTGAGAGAACCATCCGGTCCCGACCCCCGGACGCGTCCGCTACGCACCACATGTCAGCATTCTAGGGAGGCTCTGGACCTCCCGCAAGATTGCCGCGGCCGTGGTCCACCCCCCGGAATCCCGGCGGAAAACCGCCTCCCCACGGGTCCGCATCGCGACACCGTTGTCATGCGCCCGGGTCGGGCAGACCGGACCGACCGGGGTACCCATCGCCCCGGCCGGCCGGGAACGGGGTCCGCATCCCCCGAGGGTCCGCCGCCTCAGGCCGTTCCGCCCAGGTTCAGACGGCGGACCAGCGTCTCGCGGGGGAGGGCACCGACCACCCGCGCCGTCTCGGTCCCTCCGTCGAAACGGATGACGGTCGGGATGCTCATAATCCCCAGCCCGGCCGCAACCTCGGGCGCTTCGTCCACGTTGAGCTTGGCGAAACGCACCCGACCTGCCTGTTCCGCGGCGATGGCCGCCAGGGTAGGGGACAGCCACCGGCACGGGCCACACCACGGGGCCCAGAAATCCACCACCACCGGACCCGCCTGCTCGGCGATCCAGGCGTCGAACGCCGCCCGGGTCCGGGTCTCCAGGGTCTCCACCATGCTCTCTAATTCCTCCTGTGGCCCTCCGGCGGGCCGAGGTACAAGGGTGCGGCCGACGGGCCCAGGCGCCCGTCGCCCACCTTTCCGAGGTATGCCGCGCACGCGGCCGGAACGCCATCGGTATGCCGCATCGGCATGACGACGGCGGTCGGGTCCTCCCCCTCCACATATAGGTCGGGCCGTGCGGCCGGGTAACCCTTTCCCTTACGCTTGAAGAAAGAGCAGCCCGCTCGCCGACGCGATCACGCCCAGGACCACGAAGGCGAAGGTGCGCCGTGGCACGCGGCGGTTGATCCGGGCCCCGACCCAGGCCCCCGCGAGCACCGCCGGTACCGCCGGGCCGACGCGCAGCAGATCCGGGAGCGGCAAGAGGCCGCTGGTCACGAAGTACGTGACCTTGACCACGCTGCTGATCACGTAGAAGAGACTGACTCCCGCGATGAAGGCCGCCGGCTGCTGATCGCGGTCCAGCAGGTACATCGAGGCGAGGGTGCCGCCGATGTTGGACAGCGTGCTCACGCCTCCCGCCGCCAACCCCAGCGGCACTCCCGTCCAGAGGGGCAGCCCCCGGATCTGCCGCTCCGCCACCAGAGCATAGCCTTGCAGCACGACGAAGGCCAGGGCTACCGCCCCGATGATGAGGCGCAGCTCCCGGAACGACTCCGTGCGCAAGAGGTGGCCCGCCGCGAGAATGCCCACCAACGTGCCCGGCAGGAGGATCCACGGGCGGGGTCCCTCGATGTCGCGCCAGTGGTAGACGAACGCGCTCACGGCGTTGACGAGGAACACGGGAGCCGCGAGGACGACGGCCTGCCGGGCGTCGAACATCAGCGCCAAAAACGGCATCACCAGGAGGCCCCCGCCGATCCCTACCAAATTGGTTGCCAGGGCCGCCAGAAATCCTGCAGCCGCCAGGGCCCCCGCCCATTGCATGTCCATCACCGTCACTGTACCGAAAATCAGGGCGGATGGGATCTTCGCCCGATCCCTAAGCCCGGCACCCCGCCGGGCCGTCGCGGGTCCGACGAGAGGAACCCGAAGCCGCCCGTCGAATCTTCTCGGCCAGCCAAATTGTTCGAACGGGCACCCGCGGGGGACGCGTCGGGTGCCCAGCGCGACAGAGCCTATCCGAGGGCGGAGAGGAGCAGAACGTCCGTGAACACCCCCCTGAGTCCCCTGGATTTGGCCCGGCGGGCCTTCAAGTACTACGACTACCGGTTGGCGGTCATCGACGGCGAGCGGCGGCTCACATACGCCGAGTGGGCCCGCCGCATCTTTCGGGCCGTCCGCGCCTTAAAGCGCGCCGGCATCCAGGCCGGCGACCGGGTCGCGGCCCTGATGCCCAACACCCTGCCGATGTTGGACCTGTTCTACGCCGTTCCGTGGCTCGGGGCCGTGCTTGTCCCGCTGAACACCCGGCTGGCGCCCGACGACTATGCGTACATCCTCGACCATTCCGGCTCGCGCCTGTTGGTCGTGGACCCCGACCTCTGGCCCCTGGTCGAACCGCTCGCCGGCCGCCTGCCGCCGGTCTGGGCGAGCCGTCCCGGCCCCGCCGGTCTTCCCGACTACGAGTCCCTCCTCCTCGCCGAACCCGACGACCCGCTGGACCCGGTCGTCGCGGACGAGAACGACACGGTCACACTCAACTACACCAGCGGAACCACCGCCCGTCCCAAAGGCGTGGAGTTGACCCACCGCAACCTCTTGGTGAACGCCGTCGACTTCGCGTACCACCTCCGGGTCGAATGCGGATCCGTCTATCTCCACACCCTCCCCATGTTCCATGTGAACGGCTGGGGCGGGGTGTGGGCCGTCTCGGGCGTGGGCGGGGTCCACGTCACCCTGCCGAAGGTCACGGGACCGGCCATCTGGGAGCAGATCCGGGCCCACGGGGTGACGCATCTCTGCGGGGCGCCCGCGGTGCTGGCGATGATCATCCAGGCGGCATCCGGGCCCGTCGACCATCCCGTCCTGGTGACCACCGCGGGCGCCCCGCCGCCGGCCGCCATCATCGAGCAGATGGAGCGGCTGGGCTTCCAGGTGCTGCATGTCTACGGCCTCACCGAGGTGTCGCCGTTCATCACGGTCTCGGAATGGGTCCCGGAGGAACGCCGGTGGACCGCCGAACGCCGAGCCGTGCGCGCCGCACGCCAGGGAATCGCCCAGTTGTTGGCCGGCGAGATCCGTGTCGTGCACCCCGACGGCACCGACGTGCGGGAGGACGGCCAGGACCTTGGCGAGATCATCTGCCGCGGCAACGTCGTTATGAAAGGGTACTTCAAGCAACCGGAGGAGACGGCCAAGGTGATCCGCGACGGCTGGTTCTATACCGGCGACCTCGCCGTCGTGCACCCCGACCACTACATCGAAATCCGTGATCGGGCCAAAGACGTCATCATCTCCGGCGGGGAGAACATTTCCTCCGTCGAGGTCGAGTCCGTGCTCTACCGGCATCCGGCGGTGGCCGAGGCCGCGGTGATCGGCGTGCCGCACGAGAAGTGGGGCGAGACGCCGAAGGCCCTGGTGGTCTTGAAACCGGGCGCCTCCGCGACCGCGGACGAGATCATCGCGTTCTGCCGCGAGCATCTGGCCCACTTCAAGGCGCCGACCTCGGTGGAGTTCCTGCCGGAACTGCCCCGCACCGCCAGCGGCAAGATCCAAAAGTTCCTCCTACGCGAGCCGTACTGGCGCGGACACGAGAAACGGGTCAACTAAGCGGGGCACTCATGGTAGGATACCCCCAGGGGAAGGGAGGATCCCGGCGTGTGTGACAGCCGACTCAAAGGCTTCCTGTATGTTGCCGTAGCCTTGTCGTTCATCCACCCCGCATTCCTCCTCCTGGCCTTATACCCCCTGGGGGCAGCTGCCTGGAGCCGCTGGACGGGACGGCCCGTGTGGCCGATGCGCAGCACGTGTGCGGTGCCGTACCCGCCGCAGGCGTCGGACGGCACGGACTGACGTGGGCGTCCGGATCACCTTGGCCGGCTCCGCACGAGCCGCGACCGTGGAGGATCACCTTCCAGAAGGCGTGGCCGTCGCGGCGGGACCCGTGCCGGCCCATCCCTGGAGGTGGCTGACCGACGACCTGCCCTGGTACGGGATCGGGGACGGCCCGGAGTTGCCACGCATCTGGTTCGTCGGCGAGCCGCAAGGCCTGGAGGTGGGGGCGTTCCAGGTCGCCGTGCGCGCCTTGGTGCGGCGGGACGGCGGCCTGTCGCCTCTGACACGCGACACGGTGCGGCGGCTTGACCACCCTCCGCCCCTGGCCGTCCTCACCGTGCCCAGCTGACCCTACTGTGCCCAGGCGGTCCGCCTGGCTCACGGGATGGCGGTCGAGCAGCCGCGCCTCCAATCCTACGCGGTCAGCCTCGCAGCCGCGCCCGACTTGGCCGAGCGGCTGGACATCCGCGGGGTCCCCGTGCTTTTCGTCGGCGACCGCCGTTTCGACGGGCCGTTGCCGGAGTGGGTCCTCGTCCAACAGCTCGAACTGGCGGACCGCCGGTAGCGCTTAAACCGAGGCCGGCCGAGCAGGCGGGGTCCCGGGGCGGGACCCGGTGTGCGGGGCGGCCCTCGCCTCGGAGCCCCCGGGATTCCGGGAACGGGCGTCGCCGAGCGGGCGGCGGCTCGAAAGCGCCCGCCCGTGCCCACGGGGGCGTTGGGCCCGCCGCCGGACAGACCACGCCCCGCGGCCGGCGGGTGCCGCGGGGCGGTCCTAGACCCTCTGTTCAGCCGATTTCCCGCTGCAGGAGCAGCGCGCCGTCCTCGCGCGCGGCTGCCTCCAGCGTCTGACCGGCGGGTTCCGGCAGCAGAAGGGTCAGCAGGAAGCCGACCACCGAGAAGCCGAAGGTCACGAGCAGCGTCCCGGCGAGTCCGAGGGCCGTGCTCAAAATCGGGAACACGAACACCCCGAGGAACGCGCCGAACTTGGCAATTCCTGCCGACAGGCCGTGGCCCGTGGCTCGCAGGTTGACCGGGAACAGTTCGCCGGAGAGCACGAACGTGGTCGTGTTGGGGCCGAACTCGGCGAAGAAGTAGCTCAACCCGTACAGGACGAGGAACGGCAGGAGCGCCGTCGTCATCCCAGGCACCAGCCCCAGGACGAGGAAGGCGAGGCCCATCGCCGCGAAGCCGATGAGTTGCAGCCGCCGGTGACCGATCCGGTCCATCGTCGAGAACGCCAGGATGTAGCCCGGCACCGCCGCGACGGCGTATATGATGAGGGTCCAGGCCACGGTTTCCATGAGGGTCCCGTGGGGCGCCACCATCTTCATGATGAGAGGCGTCGAGATGCTGTTGCCGTAGTACGCGTAGTCGAACACGAACCACGTGCCGGCCGTGCCGAGCAGGGTCAAGGCGTAGGACCCGAGTCGCGCCGTAACACGACCCTCGCCCACGGCCGCGGCCTCCACCTGGCTCCGCGTGAACACCGCCAACTGCCGGGCCGCGCGCTCCGTCTCACCCTTGACCCGCGAGAGGTAGCGCGGCGACTCGGGCATCGTCCGCCGGAGGTAGATGACTCCGAGGGCCGGCAGCGCCCCCAATCCCAGCATCAAGCGCCAAGCGGTGTCGGGATTCGCGCCGGCGGCGAGGATGGTCAGCGCCACCATCGGCCCGATCACCAAGCCGAGGGCCTGCATGGAGAAGACCATGCCCACCAGCTTGCCCCGATCGCGTGCGTTGGCGTACTCGCTCATGAGCACGGCGGACACCGGGTAGTCCCCGCCGATCCCCACGCCCAGCAAGAACCGGAACACGATGAGCCAGAACATGTTGGGGGCCAGCGCCGAGGCCACCGCGGCCGCCGCCATCAGCATGGCCTCGATGCCGTACACCGACTTCCGACCGTACAGGTCTGCCAGGCGCCCGAACACGAATGCCCCGAGAAACGCGGCGACCAGCGAGGTGGACCCCACCAGGCCAACCATCCAGGCCGCTGGGTGCCACTCGCTCTTGATCAGCACCAGGGCGATGCCGATGATGAACAGGTCGTAGGCATCGGTGAAGAACCCCATGCCCGCCGTGAGCATCGCGCGCAAGTGGAACAGCGACAGCGGCGCCTCGTTGAGCGCCTGGGTCAGTGTCCGGTTCCGCTCGTTCATCTCCGTCCCCTCGCCTTTCCGGTCGGATGCCGTCTCCGTCACCTCGACCGTACGGCGATTCGGTTAAGCAGGCCTTAACGGCGTGTTAAGATCCGGTTAAGACCGCGGCGCGGGACGCCTGCGCGGGCGGCCCCGGCGGGTCGTTCAGTCCCGTCCCCCGGATGGGGGGGCTTCGTCCCGCGGCGTCGGCGCCGGGGCGACGGCGCGCAGCATGTCGGTCAGCTCGGTGGGCAGGAACACGAGGGTGTTCTGGTCCGACTTGACCGCTTCGAGGAGCACGTTGAGCCCCCGCAGCCGGAACGCCACGGGGGATCCCTCGTACAGGCGGGCGGCCCGGAGGAACTCCTCCGCCGCAACGACCTCGGCCTCGCCGTAGATGCGGCGGGCTTCCTTCTCCGCCTGGGCCTGAGCCTTCCGGCTCAACACGTCCTGGAGCGAGGCAGGGATCTCGAGATCGCGAATCTCCACGTTGAGCACTTCGATGCCCCATGACGTCGCCCGTTCCCGGATCTGCTCGGCGATGAGCTCGTCCAGGCGCCGCTGGTCGGACAGGAGCTGTTCGAGGTCGCTTCTGCTCACAATGTCACGCAAGGTCGTCTGGGCCGCAAGATCGATTGCGGCCTGGTAGTTCTTGACCTCCAGGGCCGCCCGCCGGACGTCGGCCACCTTCCAGAAGAGGACGGCCAGGAGGGTCACCGGCACCTTGTCCTTGGAGAGGGTCCCCTCGGTCCGGAACTCCGTGGTCGCGATGCGCTTGTCGATGACGACCGCGGTCTCGAAAAAGCGCCAGACGACGTGCAGCCCGGGCGAACGGACGGCGACGAGCCGACCGAAGAGGAAGACCAGCATCTCCTCCCACTGCTTGACGATGCGCACCGACGCGGCCACGTAAACGGCCGCCGCCGCCACCACGATCCATAGGGCCACGGGCATGGAGCGCCTCTCTTTCGGCGACCTCAGGCCGAGGATCCGGGGGCATCCTCCGGCCAGACGATGGATGTCGCGCGCAACTCCTCGCGGACGTGCTCCGCCCGTCGCTCCTCGATGTCCGCCAAGGTCACCCGTTCGAGGACATCAAGCACCGCGAAGAGATCGATCTGACGGAAGTAAAGCGAGTTGTACACATAAGCCAGCTCGCCCGGGTTGTCGAACAGCCCGACATACTCGCCCCGCTCCCGCCGCTTGGCCCGCTCCAACGCGTCGGGCGTCAGGGCCGCCCGGGGCAGCTCCTCGGCCAACCGGCCGAACAAGGCCTCCGGATCGGGGGTCTCCCCCGCCAGCACCGAGTGCGCGAACGTCGGCGCCGCCGTGTAGCGGGCCTGGAACCGGTCGTTGATGAGGCCCGCCTCGTAGAGGCTCGCGAAGAGCGGACTGCTCTTGCCGAGCAGCATCTGCCACATCAGACCGGTGACCAGCTCGCGCCGCAGAAGGTCGGGGCCCACGAGCTCGTGCACCGGGTCCTTGTACCCCACCGCCAACAAGGGGAGCGCGACCGCCATGCGGCGCTCCACCCGTCGCTCCGCCACGGCCGGCGGCTCCTGGGGCATCAGCCGCGGGATGGGACCCTGCGGCTGGAAGTTCTTCGGGGCCTGATTCGCCGTCACGCGGTCGATGACGTGGGCCGGATCGACGTCCCCGATCACCAGCAGCAGCATGTTGCTCGGATGATAGAACGTCTCGTAGCACCGGTAAAGAATCTCCGGGGTGATGGTGCGGATGGACTCCACGCTGCCGGCGATGTCGAGCCGCACCGGATGGCGCTGGTAGAGCGCCCGCATGAGATTACTGTGGAGCCGGTCGCCGGGCATATCGAGGTACATGCGGATCTCTTGCTCGATGATGCCCTTCTCCTTCTCCACGTTCTGCTCGGTGAAGTAGGGTTCCTGGACGAAGTTCAGCAGGATCTCCAGGCATTCGTCCACGTGGGCCGTGGTGGAGAACAGGTAGGTGGTGGTCAGATATTCGGTATAGGCGTTGGCCGACGCCCCAAGCCGGGCGAAGTCGTCGAACACGTCGCCTCCGGGCTGCTCGAACATCTTGTGCTCCAGGAAGTGGGCGATGCCGTCCGGCACCTCGAGCACCTCACCCGTGTCCGGCAGCCGGAAGCGGTTGTCGATCGACCCGTAGTGCGCCGTGAAGGTGGCATAGGTGCGCCGTTGACCCTTGCGCGGGATGACGGCCACCTCGAGGCCGGAGCGGAGGCGATGGCGGACCACCGTCTCCTTGACCACGGGATCAGTGTAGACCGGCATGGACACCCTCCCCCGTCCGCGTCAGGAAATAGATGGTGTCGAGCGCCACGGATTCGGCCACGCGGGTCACGTCGGCCACCGTAACCCGCTCGAGGGCGGGGGCGAGTTCGTCGGGCAGCAGGCCTCCGCCCACCAGGAGACGTTCCAGTTGCCGGCCGATGAGGCTCGAGGGGCTGTCTTCCTCGGTGCGCAGGTCGTTCAGGTAGGAGGAGAGCGTGAAGGCCATCTCCTGCTCGGTGATCCGACCTTCGGCCATCGCCGCCACCTGCTCCTCGATGATGGCCAGGGCCGGCCGGAAATGGGCGAACTCGATCCCCGACCCGATCAGCATCAGCCCCAGCGCCCCGTCGAGGCGGGCGTACGCGTAGTAGGCGAGACTGGCCTTCTCCCGCACGTTGACGAACAGTTTGCTGTGCGGATAACCTCCGAGCACGCCCGCGTACATCATCAAGGCCGGGTAGTCCGGGTCGGTGAGTCGGCGTCCGGTCGCGTAGCCGAGGTTCAGCTTGCCCTGCTGGACGTCCTGTTCCTCCACGACGAGATCGCGCTCATGGCGCGGGGCAAACCGGGGGATCGGCCCCAGCGCGGCCGCCGGTCGCCCCTGCCAGTGGCCCCGGATGACCTGGTCGGCATGGTCGGGGTCGACGGCGCCGACGACGAAAACGTACAACGGCGCCTCGCGCAAGATGGCGTCGTAGCGTTCGCGCAGCCGCTCCTCGTCGACACCCGCCAGGTCCTCGGGCCGGCCGTAGCGGCGCAGTCCCCACCGCTCGCCCGCCGCCATGTGCTCGATGAGTCGGAGGGTGGCATACTGGGCCTTGTCGTTGATGACGGCCTGCATCTGCCGCCGCAGCAGTTCCTTCTCCTGGTCCAGGACACCCGCCGGAAGACGGCCGCCGGGCCAGTGGGGTTCCTTCATCACGACGGACAGGAACTCGACGCCGGCGCTGAACGTATCCGGGCGGCCGGGCAGGAACCGGCCGTCGGGCACCTCCAAGTGGAACGACAGGAGTTGCTTGTCGCCGAGCTTGCCCACGTCGGCCCGGAAGGCGCCTCCGTAGAGCTCGTCGAGATGCGCCTCCATCGCGGTGAAGGTCGGCCAACGCCGTGTGCCCCGCCGCAGCACGGCCGGCACGAGGGCCGAGACGGTCGCCCGCGCGGGGTCGAGATCCTGCACCCACACGGCGTGGATGGCGATGGTCTTGAACCGTTCGGTGGGATAAAGGTAGACCCCCAGCCCTTCTTTGGTGGTCCCGGAAAACAGCACGTGTCCCCCCTGTCTCGTCGGGCGCCCGTCAGGCGAACGAGCCAGCTTCAGCTGGCTCGTTCCACCGGTCCCACCAGTTCCAACAGCTCCTCGGCGTCCAACGTCTCTTTCTCGATGAGCGCTTGGCCCAGACGATTGAGGATGTCGCGGTGCGTCTCCAGGAGGCGCTTGGCCCGCTCGTACTGCTGGAGGACCATCCGGCGGACCTCCCGGTCGATGGCGGACGCGACTTCCTCCCCGTAGTCCCGGTCGCGGACGAGGTCCCGACCCAAGAACACCTGATCATGCCGCGTGCCGTAGGTGAGCGGGCCGAGTTCCTCGGACATCCCGTACTCCGTGATCATGCGCCGGACCAGTTTGGTCGCCTTCTCCAGGTCGTCCTGGGCCCCGGTGGAGATCTCCCCGAAGACCAGCTCTTCGGCCGCGCGCCCGCCCAGGGACATCGCTACCTGGTCCAGCATCTGGTCCTTGGTCACCAGGTACCGGTCCTCCTGGGGCAGCGGCATGGTGTAGCCCATGGCCATGCCCCGGGGTATGATGGTCACCTTGTGCACCGGATCGCCGTGCGGAACCAGCATGCCCACCAGCGTGTGACCCGATTCGTGGAACGCCACCACCCGCTTCTCCTGGTCCGAGATGACCCGGGACCGCTTCTGCGGGCCGGCCATGACCCGTTCGGCGGCTTCCTCGAAGTGCTCCATCTTGATGCGCTTGGCGCGCTTCCGCGCCGCCAGGAGAGCGGCCTCGTTGCAGAGGTTGGCCAGATCCGCGCCGGTGAAGCCCGGGGTCCGCTTGGCGATGATCTCCAGGTTGACGTCCTTGTCGAGCGGTTTGCCCCGCGTGTGGACCTGGAGAATGGCGAGCCGGCCCTTGACGTCCGGTCGGTGCACCACAATCTGCCGGTCGAACCGACCGGGGCGGAGCAATGCCGGGTCCAAGACGTCCGGGCGGTTGGTGGCGGCGATCACGATGATACCCTCGTTGACGCCGAATCCGTCCATCTCCACCAGGAGCTGGTTCAAGGTTTGCTCCCGCTCGTCGTGGCCGCCGCCGTAACCGGCGCCCCGCATCCGCCCCACCGCGTCGATTTCGTCGATGAACACGATGCACGGGGCGTTCTTCTTGGCTTGGTCGAACAGGTCGCGCACCCGCGAGGCGCCGACGCCCACGAACATCTCGACGAAGTCCGAGCCACTGTCTGAGAAGAAGGGGACGCCCGCCTCGCCCGCGACGGCCCGGGCGAGCAGCGTCTTGCCCGTCCCCGGCTCGCCGAAGAGCAAGACGCCCTTGGGGATGCGCGCCCCCAGTTCCAGGTACTTCTTCGGATACCGCAGGAAGTCGACGATCTCCATCAACTCCTGCTTCTCCTCGTCGACGCCGGCCACGTCGTCGAACGTGACCCGGCGTTGGCGGTCGTCGGTGTGCAGGCGCGCCCGGCTCTTCCCGAACTGCATGACGCGGTTGCCGCCGCCCTGAGTCTGACTGAAGAGGAGATAGAGCACGCCCACGACCAACAGGAGCGGCAGGAAGTTGCCGGCCAGACTCAGCCAGAACGACGTCGTGGGCGGCGGCAGGATGTCGACGGTCGGCACCTTGTCGGCGATGAGCTCGTTGGCCAGACTGTTCGTGCCGCCCGTGGCGTAGACGGCCTCGATACGGTCGCCGTTCTTGAGCGTGACCGTGACATGGTACGACTGGGGGTCGATCTGGGCCGACTTGACCTGACCCGCCCGCGCGAGCTGGACCACCTGGCTGATGGGCCGCGTCGGCACCGGCTGCGTCTGGGTGTTCAGCAGCTCCATTAACGTGGCCACAAACAATACGACCAAGACGATGGTGACGATGCCCCGAAGCCAACGGCCCGTCATCCGGCCTTCCCTCCCCCAGGCGCCACGGGCTAAGCCACTGTCCGCTTATTATACCACGCGCCTCAGGCGCCCCGTTCCCACCTGAGCCGCCACCCCGGGGCGCCCCGCCGGGCCGCCGCCCGCGCGTCCACCGCCACGCCGGGAACGGCCACGACGGTCTCTCCGCCGCGGTCGGCGGTCACCACCGGCCAGGCGCCCCGGAGCCTCCGGGGAATCTTGTGGTCGACAAACAGGTCCTGAAGTTTCTTGCGCTGGCCCCCGGTCAAGGTGATCCGGTCGCCCGGCCGCCACCCCCGGACCCACAGCCGCCTCAACCCGCCGTCCACGGCGGGTTCGTCGCCCTCCCGGGCCGCGACCACCAGGCGCCCGCGCGGCAGCGGAGTCGTCCCCGGCACGGCGACGGGGACAGGCGCGGCGGGCCAGGCGACGGGTTCGGTCGGCCCGGCCACGACGAGGTCCTGACCCTGGTGCTCCACCGTGTGGTGCCGGGGCCAGACCGTGGGGCCGGCGCGGGCCCGGTCCAGTTGTTCCTCCGTCAGCGCGAACCCGAGTTCGGCCGCCGCCAGGCGCATGACCCGGTCCGCCACCGCCGGCGGCGCGGCCAACAGTCCCACCAGCCGCACCTCGCCGGCGTCCGGGTCGGCGACCTTGTGCGCGGCGTACCAGCGACCGGCCTCTTGTTGCGCCCAGTCGTCGAGTTCGGCCGCGGAACGGGCCAACCGCCCCAGGGCTTCGACGACCCGCGGGTTGTACTCGGCCGCCAGCAACGGCAGCAGCCGATGCCGCACGCGGTTGCGCAGGATGCTCACATCGGCGTTGGTCGCATCCTCGCGCCACGGCACCCCGACGGCCGCGAGGAACTCCGTCAGGACCGCCCGCGGGTAGCCGAGCAAGGGGCGCACGACCGGGCCGTGGACCGGACGCATGGCCGCCAGACCGCCCACGCCGGTTCCCCGCAGAAGCCGCAGCAGGACGGTCTCGGCCTGGTCGTCCAGATGATGCCCCAGCGCGATGCGCCCTCCAAGCGGCCGGGCCACCTCGGCCAAAGCCCGATGCCGGGCTTCGCGCGCGGCCATCTCGAGCGACTGCCCCGGCGCCGGATCGACGGCGACCCGTAACAATCGGAAGGGAACGTGCCACCGGTCGGCCCACGCCTCCACGAAGGCGGCGTCTTGGTCCGCCTCGTCGCCGCGCAGGCCGTGATGCACGTGGGCGATGACCAACTCCCAACGGAACTCCGGGGCCAGACTCACCAGGACGGCCGCGAGCGCCATGGAGTCGCGCCCACCCGACACGCCGGCCACGACGGCCGACTGCGGGGGCAGCCACCGTTCCCGGCGAAGATCTTCGCGCACCCGGTCAATCAAGGGGTGTTCGTACAAGGGGACCCTACTTTCCGGCTAAGAGCGGCCGGGTTGCCGACCAACCGACGACGTCACCCGCTGCCATTCGCCGAACCAGCGATCGCCGACCTGCATGGGCAGCGGAGCATGCTTGTCCGTCAATTGAACGACCACGACCAAGGCATCGTCACGTACGTCTTCGGTTTGGCTCAGCATGAGGCTCAGCAACATCTCCGCCGCGACGTCGGCCGGCGCCGGGGGCAGTTCGCGCAGGTGCCGCACGAGGCGCTCCTCGCCTCCGGCCGCCGGCGGCCCCAGGGCACCGTCGCTGACCAGCACGACCATGTCGCCTGGCTCCATTCTATGACAAATTGGCTCGACACGGACGTCGTGGAGGATGCCGACCGGCAGACTCTCCGCCCGGAACACCGCGACCTCGGATCCGCGGCGCAGGAAGGTCGGAGCCCCGGCGACCTTGACCAGTTCCATCTCGTGCCGTGCCAGATCCACCAGCGCGAGGTCCAGGGTGGCGAACCGTTCCTGCGTGGAGCGGAGCAACAGCGCGGTGTTCACGGCCTTCACGGCCACGGCCGGCGAGAATCCCGCCCGCAGCACTTCCCCGACCAGGCTGGCCGCCAACCCCGACTCCAGGGCGGCCTGGGGACCGACGCCCATGCCGTCGGACACGACAACCAGGATGCGGTCGCCGTCCAACTGCTGGACGATCGCCGTGTCGCCGCTCACCGGATCGCCGCTCCGCGGTCGCGACGCCACGCCCACCCGGACCTTGAGCCGGCGGCGGGGCAAAGCCCTCTCGCCGTGGCCGCCCGGCCGCACGATGTCCTCGGCCATCTCGCCCAAAAGTCGGCCCACGGCCGCGATCTGACCCTCGGCGATCCGCTGGATCTCGGCCATCTGGCGGCCGTACTCCTCGCGCCGCCGCGCCTCGGCGGCCACCAGGTTGACGGCCTCCGCGAGCCGCTCGGGGCGGATGCACCGGAATGCCAGGTCCGCGTCGAGGTGGGCCGGGCCCACGGGATGCTCGGCGGCCTTGAGGAGCAGGTCCTGCACCCCGCGGTAGGAACGGTAGAACGCCTGCTCCCAGCACACCCGGTACAGCGAGCATCCGCCGCAGGACTCCCGGACCACCAGGGCCACCCGGTTGGGTTCGAGCCGCTTTTCCGCTCGGTCCGGCAAGGCCATCGCCCGTGCCATCGCTCCGAACGCCTGGGCCATGGCTTGAAGCCGGTGGTCGGCCGACCCGCCCGCGGGCGCCGGGGCCGCCAGGCGGCGGCGGAGGCCGGCGACCACGGCATCCGGGATGAACAGGCCCGCCACGGTACCCAGCCCCAGCGACTCGGCCATACCCCACGTCGGTCGGAGGTCGGGGAGCCACAGCGCGGCCACCACGGCGCCCATGGCGAACCCGAGGGGCGCCAGTCGGATATGCCGCCGCGCCGCCCACCCGGCGCCGAGGCCCGCCACCGGCAACCACGGGGCCAAGCCCGGCGGCGCCCCGCCCCGCACGGACCAGGCCAGGGCCAGGAACACCCCTGCCAGAACGCCCCCGGTGACCTCGGCGACCTGCGCCCCCGCGATGATCACCACCGCGCCGAGCGTCAAGCCTAGGTAACCCTGGCCGAAACGGATGCCGTCCACCCCGACCAGGAGCACGGCCAGAGCCGCCAGCGTCAGCGCCAAGGTCTCGCCGTGCTCCGCCGGGTCGCGCCAGGCCGCGAGGATCCGCACGGCCGCCACGGCGGCGACGCCCCCGACCCCCGCCATCACGGCGACCAGGAAGGGAGCCGGCATGTGCCACGGAACCTCCGCCGCGTAAAGCAGTCCCCCGCCGACGGCCCCGGAGACGCCCGAGACCCACCGGTTCCGTCGGATTCGCCCCGCGACGGGGACCGTGGCCAGCAGCACCGCCAGGGCGACGGCGGCGACCGGTCCCGCCGCCAACTCCGTCCCCGCCACCGCACCCACGGCGACCCAGCCGAAGGCCTCCCCCTGGTCGCTCCAGCACGCCAGCGCGAAGGCCCACGCGAACGGTGCCGCCCTGCCGTAGAGGGTCGCCAGTCCCAGCACGGTTCCCACCAGCGTCCAAACCAACCCGGTGCCCCAGGGGACCTTCCGGATCCCCGCCGTGGCCCGCCGAATGGCCGTGGCGCTCCTCGCCATCCCCGTCACACCCTCGTGGGAGATCGGCCCCACGATAGCAGCCGGCCGCCGGTGAAACATGCCAAGGCGCGCGGACAACCCCTCCCAATCGCGCGACAAGAACCCGGATCGGTCGCGTCGCAGCGCCGCCGGCGACCCGCCGCCGTCGATCTTGTTCCCCCCCTCGGCCCGTGCTACGATGACGCCGACGGCAGGGGTGCCGAACAGGCTGAGAGGCAATGCCCAACCCTTCGAACCTGATCTGGGTAATGCCAGCGCAGGGACGCCGATACGGTGCGCCACCCGGCCGGGGGCGCTTTTTTTCGCTCCCGCGACCGGCCTCCGCACCCGGGCCCGCCCCGCCGCCGACGGCCCCGCCATCCCCCGGACCGCACCGCGCCCCGCCGCGGCCGGGCGGCCGGGAGTGCACCGGGAAGGAGCGAAGGCCCCCACGGGCCGCGAAACAAACGATGTTGCGCTTGTTGACCATCGCCGGGTCGGATTCCGGCGGCGGTGCGGGAATCCAGGCGGATCTCAAGACCTTTGCCGCGCTGGGTGCCTACGGCATGTCGGCGTTGACGGCGGTCACCGCCCAGAACACCCGGGGTGTCGACGGCATCTGGGACCTTCCGCCCGAGGCCGTCCGCCGGCAAATCCTGGCTGTCGCCGACGACATCGGCGTCGACGCGGTGAAGATCGGGATGGTGCACACCGCCGCGATCGTCCGGGCGGTCGCCGCGGCCCTGGATCACCTGGGGCCGGTGCCGGTCGTCCTGGATCCCGTGATGCGGGCCAAGGGCGGACATCCCTTGATCCAGGCCGACGCCGAGCAGGCGATCCGGGAGGAACTTCTGCCGCGCGCCACGGTGGTCACCCCGAACGTCCCCGAAGCCGAAGCGCTCACGGGGCTGGTGGTACGCTCCCGGACGGATCAGGCCGAAGCCGGCCGGCGGCTCTGCGACTTCGGGAGCCGTTGGGCCCTGGTGAAAGGCGGCCATCTCGACGGCCCCGAGGTCGCCGACGTGCTGGAAGGTCCGACATCCCGGATCTTCGTCCACCCGCGTCTCGACACTCCCCATACCCACGGCACCGGGTGCACGCTGTCGAGCGCCATTGCCGTCGGACTCGCCCGGGGTCTGGCGGTCCCCGACGCCGTCGACCTGGCCGAGCGCTACCTGGCCGGCGCGATTCGCCACGCACCCGGCCTGGGGTCGGGCCACGGGCCGCTCCATCACCACTGGGGGATGCCGCCATGGATGTGAGCGGGCTGCACGTGCTCATCGACCCCGCCCGGGTCCCCCCGTCCCGGTTGGCGACGTTCGTGCCCGCGATCGCCCGGGCCGGCGCACGCGTGGTGCAGATCCGAATTAAGGAAGGCTCGGCCCGGGCGGCCCTGGCGTACGGGACCGAGGTCCTGCGCTGGGCCCGTCCCGCCGGGCTCCTCGTGGTGGTCGACGACCGCGTCGACTGGGCCTTGGCCCTGGGTGCGGACGGGGTCCACGTGGGGCAGGAGGACATGCCGGTGCGCGACGTCCGCCGCATCGCGCCCGGCCTGTTGGTGGGAGCGTCCGCCGGCACATCGGACGAGTTGGCGGCCGCGCTCGCCGACGGACCGGATTACGTCGGCATCGGACCCGTTTTCCGGACGGGGTCGAAGGCCGACGCCGGCGATCCGCTGGGGCCTGAGGGCCTGCACCGTCTTTCGGCAGAGGCGGGCCCGGTTCCCGTGGTGGCCATCGGAGGCATCCGGCCCGACAATGCTGCGGCGGTGTGGGCCACCGGAGTCGCCGGCATCGCGGTCATCGCCGCCGTGGCGGAGGCCGCCGATCCCGCGTCCGCCGTGCGCGCGCTCCTGCACGCCCGGAACCGGGCATGATGCCCGCCCGCCGCGCGTTCGATATCCCTGGAGGAGGTGACGGCCGTGCCGTCGTGGACCGAGACGCTCAAGGAGGCCGCCCGGCCGATCTGGGAGGCGATCTTCGCTCATCCGTTCGTGACCGGCCTGGGAGACGACACGTTGCCGGCGGATCGCTTCCGTTATTTCCTCGGTCAGGACTACGTGTATCTCCAGGACTTCTCCCAGGTACTCGCCATGGGCGCCGTCCGCACGGCCCATCGGAGCGACGAACCCCTGTTCCTCCGGCACGCGCTGACCGTGCACGAGGTCGAGGCCGACCTCCACCGGACGCTGGCGCCGGCCTACGGGCTCTCCCCGGCGGACCTCGCCGCCACGCCGCCCGGACCGATCACGGTGGCCTACACCGACCACTTGGTCCGGGCCGCCTGGAGCCGGCCGTTCGCCGTCCTGGTCGCCGCGGTGCTGCCCTGCTACTGGATCTACCGCGAAGTCGGGCGCCGGCTGGCGGAACGGCCCCTGCCGGACACGCCGGCCTACCGTGAGTGGATCGCGACGTACGCCGGCGCACCTTACGGGGAGGCGGTGGACGAGATCCTAGCCGTCGCCGATCGTGTCGGCGAACACCTCGGCCCGGACGAGGCCCGCCTCGGGCTCAAGGCGTTTTGGCGGAGCAGCCGGTACGAGTGGCTCTTCTGGGAGCAGGCCTGGTCGTTGGAACAGAGTCTGGCCGCCGCCCGGCTGCCGGGCGAACCCGGCTGAGCGCAACGGCCGTCACCGGTACGGCCACAGTCCGACCAGCACGCCCGCCGTGGTGGCCAGGGCCAGAACCAGGTGCCAGGCGAGCAGGCGGGCCGTGCGCGTCCGGGCGGGACGAGTGTGGCGGAGAGCAAGACCGACGCCGCTCTGAGCCAGGAGCGCCCCGGCCCCGGCGTCCAGGGTCCAGGGCGGCCCCCCGACGGCGGCAGGGTGGTGGGTTGCCAGGTCATAAAATCCGGCCACCACCAGCCATACGGCCACGACGAGGAACGCGTGGAGGTATCGCGCCGTGGGCAGCCCGTCGCGGCGGACGAAGCGGAACAGGGCCCAGGCGCCGGCCGCCAGCGTGGCGGGCAGCACCACCCACGCCGCATGCGCCAGGAGGGCCAGTTCCGTACGCAGCAAAGGCGGGGCGGCGGCCGTCATCCCCGCGCTAGAACCGTCCCGCGTCGGCCAGGCTGCGGAGGTAGGCCGCCAGCCGGTCGCGGAAGTCGGGCCGTTCGAGGCCGTGCGTGATGATGGCCTTGACGTACCCCAGCTTGTCGCCCATGTCGTAGCGCTCTCCTTCGTACGCCACGGCGACCAGCCGGCCGGCCCGGGCCAATTCCGCAAGCGCGTCGGTCAGCTGGATCTCGCCCCCCGCGCCGGGGGGCAGCGTCTCGAGAATGTCGAAGACATCCGCATCGAGGACGTAGCGGCCCATCACGGCCCACGCCACGGGCGGCACATCCGCCGGTGCCGGCTTCTCCACGATGTGCTCGACCCGGAACGCCCGTGACCCCGGGGCAACGTCGCCGGCCACGATGCCGTACCGTCCCGCCTCCTCCCGGGCGACCCGCATGACCGCCACGACGGCGAAACCGGGACGCCAGTGGTCCAAAAGCTGGGCCAGCACCGGGCGCGGCCCGAGCATCACGTCGTCCGGCAGGAGGACCGCGAACGGCTCATGTCCGACGTGCGCGGCCGCCTGCAGGACGGCGTGGCCCAGCCCCCGCGGCTCCGGCTGCCGGGTGTAATGGAACCGCACCCCAGCGCCCACGTCGCCGACGGCCGCCAGCTGCTCCAGCTTGCCCCGTTCCCGCAGGTGGGCCTCCAGTTCGGGCTGGCGGTCGAAGTGGTCGGCCAGGATCTCCTTGCCGCGGCTGGTCACGACGATGAGGTCGTCGATCCCGCTCGCACGAGCCTCGTCAACGGCCAGCTGGATGACCGGCACGTCGATGAGCGGCAGGAGCTCCTTGGGCACGACCTTGGTGGCCGGCAACAGGCGTGTGCCCAGACCCGCAGCGGGGATGACGCCTTTGTGTACCCTGGCGTCAGCCATGTGCCCTCCTCCTCGAGGTCCTCACAAGAGTTCGTGACAACCGCGCTCGGCCAGCTGGCGGACGACCTGGCGGACCTCCTGGGCCTCTTCCGGCGGCAGAATGAGGACGACATCCGGTGTCCGCACGACGACCAGGTGGCGGATGCCGATGCCCGCCACCCACGGGCCCTCCTCGCCGATGACGACCACGTCGTCGGTCCGGTCCAGATGCACGCGGTCCGGCTGCTGCTCGGCCCGGATCCGAGCCACCGCGGCGAAGGTCCCCACGTCGTCCCAGCCGATGTCAGCGGGCATGACGGCGAGATGACCGGCCCGCTCCATCACGCCGACGTCCAGCGATACCTCGGGGAGCGCCGCGAACACCGCCGACTCGGCCCCGGGCCGCCTCACCAGCGCCTCGGCGCCGCCCGCGACCTCCGGCAGCGTGCGTTCCAGCGTCGCCCAGAAGGTGCCGAGCGGCAGCACGAACATGCCGGAGTTCCAGTAATGGCGCCCGGACGCCACCATTTCGCGGGCCCGCACGACGTCCGGCTTTTCGACGAACCGGACCACGTCGATGGGGCCGGGGCCCGGACGGGCGACCTCGATGTAACCGAAGCCGGTCTCCGGGCGGTCCGGGACGATGCCGAACAAGGTCATCCGGCCGGTCTCGGCGGCGTAACCCACCGCCTGCCGCAGGAGCTTGCGGAACGCCTCCGGTCGGAGAATGGCGTGGTCCGAAGGCAGCACGGTGAGGACCGCCTCCGGATCCCGCTCCATGATCCAGCGGGCGGCCCACGCCACAGACGGCGCGGTGTTGCGTCCGACCGGCTCCCCCAGCACGTGCCCGCGGGGCACCGCCGGCAGTTGTTCGCACACCAGATCGACGTAGTCGGCGCCCGTCACCACGAGGGTCCGCTCGGGCGGAAACAGGGCGGCGACCCGGTCCACCGTCTCCTGGATCATGGTGCGGTCCGACAGGAGTCGCAGGAACTGTTTCGGCCGGCGCTGGCGGGAGAGGGGCCAGAAGCGTTCGCCCCGCCCTCCGGCCAGAACCACCAGCCAGTTCACCGTTCGGACTCCCACGCGCGCCAGGCCGCCTCGGCTCCGCCGCGCCGCCCGAGCACCACCTCGAGCGCGGAGAGAACGCGTACCACGTTCTCGATGCGCGCCCCATACCCCATCGTCCCGATCCGCCAGATCTTGCCCCGAAGGGCCCCCAGCCCGCCGCCGATCTCGATGTTGAACCGCTCCAGCAGCAGGCCGCGCACGGTCGCGTCGTCGACGCCGTCCGGCACGCGGACGGTCGTCAACGACGGCAGGCGGTGCGGCTCGTCCACCAACAGCTCCAAATCCATGGCCTCGAGACCCGCCCACAGGGCCCGTGCCGCGCGACGGTGCCGCGCGAACCGCGCCGGCAGGCCCTCCTGGCGCACCTCTTCCAAGGCCGCAGCCAGCGCATACACCATGCTCACCGGGGCCGTGTGGTGGTAGAAGCGTTCCTGACCCCAGTACCGCCCCAGCATGGTGAGGTCGAAGTACCACGTGCCGACGGGGGTCCGGCGGTCCCGGAGGGCGGCCAGGGCCCGCTCCCCCACGGTGAACGGCGCGAGTCCGGGGGGCACGGACAGGCACTTCTGCGAGCCGGCGAAACAGACGTCGATCCCCCGCGGGTCGACGTCGACGGGCATGCCACCGATCGCCGTCACGGCGTCGACCAGGAGCAGCCCCCCCTGGGCGTGCACGGCGTCGGCCCAGCCGTCGAGGGGCTGCAGGACCCCCGTGGACGTCTCGGCCAGCACCACGGCGACGAGCTTGACCGGGCCCACCCGCTCGAGCGTGTCGAAGAACTGGTCCGCCGGCACGGCGGTCCCCCACGGAGCATCCAGCACCGCGACCTCCGCGCCCCGGCGGGCGGCGGCGTCGCGGATCCGCTCCCCGAAGAAGCCGTGCCGGACCACCAGCATGCGGTCGCCCGGCTCGACCCAGTTCGCCACCATGGTCTCCATCCCCGCGCTGCCCGTTCCCGACAGCGGTAGCGTGAGCCGGTTGGCCGTCCCGAAGACCAGACGCAGGCCGTCCGCGACCGCGTCCATCAGTTGGATAAACCGCGGATCCAGATGGCCGACGACCGGCTCGGCCATCGCCAAGCGCACCGCCGGGGACACCGGCGAGGGTCCGGGCCCCATGAGCAGGCGCTCGGGCAGCTTGGGTTCCATCGTCGCACAAACCCCCCAAATTCGATGGGACAATCCAGCCTCCCCTCACGGTAACATGTTGCGCCCCGCCTCGCCAACCCGGCTGCCCGGCCGCTCGATCCGCGACTGGACGCCGCGTCCCGGGGTTCCAGGTCGCCTGTCGTGCGGGCTCCCCGTCCGTGCCGCTGGTCCGCCGGCACGGAGCGGCCCGGCTCCGGGTCGAGGGCATCCCCCGCCCCGCCGAGGGCCCCCCGACAGGACGGAACGGACACACCAATCGCCCCGGGGTCTCCGGCCCGTTGAGGCCACGGAATGATACCCCTTAGGGGTACTCTCGTTCTGGCCGCCTTCGGGGCGACCTTCCGGCCCCCACCCCGACACCGGCGGCCCCGGCTGATGCGCCGCAGTCGGAGGACGGACCGCCGCGCCAGGGCGGGCGCGCTCCCCTGAGGCCACCGGGTGCGGTTCCGTTGCTCACGTTTTAGCGGGATTCGTGATATATATACCCATGGTGGTATCCTGCTCCGTGACGAAAGGGGGTCCGTGCGTGATCTGGCTCACCCTCAATGATCCGGCCCGCGGCTGCAATTCGTATCTGCTCGGCGACGAGGTGACGGGGACCGCCCTCGCCGTCGATCCCCTCGGCGCCCTGGGCCCCGAGGCCTACGTGCTGGCGGCCCAGGACCTGGGGCTGGCCATCCAGCACGTGGTCGAAACCCACGTCCACGCGGACCACGAATCCGCCGCCCGCGAACTGGCGGACGCCCTCGGCGTCGCCGTGTCCGTGTCGCACCGCGCCCCCGTCGCCTTCGCCCGCCGTCCGCTGCACGACGGCGAGGTGATCACCCTCGGCGCGATCCGCGTCGAAGTCTGGGAGACCCCGGGCCACACCGACGACAGCCTCTCCCTGGTCGTCCGCGACGGGCACCGCGGCTCGGATCCCTGGCTCGTCATGACGGGCGACAGCCTGTTCGTCGGCGACGTTGGTCGCCCCGACCTGGCCGAGGCGTCCCCGGAGGCGGTCCGGGAGGCCGCCCGCCGCCAGTTCGAGACCATCCGGCGGCTCATGACGCTGCCCGACTTCACGGAGGTGTACCCGGCGCACTACGGATCCTCGCCGTGCGGCGGCCTCTTCATGAGCCGCAAGCCCCAGTCGACGATCGGATACGAGCGCCGCTTCAACCGCTTCGTCCGCATCGACGACGTCGACACGTTCGTGGACCACGTCCTGAGTTCGCTCAAACCCCCGCCGGTCGACGCCCCGCGGATCCGCATCCGGAATCTGGGGCAGGCGGTTTTGTGACGACGGGGACGACCGTCCGCCACGCATGGATCACCCCATCCGCAGAATCTAAGGAGGGACGCCCGTGACGGTCCAGGAGATCTGGCAGGCCGTAAGCCAAGGCGACCTACTTTTGCTCGATGTCCGCCCCCAGCGCGCCTACGTTCAAGGGCACGTCCCCCAGTCCGTGTCCGCGCCCTACGCCCGCGCGGGCTGGGGACCCGCCGTCAGGCGGTGGCTGGAACTGCAGCAGGTCCCGGCGGTGGCGGTCTTCGCGGACAACCGCATCCTGGCCGACGCCGCCGTCAAAGCCCTCGCGGCCGAGGGCGTCGCGGTACGAGCCGTGTTCGACCAGGGGCCGGAGGGCTGGCAGGCGGCCGGCCTGCCGGTGGTGGCGGTGCCCGACATCACGGTCGACGAGCTGCGTCGTACGCTCGACACCTGGACGGTCATCGATGTGCGGGAACCTTACGAATGGCGCTCGGGCGTCGTGCCGGACGCCGTCCTCATCCCCCTGGGCCAGTTGCCCGAACGGCTGGCCACCCTCGACCCGACCCGGCGCTACGCGGTGATCTGCGCCACGGGGAACCGCAGCCAGTCCGCCGCCGCATTCCTGGCCGACCGGGGCTACCAAGTAGCCAACGTGCTGGGTGGCATGTCGCTCTGGCTGGGGGCGGGTCATCCGGTCCAACGTCCGTCCTAGGTCGGACCCGTCGGTCCGGACGGCGGGCGTCCGGCACCGCTCGGCGGCGCGACGGCCCTCCGTGTCCCCCGGTCCGGAACCGGCCCCGACGCCGTAGTATAATGGCGCCATCACGAGCGAGCGGGGGGAGGCGGGCCGCGTGGCCTTCGTCAGCGCGTACGACCGGGCGCTCGCCTCGCTGGTCCGCCGCACGGTGGACCTCGGCCGGGAAGTCGAGCACATGCTCCACCAGGCTCTGATCGCCCTGGAGGCGACGGATGCCGTGCTCGCCGCGTCGGTCCGCGAGCGTGACGACTACGTCGACGCCGAGGACACGGCCATCGAGGCCGACGTGCTCGAACTCATCTCCTGGCAGCAACCGCGGCAGCGCGACCTCCGCCGTCTGGCGGCCATCCTGCGGGTCGGCCGGGACCTCGAGCGGATCGCCGATTACAGTTGCGACATCGCCGACAGCGCCGGCGTACTCGCCGGCCTCCCGCGGCTGGTACCGTTCGGCGACCTGACGCGGTTGGGCCGGTTGGCCCGGCGGATGGTGCACGAGGCCCTGGCGACCGTGGAGTCGGAGGACCTCTCCCGCGCCGGCGCGGTCAACGCGGAGGACGAGGCGGTCGACCGACTGTACGCCGACGTGCGGGACGATCTCGTCCGCCTTATGGAACGCGAGCCGCGGGCAGTCCGTCCCGCCGCCGAGCTGTTGTTGGTCGCCCGGTATCTGGAGCGCGTCGGGGACCACGCCGTCAACATCGCCGAGACGACCGTGTTCACCGTGGAAGGACGCGGCCGACCGTTTCACCAGCCGGCGACCCCGGATCCGCATGAGGGATAGGTCCGACCGCCGGGTCCGGGCGGGCTGACCCATGACCGTATGGTTGTCGCTGCTGGGCGGGATGGCCCTGTTCGCCTACGGCCTGACGCTGACGACGGAGGCCCTCGCGCGCCTGACGAGCGGATCACTGAAGCAGGGGATCCTCCTCGCCACGCGTCATGCCTGGTCGGCGGGGCTTTTCGGGCTCGCCGCGACGCTGCTCGCCGGCTCGTCGAGCGCCGTCACGGTACTCGCGGTCGGCTTCGTCAACGCCGGCCTCGTCCCCCTCCGGCGTGCCCTGCAGGTGATCCTCGGCGCAGCGGTCGGCACCACGCTCACCGTCCAGCTGGTCTCCTTCCACATCACCCGGTTCGCTCCCGTCATCCTGTTCCTCGGGGCCGCCATCCTGTTCGCCGAACGTGTCCGGGGCGCAACGTCGCCGGCGGGACCGCTGGTCCTGGGATTCGGCTTCATCTTCTACGGCATGATGGTGATGGTCGGGGCGGCGCCGGCCATCGTCGCCCAGCCCGCGGCCGCCGCCGCCTTCCTGGTCTTGGCGCATGTGCCGCTCCTCCCCTTCGCGGCCGCGCTGGTCTTCACGGCCGTCCTCCAGAACTCGGCGACGACCATCGCCCTGGTGATTTCCTTCGCCTTGCACGGCGCCATCAGCCCCCTCACGGGACTCGAAATGGTCCTGGGGGCCAACGTGGGGTCGACCGCCCCCTCGGTCTACGCCGCCCTGATGGGCACGCGGGCCGCGCGGCGGACGGCGTTGGCCTACGTCGTGATGAAGAGCGCCGGCGCACTCGCCGCGTTGGCTCTCGTCCGTCCGGTCACGGCCCTGTTGGCGGCGCTCGAACCGAATGCCGGCCGCCTGCTCGCGGACGGCCACACCCTCTTCAACCTGGTCAACGGACTGGTCTTCCTGCCCCTCGCCGGCCCCCTGGCCGCCCGCGTGGAACGGTGGCTGCCCGATCCCGAACCCAAGGCCGCCAGCCGCCTGTTGGACCCCTCTCTGCTGAGTCGCCCGTCGGAGGCACTGGCCCAGAGCTGGCTCGAAGTCGTCCGGCTGGCCCGCATCATCGAGACCGAGATGATCTCACGCCTGCCGGTCCTGGTCGCGGGACCCTCCGACGCGGACCGCCGGGCGCTGGCCGAGGCCGAAACCGACGTCGACCTCCTGCATCTCGCCCTCCACGCCTATCTGGCACGGCTCAACCGTGGCCGGCGCACAGACGAGGAGGTCGAAGCCCAGTTCCTCGTGATGTCCCTGGCCAACCACCTCGAACATGTTTCCGACACCCTGGTGAAGGTCGGCGAGACGGCGGAGAAGCTGGCCCAACGCGAGTTCACCTGGGACCCCGGGCTATTCCGCCGACTGGACGACTTCATCCGGCACCTGGCCCGGGACTACGGCCGGGTCGTGACGGCCATGGCCGACCGGGACCGGGCCGGCGCACGGGCCGTGGTCCAGGACCACCCCGAACGGGTGCGGGAAGAAGAGGCCGTGCGCTACGAGATTCTGGCGGCGGCGCACCGGCTCAACACCGCCGCGCTGGCGGCCCTGCTCGAGCTGCTCGACGATCTCGCCCTCCTCGGCCAACGGGTCGCCGGACTCGGCCGCATCTTGTTGGGCACGCTCTAGGCGCCCGAAGCGGACATCGGACGGAGGCCGTGGGCCGGCGGCGCCCAACCCCCCAGGGCCGCCGCGCCGCGTGGCCGAGGAACCGCGACCCGGGCGGCCGCTAGCGGGCGAGCCAGGGGAAAGCCGCCGGTCGGGTACGGAACAGGTCCAGGAGACCGTAGAGGTCGTCCACGCGAAAATCCGGGGACACCGCCCGGCCGAAGGGATCGTGCCGGTCCTCCCGCACCGGTCCGGGGCCGACCATCACGGCCGGGACCCCGGCACGCTTGGCGCCCAGGGTGTCGTGCCACGGGCGGTCGCCCACGAACAGGACGAGGTCCTCGACCGCCCAAAACATCCGGGGATCCGGCTTGGCCGTGCCGACCCGGTCGGGGGTCACCACGTGGCGGAACAGCCGATCCCACCCGAGCGCCTGCAGATACGGGATCTGGAACGCGGTCATGCCGTTGGTGACCAGCGCGAGCTGGATGCCCCGTTCCAGCAGGAATCCGAGGACGTCGCGGGCGCCGGGCCGGACCAGTGCCGCCACCTCGTCCGGATCCGGGGCCGGCGGGTCGGGAATGACGAACCCCAGTTCCTCCCGCGCGATGGCCGGCCAGTCGAATGCCCGCCGCCACTGACCCCGACGCCAGTAGCGCCGCCCGATCTCCGCGATCTTCCGGAGATACGTGCCCGGCTCGACACCCGCCTCGAGCTCCCGCGCCGTGACCCAGGGTCGGTAGAACAGGCGGCCGTACGGGTTGGCCACCAGTGTGTCGTCGAAGTCAAAGCCGACCGTGGGCATGGGCGTGCCGATCGTTCCTCTCCTTGCCGGACTCGGCGTCTCCCTCCCCGCGGTCCACTGCGGAGGCGAAAGACGCAGCAAAAAACCGCGCCTTTAGGCCCGGTCTTTGGCGGGAAATATATCGTGGTGCCGGGAGCGGGACTCGAACCCGCACGAACTTCCGTTCGGGGGATTTTAAGTCCCCTGCGTCTGCCGATTCCGCCATCCCGGCATGTCCGGAGGTTACCGGCCCCCCCGTCGGCCTTCCTTCTGCCGGCGGAGATCCCCCAGCCGATCCTCGCTGTCCTTCATGAACCGGGCCAGTTTATCCTCGAAGCTGGCCGGTCCCCGTCCCCCCCGGCGTCCCCGGGGCGGATAAGGCGCCCCCTGCGGACGCGGTTGGGCCTGCCGGATCGACAGAGCGATCTTCCCCCGGTCGTCCATGGACAACACCTTGACTTTGACCGTGTCGTTCTCGTGGACAAAGTCGTTGATGTCCCGGACGTAGGTGTCGGCGACCTCGGAGATGTGCACCAGCCCGGTCTTGCCGTTCGGCAACGCGACGAAGGCGCCGAAATGCGTAATCCCGGTGACTGTTCCTTCGAGAATCTGACCCACTTCGACGACTGCGTCGGGGCTGGACGATGACATAGGCGCCGGCATGACCTCCAGTGTTTCACAAGTGATGTCATTATATTCAGAGGCGCCCCCGCTGTCAACGGAGCCGGGGCATCAATAACCGTAATTTTCCATGGAAAAGTGCGGTTAAGGATTGGGCACGGTCGCGTTGGGCAACGGACGCTTCCCCTGCAGCATGGCCTTGAGCGTGACGGGATTCCGGAGCGCCCGGACGTCCTGCTGCAGGACCCGATTCTGCGCCTCCACCGCCGCGATCCGAGCCTGCAGGGCCTGCTCCTGGCGGTACAGTTCCCATCCCCGCACCGCCGAAAACGCGGCTCCGGCCCCGACGTAGGTCAGCGCGGCGACGAAGAGCAGCCGCCTCCAGCGGACGCGCCAGCGTCGGCGCGGCCGCTCCGCGGGAAGCGGCGTCCCCAGGACGGCTGCGGCACTATTCGGTGGATTCGACGTCGCCGTGTGCGTCACCCGCCTCTCCCCAGACGCCGAGCGGATCGCCCGAGATCACCAGGACTACTTGGTACCCCTTGGCCCGCGCCCGATTGAACAGCGTGGCGACCGTAGCCGGGGCCAAGCCCAGGCGTCGGGCCACTTCGTCGTTGCTGGCGCCGGTCTCCTTCAGGGCCACGACCTGGCGCTCGCGGTGCGACAGACGCTCCAAGCCCCGGATCTCGAGCTGCATGACCACTCCACTTATCCACAGACTGTGTACATTTTGTGTACAACCTTAGTACATCATTGGGTATGTGCCCGCATCTTACCGCCGGAACCGGCCTCTGTCAATTCGGACGAGCCGCCCCGCCAGCGCCCGGACGCCTTGGACGCCGTGCGCCGCGCCGCGCACCAGATGCCGCGCGGCCCAACGGCCCGGACGGGTGAGCCGATCGGTCGCCCAGGCCCCCACCCGGCACGCCGCCGTGGCCACCCATCCCACCACAGGATGGGCGAGCCCCATCCACAAGCCGAATCCGACCGCCGCCGCGACGATCGCCCACAGGCGAAGCTCGCCCCAGGTCGCCAGGGCGAGAGATGCCAGGAAGATCCCGGTCGCCGGCACGAACCACAACACATCGCCGAACCCGCCGCTCAGGGGACCCCAACGCACCGCGGTCCGGGCACTCCCGTAGAGGGTGGCCAGGGCCCCGACGCCCATGCCGCCCAGGACCATGACCGCGAAAGACCATAAGGCGGCGCCGGTGCCGGTGGTCACCGCCACAGCCGCTGCAACGGATGCCGGCCGCCAGGATGGGTCCGCTGGGTGTAGGTCAACGCGTCGATCTCCCCCTCGGCGGCGAACTCGCCTCGGTCGAGGTCCAGGTGGTGGATGCGGAGGTTCCGCCCCCGGATGGTGAGCGGCCCCATCTCCGTGACCAGGACGATGGTGTCGTCGTCGAACCGGTCGACGTGTTTGACACCGTGAACCGAGAGCGTGCGGCGGGCCTGAAGCTCAAGACGATGGGTACGCGGCGTCTCGTCCATAGGGGTTTCCTGCCTTCCGGCCGCCCTCGCCCGGCGCGGCCCGTCCGGCGACGGCCGCTTCGCGGACACCGGCCGTTTCTAGGCTATGCGCGCCGTACTGGGAAAAGTCCGGCCCCGCCTGGGTGAAAAAGCCGCCGCGGGGCCGGTCCCGCAGGACACACACTCCTGCGCGACCGACCCCGCGGCGACAACCGACGGCTGGGAGGATCCCGGCCTGGGATCACGACCCGTCCTCGTCCTCCCCCGCATCCCGCGGACTCGCCCAGCGTTCCACCCGGTAGAGGGTCGGGGCCTCCTTGGCCGGCACGGTCTCCTTCAGGCGTTCCACCACGACCACCGACAAGCCCCACGGGGTGTCGATCTCAATTCGGTCCCCCACCGTCACCGGGGTCGCCGGCTTGGCCTCTCGCCCGTTGACGCGTACCCGTCCGCCCTCGACCACCGCCTTGGCGACCGTGCGGCGCTTGATCAGCCGACTGACCTTGAGGAACTTGTCCAGGCGCATCGCGTCCGTGCTCGACACCCCGCCGTGCCGGGTCTTGGGTCACCTGGGCCGCACCAGCAACAAACCAGGCCGGTCGACCTGGTTTGCCCAAAACCTTTGGCGCTACTTTGAAACGGATTCCTTCAACGCCTTCCCCGCCTTGAACGCAGGCACCCGGCTGGCCTTGATCTGAAGCGACTCGCCGGTCCGAGGGTTCCGCCCGCTCCGGGGGGCGCGACTGCGAACTTCGAACGTGCCGAAGCCGACCAGCGACACCCGATCCCCTTTCGTCAAGGCCCCCTCGATGGACTCCACCAGGGCATTGACGGCCCGCTCGGCGTCACGCTTGGTCAGCCCAGCCCGTTCGGCCACTTCGGCCACCAGTTCCGCCTTGTTCATCCGAACCCTCCTTAGATGGATTAGTAGGCGACAGGCTTGCGAAACATCCCACGGTGAGCGCGTGGAGGATTGCTCCTGGCCCACCACTATTCTCCAGTATATCCGGAATTCCTTTTGGCATAAGCGTTTAGCGGGGTTTTTGCGCGGTTTCCAGCGCCTCCCACAGGACCCACTCGGGTTCCAGATGCCACTCCCGGGCCTGGGCGATAACCCCCCACAGCGCCGCGGCGACCGCCTGCCGTCGTTGCTCGGCGTCCTGACCCCCGGCCTCGGCGACCGCCGTCCGCACCATCCGGGTGAGCGCCGCGTCCGGCACCCCGTCGCGTCGGGCCCGACGACTGGCCGCCAAGAGCGCCGGCATGACCGCCTCGTCGCCCGTGCGCCGCGGTCCTTCGGCGGCCTTGAGAGCCTCCCACCGCCGCCGCACCGCTTCACCGGTGTCGGCCTGCTCGCCGGCGAACACATGCGGGTGCCGGCCGACCAACTTGGCCGCCTGGCGCCGGACCACGCCAGCGAAGTCATAGCGTCCGGCCCGGGACTGCAGGGCGGCATGGAACACGACCTGCAGCAGGACATCGCCCAACTCGTCGCCGAGGAGGTCCCAGTCCTCGTCCAGCACCGCCGCGGCCGCCTCGTAGGCTTCGTCGAGCAGGTACGGCACGAGCGACCGGGAGGTCTGGGCCCGGTCCCAGGGACACCCGTCCTCCCCGAGCAGTCGCTCCATCACATAAAGTATGGGCCCCGCCCCGGTGGGATTGCCGGGCAGTCGGACCGCAGCGCCCTCCGGAAGCGGGTGGGCCTCGAGCGCATCCCAGCGAGATCGCTCCACCCGTCCGTCGTGCCGGACTTCAACCGGGGCGTCCGGCGGAAACCACCCGCCGGCGGCTTCAACGACCCGTCGTACGGCCTGCCCGCCGGACGCGCCGTCGACCCAGAATCCGTCCCGCGCCTCATCCCAAACCCACCCCATGCGTTCGGCCTCCGTCGTGCGAACTCCCCGCCTAGCTCCGGGGGCGCCTTCTATTATCCGCAGGCCCGCGCCGCTTGGCCACGTCCGCCCGGTCGCCGCGGTCAACGGTCCCGCCACAGCTGACGCAGGAAGCGCCCCTCGCCGAGGACGAGCGCCGTCCCCCCGTAGACCAGGGCGCCGAGGATGACCCCGAACAACGCCACCGCCGGTACCGGCCGGACCACCTCGAGGTAGGCCCGGACCGCCGCGGCCAGGACCAGTGTGGCCAGAAGCGGGGCCGCGGCCTCCGCCCACGGGTTGGGCGTCGGCACCCCGAAACGGCTGCACCACACGCGCCAGTTCAGCCAGGCGGTGAGGGCGGCCGCCGCACCGGTGCCCACGGCCGCTCCGCCGACCCCGATCCACGGGGTCAACCACCACGTCAACCCCCACTTGACGG
The DNA here is from genome assembly GCA_023565505.1 of Actinomycetes bacterium. GTDB lineage: Bacteria > Bacillota > Sulfobacillia > Sulfobacillales > JAIMBI01 > JAIMBI01. Next base: position 27,973 of record JAIMBI010000019.1, on the reverse strand, counting down.
CGGCGCCCGCGGCCAGGTTCAGCACCGGCCGCCAGCCGAAGCCGGCCGCCTGGAGGGCGTTGCCCAGCATCTGCTGCGGGGCGAGGAACGCGGCTGGCATCCTCACGGTATGGTGATGTTGTTCGCAAGCGCTTTCGCGCACACCGCAGGGCTCGTGGCAGCCCTGGCCGGTGTCCGCGTACCCTACCTGGTCACGCACAAGACACGCCAGCCGAGCGGACTGCGTCAGGTACGCCTCCACATGCTGACCGGCACGGTGTCCGTGGCGGCAGTCCTGTACGCCCTGGTCACCGCGCAACCCGACGCGGCCGTGTTGGAGCTCCTGGCCTTGTGGAACGCTGCCATGATGGGGGCAGTAGTCTGGATTGCCCTGGACGAGGAAGCCTATCAGCGGCGACAGCGTGCGAGCTCGCCGCGCGAAGAGAGGACTGGCGCGCATGCTGCGCTACTGGAAGACCGTTCGCGTGCTGCTGCTGGCCGGCTGGTTGCTGGTCCTGTGGTGGGGCGGGCACTGGAGCGCTGAGCGCTTCGCGGCTGCGGCCGCCCGATGGCGCCCCGCACCGCCGGCGCCGTTCTCGCTGGACGAACTTCGCCATCCCGCACGGGGCTGCTATCTGGGTGTCTACATGCCGTTCGTCCCTCAGGAGATGCGACTGCTCGAAGCGCTGGAACGCCGTGTCGGTCGAGGGTTTACGATGATCAGCCTGTACCAAGCATGGGGAGGTCGCAGGGAACAACAGTTCGATCCGACTCCTCTCAACCGCATCCTCGAGCACGGCGCGGTGCCCGTTCTCACCTGGGAACCATGGGTGACGGACTTCGAAGGCCACGGGCTTCCGCCGATGCCGGATCGACAGTTCCGTAACCTCCAGGCGATCGCCAGGGGCGACTACGACTTCTACCTCCGACGCTGGGCGCGCGACGCGCGTCGGTGGGGTCGTCCGTTGATGATCCGCCTGGGGCACGAGATGAACGCCACCTGGTACCCGTGGGGGGAGCGCGCGTACGGCAACACCGCCGAAGACTACGTCGCCATGTGGCGCCACGTCGTCAACGTCTTCCGGCAGGAGGGCGCCAACAACGTCCTCTGGATCTGGTCGATCGCGCAACGCCCCTTCCACGGCCTCTACCCCGGCGGCATGTGGGTCGACTGGGTGGGAGTCACGGTGCTGAACTTCGGGACTGTCCCTCCTGGCTGGCGGTGGCGATCGTTTCCGGAGCTCTTCCGGCCGTTCTACCGAGAGCTGGTGCTGCTGAACAAACCCATCATGATCGCCGAGGTGGGATCGGCCGAGGAAGGCGGAGACAAGGCCGCGTGGGTACGGGAGGCCATGCTGTCGCTCAAAACTGAGTTTTCGGCCGTGCGGTCGTTCATGTGGTTCAACAACGCGCAGGACATCTACTGGCCCATCAACTGGTCGCTGACGTCGTCACCCGACGTGGTCCAGGCCTTCCGCCGGGCGGCGGCGGATCCCTACTTCATCGCCCCACCACGGTGATCGCGGTCCCGAAGGAATCCAGCGGCGTGCCTTGGAAAACCACCTGCTGCCGGCGGCAGGCCGCACGCCTCCCGCTCCGTGGTCGCCGGCCGGGTCGATGCAGTCGCAGTCCTACGGGGTCCGGGGCACGTCGTAGACGCCGAACGTGACACTCCCCGTGCTGACCGACCGGTCGTCGCGCGTGGTGACGTACACGTAGACCCGGTAGATCCCCGGGGTCCCAGGACTCTCCAGCGTCACCTGCGGCAGATCAGAGGTGAACTGCGTCGTCACGTGTGTCATGGTCACAGGGGCAATCAGATACGTGTACCGGTATCGTGTGGGATCCAGTGCCGGCAACAGCCGCGTCTGCACGACGAACGACTCCTCGGGCCGCATCCAGCGTTTGTAGAGAACCACTGCGGCCACCATGGGGCGTTCGGACGGCACCGCCTGGCCCGTCCACACTTCCCGCAAGGCCCAGTACGCCGGCTTGAACCGATCGCGAGAGTCGGTGAGGCCGAACCACGTAAACGATCCCTCGTGTTTGTCCTTCCACGTGAAAGCATTTCCCCCCAGGTTCCACCCTCGATGCGCCGCCACATACTGCTGCCAGTTCGCGGCGTACGCCCGGGCCTTGACGATATCCGAGGGTTCCACCGGTTGCCCCAGGTCGTCGGCAACCCGATGCGGCAACCAATACCCTGGCGGACCGAACTCAGCTACGAGGTAGGGACGGCCGATCTGTGCGCGCATCACCGTGGCGTGCAGATGACTGATGTCCTCTTCGAAGTAACTGTTCACGCCAAAAACGTCCGCAGCGGGAACGAGCCGACGGAACATTGCCAGCGAGGCACCCAGCCCCAGATGCTCGGGCTCGTCGGGCGCGTGTTCGTCCACCACCATCACGGGGTGCGCAGGATCCAGCGTCTTCACCAGACGGGCCAGGTCGTTCACGAACCCGTAGAACGCCTCCCGCTGCATGAACAGCTCGTTCGCCCGCGGGTACGTTTTCTTCAACAACCCCCACGTTTCGTTCCCCAGCACCCACATCAGCACCGCGGGATGTCGCCGGAATCGCAGCACCCACTCCTGGACGCGCTGTCGGTATACGGCCAGACGCCGCTGGTCGTGCAGGTAGTCCACGTCGTAATCCAACCAGAAACCCAGCATGACCATCAGTCCGTGATCCCGCGCCGCGTTGAGAATCGTAGGGAGATCGTCCGTATACCCATAGCGACGAATGGTGTTGGCGCCCAGGGCACGGATGCGCCGGAAATGCACGGCGAGCCGGGCGGGCGTCAGCGGCTCGGTAGGGTCGTCGGGATCCTCGTTGAGCGAGAACGACACGCCCCGCACGTACCACGGCCGTCCGTCCACTTCGAGCTGATAGGCCCCCGGCGTTCCCGTCACGCGCACCGTCCGTTCGAGGAGCGGTCCGGCGGTGACGAGTACGGTGCTGGCCACCACGAGCCATAGGGGGATCAGACGCAGGGACGCACGCACACTTCGTCCTTCCACGACACGTACGATCGGCCCTTCCGGGCCGCACGCCGCCGTCTGTTCAGCGGCTATGGGGAGGTCACGTCGGGGGCAGGCAGACGTCGGGCCAGTGCCTGAAACGCGTGGTATGCGGGTTTCGCCTGGAAATCATGCCGTACCAGCCCGTAGTTGTGCTCGACGTTGGTGGGATCAGGACCCTTGTCGCGCAAATTGTACCACATGGCCACGTCGACAAACGGGTACTCTTTTTCGATCTTCTCATAGGCTCGCGTGAGGTACGCCGCTTGAATCTCCACCGATACGCCCTCCGCCCAGTCGCCCACCGCCGTCGGCGCGTGCCGGTGGGTTGGCCATGACATCTCGGTGATCCAGATGGGCTTGGCTGCGTCGCCATGGGCAACCATCACGCGGCGCAACTCCGCGATGCCATGGAACGAGTGACGTACGTTAGGATGCACGTCGTCCGGCGCCCGGCGAAACACGTACGGGTGTACACCCAGCGCGTCGAAGTACCGTCCTGCTCCCAGTGCATACATCTGCCGCAGGTAGTCCACGTTGTTCCCGGCTAGCCCGCCGGAAATGAACACCGCCCGGGGATCGGCAGCCTTACCCCGCACGTACGCCTCGGCCAGCATCTCCACGAACCGTTCCACCTGCGGGACGGGACGCCAGAAGACGTGCCAGTCGGGTTCGTTCCAGATCTCCCAGTGCCGTACCCGACCGCCCAGCCGTCGCACCGCGTACTCCACGAACTCCCCCAGGTCGCGCATCCGCATCGGTGGTGCGTCCCACCCCAGCGGGTTCGCCCAGGGCGGCGTCGCCAGCACCAGGAGCATGACGCGCAACCCGGCTCCCTGCAGACGCGCCAGCAGGTCCTCCATGCCCCGGAAGTACGCGTCGTTGTACTGTCCCTTCTGTGGCTCCGCCACGTACCAGTTGAGCACGATGCGCACCCACTCCACGCCCGCGTCTCGCATCAACGCCACTTCGCGCTGTTGCACCGCTAGCGGCGTGTCGGGCTGCAGATCGCTCTGGACCCCAAGCCCCACGCGGCGCAGCGGTCGCACCGCGGAATCAGGGAACGCGGCTCGATCCCGTGTGCTGTGGGAGGACTTCACCGTAGCCGCAAGCGACGTATCGAACAACTGGCGTGCTTCTGTCGACGGAAGGCCTGCGTCACTGGCCCGAAAGGCGCCGCTCAGCACCGCTGCAACGGATGCAGTCAGCACGACTGCCTTCCACAGGACGGCGACGCGAACCGGACTGGCCACGTACCCAACTCCCTTCGGCGGCCCGACCGACCGTCACACGGTCTCGAGGCTTTGCGCCCCCGCCTTGCGGCAGGTTTGCCTTTGTCGGGGAGCGGCGTTCCGGCCACTCCGGCAGCCCGGAGCACGGCTCGCGCCGCACCCTGTCCACCGGAGTTATGCCCGTCGTCTGGGCGGATCAGACCTACATGGCCTGGCAGTTTTGGGAAGTTTCACGGGAGCCCCGCGCGTGCGCCACCCCGAGCGAGTAGAAGCCCGCTCCCGTGTTATACCCTTCCGCTACCGGCCATCGGCTCCGGAATATGTCCGGGAGGCCGGCTGTTTTGACCGATGCGACATCGGCATAATAGTGCAGGATGGACGTGCAGGAGGACGACCCGATGCGTGACGTGGTTATCCTCGGCGGTGGCCCCGCCGGTCTCACCGCAGCCATCTACGCCGCCCGCGCCAACCTGGCCCCCCTGGTGGTCGAGGGGAACGAAGCGGGAGGGCAGCTGATGTTGACCACCCTGGTCGAGAACTACCCGGGGTTTCCCGACGCCATCATGGGGCCCGAGCTCATGCAAGCGATGCGCAAACAAGCCGAGCGGGTTGGAGCGGAGTTCCGCACCGAGGACGCCACCGCGGTGGACTTCACCCGCCGGCCGTTCGTCGTCACCACCCAGTCGGGCGAGCGCATCGCGGCCCGGGCCGTGATCGTCGCCACCGGTGCCTCAGCGCGGACGCTGGGCGTTCCTGGCGAACAGCGACTGATGGGGCGCGGGGTCTCTACCTGCGCCACCTGCGACGGTTTCTTCTTCCGCAAGAAGGACGTGGTGGTCATCGGCGGCGGTGACTCGGCCATGGAGGAAGCGCTGTACCTCGCCAACCTCGCCAGATCGGTGACGGTGATCCACCGGCGTGACCGGCTCCGTGCCAGCAAGATCATGCAGGAACGGGCGTTCAAGCACCCCGTCATCACCTTCGTCTGGAACACGGTCGTCGAGGAGATCGTTGGCGACGGCGTGGTGCAAGCCGTGCGGCTCCGCGACGTCCAGTCGGGCACGGTGACCGAGCGCAGAACCGACGGGGTCTTCGTCGCCATCGGCCACGTGCCCAACACCGGCCTGTTCCGCGGCCAGCTGGAGCTAGACGACGCGGGCTACATCAAACTGCGCCACCGGTCCATGACCAGCGTCGAAGGCGTGTTCGCCGCCGGCGACGTGCACGACCACACGTATCGCCAGGCCGTCACCGCCGCCGCCTACGGGTGCATGGCAGCCATGGACGCGGAGCGCTGGTTGCAACAGCAGGACCGGTGACGGGCGCTCGCCCCGCCCGACGCCGCACCTGATGCCGGCCCGACCGCCGCACGCCGCTCGCAACGGGCGCTTGCCGCCGCCTGGCGGCGGTGTCACCCGACCTTGGTTCGCAGCGCACCCTCGATACGGCGCTTCAACTCCGGCTTGGGCATGTAGCCGACGATCCGCTCGACCATCTGCCCACCCTTGAACACTCCCAAAGTGGGGATACTCATGATGCTGTAACGCATGGCCAGGTGCTGGTTGTCGTCGACGTCCACCTTCACGACTTTTAGGCGGCCTGCGTACTCGCCGGCCAGCTCCTCCACGATAGGGGCGATCAACCGGCACGGCCCACACCACTCCGCCCAGAAGTCCACCAGCACCGGCAGGTCGGCTTTCAACACCTCCTGCTCGAACGTCTGTTCCGTCACCGCCACGGGTTTGGTCATCCGTCGTCATCCTCCTCGAAGGCGCTTCTGCGGGAGCGTTTCTGCCTCTTTGAGGCGCCGAACGCACCATGACCAGGGCCGGCCGGCGCGCAGCCGTGGCGCTGTCACGGACCCCTACGCGGCCGCCCACGCCACTGGTAGGCCACCGGTCCGATCAAACCGGCTCGCTGCTCAGGGTTATTCCCCGAGAGATCCCGAAGTCGCCGGCCCGGGGCCGACCGGTGCGACGCCACGGCAGTGGGGTGCGCCCCGCGCCGCCTTGGCAGCTCCCGGCGGGGCTGCCGGGGCGGCCCCGGTGCGACATCGCAACACCGGGCGCTGACAGCAGACGCCGGCACAGCATCCTGTGTGCGTCCGATGCGACGTGACCGCCGCCGACGTGACCGTTGCCGACGCGACCGTTGCCCTTCAAAACCGCGCTGCCAGCCACGTACTGACCCCGGCCAGCACCGTCATCAGCACCACAGCCACTCCCAGACACCCCACGCGGCGCGCCTCGCCAGTCCGGGTCGGTCGCACGCTCGCCCTGAGCGACAACTTGGTCGCTCTCCGCAACGACGCAATGGCTTCGCCGGTGCGGCCGAGCTGTTTGTACAGCCCGCCAAGGTTCTGGTGCGCGATCCAGTAGTCGGGGTCTGCGGCAATGGCACGCTGGTACGCCTCGAGGGCCTGTTGCAGGCGCCCGGTCTCGCGGTAGACGTTCCCCAGGTTACTCCAGGCAGGCGCGTATCGAGGGTTGAGGCTCACCGCCTTCGCGAATGCCTGCTCGGCTTCGCCCAACCGTCGCTGACGAGCCAGCGCAACGCCCAGCTTGCTATACGCCACGTGGGACGACGTGTCACTCTCGATGGCACGGCGGAAGGCAGCCTCCGCCGCCTCCCAGTCGCCGGCCTCGAGGTGTCGTTCCCCCTCGTCGAGATGGCGCGCTGCGCGGTCTGGCCCCTGAGACATTCCGGCAGCAGAGGACGTTCTGCATCCGGGCCGACGGCCCCTGCGTGCCCGTGGCCGACGCGGCGGCCCGACGCGCCCCCCGTGCCACCCCGGCGATCAGGACGCCGCCCACAGCGGCAGATCGCAGTAGATGGGTACGCGCGACCTCGGCGCTGCTGCCGCCGCGAACGCAGCGTCGTTCTCCTCCGGCGGGATGTACCGGAGGGTCGCAGCATCGAACGCGTTGAGCAGCGCGCGGCTCTGCAGCACGGCCACCATGGCAGACGGTGGAGTCTCCGTCCGGCCGGTCACCTGTGCCACGACCTCGCCGTCGTCGATCTCAACCGCCACGCGGCGCGCTCCAACCCGTCGTGCTGCCCAGAGCGCAGCAAGCAACGCACGGTGCGCCGCCGGCGCCTGGTTGGGCCGCATGGTTCTGACCAGCACGCGGCATGCCCCGCTCTCGAGTCGCCGGAGCACGACCGCGACGGTCAGCCGCCCGTCAGACGTTGGCCGCGCGGCGGCCGTGACGCGCAGTGGGCCACGGTCTGCCTGCGTCGCTACCATGGCCACGGGACCTCCAGAACCGCTGCTGCAAGCACGCAGACCGCCAGCACCAGCACCTTGAGACGTACGGCCCGCCGGTCGTCCGCATATCCCGCGGCAAACCCTGCCAGCAGGAACCGCAGGGCTCGACCTGCCCCGACGCCCGGCATCACCCATCTGGACCCGACGCCCAGTGTCACCCGCCTCGATCCCGCGCCCGCCCTGCCAGGACCGTGGTGCCCGAACGGACGATGCGTCACGGACCAGCCGCACCGCGTGCCAGCCACAGGCTCCGTCACGCGCGTACCGCATCCCCTCTGCCCGCACCCGCGGACGACGGCTGGCCGAATCACGACGCCGCTCCCACGGGGTACCGACGCAGTAACCCGACGACCTTGCCCAGAATCTCGAACGCCCCGACGACCGGCGGGTAAGCTGGGTTCTCCGCGCGCAGGCATGGCCGCCCGTCCTGTACCGCGAGCCGTTTGACCGTGGCCTCGTCACCCAGCAGAGCGACGACGATGTCGCCCGGGGACGCCGTCTCCTGACACCGCACGACCACGAGGTCGCCATCGACGATGCCCGCACCGGTCATGCTGTCGCCGCGCACGGTGAGGAGGAAACTCTGCTCCGTCCACCCCACGAACCACCGCGGGATGGGAATCATCTCCTCCACGTGCTCTTCAGCCAGAACCGGCGCGCCGGCAGCCACACGGCCTACCAGAGGAACCAGCACCACATCGTCGCCGGCCGCCAGATTCCGGTCGGTGATCTCCAAAACCCGCATGCGCGCGCCGCCGCGCCGCAGGTACCCCTTGCGTTCGAGCGCCAGCAGATGGTGGTGGACGGTGGACGGCGAATGCATGCCGAGCGCGGCTCCAATCTCACGGACAGACGGTACGATCCCGAACCGTCTCACACTGCCTACGACGTAGTGGAGTATCTCTCGCTGCCGACGGCTCAGTGGTCTCTTCATCGAGCCACCTCCGGCGCCCATGGTATCGAACATTCGTACGAATATGCAACCCATGTCATACGAACATACGTACGCTATAACCGCCTTTTGGGAACGAAAGCAGCATCTATCGCCGCATTGCTCGTTATATCTCGCTCGCGCGTTGATAAACGGTGGAAAAGACCTATGAGAACACTACGTTGCCGATAGGAAGCTTTGAGATATGAGTTGAATGAAACTAGCCTTACAATATGAGAGTTTCCGTATGCTGGAACGATCAGTTAGAACGAAATTTATTTGTAGTAGACTTAAGCCCCGTAACCGTAATTTCACAAAAATAATAGAGGAACTCGAGTCCAGAATATCTCAAAAATATTGCAATATTCAGTAGATCACTACATCGGAAGAACTAGTCTACTTAACTTAGAATTTATGCGGTCCTCGCGTTGGAACCGTTCCCTCCTGAGGACGGAGGCTCGGCAACAATGCAGGGTCGAGGTTCCCGCCGCTGACCACGGCGACCGCCGGGCGCTCGACCACCTGCCCTCCCAGGAGCGCCGCCAGGGCAATGGCGCCCGAAGGTTCGACAACGAGCCGCGCCTCCTGCCAGAGGAGTCGGACCGCCTCGAGCACAGACGCATCGTCGACGGCGACGAACTCGTCGACGTAGCGTCCGACGAGTTCCCACGGGAACGCCCCAGGCTGTTGCACGCGCAGCCCGTCGCAGACGGTCTCCGTAGACGGCACCGTCACCCGCGTCCCTGCGGCCCGCGATGCGGCGAACCGGGCGACGTTCTGCGGCTCGGCCCCGACGACCCGCACCTGCGGACGCAGCGTCTTGACAGCCAGCGCCACTCCCGAGATCAACCCGCCCCCGCTCACCGGCACGACCACGACCGCAGCGTCGATCGCCTGCTCGGCGATCTCCAGCCCACAGGTGCCCTGGCCCGCAATCACCAGCGGATCGTCGAAGGGCGGGACCACGTGCAGTCCCCGCTCGCGGGCCAAGGTGGCTGCCAGATCGAGCCGCTCGCCTGCGGTAGTACCGCAACGGATCACCTCGGCGCCCCAGCGGACGATGCCGGATGCTTTGGGCGGTGCAACCGTCTCGGGGACCACCACCACGGCCGGCAGCCCCATGCGGTTCGCCACGTACGCCACGGCCTGCCCGTGGTTCCCCGACGACGCCGTGACGACACCGCGCAGCTGGGACCCAAGTGCCCGCATGTGGTTGGCCGCGCCGCGTACCTTGAACGACCCCGTCGGCTGCAAACTCTCCAGTTTCAGCAGGATGCCGTCGGCCCCGTCGAACGGGTGGAGGGGGGTGCGCCGCGTGTCTCTGGCGATGCGCGCCGCCGCGGCCCGGACGTCGTCGATACCGGGGAGGTTCACCGCGTGCTGGCCGCACGCACCGGGCCACGCCAGCGGAGGTTGGGCTGGCGCGCCGCGGCGACCTCGTCGAGCCGCGCCACGACCGTCCGGTGGGGCGCCGTGCGGACGGTGTCGGGATCGCGGGCGCACTCCTCGGCAACTCGGATCAACGCATCGGCGAACGCGTCGAGCGTCTGTCGGCTCTCGGTCTCCGTGGGTTCGATCATAATCGCCTCGTCGACGATCAACGGGAAATAGATGGTAGGAGCGTGGTAGCCGTAGTCCAGCAGCCGCTTGGCGATGTCCAGCGTCCGCACCCCGTGCTGCACCTTCTGCCGGCGGCCCGAGAGCACGAACTCGTGCATGCACGGTCGGTCATACGGCACGTCGAAGTGCGCCCGCAGCCGGCTCAGCAGGTAGTTGGCGTTGATCACCGCCGCCTCGGACACCTGGCGCAGCAGCGGACCGTACGCCCGCAAGTAGGCGTAGGCCCGTACCAGCACTCCGAAGTTCCCGTGGAAAGCCCGCACGCGCCCGATGGACTTGGGCCGAGCGTAGTCGAGACGGAACCGATCGCCCTCGCGTTCCACGGTCGGTACCGGCAGGTACGGCGCGAGAAGCGCCTTCACCGCCACCGGCCCTGCGCCGGGCCCGCCGCCCCCGTGCGGCGTCGAGAACGTCTTGTGGACGTTCATGTGCATGACGTCGAAGCCCTGGTCGCCGGGTCGGGTCACGCCCAGCATCGCGTTGAAGTTAGCCCCGTCGAGGTAGAGCAGCGCGCCGCACCCGTGGACGATCTCCGCCACCTCCACGATGCGCTCCTCGAAGAGCCCCAGCGTGTTGGGGTTGGTCAGCATCAGGGCCGCCACCGACGGGTCCGTCACCTGCCGCAAGGCGTCCACGTCGATGTTGCCCCGACGGTCGCTGGGCACCGTCACCACGGTGTAGCCGCACATGGCCGCCGAGGCCGGATTGGTCCCGTGGGCGGAATCCGGCACGATCACCCGCGTGCGTCGCTCTCCGCGGTCCTCGTGGTAGGCGCGGATCATCATCAGCGCGGTCAGCTCGCCGTGGGCGCCGGCCGCAGGCTGGAACGTCACCCGGTCCATGCCGCTGATCTCGCACAGCATCTGCTCCAGTTCCCACAACACCTGGAGCGCGCCCTGCGCGAGCCCGTCGGGCACGTTGGGATGCAGCCGCGCAAACCCCGGCAGGCGTGCCGCATCTTCGTTCACCTTCGGGTTGTACTTCATGGTGCAGGAGCCCAGGGGGTAGAAGCCGACGTCCACAGCGTAGTTGCGCTGCGAAAGCCTCGTGTAGTGCCGCACGAGGTCCGGCTCGCTGACCTCGGGCAGGTCGGCGGGGTCGTGCCGCAGCAGCGAAGGGTCCACGATCTGCTCCAGCGGCACGTCGGGTACCCCGGCCTCCGGCACGGCCACCGCCACTCGCCCCGGACGCGTGAGCTCGAAGATCAGGGGGAAGGCGTCCTGCGTCATCGCGTCACGATCTCCGCGACGGCGTCCACAAGGGTATCGATCTGGGACCGCGTGCGCGTCTCGGTCACGCAGATCAGCCAGGCGTCGGACAGCTCCGGGTACCACGCGCCCAAGGGCAGTCCTCCCAGGATCCCGCGGTCGAGGAGGCGGGCATTGACCTCCGTGGGCGGCACGGGCAGGCGCAGCACGAACTCGTTGAAGACCGGCGCACCGAACCCGGCCCGCACCCCGGGGATGGCGCACAACCGGCTGCGCGCGTAGTGCGCCCGCCGGGCGTTCACCTCCGCGATCTGCCGCAGCCCGGACTTGCCCACCGCCGCCATGTAGATGGCTGCGGCCAGGGCGTTCAGCGCCTCGTTGGTGCAGATGTTGCTCGTCGCCCTCTCTCGTCGGATGTGCTGCTCCCGTGTCTGCAGCGTCAACACGAACCCGCGCCGGCCGTGCCGGTCCACCGTCGCACCCACCAGGCGCCCGGGCATCCGCCGCACGAACGCCTCCCGCGTGGCCAGCATCCCCAGGTAGGGACCGCCGAAGTTGAGGAAGTTGCCCAACGGCTGCCCCTCGCCCGCCACGATATCGGCTCCCCAGTGGCCGGGAGGTGCCAGCAACCCCAGGCTGAGCGGTTCGGCCACCGCCGCGATCAGCAACGCGCCGACGTCGTGGGCCGCCCGCGCCAGGGCGGGACCGTCCTCGATGCAGCCGAAGACGTTCGGAAACTGGATGACGAGAGCCGCCGTCTGCGCCCCGAGGATCTCCCGCACCCGCCCGACCGGCGTCACGCCGTCTTCGTAGGGCACCTCGCGGATGCGGATCCCCAGGTGCCGCGTGTAGGTCCGCAAAACCTCCCGATAGTGCGGGTGCACGGCCGTGGAGACCACGATCTCGTCCCGGTGGGTAATGTCGCGTGCCATCACCGCGGCTTCGCCCGTCGCGCTGGCACCGTCGTACATCGACGCGTTGGCCACGTCCATGCCGGTGAGCTCGCAGAGCATCGTCTGGTACTCGTAGGTGGCCTGCAGCTCGCCCTGCATGATCTCGGCCTGGTAGGGCGTGTACGCGGTGTAGAACTCCGCCCGCCCGGCCAGGTGCCACACCACACTGGGGATCCAGTGGTCGTAGGCGCCGGCCCCCAGGAAGCACACGAACCGATCCGCGTGGCCGTTCCGTTCCGCCAGCCCGCGCAGGTGTGCCAGCACGTCGACATCCGCCATCGGCGGCGGGAGCTGCAGCGGCCGGGTGAGCCGCACTTGGGCCGGGATGTCGACGAGCAGTTCGTCGACCGACGCCACGCCGATCGTCCGCAGCATCTCCTCCCGCTCCCGCGCGGTCATCGGCAGGTACCGATGCGGCGTCCAGGCAGCGCTCATGCGCCCTCCGCGGCCACCAGCTCGGCGTACGCCTCGGCCGTCAGCAGCTGATCCCATTCCGCCTCGCTGGCAGGTTCCAGCACGATCATCCACGCGTCACCATGCGGGTCCTGGTTGAGCCGCTCCGGGTGCGCCAGGAGGTCCGCGTTCACCTCGATCACGCGCCCCGACACCGGCGCGTACAGGTCGCTGGCGGCCTTCACCGACTCCACGACGCCGAAAGGCTCCATGGCCCGCACCTCGGTGCCCACCTTCGGCAGCTCGATGTACACCACGTCCGACAGACGCTCCGCGGCAAACCGCGTGATGCCCACACGTACACGTCCGTCCTCGCGTTTCGCCCACTCGTGCTCGCGCGTGTACCGCCGATCGTCAGGATACATACCTCACCCCGTACCTGGATCAGCTTGTCGGTCGCCGGTAGAAGGGCAGCCGCACGACCCGCGCCGGCACGCCCACCCCGCGGATCTGGATCTGCAGCATCGTGCCCACCGCAGCGTGCGTGGCGGACACGTACCCCAGGCCGATGGACCGCTGGAGGGTGGGGGCAAACGTCCCGCTGGTCACCCTGCCGACGCGGACGCCGTCGGCCCAGATCTCCTGAGCCGGCCGGGCGATCGCCCGGTCCACCACCTCGAATCCGACCAGTCGGCGCGTCACACCTGTTGCCCGCTGGCGCGCCAGCGCGTCGCGCCCGATGAACTCGCCCTTGTCGAACTTCACGGTCCAGGTCAGCGGGGCCTCCAGCGGCGTCGTGGTCTCGTCGATGTCGTTTCCGTACAGCATGTACCCCGCTTCCAGGCGCAGGGTGTCGCGGGCCCCGAGCCCGGCGGCCATCAGGCCCTCGGAGTGCCCTGCCTCCAGCAGCGCAGCCCAGACCCGCGGTGCATCGTCCCAGGGCACGGCCAGCTCGAACCCATCCTCGCCGGTGTACCCGGTCCGGGAGACCCAGGTCGGCACGCCGGCGATGCGGACGCCGTCGCGCGCGTGGAACCGGGGCAGCGCCGCGACCTCATCGCCCGCCAGCCGCGCCAGGATCGTCGCCGCCCGTGGCCCCTGCAACGCCAGCAGCGCGGTGGCGTCCGACACGTCGCGCACGACGGCAGCGGCCCCGGCCGCGTGCTCGGTGATCCACGCCGCGTCGTGTTCCCGACGGGCCGCGTTCACCACGAACAGGTACGCATCCTCCGCGACCCGGAACACCGTCACGTCGTCGACGATGCCGCCCGAAGGAAGGCACATGGGCGTGTACAGCCCACCACCGACGGGCAGGCGGCCGGCGTCGTTGGTGATCAGCCGCTGCACCACCGCCAGCGCCCCCGGCCCCTCCACCCGGATCTCCCCCATGTGCGACACGTCGAAGAGCCCCGCGCGCGTGCGCACCGCCACGTGCTCGGCCACGATGCTCGCGTACTGGAGCGGCATCTCCCAGCCTGCGAACGGGACCAGGCGTGCGCCTGCCGCACGGTGCGCTGCGTACAACGACGTCCGGCGCAACGCGTTCACGGCGAGGCGGTGGACGCATCGGGCCCCGTCGCGGCCTGGAGCAACGCCACCACTTCGTCGTCGTCCACCTGCGTGAAATCCTCGTAGAACTGCCCCACCGCGTGGAAGAGTGGTGGCGTACTCAGACAGACCACCTCGTCGGCATCCCTGGCCAGCAACGCCAGGCTCTCTGCCGGTGCCACCGGCACCGCGGCCACCAGCCACCCCGGCCCACGCGCGCGGACCGCCCGCAGGGCAGCGATCATGGTAGCACCCGTAGCGATACCGTCGTCCACGACGATGCCGGTGCGTCCGTCCAGGGACGGCAGTGGCGCGCCATGCCGGTACGCCTGGATACGGCGTGCAATCTCCGCCCGCTGCACCGCGACCTCCTGCTCCACGTACTCCCGTGAGAGCCCCCGGCTCAGCTCCTCGTCGAGGAAGACCGCGCCGTCCTCGGCCACGGCGCCGATGGCCAGTTCGGGGTTGTAGGGCGACCGCAGCTTGCGGGGGACCACCACCGCCAGGGGCGCTTCCAGGGCCGTGGCCACTTCACGCCCCACCACGACGCCGCCACGGGGAATCGCCAGCACCACCGGGTGACGCTCCCGCAGGTGGGCCAGAGCCCGCCCCAGGCGACGTCCCGCATCTCGGCGGTCGCGGAAGACCATGGTCGCGGCATGCTCCTACGCCTGCACGATCGCGCGCTGCTCCTCCTCGGACAGTGCCGCCGACGACGCACCCGCCCGCACCGGTTTGGCGTACGCCCGGGCGCCATCGCGCCCGTTCAGGACCGTCAGCACCAGCCCGTTCCGCTCCGCGTCGAGCAGCGCTACGCTGAAACTCAGTTGGCCGCCCATGTCCCGGAAGGCGTCGTAGCGGACCAACCCCACGCGCTGCAGGCTGCGCTGCGCCTGCGCATTGACGTGCTCCACCCGCTGCGCCACCTCCTCCACCCGGCGGCTCATCGCGTCCACGTCGCGCGCCAGCCGCTCGAGACGCCCTGCCAGCAGCGGGTCACCGGTCGCCACGGCCAGCCGGTGCGCCAGCTCGCGGTAGCGCACGACCAGCCACGTCGCCACCACCGCCAGCATGGCGCTCCCCGCCAGGGCAGCGATCGCCCACGACTCCGCCCGTCCCACCATCCCTCGGTTGCCCCCCGGAATCGGTGCGTCCTTCCACGAGCGGCCGCGGTTCTCCTGTCCCGTCGCCTCGCCCGTTCCTCATCGCCTCCACACGGGCCCCAGCGCACTCCACCACGGTTCGAGGGCGACGATGACGCCCATCACCAGCAGCGCCGGCAGGAGGTTGCCCACGCGGATGCGACGCACCTGGAGAATGCCCAGCCCCAGGCCGAAGATGAGGACCCCGCCCACGGCGGTGACTTCGCGGAGGACCTCGGGCGTCATGCCTCGCTGGACGACCCCGGCCAGCAGCGTCACGCCGCCCTGGTAGACCAACACCGTCACCGCTGACAACACGACACCAGCGCCCAGCGCCCCAGCCAGTGCCACCGCCGAGATCCCGTCGAGCACCGCCTTCGTGTACAGCAGCACCGGGGGCTGTCCCAACCCGTCCTGGATGGCGCCTAGCAGCGTCATGGGCCCCACGCAGAACAGCAGGCTGCTGGTCACGAACCCCTGGACGAAACTCCCCGACCTCTCGTCCGGTCCGAGGCGCTGCTGGGCCAGGGTACCCAGCCGCTCCAGCAACTCCTCGATGCGCAGGAACTCCCCGATGGCCCCTCCCACCGCCAGGCTGACGATGAGCCCGACCACGTTGCGCACCTGCAGCGCCATCTGCACACCGATGAGCACGGTCGCCAGGCCCACCCCCTGCATGACGATGTCTCGCACGCGCTCGGGCACGCGCCGCCCGACCGCCAGCCCGGCTCCGCCCCCGAGCACGACCGCCGCCGCATTGACCAGGGTGCCTTCCACCGCGCGCTCGCCTACGCGCTCAAGCCGAGCTCGGCCGCAATGCCCCGCAACGCGTCCACCACGACCGCGACATGCTCGTCGAACGGGACGCCCAACGCCTCCGCAGCGTGCAGCAGTTCGTCGCGCGACACCGCGCGGGCGAAGGCCTTGTCCTTCATCTTCCGGCGGACCGCCGGGCCGTCTACGCCCGCCAGGCTGCGGTTGGGCCGTACCAACGCTACCGCGATCACGAACCCGGTCAGGTCGTCGCACGCGTGCAGCGCGTGCTCCATCCGCGAGATGCGCGCGACGCCGGAGTAGTCCGCGTGCGAGAGGATCGCCCGGCAGATCACCTCGGGGTAGCCCAACGCGCGCAGGTGTTCGACGCCCCGGAACGGGTGACCGGCCTCCTGTGACGGGTAACGCTCGTAGTCGAGGTCATGGAGCAGCCCCACGAGCCCCCAGAGGTCTTCGTCCTCGCCGAAACGCCGGGCGTAGGCCCGCATGGCCGCCTCCACGGCCAGCATGTGCTTGCGCAGATTGGGGTTCTGCGTCCACTCGCACACGAGCGCCCAGGCGTCGTCCCGCGATGGCCAAGTCGTCCCGTTCACGTCGATGGACCACCCTTCAAACGTTCTGCCAGACGCCCCAAGTCATCAGAAGAGTAGAATTTTATCGAAATCACTCCGGAACCATCTTTTCGATAAGATATTTCCACTGGACTTCCTAGCGCGGACGCGATTTCGTTCTCAAGATATTCAATATCCTTTGACTTTTTTGCGATGCGTATTTCACGTGAAATACCAGACCTCCGAACCAACGACTCGGTCGCTCTCACGGACAGTCCTCGCGACTCCACGCGCTTCCACAGTTCCAGAAGACGCCCGGTATCCTGAACGGCAAGCAGCGCGCGAGCATGGCCTTCGGAGATTCTCCCGGCCTCTAGAGATGCCAGGACCTCACTGGGCAGCGAAAGAAGCCTGAGTGAATTCGCAACGGCAGGCTGGCTCTTGCCCACTCGCCTCGCCACTTCTTCCTGCGTCAGATGGAACTCTTCGACCAGCCTATAGTAAGCCCTCGCTCTATCCACGGGATTGAGGTCTTCGCGTTGCAGGTTCTCGACCAGCGCTGCCTCGGCTGCCGTCCGGTCGTCCATCTCCCGCACGACTGCAGGGACGGTACGAAGCCCCGCGGCGACAGCAGCACGCCATCGGCGCTCTCCCGCAACGAGTTCGTACCCGCCCTGCACCGGACGGACCAGCACGGGTTGAAGGACTCCCTGTTCACGCACGGATGCCACAAGCTCCTCGAACGCCTCGCCACCGATGGAAGCCCGAGGCTGGCGCGGGCTCGGGCGCACCGCGTCAACCGGAATCTCTGCAATACCAGTGGCCTTAGCCTCGACCGCCCCTGGGATGAGTGCGCTCAATCCTCTGCCCAATCCGCGAGATCGCGAGCCCCTCGAAGTGTCAGGAAAGTGCGGCTCGTTGTTGGCCACGTCGCATCACCTCTTCGGCCAGCTCCCGGTATGCCTGTGCACCTCGCGAGCCAGGATCGTATAGAGAAACAGGCTTCCCGTGACTCGGCGCTTCGGCAAGTCTCACGCTCCGCGGTATCACGGTACGATACACGCGATCTCCAAAATGCCTGCGCACTTCCTCTTCGACCTGTGCGGACAGGTTCGTGCGTGGGTCGTACATCGTGAGAAGGACGCCGGCGAGTTCCAATCCGGGGTTCAGGTGCTGTTTCACCAAGTCGATCGTGTCCAACAGATGCACCAGCCCCTCGAGAGCGTAATACTCGCACTGAATGGGAATGAGGGCCTCCGTTGCTGCGACCAACGCGTTGAGCGTCAGCAGTCCGAGGGAAGGAGGGCAGTCGATCAAGATCATGGAGAACTGGACGTCCCGCAGGGCGCGTCTCAGCCGATATTCACGATCCGGAATCCCCGCCAGTTCCACCTCCGCGCCAGCCAGATGGATGGTGCTGGGAATCAGATACAACCCCGACACCGCTGTGGGCTCGACGGCGTCCGCTGGACTGGTGTCTCCCAGAAGGAGATCGTAGGTTGATATCCGCACGCGTTCCCTGGGGACGCCCAACCCGCTCGTGGCGTTCGCCTGTGGGTCGAGATCCACCAGGAGAACATCATGGCCATCGGCAGCGAGAAACGCCCCAAGATTGACGGCTGTCGTCGATTTCCCGACGCCGCCCTTCTGGTTGACGATCGCGATAACCCTGGCCACGCCGATACCGGACATTCGGCGCCGTCCCGGGCCGTTCCCCCCGGGCAGGTGTCGCGCAGAGCGACCGCTCCTCGGTTCCGACCGACCCCAAAGCTGGAAGTCGAAGGCCTACGGATGCCAGGAGGCCGCAGTGTAGGGAACGTCTGTCGGCGCCGCGGACCCGGTGGACTTCACACGGGCCCAACGACGATCCCTCATCCCGCTGGATCTCCGTGCTCCGCTGTTCCTGACCGACGAATCCTATGGCGAGGAAATCGATCCGGAGTTGCCGCCTGCTTACGGATGACCACGATAACCGTACGACGGGCGTCCGGGGGCATCACGCAGGTGCGCGTCGCCTCGAATCGTCCCCCGAGTCTTTCGATATGGGTCAAAGCAGCTGCCAGTTCTGCATTCGCTGCGGGTCCTTTCACGTACGCCGTCACGCCACAGACACGACAAAGGGGGATGCACAGCTCGACCGCTACGAGCAGTGGCGCCGCTGCCCGTGTGACGACGGCGTCAAACGCCTCGCGCGACCCCGGCTGACTCCCCAGCCGTTCCGCACGATCGCACCACACCACCACGTTGTGCAGCAACAGCGCATCGCGGACATGCTCCAGAAAGGCAGCCTTCTTGCGTGTCGCCTCGATCAGGGTCACCACCAGATCCCTGCGGACGATAGCAATGGGTACCCCCGGAAAGCCGGCGCCGCTTCCCACATCGGCTACGGTGCCGCCGTATGGCACGTCGCAGGCTACCAACACGCACAGTGAATCGGCCAGATGGCGGTCGACCAGCGTGTCAAAATCCGCAGGGCCGGTGAGGTTGACCCGCGCGTTCCACTCCAACACGTGGTGAAGGTACTGCCGCAGGACATCGACGACAGCGGGCTGCAGCGTGAGCCCCAGGTGGGCCGCTATGCTTGCGACCCTATCGGACTGCGTGCTCACGCCTTCCCACGAGCGTCATGCCTCACGCGTCGTCGTCTTCGTCGACGTCCTCCGGCGCACCGGGCGGGCGCGCGTCCCGCCGCCACTCAGATGGATGCACCACGACCCGCCGGTCGTCGCCCTCGCCTACGCTGGATGTCGTGACGCGCCCGTCGTCCCTCAGTGCCAGGTGTACGATGCGACGCTCCCGGGCGCTCATGGGTTCGAGAAACACCGGCTTGCGCTCGCGCACCGCCCGATCGGCTGCCTTCCGGGCGATGCCGCGTAGCGTACGCGCTCGCTTCTCGCGGTACCCCTCGGCATCCACCGTGAGGAAGACCCGTTGACCGTACCGGTTGCCGAGCACGAGCGCGGACAACAACTCGATCGCGTCCAACGTCTGACCGTGGCGCCCGATCACCGCTGATACGTCCTTGCCAGCAACCTCGACGGACACATGACCCGTCTCCTGGCCATGTGCCGTGACGGTCACGTCGAGCCCCATGTGCCTGGTCAGCTGCTCCACGACTTCCGCTGCGGCAGCCTCCAGTCCCTGGGGAAGCCTGCGCTCCGGTTCCACCCGCTGGTCAGGCTGCACGACCGCAGGAGGCTCGACCTCTTTGACCGTCACTCTCACGACGGCCTCCCTGCGACCCAGACCCAGCAGTGCCGGCCGCGGAGACTGCAAGATCTCCACGGTGGCTTCTTCCCGTCGTGCGCCCAACTGCGCGAGGGCTTTTCCCACCGCCTCCTCCACGGTGCGTCCGGTCGCTTCTATCGTTTTCACCGATCGTCACCACCGGCACGGGTTCGAGAGCCGCCTGCTCTCCTCCGCTTGGGAGGCGCCACACCCACTGGCTTCGGTCTACCCACGACGACGATGTACTCGACGATGTACAACGACGTTGAAAGAATCCAGTACAGAGAAAGGCCCACTGGGAACCAGCCAGCGACGGTGGTCCACGCAATGAAGACCGGCATGAAAAGAAACATCTTTTGCTGCTGCGGGTCCGTAATCGTCATCATCTGCTGGACGTACGTCGTGACAGCCGTCAACACGGGTATCAGCGCCAGAGCAGGATGCGCTATCACCATGGCAACCGTGAGGTTGGCTTCGAGCGCCACCCCGAAGAGCTGCTCACCCCCGAATACGCCCTCCCGCCGGAACAGGGCGAACAACGCCCACAGCACTGGCATCTGCAACACCAATGGCAAGCAACCGCTGAACGGGTTGACGCGGTGTGCTCGGTAGAGGTTCATCACCTCGACGTTCAACTGACGCGGATCCTCCCGGTACTTGCGGCGGAGTACTTCCAGCTGCGGTGCCAGGGCCTGCATCGCCTTCATCGACTTCAGTTGCTTTCGTGTCAGCGGGTGCAGCACGAGCTTGATGAACACCGTGAGGACGACGATGGCCGCCACCGAGCTCCCCGTCACGGTCCGCAGGAAGGCCAGCACCTCGGCCAGCAGTGACACCAACGGGTCGATCACGAAACCCCCCTACGACTCCCTATGGCACCGGGTCGTACCCGCCAGGATGAAACGGATGACAGCGACCGATACGACGGAGCGCCAGCCCCAGTCCTCGCCATGCGCCATGGCGCTCGATCGCCTCGATGGCATACGACGAACACGACGGATAAAAGCGACACACCCGCGGAAGGAGCGGAGAAAGCATCCGCTGATACGCCTTGATGAGGCCGATCAGCACGCGCCTTCCCATGAGCGGGAACTACGTGTCAGGGCACCGGCAGCCGCCAGCATGCCCCCGAGATCCTCTCGCAACGCAGCAAACTCCATCGCCAGAGCGGCAGGTCGTGGGATGATCACCAGATCGACCCCGACGGCCAGTTGGTCTACCAACGCACGTAGCGCCTCTCGGACCCTCCGACGCGCACGGTTGCGCCGCACAGCCGAGCCCAGGCGCCGGCTCGCCTGCACGCCCACCCGGGTTTCCCCGCAGAGGTTCGGCGCGACGTACAGGATTCCCGCCTGGCCCACCACTTGTCGTCCCAGACGACGCACCCGGCGGTACTCTTCCGCCCGCCGCAGCCGTCCCAGCTGTCGCATGGACCGTTCACACGGTGAGCCGGTACCGTCCCTTCCGCCGTCGCCGTTTGAGAACTTTACGACCGCCCGCCGTCCGCATGCGCTGCCGGAACCCGTGCACCCGACGACGTCGGCGCTTCTTGGGTTGGTATGTCCGCTTAACCATGGGCCCTCCCGTAAGCAGGGCTTACTATAGCACAAAACCTGCGGTGGTTCACCGTCGGCGGCAGGTCAGCCCGCGTCGCCTCTTCTCACCCGACACGCACGCCATTTCACGCTCCAGACGTCAACACCAAAGGTCGACCTCCTGGATGGACGACTCGTCCACAGACGGCTGCGGACAACCTGTGGACACACCGGTCGGTGGTCCACATCTTTGCCATGCCTGACGACTTCAGACGGCCGTCGTGCTGCCACGGGTCTGTGCGATACCCCGGAGACGCCCAGGGGTTCACCACCCGTTGTCCACAGGGTTATCCACTCTGTGGACAACTGCCAAACCGCGCGTCCCTGCGGCGAAATCCCCTTCAGTCCCCTGGCAGGAGTCCTGCCGTCGACGGCCGAAACTCCCACCACGACGGCCCTGGTTATCCACACATGTGCCATGCTGTTGGTGGGCGGACGGCGGGCGTGAACTCTCCAAACGCACACCGGCCCCGGTAGGAGTCCGGACCACCACGGCCAATCACTGTGCCTGCGCTCGAGGGCTCATGTCGCTACGCGCGCTCCTTGCCCGGTTGATCGACGAGCGTCGAGCCGAGACGCCGCTGTCTTCGGAGGACGACGAACCCGAAGTCCGCCTGGCCATCTACGACTCGCCGCTCTCCGAACCGCAGGTGGTTTCCGTACGCGGCGACGATTTCCACGCTCTCGTGGGGGAGATCGCCGCACGGACGTACGCCGTCTCCCGCGAGCGCGGCGGGCGCGTACCGTACGGGGTGATCAGGGAAATCGTGGAAAACCTGATTCATGCGTACTTCCGCAACGCCACGGTCACCGTCCTGGACGACGGCAACACCATTCGCATCTCCGATCAGGGCCCGGGCATCGCCGACAAGGTCCGGGCCCTCCAACCGGGGTTCTCCACGGCCACCGCCCAGATGCGCCGCATCATCCGCGGCGTCGGCAGCGGCCTTCCCCTGGCCAAGGAACAACTGCAGTTCCTGGGGGGCACCCTGCAGATCGAGGATAATCTCGAGCGTGGCACGGTGGTGACGCTCTCGGTCCACCGTGATCCACCGACTGCGAACACCACACCCGCCAGGGTCGCAGAACGGCGTCACCTCACTACCCGCCAGAAGAAGATCCTTCTGCTCATCGCGGAACTCGGGGTTGCGGGGCCCACCACCATCGCCAAGGAACTCGACGTCAGTCACAGCACCGCGTACCGCGAACTCCACGCCCTGGAGACGCTGGGCCTGGTCACGCCCCGTGGCCGCGGTCAGCGTACGCTCACCGAGGACGGCATCGCGTTTCTGGAGACGACGCTCAAAGCGTGAGCGCCAACGAACTCGTTCGAGCGACGTACGGAAAGGAGTCTGCCGTGTCAGTCGACGTCTCTCCTGCCACGCTGTGGCGTGACGCGTTACGCCAGATCGAGGGCCAGCTCAACAAACCCACCCTGGAATCGTTCCTGAGGATCATGCGACCCGTCGATCTGCGCGACAACGTCTTCACATTGGCCGTACCCAACCGATTCGCCAAGGAATGGGTCGAACAGCGTCTCCTCGCCATGATCCGTACCGCACTGATCACGTCGCTTGGCCGCGACGTCGCCGTGCAGATCATCATCGTCGAACCGCCAACGCTGCCCACTGTCCGGTCGACACCGCCATCGACTACACCGCGACCGGAAGGCCTTCACCTCTCACCCAAGTACACGTTCAAAACTTTCGTGGTAGGCGCCGGGAACCGCTTTGCGCACGCCGCTGCGCTGGCTGTCGCCGAGGCCCCTGCCCGCGCCTACAACCCTCTATTCATCTACGGTGGCGTGGGACTGGGGAAAACTCACCTCCTGCAGGCCATCGGCCATCGCGTCCTGCACAACGCTGCCGTCGCCCGCGTCGCCTACGTCAGCAGTGAGAAGTTCACCAACGAGCTCATCAACGCCATTCGCGACGACAAGACCGTCGACTTCCGCAACCGTTATCGCAACGTCGACGTTCTCCTCATCGACGACATCCAGTTCCTCGCCGGCAAAGAGCGCACGCAGGAGGAGTTCTTCCACACGTTCAACACCCTCCACGAAGCCAGTCGCCAGATCATCATCACGTCGGACCGTCCCCCGAAGGAAATCCCCACGTTAGAGGATCGGTTGCGCAGCCGTTTCGAATGGGGTCTCATCGCGGACATCCAGCCACCCGACCTCGAAACGCGCATCGCCATTCTCAAGAAGAAAGCTGAAACCGACGGCATTGTCGTTCCCGACGACGTTGCGGAATTCATCGCGCAGCGCATCAACACCAACATCCGCGAACTGGAAGGCGCACTGGTACGCGTAGTCGCCTACGCGTCGCTCACGCGTTCATCGATTACCGTCGAGCTGGCGACCGACGTCTTGCGCGATCTCCTGCCACCGGCCCGCGCGCGCACCGTGACGATCGCCACCATCCAGCAGGTCGTTGCCGAGTTCTTCGGCATCCGACCGGAAGAGATGCGGGCCAAACGCCGCACCAAAGGCATCGCGTTCCCCCGTCAGGTCGCCATGTACCTGGCACGGGAACTCACTGATGCGTCGTTGCCCCACATCGGCCAGGAGTTCGGAGGGCGCGACCACACCACGGTCATGCACGCCTGCCAGCGAGTACGAGAGGTGCTGCAGAAGGACGTGCATCTCGCTGCCAGCCTCAAACGTCTTGTGGAAATGCTGCAACGCCGGAGCACATAACCTGTGTACAACCTTTCTTACCAACGGGTTGCACACGGCGCACCTGGCTGTTTGTCCGCACTTTTCCACAGGTACGCCAGCATCAGTCCACCGTCCTGGCTTCGTCCAACGCCAGCATCGGTCACCGCCGCATGGCGACATCCACACTACGCCCAGCCCTTACTACGAAGACGATCTTGATATACATAATATGTGGAGCACTACTCGTACGTCATGCCCGGAGGACCCTCGTTCATGCTGCTGACATGCGAACACAAACACCTGAGCAGGGCTGTTGCGTTGGTGGGCCGTGCCATATCCACCCGCACCACAATGCCCATCTTGGCCAACGTCCTCCTGGAAACCAGGAAGGACGGCGTCAAGTTGGTAGCAACCGACCTGGACCATGGGATTCAGACCACGATCCCCGCCACCGTGACCCGCGGGGGAGCGGTGACGTTGCCGGCCCGGTTGTTGGGAGAGATCGTAGCGAATCTTCCGGATGCGCCGGTGCAGATTCGGGCAGCCGAGAACGGGCGCGAAGTGGAGCTTCAATGCCAGCGGGTCACGTATGCCCTGGTGGGGATGCCGGCCAGCGACTTCCCGGTGGTCCCCGAGCCGTCGGCGGCGACGGTCGTGTCGCTTGAGGCCGGGACGCTCCGGGTCATGATGCGACAGACGGCATTTGCCGTGTCGACTGACGAGACGCGGGTGTTCTTGACCGGGTTGTACCTGGTGCTCGATGGGGCGGAGATTCGGCTGGTGGCCACTGACGGAGGACGGTTGGCGTTACGGACGGCGCGGTTGGCGACGCCGGCGGCGCAGAACGCCGGCGTGATCGTGCCGGCGCGGACGATGAACGAGCTGGTGAGGGCGTTGACGGGATACGACGGGGTCGTGGACGTTGTCATCGCGGAAAACCAGGTGATGTTCGCGTTCGGTGACACGCGCATGGTGAGTCGGTTGATTCCCGGGCCGTTTCCGAACTACCAGCAGGTGATCCCGCAGGGGTACAAGCAACGGATCGTGGTGAGTACGGAGGCGTTGCTGGGGGCCGTGCGCCGTGTGGCGATCACGGCGCGAGACTCGGCCAACGTGGTACGTCTGGTGACCCGAGGCACCGAATTGACGCTGTCGTCGCATACACCGGAGTATGGCAGAGCCGAGGAGACGTTGGAGGTGCAGAGCGAAGGCGAGACGGTGGCGACGGCGTTCAACGCGCGCTACTTGATGGAGTGTCTCGGGGTGGTGGAGACGGCCGAAGTCGCTGTGGAGCTTACGGGGCCGTTGAGTCCAGGTGCAGTGCGGCCGGTAGGGCAACCGGAATACGTGTACGTGTTGGCACCGGTTCGTGTCGCAGCGTGAACGGACCGTGCAGATTCACACTGCGAGCATTGCGCTGGGCGCGCTGCTGAAGTGGGCACGCGTCGTTACGACCGGTGGAGAAGCGAAGGCGCTGCTCCGCCGTGGGCAAGTGCGGGTCAACGGTGTGGTCGAAGCGCGTCGGGGGCGACGGGTGTACCCGGGCGACGTGGTGGACGTCGTGGGGATTGACAGGCTACGGGTTGTGCGACCGTGAAGACCGCGTGCTGGATCCGTTGGGTGTCATTGCGGGGCTTCCGGAACTACGCGCGCGCAGACGTCGCGCTGCGGGACGGTCTTACGGTTCTCGTGGGCGCCAACGGGCAGGGGAAGTCCAACTTCCTGGAAGCGGTGTACGTCGTGGCGACGGGCCGATCGTACCGGACGGTACGGGAAGTGGAAGTCGTCGCATGCGGCGAGGCGGTGGCGCGGGTACGTGCGGTCGTCGTGCGTCGGGGTCGCGAGGAGGAGCAGGAGGTAGTGATTCATCGTGCGGAGGATGCGGGGACGGTCCAGATGCGTGTGGGCGGTGTCGAAACGCCCCGCAGTCGGGTGTTGGGGCGTGTGCCGGTGGTGGTGGCGGCGCCGTGGGATCTGGACGTAGTGCGGGGCGCCGCCGTGCTGCGCAGGCGACTGCTGGATGCGGCGCTGGCGCAGATGAGTCCGGCGTATTACTTCGCCTTGCATCGGTACTATCGGACGCTGACGCAACGGAACGCGGCGCTCCGCCGGCGTGCCGGCGCGCATCTCGAACCGTGGGAAGCGCAGATGATCGCCCTCGGTGCTCGTGTCGTTGTGCGCCGCCGTGCGTACGTGGCGCGGTTGAGTATGCAGGCGGAAGGGTGGTTTCAGCGTTTGGGAGGGACGGGGGCGTTGCGCGTGCGCTACCGGCCGTCGTGGGCCGGCGCGTCTGAAGAGGACGTTGCACTGGTGGCCAGGGGTGAACTGACGCGCCGCCGTGCCGATGAGTTAAGACGGGGGGTGACGCTGTCGGGTCCGCAGCGTGACGACGTGGAGATGTTGTTGGACGATGTGCCGCTGCGCACCGTGGGGTCGCTGGGACAGTGGCGACTGGCGATGCTGGCCGTGCGGTTCGCGGAGCGCGAGGCGCTGGGAGACGAACTGGGCGTGACGCCGGTCCTGCTGCTGGATGACGTGCTGGCGGAGCTGGATGAAGCCCGTCAGCGACGGGTGTTGCAACTGGCCGATACGGGCCAGGTACTGGCGACGACGACGGCGCTGCCGGCGGGCGCAGGTGGCAACGGCATCCACGTGTTGCGTGTTGCAGACGGTGCCGTCAGGGAGGATGCATGGTCACACCGATCCGTGACGTCTTAGGGACAGCGGCACGCCGGTGGGGCCTGGGCAGGTTGGCGGGGCTCGTCGACCTGCAGCGCCGCTGGCCCGCGATCGTGGGGGCGGCGCTTGCCGAGGTGTCGCGTCCCGGGCGCCTGCGCGGCGATACCCTGGTCGTGGTGGCAGTACACACGGCGGCCGCCCAGGAGATCCGGTGGCGGGAGCGTGCTATCCTGCGGGCGGCGGCAGCCGGGCATGGGGCGGGTCCCTCCCGTGTCCGCGTGGTGGTGCGGACGCGGCTGCCAGGTGTCCTCCGGCAGCCCGCATCCAGCGGAGTACGGGGTGGACGCGGTCGGCCGGCCACCGGGACCGAGCGGGGCCGCCGGGGGTGAGCAGGTGCTGGTGTACCTGGGCGGGGACCTGGTGGTGGACGTGAGGGAGGTGGTGGCGGTCCTGGCCGTCCGGCGGCGGGAAGCGGGTACGCGGGCCCCGGATCGGAACAGACGGCAGAGGCACGGACGTTCGGGCGGCCCGCGTGCGGTGGTGGTGACCACGCGGGGAACGTTCCTCACCGAGCTGGCCCCCTCGACGGCGGCACGGCGGCTGGAGCGCGGCGGGAGGCAGTAAACGGGGCTCGCACGCCGGCAGGCGCGCTGACAGGTGCGGGGAGCGTGGTATGGAACGCGTCCTCGCCGGACCGCGGATGTGGTGTTGCTGTTGACACTCTTTCCGCGGCGGTGGTAAATTTTTCTTAGGGCATGCGCGGGTTCTCGCGTGTGCCCCTTTGCGTGATTGGAGCGTGTTCGCATGTCCGACGTGCCTGCCTACACCGCCGAGCAAATTCAGGTCCTGGAAGGTCTCGAGGGCGTCCGCCGGCGTCCGGCTATGTACATCGGGAGCACCGGACCCGACGGGCTGCACCACCTGTTGTACGAGGTGGTCGACAACTCGGTCGACGAAGCACTGGCGGGGGCGTGCACGCGTATCGAGGTCGTGCTGCACGCGGACGGCGGCGGCAAGGCTCACGCCTTCCTGAAACCGATCATCGGCCTGGACAAGGTGCTGCGGCTGTTCGGCGGCCTCTATCGCAAGCTGACCACCAAACCGGCGGTGCTGGTGCAATGGGTGTGGATCGACGGCCTGCCCGGCTATGTCAGCTACGAGCGCGACGGCGCCCTGCAGGTCGGCCGTCC
>JAIMBI010000043.1 GCA_023565505.1 Actinomycetes bacterium | reverse complement strand
CCCTCCGCTACCCGGTCATCGCCGTCAACGAGGCGCTGACGAAGCACCTCTTCGACAACCGCTACGGCACCGGCCAGAGCACCGTCGACGGGATCCTCCGGGCGACGAACATCCTCCTCGCCGGGCGGAACGTCGTCGTCGCCGGCTACGGCTGGGTGGGGCGGGGGATCGCCGCCCGGATGGCCGGCATGGGGGCCCACGTCGCGGTCGTCGAGGTCGATCCCGTCCGGGCCCTCGAAGCGCTCATGGACGGCTTCCGGGTCATGACCCACACCGAGGCCGCCGGCTGGGGCGAGCTCTTCGTGACGGCGACCGGCAACCGGAACGTCTTCCGACGGGAGCACTTCGAGCGGATGCGAGACGGGGCGATCCTCGCCAACGCCGGTCACTTCGACGTCGAGCTCGATCTCGGCGCCCTGCGGGCGATGGCCGAGGGCCACGTCCGGCGGGTCCGGCCGATGGTCGAGGGGTTCGAGATCGGCGGCAAGGATCTCTTCCTCGTCGCCGAGGGTCGCCTCGTCAACCTGGGTGCCGCCGAGGGGCATCCGGCGGCGGTCATGGACATGAGCTTTGCCAACCAGGCCCTCTGTGTTGAGTATCTGGTGAAGAACAGGAAAAAGCTGGAGAACAAGGTTTATGGCGTTCCGGAGAGGGTGGACAAAATGGTAGCGGAGATGAAATTGAAATCGCTGGGTGTAAAAATCGACAGGCTCACCCCCGAGCAGAGTAAATATCTAAGCTCATGGGAGGTTGGCACATAATACTCTATTTTTCCGAATATGAATAACCTCCAGGATTCTTTTATCTCTTATCTCGCCGTGGTGAAAGGGCTTTCAAAGAACACCTTGGAGTCTTATGGAAGAGATATCTCGAAGTGTGTAGCTTACCTGGAAGAAAGAGGGGTCGTTGATATCAGAGAAGTCGATTACAAGGTCATTCTTGATTTTCTGACACATCTAAGAGAGCAGAACCTTAATGCCCGGTCCGTAGCTCGGATACTGGTCTCCATAAAACAGTTTTTCAAGTTTCTTTTAGCCGAAAAAATCATAGAGAAAGACCCCACCTTTCTTATACGCCCCCCCAAGATTAGGACCTCTATCCCCGGTGTTCTGTCGCTCTCCGGCGGGGAGGTCGTCCTGGGTGACTGGCCCGAGGGGCCGCTCGACGGGACCATGGCGACGGCCTCGCTCAAGGGCTATGCCTTCGAGTACATGACGGGCGGCTTGGTCGTCACCCTGGGGGACCCGGGACCGTGGATGTGCGCCGGCATGACCGGGGGCGTGGTGGTGAGCCTACTCCACCCTGACCTGGGACTGGACCAGCAGGCGCTCAAGAAGCGGCTCGCCCCGGGGGCCAAGGTCAGCTTCCGCCCCCCGGACGACGCCCTGTGGAACCAGGTGACGGCCCTGCTCCGCGACTACGCTCTCCTGCTCGACGGGGCCGGCGAGCGGCGCGACGCCGAACGGGTGCGCTCCGTCCTGGGGCAGCGGGAACGCTTCGTCGCCATCATCCCGCAGCACGCCCAGGCGGATCCGCGCATCTCCACGGAGTAAGCGCAGGACGCCCGGCTGGCCGGGCGTCTGCTACGGGAGGAACCGGGGCGATGGCCCGTACCATCCACGCCCTGGCGCTGGGCGCATGGCTCGCGCTGTTGGGCTTCTTCACGGTGGCCGTGCCGGCGGCGGTCTTCGCCGCCGTGCCGGCCGCCGCCGTGTTGGCGGTCCTCGACCGCCTCTTCCCCGCCTTCTACCAGGCGTCCGCGTTCGCCGGGGCGGTCGCGTGGCTCGCGGCCGGCGGGCTGCGCCGCCGCGCCGCGGCCTCCCGGGTCGTGCTCGGGGCGGCCTTCGCCCTGACGCTGCTCGGGTGGCTCGTCCTCCTGCCCCACGCCCACGCGGCCGTCGGGACCTCGGCCTTCGGGCGGTGGCACGGTCTGTCGCTGGGGGCGGACCTCCTCACGACGCTGCTCGTCGTCGCCGCCGGCGTCCTCGCCCTCCTGGACTGACGGCCGCCGGGGTCCCCGCCTTGCCAGGATTTACGGTCCTGCGCCCGTCCCGGCCCGCCGGTACACTCGGGGTGACGACGCGGCGGGAGGTGTGACAGTGGACGTGCGGCGGCTCGTGGTCGGCCTCCTTGCCGGCGCCGCCGGCATCGCCGCGCTGGCGGGCGCCCTGGCGCGCTGGGCCGGGACCGGCCCGGTCACCGCGGCGGAGGTTCTCGCGACCCGGCTCGAGGCCGCCGGCGACCGGAGCCTGGCGGGAGGCCCCTTCGTCGTGCTCTACCCCCCGGGGCAGGCCGAGGCGGCGCGGGTGGTCCTGGCGGAATTGCTCCACGACTACCCGGCCGAGGCCGCCGACCTGGGCGCGCGGCTCGGGAGGCGGCTCTACGTCGTCCTGTATCCGTCCACGGCCGACTTGGACCGCACGGCGGGGCTGTCGCCCGCCCAGGACGACATCGGGTTGTACGATGCGGGTACCATCCGGCTGGCCGCCCCCACCAGCTGGATCCGGGTGCGGCCGTGGCAGCCGGTCTTCGCCCGGGAGGGGCCGGTGGCGCACGAACTCGGCCACGCTCTCCTCGACGCCGCGGCCCACGGGAACTACCCGGCGTGGTTCAACGAAGGCGTCGCCCAATACGAGGACTGGCGCCTGACCGGTTTCGTGTGGCTCACGCCGCACAACCGGCTCGACGGTCCGCTCTACTCCATCCAGCGGCTGACCACCGCGTTCTACGACCTCCCGGACCAGTCCCGGGCCTACCGCCAGGCCTTGGCCCTGGTGCGGTTCCTCGTCGCCCGGGGCGGCCCCCAGGGGCTCCGGGCGTTGGTGGCCGCGTTGGAGCGGGGCGTGCCCTTCGACCGGGCCCTGGAGCACGTTTACGGGCTGTCGCCCCGGGCGCTCGAAGCGGCGTGGCGGGCGAGCCTCGCCGGGCGCGGGGCGCTTGCGGGCGGATAACGCCAGCGGACGGGGGACATGCTGGGACCAAATGCGCCAGGGGGGCGAGCGGATGGGCATCCTGGGCACGACCCTTCGGGTCGTGGCGGCCATGGTCGCGATGACGGTCGTGCTGCTCGCCTACGCCCACGCCGCGGGACCGCTGGTGCCCGCCGGGCCGAAGGTCTTCGGCGCGCTGCTCAGCGGGCTCGCCACGGGGCTCGTGGGGGCCGGCTTCGACGGCAGCCTGGGGGCGGCCTGGAACCGGTGGGAGCGTTTGGTGTTCTGGTCCCTGCTGGGGGCTCTGGTGGTCTACGCGGCCGAGACGGTCGTCCCCGGCATGGGACTGTCCGTGTGGCCCGCCCTGGCGGCCGGGGCAGCCGTCGGCCTGGTGGAAGCCGCCCTCCCCCCCGAGGTCACCCGTCTGTAGGCCTCAGATTTCGAAGAGAGGTAGGCGCCAGCGTTGGACCACCAACGTCGCCCAAAGCCCCGCGACGACCAGCAGGCCGACGCCGGAAGCCCGGGCCCCGGCCGGCATCAGGCCGACGAGCGCGACGACCAGCGACACCCAGGGGATGACCCGGCCGGCGGGAAACCGGAAGCAGTGCGTCTCCTTGGCCGCCATCACGGACAAGGCGGCCAGCAGCACCCCGGTCCCCCACGGCGGAGCCACCGGGAGCAGGACGGTTCCCGCGACGGCCAGGGCGAGGACCACGCGCCGCACCGCCGCCACCCACACCAGAAAGCTCCAGCCGGCCGCGAGGGTGGCGACGGCCAGCAGGACGCCCGCCAGAGCGGCGAGGGACGGCCAGACTCCGGCGCGGCCCGCCCCGAGCGCGCCCAGCGCCACGGTCGCCGCCGCCAGGCTGTAACGGTACACGCGGTCGCGCCAAGCCGGATACGGCGGCATGGTCACCCCCGGCGGCGGGGTCAAGTGTTGGATGAGTTCCTCTCGCTCCACGTCACGCGTCACCCGCCTTCCTCCACCGCGTCGGCGGCCCGTACGCCGCGCACCACGCCCGCCACCCCCTCCAAGGCCCGGAGGGCCCGGAGACTGGCGGGCGACGGGCGGACGCCGACCGCCAGCCGGACGCCCCGGGTACGCCCCACCGGCGCCACCACCAGGCGGTCCGGACCGGGAAAACGGGCCGCAACGGCCCGGAGCGCCGCCTCCTCCTCCGGCCCGAACCGCTTGATTCGAATATAGACGTGGCCGTCCGGCTCCGGCCAGGGCCAGCCGAACGCCGCCCGGTCGTCCGTCGGGCCCGCCGGGACGGACCGTTCGTCGTCGAACCAGGCCAACTGGCGATCCGCCTCGGCCCAGCGGTCCGCGTCCGCCATGCCCGCGAGGGCCCCGGCCGCGCGGAGCTGGGCCAGCACCGCGGGATCCGGGGTCCGCCCCAACCGCCGCACCAAGTCCGCCCCGTCCCGGAACGGTCGGTCGCCCCGGGCTGTCACGATAGCCTCGGCCCAAGCCCCGAGACCCCGGATGCCGTCCAGCCCCACCCGGACCGCGTCGCCCTCCGGCACGGCCTGGACGGCACTGTGGTTGACGTGGGGCCGGAGGACGGTCACGCCGTCGCGCAGGGCGCCCACCAGGGCGGCCCGGAGCCGCTCGCCGTGGCCGGCCACGGCCGCCTGCGCGGCCCAGAACGCGGCGGGCGCGTGGGTGCGGAGGAACGCCACGTAGTAGGCCAGCAGGCCATAGGCGGTGGCGTGCGCCTGGTTGAACCCGTATTCGGCGAAGGCGGCCATACGCTCAAAGACCGCCCGGGCGGCGGCCTCCGCCATGCCGCGGGCCACGGCCCGCCCGACGAAGCGGTCGCGCTCGGCGGCCAACAGGTCGTGGTCCTTCTTGGCCATCGCCCGGCGCAGGAGATCCGCCTCGCCCCAGGTGTACCCCGCGAGGCTCCGCGCCAGCGCCATCACCTGTTCCTGGTAGACGGCCACGCCGTAGGTGTCGGCCAGCACGTGGTCCACGGCGTCGGCCGGCGTCCAGCCGCGCTCGCGCCGCTCGAGGTACTGACCCACCTGGGACATCGGCCCCGGCCGGAACAACGCCACGGCCACCATCACGTCCGCGAGGTGGCGGGGACCGAGTCGCCGGAGGAGGTCGCGCATGCCCCGGCTTTCCAATTGGAACAGGCCGTCGGTCTCCCCCTGTCCGAGCAGGCGGAGGACGTCCCGGTCGTCGGGCGGCACCGCGTCCATCTCGGGGAGGCGAACAGGGTGGAAGCGGAGGGTCCGCTCCACCACGGTAAGCGTCCGAAGGCCCAACAAGTCGAACTTCACCAATCCCAGCGCCTCCAGGTCGGCCATCCCGAGCCGGGTGACCGCCTGTCCACCGGCATCCGCGAGCGGGGTCCGGTCCAGCAGCGGTCCGGCGCCGACCACCACCCCGGCCGCGTGGATCGACGGATGCCGCGGGATGCCCTCCAGCCGCTCGGCCAAGGCCCACCACGGCGTCTCGGCGAGCCGCCGGAGCCACGGGGGGCTGTCCCGCCCCCGCGCGGCGGCCAAGGGCCCTTGATTGTCCCCGAACCAGCGGGCGGCCTGCTCCACCAGGGCGGGATCCTGGCCGGTGAGGCGGCCGACTTCCCGCAACGCCGCCCGCGCGCCGAGCGTGCCCCACGTCCCGATCTGCGCCACCCGCTCCGGCCCGTACTGCTCCCGCAACCACCGCACCGCCTCGGCGCGCCGGCCGTCCTCGATGTCGAGGTCGATGTCGGGGAGGTCCCCGCGCTCCGGGTTCAGGAAGCGCTCGAACACCAGGCCCCACCGGACCGGGTCGACCGCCGTGATCCCCAGCGCGTACGCCACGAGACTCGCGGCCGCCGAGCCGCGGCCGGGGCCGACGCGGACGCCTTCCCGCCGCAGATGGTCCACCAGATCCGCGACGATGAGGAAGTAGGCCGCGAAGCCGAGCCGCCGGATGATACCCAACTCCGCCGCCAGGCGGCGGCGGTAGCGGTCGTCGTCTGCCCGCCCGCGGCGTCTCAGGCCCTTGGCGGCCCGGTCCCGCAGGACGGCGAACGCGTCCGCGTCCCCCGGCTCGCCGCCCGCCCAGGCGGGAAGCGTCGGCGCGGCGAAGGGGACCGGGTCGGGCGCACAGGCCTCGACCAGCGCCGTCCAGCCGGCCACCGCGGGATGGTCGGAGCCGAACGCGTCCCGGAGGGCGTCCGCCGCGACCCAGCCGGCCGGAGGCTCGGGTCGCTCGCCCACCAGCCGGGCCAGCAGCGCGAGCGCCGGCCCGTCCCCGGGATCCCGGGCCCGGACGGGCCGCGCGGCCAGAGCCGTGACGTCCGCCGGCACCGCCCGCCCGGGCCGGGCCACCAGCACGCCGTGGAAGGCCCCCGCGAACGCCGTGTCGCGCCACGGCGGCCGGGACGCGTCGAGCGCCGCCTCGGGCCAGATCCACGCCAGCCGGGCGGCCACCTCCCCCGGGTGGTCCACGGCGGGAGGATCCGACGCCAGCCGACACAGCGCGCCCCATCCCGCGGCGTCCCGCGCCACGGCGCGCACCGTCCAGCGCCGGCCCGCCGCCTCCACCGGCAGGGTGACGCCGACCAGGGGGCGCACGCCCGCCGACCGGGCCGCCCGCACGAACGGGACCGCCCCGGCCAGGGAGCGCCAGTCGGCGAGCAGGACGGCGTCGTATCCCTGCTCCCGGGCGGCCTGGGGGAGCGCCTCCGGCGGCCACAAGGAGCGGCCCAGGCTCCAGTAGGACCAGACGTCGGGCGCCAGCGCCCAGCTCACCCGGACTTCCGCTCCCGGCGCCGGGCGTTCCGGTCCAGGGTAGCTTTGCGGATCCGCAGGGACCGCGGCGTGACCTCCAACAGCTCGTCCGCGGCGATCCACTCCAAGGCGCCCTCGAGCGACAGCTCCCGCGGCGGCACCAGGCGGATGGCCTCTTCGGCGTTGCTGTTGCGGACGTTGGTGACGTGTTTCTTCTTGCAGACGTTGAGCTCCAGGTCCTGCGGCCGGCTGTGCTCCCCCACCACCATCCCCGCGTACACCGGGGTGCCCGGGGTGATGAACAAGGTGCCCCGGAGCTGCGCGTTGTCCAGGGCGTAGGCCGTCGCCTCGCCCGTCTCCAGGGCGACCAAGGCGCCGTGGCCGCCCGCGTCGATGGGACCGGCCTCGCGGTCGTAGCCCAGGAACAGGTGGTTCATCACCCCGTAGCCGTGCGTCTCGGCCAGGAAGACGGACCGAAACCCCAACAGACCGCGGGCCGGGATGCGGAAGGTCGCCCGCACCTGTCCCGGTCCGGCCGGTCCCAGGCCGGTCAGCTCCGCGCGTCGCGGCCCGAGCCGTTCCATCACGGGGCCGAGGTACGCCTCGGGCAGGTCGAGCACCAGCTCCTCATACGGCTCCAGCCGCTCGCCGTCCGGCCCGGTCTTCACGATGACCTCGGGCTTGGACACTTCCATCTCGTAGCCCTCGCGCCGGAGGGTCTCCAGCAGGACCGCGAGGTGCAGCTCGCCCCGGGTCTTGACCCGGAAGACCTCGGCGTCCTCGGTCGCCTCCACCACCAGCCCGACGTCCCGCTCCGCCGCCCGGAACAGCCGCTCGCGCAGATGGCGGGAGGTGACGAACCGTCCCTCGCGGCCGGCGAACGGACTCGTGTTGACACCCACCAGGACCATGAGCGTCGGCTCGTCGACGGCCAGGGGCGGGAGCGCCTCCGGGTGCTCGGGATCCGTGAGGGTGGCGCCGATTCCCGCCTCCCCCACCCCCGCCAACAGGACGATGTCCCCCATCCGCGCCCGCTCCAGTTCGGTGCGCCCCAGTCCGACGCGTTGGAAGATACGGGCGACGCGGGCCTCGGCCCGCACGCCGTCGGGACCGACCACGGCCACGGTCTGCCCCGGCCGCACCTCGCCCCGACTTACCCGCCCGATGACCAGGCGCCCCAGGTAGTCGTCGTGGTCCAGGGTCGTCACCTGCATCTGGAACGGCCCGTCGAGGTCGCCGGCCGGCGGGGGGATCTCGCGCACGATGGCGTCGAAGAGGGGCCGGAGATCCCCGCCGGGCGGCCCCTGCGGGTCCACCGCGGCCACCCCCTGCTTCGCGGAGGCGTAGAGCACCGGAAAGTCGAGCTGGGCGTCGGACGCCTCCAGGTCGACGAACAGCTCCAGGACCGCCTCCACGACCTCGGCGGGGCGGGCCTGGGGTCGGTCCATCTTGTTGACCACCACGATGACCCGGAGCCCCGCGGCCAACGCCTTGCTCAAGACGTAGCGCGTCTGAGGCATCGGGCCCTCGGCCGCGTCCACGACCAGGAGCGCGCCGTCGACCATCCGGAGAATGCGCTCCACTTCGCTGCCGAAGTCGGCATGGCCGGGCGTGTCGACGATGTTGATGGTCCGGCCTCCGTACGGCACGGCCGTGGTCTTGGACAGAATGGTGATGCCGCGTTCCCGCTCCAGCGCGTTGGTGTCGAGGGCCCGCTCCACGATCTGGTCGGGATCCCGAAACAACCCGCTCTGCTTGAGCATGGCGTCGACCAGGGTGGTCTTGCCGTGGTCGACGTGGGCAATGATGGCGATGTTCCGGACGTCGTCGCGCATGCTCACGGCGCCTGGCCGGCCAGGGCCCGGACCAAGGCGCGGAAGTGCTCCCCTCGCTCCTCGAAGTTGCGGTACTGGTCGTAGCTCGCGGAGGCGGGCGACAGCACCACGGTGTCGCCCGGCCGGGCCAGGCTCCGGGCCACGGCCACCGCCTCGGCGAGGTCCGCCGCGCGGCGCACCACGGGCCCGGAGCCGATGGCCCGGGCGATCTTCTCCGCCGTCTGTCCCAGCAGGACCACCGCCCGGGCGCGGCGGCTCAACGCCCGGCCCAGTTCGGCGTAATCCAGGTGCTTGTCGTACCCGCCGGCGATGACCACCAACGGGCCTTCCAGGGCCTCGAGCGCCGCCAACGTGCGGTCGGGCGCCGTGGCGATGGAGTCGTTCACGTAACGGACGCCGTCGACCTCGGCGACCGGCTCGAGCCGGTGGGGGACCCCCTCGAACCGCTCCAGCACCGCGGCCACGGCCTCAAGCCGCGCGCCCGCGAGGCGGGCCACGAGACTTGCCGCCAGGGCGTTGCGGACGTTCATCGCCCCTTTGAGCTTGAGCGCGGCGCGGGGCGCCAGCGCCTCGGGCGCGCCGTCTTGGCGCCACCAGAGGATCCCGTCGGCGAGATACGTGCCCCGGGGCACGGGTCCGCGGTCGGAAAACCGCCACACCGCCGACCGCGCGGCCGCCACCCGGTCCTCGACGGGGTCCAGCCGGTCGGGCAGCACGAGCCAGTCGTCGGGTCCCTGGAAGGCGAAGATGCGGGCCTTGGCGGCGACGTAGGCGCCGAAGCTCCCGTGGACGTCGAGGTGGTTGGGCGCCAAGTTGAGCAAGGCCGCCCCGTGGGGGCTCCGCTCGACCAACTCCAACTGGAAGCTCGACAGCTCCATGACGACCCAGGCGTCCGGCCGGATCTCGCCCAGACGCGGGAGGAGCGGGACCCCGATGTTCCCGCCCACGAACACGGGCCGCGAACCGTCGGCCTTGAGCATCTCCCCCACCAGGGTGGTGGTGGTGGTCTTGCCCGCCGACCCCGTGATGCCGATCACCGGGGCCGGGCACAAGGACAGGAAGAGGTCCGTCTCACAGCGAAGCCGGGCGCCCGCCGCTACGAGGGCCCGGATCTCCGGGCCGTCCTTGACCATGCCCGGCGTGAGGTACACCTCGTCGTACGGTCCGTGGCGCAACGCCTCCCGGAGATAGTCCGGACCGGTGCACCAGGTCCGGGCGGACAGGCCTTCGACCTCGAGCTCCGCTTGAGGGCGCCGGTCGGCCGCCACCACCTCGACGCCCCGGTCGGCGAAGTACGGGAGCAGCGGGCGGTTGTTGACCCCGAGCCCCACCACCAGCACGCGGCGCGGCGTCGTCACGGCCGCCTCCCCGCGGTCAGGCGTTGAGCAACCGGGCCATGCGGCTGATCCCCTCCCGGATCCGCTCCTGGCTCGTGGCGAACGACAGCCGGAAGGCGTGCGGCACGCCGAACCCGCTGCCGGGGACCACGGCCACCAGGGCCTGATCCAAGAGAACGGCCGCCAGGCTGTCCGCGTCCTGGATCACGGTGCCGGCCAGCGTCCGGCCCACCCAAGCATCCGTCTCCACCCAGAAGTAGAACGCCCCGTCGGGGAGGACCGGCCGGAGGCCGCGGATCCCGCTCAGGAGGTCGTAG
The DNA here is from genome assembly GCA_023565505.1 of Actinomycetes bacterium. Taxonomy (GTDB): domain Bacteria; phylum Bacillota; class Sulfobacillia; order Sulfobacillales; family JAIMBI01; genus JAIMBI01. Next base: position 4,988 of record JAIMBI010000043.1, on the reverse strand, counting down.
GCCAGCGCCCGCCGCCGCTCGAACTCCTGCCGCATGGTCTCCACTACGTCCTGCGGTCCGGTGAGCGCCGCCACGGCCGCGGCCTGGGCCACCGAGGTGGGGTTGGAGGTCGACTGGCTCTGGATCCCCGCCATCGCGGCGGCCAGCGCCTTGGGCGCGGCCGCATAGCCGATGCGCCAGCCGGTCATGGCGTAGGCCTTGGAGACGCCGTTGACGTAGATGGTGCGCTCCCGCATGCCGTCCAGCGCCGCGATGGACTGGTGGCGCACCGTGCCGTACAGGAGCCGATGGTAGATCTCGTCGCTGATGACCCACAGGTCCTTCTGCTGGACCCACGCGGCGATCCGCTCGATCTCCCGCGGCTCCACCACCGCCCCGGTGGGATTGCTGGGGCTGTTCAGGATGAGGCCGACGACGCCCGGCTGCCAATGCGCCTCGAGGTCCTCGACCGTCAGCCGGTACTGCCGGGAGGGCGACAGCGGCACGAACACCGGCTCGCCGCCCGCCAACCGAATCTGCTCGGAGTACGAGACCCAGTAGGGCACCGGCAGCAGCACCTTGTCGCCCGGGTTGACCAGGGCCATGAGCGCGTTGTAGAGCGAGTGCTTGGCCCCCACGGAGACCACGATCTCCTCCGGGGCGTAGCGTACCCCGGCGACCTCGGCCACGTGATCGGCGATGGCCCGCCGGAGCGCCACCGTGCCCGCCACCGCCGTGTACTTCGTGTCGCCCCGCCGAATGGCCTCCACGGCGGCCGCCTTGATGTGCTCCGGGGTGTCGAAGTCCGGTTCGCCGGCCGAGAAGTTGATGACGTCCTGCCCCTCGGCCAGGAGCGCCTTGGCCCGGGCGTCGATGGCCATCGTCGGCGACGGACTGAGCGCCTGTGCCCGCTGTGAGAGCTGCACCCGTTCTCCTCCTCGTCTCCGGGCCCCCACCGGGGGTGACCCGCCTCTTATCCTGATGATACCATCAACCGGAGCGGGAGGGGCGGCGTCAGCCGTCGGCGCCCTCCGCCTCCGCCGTAGATGCATACGAGGCCCCGGGCGCCGCCAGCCCTCCACGGGCCCGGCGCCGGGTCATCTCGCCGCCGACCCGTCCCGACTCCCGGGCCGTCAGGCCGCCCCAGCCCAGTCGCTCGACCTTCTCCCAGAGTCCGAGGTCCTTCGCCACCTGCACCTTGAGTCCCGCCGGGCCGTCGGCGGCGGTTCCGTTCCCCTTGGCCATGGTCATCACCTCGGGCCCAGCATGCCCGGATCGGGGCGATCCCACGGGACGGCGACGCGGCCGGGCAGGGCCCGGCCGCGTTCCGCGACGGCGCCGCTTACTTCTGCTGGGACAGGTAGTTCACCAGGTACTCGACCGCCGCCGGCGGCAACCCGAGGTTGGGCATCCCGCCCACCGGGGAGACGAGCTGCCGGCGAATCTGGTCCGGGCTCATGATGCTGCCGACGTGGGTCAGGGGAGGCGGGTAAATGTACTGCCCGTCCGGCAGACGGTAGACCCCCGACGTGTTCCCCGCGTTGCCCATCTGGTGACAGTTCTCGCAGGACGTCTGCAGGATGTTGATCGGCTCGTGGGCGACGAGGTAGTCGTGGTTGTACACCCCATTCGCCGTGAAGTACCCGATGGACGCGATGCCGAACAGCATCAGGCCCAGCATCAGGGGCCGCTTCAGGAGCCGCCGCTCGGGGTACCGGTCGATGAACGGCACGGCGTAGAACAGGGCGATCCCCAGCACCGGGATCAGGAACATGAGCACCCAGTCGAGGTTGGTCAGGCCCAACACCGACCAGTAGTATCCGCCGACGTCGAAGAAGTTCTGGACGAAGTAGAAGTACCAGTCCGGAGCCGGCTGGAAGGCCCAGTCCCCCGGATCCGCAGGCGGACCCAGCGGGGCCGGGTTGAAGTGCGCGAAGATGGCCAACGTGAGGAGGGCCGTGAACCCCACGACCATCTCCTTCAGCAGATGCTCGGGCCAAAACGGCACCACGCCAGAGGATTGGTATTCCTTGGCCTTGTGGTGGTGCAGCTCTTCTTCCATCTCGTCCCCCGCGACTAGTAGGGCCCCGTGATCCCGTTGCGCCGGATCATCAGGAAGTGGAGCCCTAGGAATGTCAGGAGCAGCGCCGGCAGGAACAGGACGTGGATCGCGAAGAACCGCGACAGGGTCGCCGCCCCAATCTGCGGGCCGCCCGCCACGATGAGGTACAGAGCATTGCCGATGAACGGAACGTACTTGACGAAGCTGACACCCACCTGGATGGCGAAGTACGCCTTCTCGTCCCACGGCAGCAGGTAGCCGGTGAAGCCGAACCCCAGCACGAGCAGGAGGAGCGTCGCGCCGACGATCCAGTTGAGTTCCCGCGGCTTCCGGTAGGCCCCCATCCAATAGATGCGGAGCATGTGGAGCGTCACCATGATGATGATGAGCGACGAACCCCAGTTGTGCATGCTCAGCACCTCAGACCCGAACACCACGTGGTTCATGATGTACTGGGTCGAGTTGTACGAATTGACCACGTCGGGCACGTAGTACAAGGCGAGGAACATACCGGTCACGAACTGGGCGATCAGGAGGAGAAACGTCACCCCGCCGAAGCAGTAGACGAACGCCTTGACGTGCTCGCTGGGGTTCACGTGCTCGGGAACCGGGTGGTCGGCGATATCGCGCCAGAGCGGTGTCACCATCAGCCGCTCGTCGATCCACCGCACGAAATTGGTCCACATGGCTGCCTTCCCGCCTCCGATTACCGTCGTCGGAAGGACCCCACGCCATCAGCGCGACTCGGGACCGTTCCCGCACCGGGCATGCGGGCCGTCGCGGCCCCGCCGGCACGATGTCCCGGACCCTCACGCGCACATCGCACCGGGTGGCGTCGGCAAACGGCGTCACCGTCGGCACGTCCCGTGTCAACCCGTCGCGGCTGCAACATCACGGGAACCGGTTCAACGGTAGGGTAAGTCCTCAGCGGATGGCGCGGGCCGGCCGGTCCGGCGCCGCCAGGGACGGCTTTTCCGCGTCCATGCCGAGTCCATGATACGGTTGTCGACAGCGGGGGTCAACCGCGTCAGCGCACGCCCGCCAGCACGGCTCCCACGAAGAGGGCGTAGAAGGCGCCCGCTGCCATGAGCGGGCGCGCCCCCAGGCGGTCCCGGCCGATGGCCACCAGCACCCAGATCGCGGCCGCCAGGCTGATGAGGCCCACCGCCAGCTCCAGCCGGGAGAAGCGCCACGGTGTGAGCCACATGCCCAAGGCCGGGACCAGGCTGGACTGGAACGCCATGGCGCCGGTCACGTTGCCGAAGGCGAGCGTGTCCGCCCGCCGGCGAAGCCAGATGACGGAATTGAGGACTTCCGGGAGCTCCGTGGCGACGGGTGTCAGGACCACGGACAGCAGGAACCCCGACACGCCGGACCCTGCCGCCACGTGGACCAAGGCGTCGACAAAGTAGTGGGTGCCGACGATGAGCCCGCCCAGGGCCAGGGCGACCTGGAACACCACCACGAGGAGCGGCGGATTCGGGTGATGCCAGAGGTGGAGGCTTTCCGCCGGCTCCTCGCTCGCCTGGCCCCGGCCGCCGCGGAGCACCGCGCGCGCGAACAGGACGTAGCCCGCGGCCAGCGCCAGCGCCACCGCCCGGCGCAGCGGCGGTGCCAGCCAGCTCGCCCCGATCGCCGCACCCAGCGCCACCAGGAAGAACTTCAGGTCGCGGCTGACGGCGTCGACGTCGGCCAGGGCGACCGCCGACGGCCGACGCAGCCACCACAGGCCGGTGCCCAACACCAGGAAACCCAGGGTGGACAGCATGAACGGGGCGCCGAGGATGGCGCCCAGCCCGACGGCCTCGGACGCGTTGCCGACCCCGAACAGGAGCGCCATCACCGGCACGAGCGTCTCCGGCAGCGCCGTGCCCAGGGCGGCCAGGAGGGTCCCTACCGCACCGGCGCCGAGACGCAGGGACCGCCCCAGCCATTCCACGCCGTTGGTGAAGTAGTCGGCCGACAGCACGATGAGCAGCATGCCGCTGACGATGACGACCACCAACGGCCCGGTCACCCGCCTTCGGGAAGAGATGGGAGGTCCTTGTCGTCCGCAGTATACGGCGGCGGCTCCCGCCGCCCACGCGGGTGGTGGGGCGGCCCCGACGGGGCTATTCGGCCGTGGTGTGGGCTCTTGCTGGCGCTGTCTCTCGCAGCCGAGCGAGCTCGGCCGCCGCAGCGGTCTCGAGCACCGTACCCCGGAAGAAGTCTGGGTTGGCTCCGGCGAAGAGGCAGACGGCATTGCTAAATGTGAAGGCCCGCAGATCAGCCGGGGTCATCAGACCCCGTTCGACCAGCTCGTACGCTTCGGGCAGGACATTCGTCATCTCCGGCACGTCCCAGTGCCCGATATCGGAGCCAAAGATAGCGTTGAGCTTGACCCCAAAAGGCCACAGGCGGCTATCGAAGGCCACGGCCGTCATCGGATCATCCGCCTCGCAGCCAAAGAAGAAGTTCGGCACAAAGCGATCGCGAATATCCTCCGGCCGTTCGATCCCCGCCAGCCGAAAATCATCCTTCTCGGCTGGCGCCGGCGAGGGCCGGTCATACCAAGCACGCATCTGGTCGAGCACACCCTGCATCTTCGGCTCACCATAGCGCTGGATCAGCGCTAGCATCAGATCCCGATCCAACGCCACCGGGTCCAGGTCCGCGATGGCTCGCCCATTGCGCTTCTCCCAGCGACCAAACAGCCCAGCGTACACATCCGCTGCCCAGCCAACCCCACATTCGAGAAAGGCTACCCGCAAGCCAGGAAAGCGACGCGTCACCCCGCTAAAGAACAGCGATTTGCAGAGCGCGCCGCCCGCCTCGCCGAAGTGCCCGAGGTGGTTGTACATGTAATTCCAGAGACTGCGCCGGAAGCCGATACCCAGCCCGGCCGAGTGCGCCCCCGGCGCTACCCCCAGCTCCAGACACTTCGCCCAGAACGGGTCATAGTCATACG